>NZ_JBCEZS010000006.1:0-316556 GCF_038448625.1 Bacteroides sp. GD17
AAGAAAGATGAATCAAAGGGAAGTTTGAAGGGAAAAAGAAAAAGAGCCGGATGGGACGACTCTTTTCTTGAGAAGTTATTAGACGTGAATTTTTAATGCGTCAGCCCTGTACTAAAGAAAGATACTTTTCTCTTAGTGCCGGGAACTTTTTCTTTAGACATCGGAGAATTTATATACTAACATCAACTGACTTATGGCAGAATATGACATGCAGGAACTTACCCTGCCCAACGAAGACGGAAAGCGTATCCTCTATCCGCGTATGCAACTCTACGGACAGAGGGACTTACAATACATTGCCGACAAAGTGGCTTATGCAAGCACTTTCACACGAGGAGAAATCAAAGGACTGGTGCAAGCCATTGTCGAAGAGATGGCCTACAACATGGCCGAAGGTTATTCTGTGAAGATAGAAGGCTTGGGAGTATTCACCCCTTCACTGGGGTTGCGTAAAGGCAAGGAGCGGGAAAGCGGCGAAGAGAACACTCCCCGGCGCAATGCGGCAAGCATTTGCCTGAAAGACATCAACTTCAGGGTAGATAAAGAGCTTGTTTACGAAACCGCCGCCCGTTGTACGTTGCAACGGGCACAGTACAAAAAGTGCCAACGTTCCTCACAGTTGTTTGCCCCGCAGGAACGGCTGGAACGTGCCAAAGAATTCATAAGAAAGAACACCTTCATGAGCGTAGCGGACTACTGTCGGCTGACCGGCCTGCTGAAGACCGCCGCCGCCAATGAATTGAAAGCATGGGCTGCACAACCCGAAACGGGCATCGATTACAAAGGAAGGGGTACGCACAAAATGTATATACTACGCTCGGTTGCAGTCTAAAAAACGATGAAGCCATGAAAGTACTACATACCAGCGACTGGCACCTGGGACACAGCCTGTATAATTACGACCGCAGCCCGGAGCAACAATCATTCCTCCAACAGCTTACCCGCATTGTGGCAGAAGAGAAACCCGACGTCATGGTAGTGAGTGGAGACATTTATCACTACTCCACCCCTTCGGCCGCTACCCAGAAAATGTACACGGAAGGCATGCTGGAAGTACACAAAGCTTGTCCCAAAATGACCATCGTTGTGGCTGCCGGAAACCATGACAGCAGTTCGAAACTGGAAATAGACAGCAGCCTGTGGCAGCACTTCGGAGTAAAAGTCGTGGGAAACATCGAGCGCAACGGAGAAGAAGTAAACCTGGAAAAGCATATCATCGAGGTAAAGGACGCAGAAGGCCGACCGAAAGGTTATATCGTTGCCGTCCCCCACGTCTATCCGCAGAACTTCCCGATGCTGGATGCCGATACGCCGAGAGAAGAACGCCAATCCCGCTTCTTCCAGGCACTGCTGGACGAAACGGAAAAGCTGAACCGCGAAGAACTGCCCGTTGTACTAATGGCGCACCTCACCGTGGAAGGCAGTGACCGGACGGGGCACGACGAAAGCATAGGCGGAATAGAAACCGTCAGCCTCCGCGACATGGGACAGGGTTACGATTATCTGGCACTCGGGCACATCCATTGCCCGCAGGACATCAAGGGAAGCAACCACCGCGCCCGTTATTGCGGCACTCCCCTACCCGTAAGCTTCGATGAAACCTATCCGCACTCCGTCTCCATCGTCGAACTGGACAGTCACCATGAACCGCAGATAAGAACCGTCGGCATAGAGAATCCGATGCCCCTCGTGACGCTGCCCCGTGAACCGCTTCCCTTTGAAGAAGCCCTGCAGCTGCTCGAAGAATATCCTGCCGAGAAGCAGGCATACATCCGGCTGAATGTGTTGATAGACACCTATCTGGCCCCCGACTGCAACGAGCGTGCCGCCAATGCTGCCAAGGATAAAGCCTGCAAATACTGCTACATCAAGTCCAACCGGAAAAAGCAAACGGCAGATAACGGAACACAGCATCTCTCCATCCAGGAGATTCAAGAAATGTCTCCGCTGGACATAGCCAAACTCTACTACCGCGAAGCGGAAGGAGAAGATATGGACGAAGAACTTTGCGGACTGATGAACGACGTATTGCGACAAGTAAAAGAGAAAAGATGAAACTTCAAAAACTGACAATAAAGAACCTGGCGTCCATAGAAGATGCCGTCATTGACTTTGAGAACGGTCCGCTGGGCGAAGAATCCTTGTTCCTGATTTGCGGTGAGACGGGGGCAGGCAAGACTACGATACTCGATGCCATCTGCCTGGCACTCTACAACGAAACCCCGCGCATGGACCGCACGGCAGGCGAGAGATACAAGGACATCACACAATCTTTCTCTGCCAAAAAGGAAGACGTGCTGATAAACGACAATCGGCAACTGATGCGCCGCAATACCTGTGAAGCCTGGGCCGAACTGGACTTCATCGGCACAAACGATACGCCCTATACCGCCCGCTGGTACGTGGCCCGCGCCCGCAAAAAGGCAGACGGTGCCCTGCAAGACGTGAAGTGGACCCTGGAAAACAGAAAGACCCACCTCCAACTCACCAAGAAAACAGAGATACCTGTCGAAATACAAGCTGCCATCGGCCTGACCTTCGAGCAATTCTGCCGCACCACCTTGCTGGCACAAGGAGACTTCACCAAGTTTCTGCAAAGTAAGGAAAGCGAGAAATCGGATATCCTGGAGAAGTTGACCGGAACCGGCATCTACACCGAAATAGGCTCGCGTATCTATGCCATCACCAAAGAAAAGCGCATGGAATATGAAGAGCAAAACCGGAAACTGGAAGGGATCCGTCTCCTCACGGAAGAAGAAATAGCGGAAGCAAAAGAGTTCACTGCTGCACAACATGCTGAGATCGAGCGCTTCAACCTTCAAAAGAGCATCGCCCTCCAAAAGCGCGACTGGCTGAAAAGGAAAACAGAATTAATCCTCACTTCGGAGAAGCAAAAGGAAGCATGGGAAGAAAAAAAAGCACTGCTGCTATCGGATGATTTCCGGCAAAAAGAGCTGCTGATAAACGATTGGCATACCACAGCCGATGCCCGCAACTGGTTTTCTTCTTTAAACAAGAATCGCTCAGCACTTCAGACGGAGGAAGAGAAAGCCCGTGAACTAAGAACAGACTTTGCCCGCCTTAGTGAAGGGCACGCTTGGCTGAAGGCAAATACTGAAAAGCAGCAACAAGAGTTGCTCCGTGTCGAAGCATATCTGCAAGAGTATGCTCCGCTACTCCCCATGTTCGAGCAAAGCCAGTCCATCATCACCGACTTGCAGGCCGTACTTTCCTCGCAAGCCCGGAGCAATAAATACGAAAAAGAGATAATCGTCCTGAACAACCAACAACCGGCCCGCGAACAAGAACGTGCAACAAAAGAAGAAGCCGCCCTACTGAGAAGCAAAGAGAATCAGAGCAAGCAGGAAGAGATAGACAAGCAAAAAGCGTTGCTCGAAGCCATGAATCAGGATGCCCTGCAAAGCCAAAGGACTTCTCTTGAAGCGGACAAAGAGAAACTGCTGAAAGCCAAAACCGCCCTTGCATTACTAAAAGAGAAGCAGTCGGGCCTGAATGCCGCCAAAGAGTACGAACAGTCTCTCAATGAAAAGGTTGCAGTGTGCCAAAGCCAATACAGTAATCTACAAACTGACTATAATAACAAGCAAGCGGTCTACAACGACCTGCACAAACTATACGACAAGCAAAAAGAAGCTGTGGAAGATTGGGCAAAAGAAGCCCGTGCCCGCCTGGAAGTAGGTGATACCTGCCCCGTATGCGGACAAGAGATAAAATCACTCCTCCGGGATGAGGATTTCCAGTCTGTCCTTGCCCCCCTCCAGACTTCTCTGACTGCCAAAGAGAAAGAATACAAAGAAGCCGAACAAGCCTTGAACAACAACAGGACCGAGTTCAAGACTTATGAAAAACTGATCGCAAGCAGCCAATCGGCTACCAGAAAAGCTCAAGAAGGCTATAACAATGCACTGAAAGATGCCGAAGAGAAATGCCTTCGATGCGGCGTTCAAAGCATCTCCAATTCTACGGAAGATGCACTGAACGCATTGGTACAAAGCAACCAGCAGCACCTCGACGATAATAACCGAAAACTGAATGAAGTCCAAAGGCTTGCCAATACCATCTCCCGCCTCCAACATCAGAAAGATGAATTACAGAAATCAGTAGAAGCCGCCCAACGAGAGTTCAATGCTGCCGACAAGGCTCTGAGCGAACTCCGAAACAGCATCACCAACAAATTCTCACTGATTAAAAACGAGAAAGATACCGCCCGGGCAACCCTGGAACGTGTCAGTCCGCTGATTCTTTGGCAAAACTGGCAAACGGAATGGGACACTCATCCCACTTCGTTCGTCGAACGATTGAAACAAGCCGCAGCCAATTACAAACTGGCGCAAAACAAGCAAGCGGGATTAACTACTGCCATTACCTTCAGCAACAAAGAGCTGGACAGCATATCGGCAACCAAAGAAACCATCTGCTCCGCTTTCCCTGACTGGAAAGAGACAGTTATCGGAGAAGCGAAGGAGGTCAGGAATCTGGAAATTGCATGGAATTCGCTAAGCGCCCAAACCATCAGGCTGAAACAAAACATACTTTCTGCCCGTAGTGCCATTAAAGAGCAGCAAGAGAAACTTGCTGCATTCCGCAACCTGCATCCCGGCTTTGACGAATCACGCCTTACCCACCTCTCCGCCTGCTCCAACGAGCAAATAGAGCAACTGCGCATCAAGCTGCAACAACTCAAAGAAGAAGTCGTAGCCCGCCAAACCGCCTGCCAACTGACCGCGGAACAGCTGGAAGCACACCTCAAGCAACAACCGGAGATGAACGAGGAAGACACCTCCGAATCGCTTGGAACAGAAATCACCGCATGGGAGCAGCGAATCACCGAAAGCAACCAGACCATCGGCCAACTGCAAGCCAAACTAAAACAGCATGAGCAAAACATCGCCCTGATAAAAGACGAGAAAAAGCGTGCCGATGAACTCCGCGAAGTCTATCTGAAGTGGGACCGCCTCTGCCATCACTTCGGCGACGAGAAAGGAAAGAACTTCCGCAACATCGCCCAAAGTTTTGTACTGAAGGAACTGCTCAACGGCGCCAACTCCTACCTGCAGCGGCTCACCGACCGCTACGAATTAGAGTGCCAGGCAGGTTCGCTCACCATCCTGCTGCGTGACTTCTACCAAGGAGGTTCCGCCCGCCCGGCTTGTACCCTCTCCGGTGGCGAAAGCTTTCTGGTTTCTCTCTCGCTCGCCCTCGGTCTCTCCTCCCTCAGCCGGCAAAGCCTGTCGGTAGATACGCTGTTTATTGATGAAGGCTTCGGCACCCTGAGCGGCGATTACCTGAATACGGTAATGGATACATTGGAGAAACTACACCAGATGGGTGGCAAGAAAGTGGGAATCATCAGCCACGTGGAAGGGCTGAAAGAGAGAATCAAAACGCAGATACAGGTGAAAAGGGTGGATAATTCGAGAAGCGAGATAGAGGTGGTGAACACCCTATAAGTAGGTATTTGAGCGAAGAAACGGACAATTTTTGCTCTTTAAGAGTACAAGCACCTGCATTATTGTGTATTTTTGCAACACCATATAAAGAATAAGATAATGAAAAAGTTTACGAAAGGAGTCCGGTTTACTCCTAAAAACTATTCCGACGAAGTAGAAGCCAAGATTCAACATTATAAAAAAGAGGGGTACAAATTGCCATTGCGTCACATGCTGCGCACAGAAGAGCAACTGGCAGGCATCCGCGAAAGTGCCAAAATCAATACTGCATTGCTGGATTACATCTCGGCAAACATCCGCGAAGGCATGTCCACCGCAGAAATAGACCACATGGTGTACTGCTTTACCACGGATCATGATGCAATCCCCGCTCCCTTCCTCTACGAAGGATTCCCCAAAAGCGTGTGTACCAGCATCAACGACGTTGTGTGCCACGGCATCCCCAGCACCAAAGAGTTTCTGCGGAGCGGAGACATTGTGAACGTGGATGTATCTACCATTTATAAAGGTTATTTCTCCGATGCATCACGCATGTATATGATTGGAGAAGTCAGTCCCGAAATGCAACGCCTGGTACAAGTAACCAAAGAGTGCCGCGACCTCGGCGTGCAGGCTGCCCAACCTTGGGCGCGCCTCGGCGATATAGGCGCCGTCATCCAAGAACATGCCGAGAAGAATGGTTACAGCGTAGTACGCGACCTTTGCGGACACGGCGTAGGAGTCAAGTTCCATGAAGAACCGGATGTAGAGCACTTCGGCAAGCGCGGTACGGGCATGGTGCTGGTACCGGGCATGACGTTCACCATCGAGCCGATGATTAACATGGGAACCTACGAGGTCTTCATCGACGAAGCCGACGGGTGGACTGTATGCACAGACGACGGGCTGCCATCCGCTCAATGGGAAAGTATGCTGCTGATTACCGAAGACGGAAACGAGATATTGACCGAATAACGCTTTGCTATGGAGATTCTTTTCTTACTGGTAGGACTGGTGATAGGTATTGCTGTCGGCTATCTCGTAGCCGAACGCAAGAATAGTGCCCTGAAAGCAGAATTGATGGGGCGCGAGAAAGAGGTGGAACTGCTGAAACGAAGCATGGAAGAAGCCGAAGCCTTGCACAAACGGATGAACATCGAGTTCGAGAACCTTTCCAACCGCATCTTCAAGAGCAAGGCCGAAGACTTTACGAAGTTGAATGCCGAACACCTGAACAACCTGCTCCGTCCGCTGGGCGATAACTTGAAAGACTTCCGCGAAAAGGTGGAGCAGGTATACAGCACAGAATCCAAAGAGCGCTTCTCACTCGGGGAGCGCATCAAAGAGTTGGTTGAGCTCAACAACCGCCTTAGCGAAGATGCCAATAACCTGACCCGTGCCCTGAAAGGCGACTCTAAGATGCAAGGCAATTGGGGGGAAATGATTTTGGAACGCCTGCTGCAAGCTTCCGGTTTGATAGAAGGAGAACACTATACGCGCCAGGAATTCTTGAAAGACGAACGTGGCGAAGTAGTCACCAACGAGGAGAACGGGCAAAAGATGCAGCCTGATATCCTTATCAAATACCCCGATGACCGGGAAATGATTATAGACTCCAAAGTTTCGCTCACTGCCTATACCGCCTACACCTCCGCCGAGAACAAGGAAGAGCAGACGCGCTTACTGAAAGCGCATCTGCAATCTGTCCGTACACATATCGACGAACTCAGCCAGAAGGATTATTCCCGCTACGACATCAAGTCGCCGGACTTTGTGATGATGTTCATCCCTACCGAAGGTGCTTACCTGCTTGCCATCCAGAGTGATGCCAACCTGTGGGAGTATGCTTACAACAAGAAAGTCGTACTGATGAGCCCTACCAATCTTATCAGTGCCCTGCGCCTCTCTCTCGACCTTTGGAAGCGGGAGAATCAGGTGAAGAACGTGCAAGCCATCATCAAGCGCGGCACATCCCTCTACGAGAAGATAGCCGGCTTCACCGATACCTTCCTCGGCATCGGTGACAAACTTACCAGCTTGCAAAGAGATTACGACCGGGCATTCAACCAGCTATCGGACGGCAACGGTAGCGTAGTGCGTCAAGCCGAAATGTTGAAAGACATGAGCCTGACGCCCAAGAAACGCATATCGGCAAGGCTGCTGCCAAAAGAAGAAGAAACAGAAGAAGATTCATCACATACCTAAGTCAGTACCCAGTGTTTTATGGAACAATTGCTTCACTTCGTCGAGGGTCTTTACCCGTACTCCTCCACCGGTAACCCCCCAAGAAGCCACAATAGGTTCATCGCCTGCCGATGCTTTATAAGCTACCAGCTCTTTTTCTAAGTTCTCAAGAGTAATATCCGACAGTACTTTGGCATGACTACCGTCGCCATAGCTAAGAAAGAACCTCATAGGCAACGGGTCTTTTGAAGAAGGTCTTGGAATGTACTTAACGGGCTCTGCGAAATAAACCATAACCGGCAGTGTCTTATCAAGCCTTACTTCGTCAACTCCCCCCAATTCAGCAGAGATTTCTTGGTGAAGTCGATGATATACTTCTTTTATAGTTGTCAGATAAGTTTGAAGAGTCTGAGGTGTTGCACCGCTATCATAGCGTACAGTCAATATAGTCCATGGTACCTTTCCCTCTTTTTTAGCCATCTGATAATCAGCTTTAAGCTGTTTTGCAAATGCGGCACGCAAGTCTTCCACATTCTGTATATGATTATCGTCCAGCATCATTGCATTTCTCATATTTACAAAGAAAACATGCTGCGTAATCAATACTTTCTTGGCAGTATCCTCATCTTTCAAAGCTGCTTCATACTTCTGCCCGAAGTATTGCTTCAATGATTCTAATCCATCCTGAGGAATGGAGTCTTGTTTCACACGCTCCGGCTTCACCACTTGTTCCACCGTCTTCTTCACTTCCGGCTGCGCAAACGCAATCAGCGTTCCGGCAGCTACGGGCACGAACAGCAATAGCTTCAGCCGTGCCCAGCTGTTTGTTCTTTTCTTTAACATCATATTGATACGATTTTTAAGTTTACTGTGATTGAATCCGTTGGCCATAGAGTAGAGCCTTGTACCCACGGATTTTTTCACGAGTAAGAGTTGATATTGAGTTGCATCGATGCCATGAGTAAGTACGCCGTTGTCTGCCTCGAATTCATGCAGTTCGCGCAAATCGCGCATCAACAGCCAAGCTGCCGGGTTAAACCAATGCAGTACGAGCAGAATCTCCATCCATAATAGATCGAGCGTATGCCGATAATGCAGATGCATCTGCTCATGCAGCAAGATTTCATCGGCATACTTATCATAATCTTCTTGCGACAGTACAATGGTATTTCCCCAACTGAAAGAAAGTATCTTCTCAGGATAAATCAACAATTTATATTTGCCACAGCTATACTTTGGATGGTGACAAATAAGCCGCCACATACGCCATGTAGACAGCAGGAAAAAGAGAAGTGTACTCCCCGCTCCTATTATATAAAGAACGCCCAGCGCAACACTCCATGAAAAAGGCGAAACAGACTGGGCAGAATAAGCATCCGTAACATTCAGCTCCTTGTCTCCAGAAGTCTCTACAGCAATAATGTCTTTGGATGCACCTTCTCCTGATCTGTTTATCGCTGCATCAAGCCCGTTTTCTACTATCAGCGCATTCCTCACTACAGAGACAGGCTGTTGCCATAAACGGTTTTCCGCTATACCGAATTGCATAAACGGCAGTATCATGCAGCATAACGTACCGCCCAACAAAATGAACCTGTTTGTGCGGAACAAGGTATCTGCCTTGAAGAACATCCTGAATAAAAAGTATAGGATTGCCAGGCAGAGCGTCGACTCGAAGATATAGAACAATAAGCTTCCCATGGCTACTCCGATTTATCAGCCTTTTTACTTTCTATCTTTGCGATCAATGCCTTCAGGTCATCCAGAGGCATGCCCTCTTCTTCAATAAACGCAGACACGACATTGGTAAATGAATTATTGTAATACTGAGCTACCACTTCATTCAGCGCCGAACGTTTATAGTCTTTCTCGGACACAACAGCATAATATTGATAGGTATTTCCATAAGCCTTATAGCCAACAAAGCCTTTCTCCTCCAATCCACGCACCAGCGTAGATACAGTATTATAATGAGGTTTAGGCTCCTCATAGAAAGCCAACAGTTCGCGAACAAACATCGGGCCTTGTTCCCAAAACATCCTCATTATCTCTTCCTCTTTTGCAGTCAGTCTTTTCATGGTATATTTCTATTTATCAGTTGAACTATGCAAATATAATAATTAGTTTCTAACAAACAACTAAAACATGCAGTTATTCAACTAACTTCATTAGTAGTTTAACTAATATTATTAGTAGTATCAATACTCACCTTATTATATGTGGACAGACACAAATACAACAAAAGGAGCGTAACAGTATTTGCTACGCTCCTTCACTTATATCTAAAAGTTAATTACTTCTTTTGAACTTTCGGCAACACTATACTCAGCACGATATACCCCAATATACCGGCAACAATCGTACCGAAGAGTACACCGAACTTGGCCTGATTCAGTAGTTCCGGATAATCTCCCGCAAAAGAAAGATTGGCTATGAACAGGGAAACCGTAAAGCCGATGCCACCCAACAAAGAAACACCTGCAATGTTTTTCCAGTTCATCCCCGCAGGCATCGAAGTCAAACCACTCTTTATCGACAGCCATGTAAACGAGAAGATCCCAATGAACTTGCCAAGGAGCAAGCCTACAGCCACCGCTATACTTACATCGCCTACAATGCTACCCCCGCCGCTAAATACGACACCGGCATTAGCAAAAGCAAACAGCGGCAGAATGACAAAGTTCACCATTCCATGCAGATTGTCTTCCAAAGATTGCAGCGGACTGATCACCCGGTCGGAAGCACGTTCCACCTGCTTCAATATAGCAATCTGTTCATTGCTCAGCACTATATTATCGGACTTGGTAACTGGAAATGTACTCATGATATCGCGAATACGCTTGATGTATTTACCCGCATCAAGCCGCGGACGAGCCGGAATAACAAATGCCAGTATCACACCGGAAATAGTGCTATGTATGCCCGACTGAAGGAACAGATACCATATTATCACCCCAAAGAACAAGAAAAAGATCTTCTGCGTCACCCCTAATCGCCCCATATAATAGAGGAAGCAATAAAGAATGGCAGCCACAACAAGATATCCGTAAGACACCTCGGAACTGTAGAATATAGCAATGACCAAAATACCACCAATATCATCGACTACCGCAAATGCTGTCAGGAATATTTTCAGACTCAACGGTACACGGCTACCCAGCAAGCTAAGCACGCCCAGCGAAAAGGCAATATCCGTTGCCATCGGTATAGCCATTCCACGCGTCTCGGGAGTACCCGAAACCACCAAAAGAGAGTAAATGATGACAGGTACCAGCATACCACCACACGCTGCCACAAAAGGCAAAGCTGCCTTACGAAAAGAAGACAGCTCACCAACCAGCAACTCACGCTTTATCTCCAGCCCTACCGCAAAAAAGAATACGGTCATCAGACAATCATTGATGAATTCTATCATCCGCAACGGATGACCTGCATGAGAAAACAAATTGAAACTACCGATGCGCAAGTGCAACTCGTGCATCAAAAACTCCTGATACATCGGAGCAAACGGAGAATTGGCTATAACGGCAGCCAGGATCGCCGTCACGAACAATAAGACGCTCGCCACAAGATTCAGCGACGAGATGTTTTTCACAGTACGTAGAATTATCATAAGGTTTATACGATTAAGGTACTATTCTTTATAACTCATCAACGCCAACTTTTTCACCCACATTACAAAGATACCCGTTAAAATTAAATTAAGCACTATAGTAAGCACAGAAATTATCAGAGCCGGACCACCTAAATTATATCCCAAAGCTATAAAGATAACACCCGCCCCTACTTCACCACGGGTAAACATACCGATGGAGAGTGCCAGACGCTCACTAAGCTTACGATCGCGATAGAAAAACACGGGGAACAGCTTGCCAAGATTGGACAAGAACGATACGATCAGCACGTGTACAGCAATCATCCCCCACGACATCATCTCTTGCGAACCGGTCACCGAGCTTTGCCCTACGGCAGCATCCGCAAAGTCAATGCCCAGGAAGCGGGGCATGCTTACACCGACCAGGAACATGAACAGGAAAGAGATACCCGTCGAGACCTTCTGTTCCATCGGAGTATCGTGTTCCTTATGCTTCATGACCATGCCCAGCACAAATGCCGGAAGCAGCACTTCGATGTGTATGCTACCGTCTTCTCCGTAAAGATGCTTGCTGATAAGATACAAGGACTGGGTACATACAAATACAATGACCGAGTACAGCAGGATCGCTTTCCAGTCCTGCCTCCAGTTAAACTTGCCCAACTGTTTCCAGCCCCACGAAAGCAGCAGAAACACAATCAGCACTATAACCAGAAGTTGCCAACGCAAGCCGATCATCATAATCTGAAGTGGAATCATCAGAAGAATAGTATCCAGATCGTCGAATATGGCCAGTACTTGAATCTTCTTATACATCCAACTGGACTTCAACCCGATAGCGGCCAGCATCGTAAACAAGATACCTGCGGAAGTGGGAGCAGCAAAACGGCTCAACAACAGATTCTCTTTCCATGCCTCCCAACTATCCCAATATTCGGGCGGAAGCAATACAAAGATATAGTAAATGGCAATCAGGAACCAGGGCATGGCGGCAGTAGCCATCGCGATGAAGTAATCCTCGGCATATCCGCGCCAGCGGGATTTATCAACTTCGAACTCGCGCCCCACATTAATCATAATGAAACCCAGGCAGATATAAAGCAACACATTCGATACAGCCTTCACTGCATCATAGTTTCCACCAGCCCATACCGGGAGATACTGGGAAAACACAAGGCCTACCATAAGGAAGACCGAAAAAGATAGAACTTTTCTCATTTAGTTTAAATTAAAAGGGGTTGTCAAGATAGCCCTATGGAAAGAGAACAACCCCTAAAGTGAATTTGTTTAAAATTAATCTAATTTCAGTACTGCAAGGAACGCTTTCTGCGGCACTTCTACATTACCAATTTGCTTCATACGTTTTTTACCCTTCTTCTGCTTCTCGAGCAGCTTGCGTTTACGGCTCACGTCACCACCATAACACTTGGCAGTTACATCCTTGCGCACCGCTTTAATTGTTTCACGGGAAATAATCTTTGCTCCGATAGCTGCCTGAATAGCAATGTCAAACTGCTGTCTCGGTATCAGATCTTTCAGCTTCTCGCACATGCGGCGCCCCAGTTCGTAGGCATTGTCGAAGTGCGTCAGAGTAGAAAGAGCATCCACCGGCTCACCGTTCAGCAAAATATCCAGCTTCACCAACTTGGACGGGCGGAAGCCATTGGAATGGTAGTCGAAGGAAGCATATCCCTTGGAAATGCTCTTCAGTTTATCGTAAAAGTCGATAACGATTTCTCCCAAAGGCATATCGTAGTATATCTCCACACGGTTGCCCGAAATATATTCCTGTTTCACTAATTCGCCACGTTTACCCAGACAGAGGGTCATAATAGGGCCGATATAGTCGGTGGTGGTGATTACGGAAGCACGAATATAAGGTTCTTCGATGCGGTCTATCATCGTAGGATCGGGCATACTGCCGGGGTTGTGCACCTCGGTCATGTGGCCTTGCTTATCGTAGATATTGTAAGAAACATTGGGCACTGTCGTGATGACATTCATATCGAACTCGCGATCGAGACGTTCCTGTACAATTTCCATGTGGAGCAAGCCCAAGAAACCGCAACGGAAACCAAAGCCCAACGCCAGAGAAGACTCCGGTTGGAAAGTCAATGAAGCATCGTTCAACTGAAGCTTCTCCAAAGAAGAGCGTAAATCCTCAAAATCCTCGGCTTCAATAGGATATACACCGGCAAAAACCATCGGCTTCACTTCTTCAAAACCGGCAATAGCTTCCTTACACGGACGTGCAATGTGGGTAATCGTATCGCCCACCTTTACTTCTTTAGAAGTTTTAATACCGGAAATGATATAGCCTACATCTCCCGTACGCAGTTCGGGACGTGACACCATGTCCATCTTCAATACGCCGATTTCGTCTGCATCATACTCCTTACCAGTATTGAAGAACTTCACTTTATCTCCCTTGCGGATGACGCCATTCACAATCTTGAAGTAAGCGATAATGCCGCGGAAAGAGTTGAATACAGAATCGAATATCAATGCCTGCAACGGAGCCTCCTCATCACCTACCGGATGAGGGATGCGCTCGATGACCGCTGCCAGAATCTCTTCCACACCCATTCCCGTCTTGCCGGAGGCGCGGATAATCTCCTCACGCTTGCATCCAAGCAGTTCTACGATTTCATCTTCCACTTCTTCGGGCTGGGCACTTGCCATATCGCACTTGTTGATTACCGGAATAATCTCCAAATCATGCTCAAGGGCCATATAAAGATTTGAAATAGTCTGTGCCTGTACCCCCTGAGAGGCATCCACAATGAGCAAAGCTCCCTCACAAGCAGCAATGGAACGGGAAACTTCATAAGAAAAGTCCACGTGTCCCGGAGTATCAATCAAGTTTAAGATATACTTTTCGCCTTTATACGTATACTCCATCTGTATGGCATGGCTCTTGATAGTGATACCTCTCTCCTTCTCCAAGTCCATGTCATCCAGCATCTGTCCTTCAGTCACTTGTATGGTATTGGTAAATTCCAACAATCGGTCTGCCAAAGTTGATTTACCGTGGTCTATATGGGCAATGATACAAAAATTACGTATATTCTTCATTGATAAATTATTATCTATTCTGGTTACTACTTATCTACTAACGACTTACTACTTCATTAGGGTGCGCAAAGATAGTGAAAATAGGGGATATAAAAAAGATGCGTTGATAACATATTCATGTATCAACGCATCTTTTTATAACATTCTAATCAATCTCTCGCTTAGTTCAGCTTTACAAACAGTTCTCCTTCAACTTCTGAAGTAGATACTTTGTCTTCTCTCAACAACCAACCCAATCCAAGGAAAAAGTCCTTATCAACAAGTTTAGTTGCCTTTTTGATTTGCTTGTGAGTCAAACCTTCTGTGCCATTCAGTGCAGTCCAAATCTGTCCTGCAACGATTCCAGCTTTTTCTTTCAACATTTTTATTTGCTTTTAGTTAAACGTTATCCTCATCCTCTGCAAGGATGTCGGTGTTTTTTATATCGCTGCAAAGATAGATAAAATTATGTTATATAACACATTATTAGAGACTTTTTTTCATCTGAAAGGCTAAAAAGTACCGTTTTCTTACTTTTTGTGCGTTTTTTCCAGATATTCCGCCCAAATTCGGGCTGCCTCCTCTACCATCCTGGCACACGGACGTTTAGCATAATACTGTTCAGTTCGTGCTTCGGGAACAGCCGAACCTTCCGGTTTCTTCAACCCCAACAGCTCGGCACAAATCAGCGAGCCGTTGCGTTTTTCGAATTCAGCAGCCAATTCCTGTACCAATGCATAGTTGGCCGCCTTGCCTTCACGATCCTTACCTTCGACAGCACTTTTTTCCAGTCCTGCCAACAGAAACATGCCACATGCAGCACCACACGTCTGCCTCATGCGCCCAATACCACCGCCAAACGAAGCCGACATACGAAATGCCTGCTCGTCTGTGAATCCGTACATATCGGCAAAAGCAGCCACAACCGACTGCGAACAGTTATACCCGCTCTTGAAAAGTTCTACGGCTTTTCCTACTCTATCTTCTGTTTCCATAATCAGTCTGTAATTTCTAACAACATCGGGCAGTGATCGGAATGAACTGCATCGTTCAATATCCGTGCTTCTTTCAGCATCGGACGTACCGGCTCACTTACCATACAATAGTCTATACGCCAACCTTTGTTCTTGGCACGCGAATTAAAACGGTAGCTCCACCACGTATATTCCTGCTTGTCCGGATGAAGAAAGCGGAAAGAATCGATGAAGCCTGCATGAAGAAAACGCGTCATCCATTCCCTTTCTTCGGGCAGGAAACCACTGTTGGTGGCATTACGAATAGGGTCGTGGATATCAATGGCTTCGTGGCAAATATTGTAGTCGCCACAGAGAATCAGCTTGGGACGGGTACGCTCCAGCTCTAATACATACTCCTGGAACTTCTCCAACCAAACCATCTTAAAAGCCTGGCGTTCGTCTCCGCTGGTTCCCGAAGGATGATAGACGCTGACTACGGAAATATCACCGTAGTCGGCACGGATAAAACGCCCTTCGTTATCATACTCTTCTATGCCCATACCATATTCTACATGGTCCGGTTCGCGTTTGGTCAGAATAGCTACCCCGCTATATCCTTTCTTCTGTGCGGAATAGAGATAATGTTTATATCCCAAAGCCTCCAATGCTTCTGCCGGATATTGCTCCGGTTGCAACTTTGTTTCTTGCAGGCAGAGTACGTCAGGCTGCTCTTGCGCCAGCCATTCGGGAAAACCCTTTGTTACAGCAGCCCGTAGACCATTTACATTATAAGTTATAATTTTCATATTGATAGGAATTCTTAAAGGTTATTATTCTCACAATATTTCCGAAATCAACAGCATGATATTCAGCACCGTCACAATAACAGCAATGGTATAAAGAACGAATGTGCTCCATCGGCTGTTGACATATTGCCCCATTACCTTGCGCGAAGAAGTCAGACTAACTTGCAGGAAAACCGTAAAAGGCAACTGTATACTCAATATCATCTGCGAAATCAGCAGTCCTTTGAACGGATCGCCGATAAAGAAAATCAGCAGCAATGCAATGCCCAGCGAAAGAATGACTCCCACCTGCGAGTGACTATCCTTAATATGATAAGACTCACCGAAGATACCGGCAAAGATAGAACCTGCCGCCATGCCGCTCGTTATGGTCGAAGAGATACCTGCCATCAGCAATGCCAACGAAAAAACCACAGCAGCACTATTTCCCAACAACGGTTCCAGCAAAGACTTGGCTTGCTGCAGTTCTTCGACCTGAATGCCTCCTTTAAAGAAAGTTGCCGCAGCCAGCAATATCATGGCACTATTAATAGCCCATCCCACAATCATGGAAAACAGCGTATCGAACAGCTCATATTTCAGTACCTTACGAATAGACGCATCATCTTGCTTATTGTATTCGTGACTCTGTATCACCTCCGAATGGAGAAACAAGTTATGCGGCATCACTACTGCGCCAAGCACACTCATAATGATCAGCATACTGCCTTCCGGAAACGAAGGTGTCACCCACCCTTGCGCTGCCACCGGCCAGTCTATCTTCACCAGGAACAACTCATAAATAAAAGATAGTCCGATAACTGATACAAATGCGATAATAGAACGCTCTATCTTTTTATAAGAGTTGGTAAAAAGCATGACCAGCACAAATACCGTAGTCAACACGGAACCCCAGATAATCGGGATATCAAACAGCATCTGCAGAGCAATGGCTCCTCCCAATATCTCTGCCAGCGAAGTAGATATAGACGCCAGCACTGCCGTGCCGAGTATGGGACGTGCCACCCACGAAGGAGTATATTTCGTAGCAGCCTCGGACAGGCACAAACCGGTCACAATACCCAAGTGCGCTACATTATGTTGCAACACAATCAGCATGATAGTCGACAATGTTACCACCCACAGCAAGGAGTAACCGAATTCAGAACCTGCGGCAAAATTAGAAGCCCAGTTACCCGGGTCGATAAAGCCCACTGTCACCAACAGTCCCGGCCCTATATATTTGAAGACATCCAGACCACCCAAATAACGCTTGTGGTCTCTCCGCTTCAAGTCTTTCAGAATATTTTTCATTGTGTTCGTTTATTTAAGAGCGTAAAAATACTCAATTAATAACAAAAACATCCATGTTAAGTTCAAAAAAAGCCCCTGACATCTTTCAATGCCAAGGGCTTTCATCTGTTTCTTCAGGCAAGAGACTTAATATCCCATTTCATGCAGCGCCTTGCATAGCTGGTCGGGACAAGAGGTGGGACGCCCTCCGCAACGGATTCCTTCCAAACGGCCAATCACCGCTTCTACCGGCATCCCTTGCACCAAGCGGGAAACAGCTTGCAGATTCCCATTACATCCTCCCCAAAAAGCGACCTCTTTCACAATACCTTCTTCTACATCGAGCTCGATGTTTGAGCTACATGTGCCTTTAGTCTTATAAGTATATGTCATTACTCTTCACTTTCTTCCGGTTTCATGTTAGTATAAACCGTCTGTACGTCATCAAACTCTTCCAAACGTTCTACCATCTTGTCGATAGTCTCACGCTGTTCGGGAGTAACATCTTTCTGGTCATTAGGGATATAAGTAAACTCACCGCCGACATCCTCGAAACCGCATTCTTCCAAATGTTTCTGGATGGCTGCATAGCTCTTCGGATCACCATAGATAGTGATTGTGCCTTCTTCTTCATCCTCTTCATAATCTTCTTCCACGTCGTAGTCTATCAAGTCAAGGATAAGCTCTTCCATATCGATGCCCTCCTTCTTCTTGAAGGTGAACACACACTTATGGTCGAACAGGAAAGCAAGCGAGCCCATAGTACCCAGGTTTCCACCGAACTTATTGAATACGGAACGTACATCAGCTACCGTACGAGTCGTATTATCAGTCAAAGTATCAACGAAAACGGCTACACCATGAGGGCCGTATCCTTCATAAGTCATGCCTTTGTAGTCGCTCTGGTCTTTACCCATAGCATTTTTGATGGCACGATCAATATTATCCTTCGGCATGTTTTCACGCTTACAAGTAGCGATAACCGAACGTAAAGTCGGGTTGTTCTCCGGTTCAGGTCCACCGGCCTTTACCGCAATAGCAATTTGTTTACCCAGTCTTGTAAAGGTCTTTGCCATGTGACCCCATCTCTTCAATTTGGCAGCTTTTCTATATTCAAATGCTCTTCCCATTGGAACTTAATATTTATGATTTATTATTTATGATTTATCTCAGTTTGGCGCCCAACTTGTCTTCCAGGTTCTTCACCAGTTTAGACATGATCTTGTCGATCAGCTTGTCATTCATAGTCTGAGTCTCGTCTTGCAACAAGAAGCTGACCGCATAGCTCTTCTTACCGGCTTCCAGGTTCTTGCCTTCGTAAACGTCGAAGAGAGAAACTTCTTTCAGCAACTTCTTCTCTGTTTCATAAGCTATCTTTTCGATTTCGGCAAACTGAACCTTTTTATCGAGCAGCAACGCCAAGTCGCGCTTCACTGCCGGGAACTTGGAAATTTCCGAATAGCTCACCTTCACATTCTTGATGGCTTTCATCAGTTCTTTCCAATTCAGGTCGGCATAATAGACCTCATTGTCGATGTCGAATGCTTTCAGCAACTTCTTGGTGACAACACCGAAGGTAGCCAGTCTCTTTCCCCCTCTTGTCTGCACGGAAAGGGCGGCGGCATAAATATCATCCGTCAGATTGCCGATTACCAAGTCATGCATACACAGTCCCAAGCGGGCAAAGATATTTTCGACGTATGCTTTCAGTTCATATACAGAGCTGTTTTCATCCGGATGTGCCCATGAGTTGGAAACCTTCTTACCGGTTACCCATAAACCGAGGTGATAATCTTCCGAATAAGGAGCAAGCGCTTTTTCCGGGTTCTTCTTCTCTTCGTTGAAGTGATAGCAGTTGCCGAATTCAAAGAACTTCAAGTCGGCATTTTTACGGTTAGCATTGTGAGAAATGCTTTCCAGTCCGCCGAAGAGCAAGGTCTGGCGCATAGCATTCAAGTCTGCACTCAGCGGGTTCATCAGCATAACGAGGTTCTGGGTAGGATATGTCTCCATACCGTCGTAGTAAGCAGCACGAGTCAACGAATTATTCAATATCTCATTGAAACCGCAACCTACCAACTGCTCAGCAATCAGGTTCTGTAGTTTATTGGATTTATCACATTCACCTTTCGTTGTCAGACTGGACTTTAAGGTGCTTGGAATTTCCACATTATTATATCCGTAGATACGAAGGATATCTTCTATCACGTCGCAGTCACGCTGCACGTCTACGCGATAAGGAGGAACATCCAAGGTCAAGCCTTCCGCAGTCTCGTCCACAATCTTCATTTCCAAGCTTGTTACGATACTCTTGATGGTATCAACCGGAATCACTTTACCAATCAAAGCATGTACTTTCTCATACGAAAGCTCTACTCTGAAGTCCTTGGCAGGAGCAGCACATACATCTTTTATTTCAGAAGAAATGGTACCTCCGGCAAGTTCTTTCACCAGCAAAGCAGCCAGTTTCAGGCAGTAAATGGTGGCATTGGGATCGATACCTCTTTCAAAACGGAAAGAAGCATCCGTATTCAGTCCATGACGACGGGCCGTCTTGCGCACCCATGTCGGGTGAAAATAAGCACTTTCAAGGAACACGTCTTTAGTAGCTTCCGTAGAACCGGAATCCAATCCGCCGAATACACCGGCAATACACATCGCCTCTTCCTTGTTACAAATCATCAGGTCACGTTCGCTCAGCTTACGTTCCACTCCGTCGAGAGTAACGAACGGAGTACCTTCGGGCATCGTCTTCACAATCACTTCACCGCCTTTAATCTTATCGGCATCGAAGCAATGCAGCGGCTGACCGAATGCATGAACGATATAATTCGTAATGTCTACTACATTATTAATAGGGCGCAGACCGATCACACGGAGTTTGTTCTGCAACCATTCCGGGCTTTCCTTTACCGTAACGCCTTTCACTGTTACACCGGCATATCGGGGACAAGCCTCACTGTTTTCTACCGAGACTTTGATATCCAAATCATGATTCTCAACGGCGAAAGCATCAACAGACGGCTTCTTCAAAGTAGCCTGCTTTCCGTTTTGCACCAGGTAGGCGTACAAGTCACGGGCCACACCGTAGTGTGAACAAGCATCGGCACGGTTCGGAGTGATATCCACTTCCAGTACGTAGTCGCTCTTGATGTTATAATAATCCTTGGCAAGTGTACCCGGGATAGCCGTTTCAGGCAATACGATGATGCCTGCATGATCTGTACCGATACCGATTTCATCTTCGGCGCAAATCATACCGATAGATTCCACACCACGGAGTTTTGATTTCTTGATGGTAAAGCACTCATCACCGTCATACAGTTTTGTACCCAGTGTGGCAACTACCACTTTTTGTCCTGCAGCAACGTTCGGAGCGCCGCATACAATCTGCACAGGTTCACCTTGTCCCAAGTTTACGGTAGTGACGTGCATGTGGTCTGAATTCGGATGAGGTTCGCATGTCAACACTTCGCCGATGACCAGTCCTTCCAGTCCGCCTTTAATGGTTTGCACTTCATCTACGCTTCCCGTTTCCAGTCCGATAGACGTTAGCGCAGCTGCGACTTCATCGGGTGTCAAATCGAACTCGACATACTCTTTCAGCCAGTTATAAGAGATATTCATATCATTATATTTTTATTGTTTCCAAAAGTGACCCGCAAAGGTATTAATTTTTTTTGGGTTGATAGGAAAAAAGAATCAAGAAATCTTTGATAGGATATATTCTTTGGTTTGCTCCCACGATTGATTAGCAAACATGTCAGGCATCGATTCCTCTTCTGCATCATCAAAATAAGCAAGGCTTTTCATTGCCATAAAAACAGATCCATCGTAATATTTTGCAGAATAAAAGCTTAGAATCTCATCCAACGAAAAACGGCGCAACAAAAATGCAATATCAATGAAGTCTTTTTTGGTACCTCTACCTCACAATCTATCTTACCAAAGAAATCTAAATCAATAGACTTACGATGCCCCAATTGCAAGGCAAGCGCAGTTCCCCCAACTAACCTTGTATTACTAAGTACCGGTAATTTCTGCAACTTCTTTAGAAGTTCCAAAGTTGAGGATTCAACTGTTTCCAAGTGTAACATCTAAATTGTTCCTTAGGAGTTTTTGAAATAGCAGAGATGTATGCCAATGCACGAGGTTCCAAATCTCTTAATTCCTTTACGATTTTTACGATTCGAGGCAAACCATAATATGTCTTGATAAGATTCCAATCATTCAACAAACCGTATTCTAAGACTCTTTTGATCACATATTGTGCATGTGCATCAAAGTCGAGTTCTTCTTTACGTACATCCCAAAACAGATGCGGAGAGAATTGCTGTATATATTCATTCGCAGACATACTATTCCTTTTGTTGACAAAGGTAGAAATAAAAAATGAAAATGAGAAATACGGAACTAAAAAAGGCTGGAGCCACTATAATCATTAAGTAGCCCCAGCCTTTTCTTACTTTAGTATATGCTATCAATGCTGTAAATGCAAATAGAAACACTTCTTCATAAAAAGGATATAGATACAACAAAGCAATACAATACAACCAAACAAGTAGAGATACCCATACGCCAAATACCTCAAATATCCAATTATCACTAAGCTCTGTACCATCATATAAATTAGGGATACTCCTATATGGGGCATTTTCAGTTCATTTGCCATTAACTGATACATGTGTTTACGATGCGGTAAACCGATATTCTCATGAAGCAGCAGCCGATGAATAATAGTAAGAACACTGTCAACACCATAAACTGCTAATAGGACAATCCAGCTGAAATCCTCAGTCTGAATGATCAATTTACCAATCAGGAAAAGAAGAATGAAAGCGATACTAACAGAACCAACATCACCCGCAAAACATTTCGCTTTCTTACGGAAGTTGAAGAAACAAAACACCAAGACAGAACAAAGAACCGTATAGATAAAGCCCTCTTCTACAAAAGGAACTATTTCTCTATTGATATAAGCCAGCGCAACAAGGATAACCAAAGAATAACCACCTGTTATGCCATTAATCCCATCCATGAAATTATAAGCATTGATGATACCCGTACAAACTATTAATGCAACGATTATCCACCACCAGGATAAAGAAAAAAGTCCCCACTGATAGAACATCAAAACCATTGCCGAGAAATGAAACAGCAACCGTAACTTCTGAGAAGTAGATCGGATGTCATCCACAAAACTGATGAACGTTACCAAAGTTAACGCCAGCATGAACCAAGGATATTCAAAACCACTCGTCAGAAAATAAGCCAATGCTCCAAAATAGAAGATAATTCCCCCACCCCGAAGAGTTATTCGTGTATGCGAACTACGCTCATTAGGTTTATCGATGATATTACATCTATCAGCCACCTTAAAATAAAAAAGTTCTGCTAAAAACAGCAGAACTATTACAATCAAATAATACATCATTCGTTTCTATTTATCCAATAAAACCAAACTTGAATACAAGTAAACAAGAAGGCTGCAATACCTATTACAGCCAATATAATCCAAAAGCATACACTCATTTTATAGAAAATATAGATATTAACTTTTATCCCTAATAACAAACACCCATATCCAATATTAACAAGATAGTCTATTAGATATTCACACTTAATAAAAAGCTATAAGCACAGTAAATCAAATAGTTGAATTTAATGTATAAAATGCAATAGTCTTTCTATTTATAACCCTCCGACGAGAATCCCAAAACCACCCCCACTTATTAAAATACTTAATTGCGCTCATTAATGCCACAAACATCATCTTGCAACTTTTACGTTGAGAAGCCGCATGATTATGCACTATTTTTTCATCAGGAATAAATAATGTTTTATAACGTTCATGCATTCTTCTTGATAGATCAAGATCTTCAAAATGCATAAAAAAACGTTCATCAAATCCTCCTATTTCAATAAAAGCTTCAGTCCTAAAGAACATAAAACATCCCGACAAATAAGGTATATTCATTATTTTATCATAATTTGAAGAATACAAGATCATACGTTTATATCGCCTAACGAATTTTTTTCCGTTAAAAAATAAACGAGATATTATATCTAACGGGGTCGGCAACAATTTACATAAATATTGTAATCTACCATCAGGATAATAAACTTTAGGCATGAGCAAACCTATTTTTGCATCCAAAAACATATAGTTAGCTAGTATTGATATACAATGGTTTGAGAAATAAATATCAGGATTCAACACTACGTGATATTCCGACTGTCTCTCACTACAAACAATTCTTACAGCTAGATTATGCCCTGCTCCATATCCTTTGTTTTCATTATGTACATATAAAATTTTATCGGAACACTTTTCCAAAAAACGATAATAATCATTTGGAGACTGATCAACAACAACAAGCCTTTCTATCATAGAATTTATAACGCAATCTACAACAGTGAGAATTTCTTGCTTATTATTATTATACAACACTAAAGATGCAGAAATATACATAGATACCAAATATTTATAAAGCTGTCTATTAATACAAATCACATTGTTCTAATACATTATCTTTTAAAATAAGAACAATAAGAATATGTCATTCTCCTTTTGGCAATTTGCCATAACATATATATGCGGTATTGTAAACGATACAAATATGATAAAGAACTTCTTTCAGAAGTAGAGCTCGCATTCATTCCGTGACGTCTATACAATATCAAATTCTCATCCAGAAAATAAACACGAGAAAAAGATTGACAGCACAAACCAATCCAGCTATCATGCATGGGCAACTTTTGAGGAAATGGTAAAATATAATCTAAAGCCTTTCTATTGAAAGCAATCAAACATCCTGTATAAGGATTTCTTATTAGATTATACAAAAATGATTTTATGGGATATTTCATATACAATTTTTCCTTTATGATTTCGGTAGAAGCATCTACAACTCTAGCATTAGACATTACTAAGTCATATCGCTCTAATAATGGTAGCATTTTTTCCACCTTATCAGATTGCCAAATATCATCTTGATCAGACAAGAATATGAAATCACCTGTTGATTTCATTATAGCATTTTCAAAATTATATATAGGAGAACTAAATTTTTGATTGACAAATATTTTAATTCTTTTATCTTTATATGACTCTATAATACTAATAGTCTGATCTACAGAAGAATCATCTGAAATAATTATTTCGTCATCTACACCTAATTGACACAAAATAGAGTCCAATTGTTCTTTTATGAATTTTTCTCCATTAAAAGTCGCAATACATACCGAAAATTTCATTATAAAAAACATTCTATTATTTCAAGAAAAAGCATCAAAATCACCTTGTTAGTATCTTACGAAAAGGAGATAATAGTATTTTTCCTAATTTATATTCTAACGAATCGCTAACTTTCACGTATTCAAAGCATTCCATAGGATCCAAATAATGGCGACTATATAAATTTATATGGTTCTCCCATATTTTCCGTCTTAAATACCTTAATTTATCTATATTAAAGGAACGAGACATAGAACCTTTCCGAATTCTATAATAAAATAAGAAATCATCTATACGATATACTTTTCCACCTTCTTGAAGTAGAGACAACCAAAAATCCCAATCTTCAAAACCATATTTCATATTGATATTATAGCCACCAATCTTATCAAAATCTACTTTTCGATAAAAAGCAGAACAAAAGATACAATTTCTACCTAATAATCTTTCTAATGAATAATCCGGAAGTTTCCATTCTCCCTGCTTTAATCCAAAAAAGTATGCTCTACAATAAACGACCTTTATATCCTCGTCGTTTTCTAAAGCAGCAATAGCTAATTCCAGATATTTTTCACCTATATAATCATCCGAATCCAATGGCAATATATATTTTCCATGACTTTTCCTTATTCCAACATTTCGTGCGGCACATAAACCTGCATTCTTCTGAAATAAATAAACAAAACGTTCATCCATGCTACAATAAGCTTTAGCTATTTTTTCTGTATCATCAGTTGAACCATCATTCACAATAATACATTCCCAAAAAGAATAAGTCTGATGCAAGATACTATCCAAAGCCTCAGTCAAATAACGCGACTGATTGAAGCAAGGAACTACAACAGAGACTAAAGGAAAAGATTTACACAACTCCATTTTAACAAATTAGATATTAGCATTTAATTATATCGCATATCGCCATCAGGCATTATATTGGTATTTATCCAAATACTGGAATAAGTATTAGACAAAATAGCAGGTAAGGGCATATATATAATACTTACTTGGCGTCCATTTATCAATTCTCTTTTAGTAGTCAAAATCGAAGTTGAATACACAAACAAACTTACAAGGAACATGAAATACAAATCACTCTTTTTAAAAGAATCTGCACCGTATCTAAAGAAAGGAAGAATAAAAAAAATAGTTGCAAGAAAGGCATATCTATTATATGCAGAATTCATATTCCATAATAACACAAGAAAGATAGCCAAACAAACGAATAATTCAAAATTCTTAAATTTATTCATACGATAAAAAAGTAACATAACAGATGGATATAATGCAAAAATAGAGCAAATCTGAGCTATCTTAAATAAGATAGAATGATTCTGTAATTCCTCACCTGCATAATATCCTATCGTATAATTCTCAAGATGTAATTTCAACATCGGATTTACAGGAATCACCTCAATAATATTTACTAAAAAAAAAGGAGAAAATAAGAATAGAAAAAATAGAAGAAAAAGCGTTGTATTCTTATAAAATGAAGGTTTTACAAGCTTTATAAATATCACCATAAATGTAATAGCCCAAAGAGAGAAATGAGTAAATCCCGATAAAAACAAACATACCCATCCCTTCTTTGACATTCCATGCAATGTCCAGTATGCACCATAAAAACTCAAAGCCATAGCTAATGTAAAACGAACTCCTGTTAAGAAGCCTGAGAATCTGATTAGAAAAAATAAAGTTAGAAAAGCTATAAAACAATCTTTATTCGTTTGTAACCAATTACTATGCCTTATTACATCTTTAAAAATAGAGAATAGTAATAAATAGCAAACGATACTTAATGACAATCTTACAAACCCAAAATCAAGCCCCAAATGAGAAATCAAGAACATTATACACGGATGAATAAAGTCAAATCTAAAAATATCAGATAAAGAAGACCATGAAAGAGACTCCATCCCAATAAAATCATTATAATACCGATACAAATCTCCAGAGGGAATCCATAAATATGCTAAAAGCCCCATAAAGACAGCCAAATAATTTAAAGCATAATATCTCTTAAAATAGACTTCTCTTAAAATAAATGGTATTGCCAAAATTGGGAATGTCAATATAAGAAACAAAATAACAAGATGGGTACGTAACATTTTCATTTCACACTATAGAAAGTCTTTCTTAAAAAAATAAATAATAATAAAACATTAACAGCAATAAAGAGATATAATAAAGATAACCAGACGTCTACAATGGTAAATCATGTTTAATATAGGAACAAAAAAATATCAGAACTAACAGAGTAAAAGCAAGAAATAATAATTTAAAGTTTTTCCAACTATAATTGTATATATACCTTTTACATAATAGGTATCCAGTCCATATCAGATAATATATTGGAAAGATATATGTTACAACATACAAATCCCCCTCCATAGTAGCATCATAACACCTTATATTTCGCAAAATTCTTTAAAAAATTACACAGTAGTCCCAATAAAGCTATTGAAACGATGAATTTATAAGTCGTATTTATCTGAGAAAGCATATTCGAAAGAACTAACAGTGCAGATAATGTCAGTAACAACAGTAATAATTGATATTTTTGAGGCATCCACAACTTTACGGTATGATTGTAAAACTTCACAAAAAAAGGTATCAATACTTGTGTCCAATATGAGAAGATAGTAGTGAAGAGCGCCGCACGATATCCCCAAATGGGAATACAAATAATACACAACATCACGTTAAGTATACCAGGCACAAAAACTAACCACAGCAATTGCTTTGTGTTCTTTTCAATAAAGCATACACTTGAGAGAAAGACATAAAGAGGAAACACAGCGTTAGCAAAGCAAGCATACTGAGCA
Source organism: Bacteroides sp. GD17 (assembly GCF_038448625.1). Taxonomy (NCBI): domain Bacteria; kingdom Pseudomonadati; phylum Bacteroidota; class Bacteroidia; order Bacteroidales; family Bacteroidaceae; genus Bacteroides; species Bacteroides sp. GD17. The sequence continues at coordinate 27,377 of NZ_JBCEZS010000006.1, forward strand.
ACTCTAATACCTTCGTGAAACTGCGGATTACGTATAAGCAAGCGATAAAGATCAGGCATCCAAATCACTGCAAACACGATAGCAAAGATCGAAATTCCTTGGCTGAAAAAGTACAACTTTCTAAAATCATTGAACCTATTTTGACGGTAAGCCAACTGCAGCTGAGGTAGAAAAGCTGTAACAACCGCAGCTGCACCAACATTCACATAATCACCTATAGTATAGCCATTGGTATATATACCAATATCATTGATTGACACTCCATAGAAATTCATCACAATGCGTGATGAAGAAGTCAAAAAGAGAAAGCCCAAGGCATGGGGGATTGCTGGCAAAGAGATACTTATCCATTCCTTAATACGATGCATTGAATGGTCGCGCTTGGGCACTATCTTCTCTTTTATCCAAATGGGATCTATAAATAAGATAAAATTCATCAGTGATGCTACTGCTAGACCTATGACAAAACCATAGAACCCGATTCTAAAGAAATATATACTAATAAATGAGCTGCATATTCCCGCGAGACTTGCAACAAGATTTCGTAACACTAACGGTTTAGGCTTGTTCCTAAGCGGGAAAATATGCTTAGCCAACAAGCCATTGGCATCAAATAGTATGGGGACCACAGCAAGCATACAAAGCAGCGTTCTCTCACCTACTGAAAAATTGTCAAATGAAAAAAATAAGAGTATAAATGTCACGGCGGCCACTACTGCTGAAGCAACCAATATCAGATAAAGCAATCGACTCCACGCTAAGTTATAGTGAGACTTATACTCATAATAGAAATTAGTAAGATGTACAAACAAGCCCAACGAAGCCACCGACAGTGCTATGCCTACATAGCTAGATATCAATCCCCACACACCATAATCTTCTGGTGAAAGATAAGGTGTAATAAAAGGTAGCATCAATACATTGATGACTGTCGATAGTTTGGGAATCACACCAAACCAAATAGAATTAATCAAAACTCTTTTTACTGACATTTTATCCCGGAAAAGGATTTGCTTTCTTTCCAAACAAAAGTGATACTCTAATACTAAACAGATGCATCAGCTTAAATAACAAAACAGAATTCCACTGCTTTAAGTAAGGGATAAATCGTATATGTTTGCCGCAGAAAGTAATATCAACAGGATTAATATTAATATAATATTTCTGTACAGTTCTATAAGTTGTATCAAGAATATAGTACCCATACTTCATTGAATCCAATTTAGATTTTGGCGGCAACTCCGAATGAAGCAGTTGTATCAACTCTCCTTTCGTATTGGCATGATATGCCACATCCATATTATAGTAGAAAGAGCGACCAATCAATATCACCGATTTACCCCAGAAGTTGGCTTCTACCCCCATAGTAGAACCAAACACCACAACTTTATCTGCAACATCAAGCAACGCATAAGAACTAATATCACTCGATGGCTCTATAACAGTTATATTAGCATAATTCTTACATAAATTATATAATTCAGTAACAAATTTATAGTGGACGTTCTTCAAATTGGGATGAATACGTAAATAGTAATGGATAGTTGGAGATGAATTGGACAACATATAATCTATTGCCTCATATTGGCTCTTGAAAAGTATGTCTTTATCCCATTCACCACCTAAAGCCGCCAATTCATCTGCCGATGAATTAAATATCATAATATTTATTTTACCAAAATCTAAATCTTCGGGAAGCTTTCCCTTTACTTGACCTGCTACATAAACTTTATCGCCAGCTTGGACACCGTTTCTTCTTCTGATAAAAAAATCCGAAGCAATCCGTTCTTTTTCTTCATCCGTATCTTTGGACACTTCCCATACCCAATTGGCTTTCCTTCCAAAATAATCGATATCATGCGGCAACGCATTCTCATACTTTACCATCTTAGCTGGTCCATCCATCCCTCCAACAATCTCTAATGATTCAAATTTAATTCCCATTATTCTGGCAATATCATATAAAGCTCTCGATTCATATAATCTACCATTATATATGCTTATCACATCGGGTTTTTCTTTGTCTATAAAATCATATATGGCATCTATCTGACCAAACATATCCGAAGCGATACCATTTACATATTTACTAAAGCCAGAAGTGATGTCAGGATTGATATTTCTCGTTATTGAAAAATAGTATGATAGAATGGATAAACCAACATGTACTCCCCTATACTCAAGTTTCTTAATTTCTTCTATGGATTTGAATATGATTTCTTTGCATTTCACATTTTCATTATGTGTAAATGGCACAACTTCTACACTTTTCCCAAATTCTTTTATGAGGGTCTTGTATTGAAGTTTGCACAAACTGCAAGGTATTGAATTCCCATTAGGATTCATCATACACGAAGAGAAAACACCCCGGCACTGCCCCCAATAGAGTTTATCACCATTATCCACAGAAGCTAATATTTCATTCAAAATAACTCCTATATGAGGATTGGCATACGAGCAGGTACTATAAACAAATTTCTTCATTTTTTCTGTTAGCTTTTTAAATTCCAATTTTAGTTAATCCCATTCACATCTGTATAACTTACCAACACCTTCCGCAACTCAACTTGTTCTCTAAAATATTGAGATAATCCAACCTTTTCCTGAATCATCTGCAGTACCATACGGAGATATGTTTTCTTTGAACCATGGAGTCCATCTAAGAATTCACACTTTCTTGATTTTTTCTTTAATTATTGAAATATAATCATGGATAATAGCTGTAAGTTATTGATAAAACTTCAAACTACTTTCTTTTTCTAACCCTAAACCATTCCTCCAGCCACTCATTAACCACCCGCCTGATTTCTTCATCATCCAGATCCTCTAAAAACCGATAAAACAGCGATTCGTAAGCACTAAGTCTAGCATCACGCCTTTTTTTATATTAGCATACGTTTTTGTACTAATATGAGCCTCAGAAGTAAGGTCTTCGATAGTAATCTGATTTTTTCTGCGCAAACCTTCGATGAAAGCACTCAACAAAGGATGCATACAATTTTCATTCATTGTTATTATTTATTATTTAATTTATGTAAAAACAGCAACTTCTTACGTTATAATATGTTCCCCAACCTTTCGCACTCTTAAAATCTTTTCCGTATACGGAAAAGATTCAATGTAAAAATCACCCTACCTTCGGCGAAAATTTAAGAAATAACATAATGAAAAACATCATCAAAATGTCGCTATTTATGCCCCCTATCTCACCGATAAAGGACAAAACCACCGGAAGAACCCTGAAAAGCGCCACAATGACTCCACTGCGAACGGTGGAACTGGGCGAAGTATACAAACTGATCACTTCCAATGAAAAGCTCGCCGCACTAACCCTCGAAGTACGAAACGCCTCACTACAAGGCGACGTAGAAACCTACCGCCGCCTGAAGCAGCAGACACTCCCCTACGTGACACCCTGCGGAGTTTTCACCCGTCGACGAAGTGACTGCCTCGCAGAATCATCCGGACCCGAAAACTCACCCGCAGTTGGTACACTTGGTACACAAGGTTCACCCGGTTCTTCCGCCTCACACACACGCGCACGCGAGGAAGACAATATACCGGACAGCGCACCGCGCTCTCCCCTGCCCACTTTCGACCAGCATATCCACTGGAACGCATCGTCAGCTGCGGAACTTCTCCCGCCCAATACGACATACTGCTGCTGGGCGCCATCACCACACTGGACGCCTGCATGGGAAAAAATGTCCGGTGTGCATACGGTGGGAAAATGATATCACCCTGCCTGCAAACTTTTGTCGTGGCACTACCCGCAGCAGGAAAAGGTGTACTCTCGCTGGTACGCCTGCTCGCCGAACCCATCCACGACGAAATCCGCCAGCAAGTGGCCGAGCGCATGGCATGCTACCGTCGTGAAAAAGCAAAGTACGATGCACTGGGCAAAGAACGCGGAAAGACCGAAGCTCCCGTGATGCCGCCCAACAAAATGTTCCTCATCTCGGGCAACAATACCGGAACGGGCATCCTGCAAAACCTGATAGACTCTGAAGGCACCGGCCTGATATGCGAAAGCGAGGCCGATACCATCTCCACCTGGCTCAAGCGATTGCAGAAGCACGGACTGGTAGAGAACATGAATGGAAATGGCACTTACCATAAGCCCACCTAATATACGCGCACGTGTGTGTGAGAAAAATGTGAACCGTGAACCTCTGTACCAAGTGTACCAACCTCACCTTTACGCCGCCCGACCTGACCTTTAAGGTTCACCAAGTGCAGCGACTATCAGCCGCACCTGGGCGGACGTATAGGTACGGGAGTGGGAAGACGTCCCCACGGCAGACAAGTCGTCACGCAGGCCGGGATAAAGATCAATCCACTGTTTCAGCTTGCGGAAAGCAGCCTCCGGACAGAGATTGGGGCAATAGAGTTGGGCCAGTTCGGTACGCCCATAAATACGGATTACAAAAGAGTTCATGAGTGATATTTATGATTTATGGATTATGATTTATTTCTTATCAAATGTAGCTATAAATCACAACATTATCAAATATATACACATAAATAACAGACAGAAACTGACCATAATCTACCGGAACCGTCCGGAAGTGACAAACGTCTGTAGACGCGGTGTTATCTTTGCATTGTTGAGCTCAACTCCGTGAATGTTTAATTTTTAATTGTTTAATTATTTAATTTATTAAAGCTATGATTCGTTACAAAAAGTATCAAGTGACGGGCGACAACAGCCCGCTGAAAGGACTCTGGTATGCACGTCCCGTGATTGAAGACACTTACGACACCGCGAAACTGGCCAAACACATGTCCAACCACAACACGCCCTACTCGGCCGGTGTCATCAAGGGAGTGTTGGCGGACATGATTTCCTGCATCAAGGAACTGATCCTGGACAGCAAGAATGTGAAGCTGGATGATCTTGCCATTTTCTCCGTAGGCATCGTTAGCAAGAAAGGTGCAGCATCGGCTGCCGAGTTTTCACTGGCCAACAACGTAAAGGGGTTGAAGCTCCGGGCCCGTGCCACGGGTGAACTGAGCAATGCCCAGATTAATCTGGAAGGCCAGTTGAAAGAGTCCTCCACGTACACCGTAAGAGAAAAAACTCCCGGAAGTGGTTCAGGAGGTAGCAGTGACGGCGGAAGCGACGGTGATCAGGGAGAAAACCCACTGGGATAACCGTCAATTAAAAATCATAAATCTTAAATCATAAATCTAAAATTCTCTGTCATCATGAATGAAGAAAAGAAGTCAAAATCCGTATGGGGCATTGTCCTCAAAGTAATCATCACCCTAGCCACCGCCCTGGCGGGAGCTTTAGGGTTAGGCGCCTGTAAGTAGCCATGCGCACGGTTACTCTCATCATTATTCATTGCTCGGCCACGCCTCAGGGCGTGCGCCTGAGCTTTGAGGATTGTCGCCGTGACCACATCCGTCACCGCGGCTTCAGCGACATCGGCTACCATTTCTACCTGACTCGCGACGGTGAGATCCACCGCGGCCGTCCACCGGAAAAGATAGGCGCGCATTGCCTCAATCACAACCGCCACTCCATCGGCATCTGTTACGAAGGAGGGCTGGATGCCGAAGGCCGGCCGGCCGACACCCGCACCTTAGAGCAAAAAGCTTCACTGCTGGCTCTTCTCCGCGAGTTGAAACGCATCTTTCCACGTGCACTGATTGTAGGGCATCATGATTTGAATCCAATGAAACCTTGTCCTTGCTTCAATGCGGAAAGAGAGTATAGGGGGCTGTAAAAGGCTCCCTATCACAGCAGCACACCGTTTTTCATTACATTATAATAAAACATTGTCTTTCTCTTTGCTGCATCCCAGGCTTTACGAGTCATCACAATCGGACTAATAATAGTGCCTGTCTCTATTTCTAAATCATAGATCGGAGCAGTAATGACATCCTCCTCTACAGGAGACAATGCATCTTTATCAACCAAAATCAGGATATCAATGTCACTATTCTGTTTTGCCTCTCCACGCGCCTCAGAACCATAAAAAATAGCTTGAGAACCCGGGGCAACACTCTTTATCATATATTTTAGACGATCTAGCAATTCTTTGCGATTCATAAAACTATGTTTTAGAGTTTATGCTAATACTAAATTAATAAAAAGATATTGAATGTCCTAGTCCACAATGCGTTTATTGGAAAATATCATATAAAAAATTATTCTAATATATCATTAAAGCTCAAAGGAGTACCTCTTTCAATGTTACGAGCAGCCCTTTTTCCTAAGACATCATTTAAGTATTTAGGTTCCAATCCATTTCCCGGACGTATCGAACGGATGTTATTTTTATCAAAAAGATCACCGGCCTTCATATTGTTCACAACAAATAAGGAACGACAGAATTCACGTCCTTTTATCTTTGTAACATCTACAGGATAAGAAACCTGCCCTATGGCAGCTTCAACCTCTCTTACCTGCTTCACCATTAAAGCAAATTCATCAGGTTCCATTGAGAACGAAGCATCAGGCCCTCCTATTTTGCGATCCATGATAAAATGTTTCTCTATCACAGTGGCTCCCATAGCAACCGAAGCTATGGAAACGGTAGTTCCTATTGTATGATCCGACAATCCCACCGGAACTTGAAAACGCTTTTGCATATCTGTAATTACAGACAAGTTGGCATCGGAAACCTGAGCCGGATAAGCGGATGTACATTTCAAAAGAGTTACCTGCTCATTTCCTACACTCGTACATGCTTGCAGAGCCAGATTTATGTCATCCACTGTAGCAATACCGGTAGAAATAATCATAGGTTTACCTTTAGAGGCTGCATATTTTATCAACTCTATATCGGTTATCTCAAAAGAAGCAATTTTATAGATCGGATTATTTAATGTCTCCAAAAAATCAACCGCACTCCTGTCAAAAGGAGTAGAAAAACAAATTAGTCCTTCTTCCTTAGCTACATGAAAAATTTCCTCATGCCATTCCCATGGAGTGTATGCCTTCTGATACAAATGATACAGATTTTCTCCATTCCAAATAGTACCATGAATCTTAAACCATTCTTTATTACTGTCAATAGTCATAGTATCTGCAGTATAAGTCTGTATCTTTACAGCATCTGCACCACATTTCTTTGCAGCACGAACAGTATCAAGAGCAACTTTCTTATTATGATTATGATTTGCCGAGAGTTCAGCTATAATAAATGTTTTATCCATAATTATTCTTTGTGATTTTTACGTCAGCTATAATGCTGCCATCCGCTTTGATGGAAGCACATGTAAATTCATATTTGAAAGCACCCTTTTCAATATAGGCATGGGGGGTATCCTTCCGCATCCAACATACGGATATAATTAAAACATCCTCAATTTTTTCTAACTCATTCATGTCACTTTGTTCTGGCTTACGTCTCTTAAATATAACAGGCTCACCAACTTGTGGCATTGGCTGCAAATCATTTTGAAGGATATCAAATATCATTTTTTCAATCTGATCATTAGCTCTAATAAAGATTTCTTCGGCAGTTCCCAATAAAGATAAATCCATTTTCAGATAAACCGGTCCTGTATCCAAACCCGCCTCTACACGAAGCGCCGAGAGTTTTGTCGCTGTTAATCCTCTAACTATAAGGTTTTGCAACGGACTTTCCCCACGTCCATAAGGCAAATCTGTCATATGAAATAATATACACTCATATTGTTTAAAAATAGAAGGAGGAATAATATAAGACCAGTGCGGAATAAATATTTTAACCGGTGATATTGAATCAATCCGTTCAATTGTAAAATCCTCTTTCTTGGATATTAAGTAAAAAGAATATTGAGGCATTGTTGATTGAAGACAACAAAGTAATTTCTTATTCCAAGTCTTTTCTGAAACGATTAAAACACTCTCCAAACTCATGATTGACAGGAATTAATTAAAACTGCAAAATCGTCCCTCCCCATGAATATCCTACACCAAATCCTGCTATCATTACTTTTGAATTGATCCGGATACTTCCATCATCTAAAGCCTCGCGAAGTGCAATGGGAATAGTATTGGATACTGTATTTCCGTAGTTAGCCAAACAGTTATAGAATTTTTCCGGAGCAATTTTTATCTTCTTACGGAGGAAATCAAGCATATACTTGTTAGCCTGATGAAAAACAAAAAGATCAATATCTTCCTTTTCCATTCTATTTTGCCTCAACGTGTCTTTGACCAAAGGAGGAACATTATCCAACGTAAAAGTAAATATCTCGCTTCCATTCATAAAAAGATAATCCGATGAATGGGGATTACCATTCTCATCGAATACCAAATCGTTTTGTTTTTCAGGGAAACGAGCACCTCCGGATTTGATTATCAAATTTTCACATCCACTACCATCAGTACCTAAACTGAAGTTTCCAATCTCGACAATACCTTCAGTGCTTATCACTGTAGCCGTAGCAGCATCTCCAAAAATAGTGCGGTTTCCTTTATCGTGTGGATGTAGATGCTTGTTATACGTTTCAGCTGTCAAGAACAGAACATTATGGGCTATTCCTCCATAAATTAATCCTTTGGCCAACGACAATCCATAAACATACCCGGAGCATCCTAAATTAAAATCTAAAGCACCGATTGTAGTACGCAATCCTAAACGATCCTGTACGATACAGGCGGATGTAGGCAATATATAATCAGGGCTTTGCGTGCAAAGTAGTACAAAGTCAATATCTTCTCTATTTACTTCACCACGGGCAAATAAGATTTCTGCCGCATCAATAGCCAAATCCGTAGCTGTTTCACCGACCGCAGCCACATGGCGCTTGTTCACACCGACCTTCAACGCTATCTTTTCAACACTCCACTCCGGGAAATCGCGCACAATATCCTCATTGGTCACAACACTTTCCGGCAAATAATAGCCAATAGATTTTATATATGCTTTCATCATATCATTATGCTAGAGTTCCCTCGCCCCCTCCTGTTAAATCGATACTGCTACCGGTCATCCAGGAAGAAGCGTCAGACAAAAGATAAATAGTAAGATAAGCCACATCTTCAGGCTTACCATAACGTTTTAATGGATATTTAGCTTGCAACTCCTCGTAATTTACTCCCATATCAACTGAATCTTTTACAACTAATTCAGTCCATACCATAGCAGGGCAAATAGAATTAACCCGTATCTTTTGCGGGGCCAATTCCAACCCCAAAACTTGGGCATATCCCAAGATGGCACCTTTAGAAGCGGAATAAATTGCATTTCCTACAGAAGGGGCAAAAGGAGCACGTGACGCTATAAATACGATAGAAGCCTCTTTTGCTATTTTCTTTTTCTTCAACAATTGCTTCTGAAGTAATACCGGACCATAGAAGTTGGGGCTAAGCACAGTCTCTAAATCACTCTTCTTGATAGTTTTGCAAAGAGTTCTACTATTCACGCCGGCATTGTGCACCACTCCCTTTAATTGTGGAAGAGAATCAACCAAATTAACAATATCCTCTTCATTCATCAAGTTGCAAGTAATTGCCATATGATTACCCGGCCGCATCAAAGAAAGCGTTTCGTCCAAACGTTCTTTATTGCGAGCAGTGATAATTAAAGTTGCTCCCATATACGAGCATTCTACAGCAATAGAACGACCTATCCCTGATGAAGCCCCCGTAATAAGTATTTTTTTTCCTTCTAAAGAAAAGGGATTATACATTCTTGCGAGATTTTACAATTTCAAATAAGTCGGCAATAGTGTCAGAAGCACGCAGGTCATCGCCTTTAATGCGTATGTCATACTCTTCATCTACCATAGCAATGATAGAAAGCGCCATCATGGACGACCACTCATCCAATTGTTTAAACTCGGTATCAGCTGCAAATGCAGATGCATCAGTTTCTTCGAACTGCTCTGCGAACTTAGAAATAAATTCTTGAAATTCCATTATTTATTAGCTTTTATAAATTTAGCAAATTTTATTACATTCTGTTTATCTTCCCGGTTTGCGTGAAACATATCCGGACTTAAGTTCAATTCGTAATAACGATAACCGTTCTTCTCTTTCATTCCAATAGTTTCACAGCCAATGAAGCAATCAATAAGATAAGCCATTCGATTATTTTCATTAACGGCACCATATAGAGAATTTATATGCAGACAATCTATAGCAAATGCAAACATTTGATAAACAAAGGGCAAGCCGTCTCCTGTATTAATATAATCCGGTCGCATATAGTAGCCTAATTCACCGGTACTTTCTACAATATCAGTTGACGTAAGAGACACTGCCCCCACCGGCTCACCTTGATAACTCACCAACCAATAGTAAGCATCCTCTCTCGTGCAAAGCGACTGTATATATTTGATATGCGATTCGTAGGGGATAAAGTCTGAATTGTACATCCATCGCCTCACTTCTTCATGATTCCGCCATTCGAGCACCTGACGTATCAAATTATCAGAGAGGCAAATGTAGTTAGTAAATGTATAGTCACCTATAGTATAAACCTTTTTTTTGTCTATTTCCATTCTAAACTAAATAACTTCATTTATCTTATTTACACCCATAATCCCTACACTCCAGTTCTTGAAACAATGAGATATATCGTTCCTGAATATGACTGTCCATATTAGTATTAGTTGATTGCAGAAGATTCACACTGCGTAAATTGATAGACGGTCGTTCCACGTACCCCAATCCTATGATCCAATCATTTAAAGAAAGCAAATTATAGAAATCAGCCTGATTATCCACATACCATCCTGCAGCCACTTTAACACCACATGCCAAAGCTTCCATGCATACTGAACTGGCAGAACAAATCACCAAATCAGAATCACAAAAGAGATCAGCCATCTCTTGGGCTGTAAGACGAGAACGATAAACGAGACGCTTATTTTCTTTTAAAGGATTACGAGGTTTATAAGCATCACCCACCACCGCAGTAACCCTATTCACTGTACTAAGTTGTAGCACCTGATTTACGAAATAGCCGGTAATATCGTGAATATCACTTCCTCCAAAACATATAGTCACTTTCTCTATTTTGTCTGAAAAGACATGTTCTTTCTTCGTTGCCTCCAAGAATGGTTTACGCAACAACGCCCAGTCGAATCCCAAACACAGTTTTGTATAGATTTCCACATCAAAAAGTACAGGGTTCGTTTGACCGTGGTTAATCACAGCATCAGCCACATAGTGCTTGTTGTGCATGTCATCAATGCAAACTAAGCGGCAACCTTTCTTCTTGATGGCGCGTTGGTAGTCGGTAGTAAAGAAATAGTTATCGAGGACTACGATCTCGTTTCCTGCAAGGCACGCCAAGAATTCATCAAAATGAGTTGCTTCGTTCAAGGCAATATACGGACACACTTCCTCTATTTCACCTTTCTGATAATCAGTAGGATGGCAAGTAAAAAAGGTACAATCAAAATCCTCCTTCAACATATCGGCCAAAGCCAGAGTACGGATAAAGTGACCATAACCGATAGTAGCGCTTGCATCGGCACGGAAAAAAATCTTTTGCCTATTCACCGTATATATGACAAATCAACTATTTGGATTCAATAATTTATAAACAGCTTTAGCCATATCCACATCCTCATAATTATCTATATCCACAGCACTTTTCCAATCTATTTCAAAATAGATATGTTCCCCATAAAAACTATTCCATTTCATAAGATGCTGTCTTTTTGCAATCCATATTGCACCAGAAGGACAATACAACTCACATAAATCTTGAGAACGAGACTTCAAAGCTTTAGGAAATAAAGCTTCTCCTTTTCCTTTTTCATCCAATTTAAAAGCCCACCAAGGATTCATAAACCCAAACTTAAAACAACTAATCTGAGCTGCCGTCTCATTATCTATAAAATGATCAAAAGACTTTATGATATCTTCACGCCCCCTTATAGGACAATTCGCCATCAATAAAGTAACCGTGTCATAAGTCTCTTTAAAATACGCTTCGGCTTGTTTCAAAGAAAAGATTACAGCCGTTGACACCGGAGTGTAAGAATCTGCCGCTTCTGCCCTAAGAAAAGGAACTTCTGCTCCATATTGAACAGAAATATCAGCTATATCTTTACTGTCCGTACTTACAATCACTCTATCGAATTTCCCAGAAGAAATGGCTGCCTCAATCGTATAAGCAATCATCGGACGGCCAAAGAAATCTATTATATTCTTATTCTTGACCCGTTGACTACCACCACGTGCCGGTATTATTGCTATTGACTTATTCTCATTTACCATATTCCCCATCCTCCATCTACTTTAATATTTTCACCAGTCATATAGGTAGACTTGTCAGAAATTAGAAAATCCACACTACCAACAACTTCTTTATCTTCCATCATCCTCTTTTGAGGACACAATTTAGCATAACGCTCTTGAAATGCCATATCAACACGGCCTAGAATTCCCCCTAATGAAATACAATTTACAGAAATTCCACTATCTGCAAAGAACACAGCCAAGCATTTTGTCAAATGGATTAATGAAGCTTTTGCACAAGCATATTGAAGGGGAAATCGATGAACTCCCTCATACAGCATTGGATTATAAGCATTCACTCCATACATAGAAGATATATTCACAATCTTCTCCAATGACATAGTTCGAGACAATCCGATAGAAAGTAAATAAGGTGTTACCACATCAATTTGATACTCCATCATCCAATTGTCAGGAGAAATAAAGCCATCATCTTCTACTTTTAATGCTTCTATATTTCTTGCATTATTTACCAGATAATTCACGTCTAATTTGCTTTCAACCAAATTATTTATCATTTCATCTACAGCATTCGGCTGAGAAAAATCTACCTGTACTCCACAAACATTGGGGCGTCCAGCTTTCAGCTTTTCTATATTTCGTATATTTCTTGAAGTAAAAACTACATTATAACCTTTATCCGCATAATGATTCACTAAAACAGTACCAACTTTCCCCGTTCCTCCCGTTATTAATATCGTCTTATTTTCCATTACACTTCTCTATTATTTCTACAGCCTTCAACGTCCTCACTTTTGAATCATTTATTTTCTCCTTCCGTACAATGCTCACAAACTCACAAAGAGCTCTCTTAAAAGCACTGAAGGTATCATGAAATATTATTTCTTGAGTTGATTTTGTCCCATATATCACTATTTTTATAGGAGAATTACAATCTCCCAATGTCTTGAAAGAAGTGATAATACCATTGTCCCAGTTTAAGATCGCAGTCCGATTACTTAAACCATCACTCACTTTTATATTATTTATCTTTGAGAAATTCAAAAGACGGAGAACCGGATCAATAATATGTATAGAATATTTCTCCCAATCTTTTCCTACTGTAGCCTCAACATATCTAATCTCACCTAGATTTTGAGCTAAAATCAACTCCGGAGCAAAAGACATAGCAGAACAAGAGAAAACCTGTCCTTCAAATTTCTCAAGAGCATATATTCTGTATGCTTCTTCTAAAGATATTGCTAATGGTTTATCTATATAAATAGGCAATCCGGCTTCTATAAAAGGCTTTGCATATTGATAATGGGTCTTACTATCATCTCGGGCAAGTAATATCGCATCAACTCTTCCTATCATATCCGTATAATCAGCAACAACATTTGGTATATTTGAAGCCAAAGCAACATGTTCTGAAATTCTAAGGTTTTGAGTCCAAATACAGTCTACCTGACAATTAGGAATAGTGTCCTCTGGAAATTTCTGCCTCGATAAATATTCAGGAATAACCGGAAAAGGACAATCTTTCATATACTCATAATTCATGCCATTAAATATAGCAGACCAAGAATAAGGGTGTCCATTGCCATCACTAAGACCAATGATACCCAATTTTAGTAAGTCATTCCTCATTTGTACCAATTTGAAGGGTTCAACAATTCTGTTTCTTCTACATCTATAGAAAGATCTATCCTTTTATTTAGAACAGACCTTATATTGTCTGCCAACTGTGTTGCATTATCGACACCGATAAGAACACCATCAATGTATTTATTTTGCAAATTATAATTAATTGCAACTTCCGTTACAGACATATTCTCAAGAGAAGCATAATCATCAATTATACACAAATATTTTTTTAAAGCCTGTAACTTGATAGGTAATTTCTCTCTATCCATAAAAAACAGCCCTTGCAGAAAGGTACTTCTTGCATAAATTTCAACATTACGTCTATGTAGCACCTCCAAATATGGTTCAAACTGGCGATCTAGTATATTATATGGAAACTGAATAATATCAAATTCATCCCCTTTAGACAAAATAAGTTCCAATTCTTCTTTTGTATAAATAGAGAATCCTATTTTTTCTACTTTTTGAGACTCTTTCAGAGCCTTAAACTCTTCCCATATACCAGGATACTCCCTATACATTTCGAAATGGTGTAAGAGATAGCCGTATAACGAATCAACCCGAAGATTTTCTAATGTATTGTAAAGTGTGCAGCTAACAGACAAATCATTTTTCGGATATTTAGAAATAAGCTTAAAATTATAATCAATTTCAGGTAACAATTTTCCTAGAACCTTTTCGGCATTACCATAGGCTGAAGATGTATCCAATATAGAAATATTATTTTCACCTGCCAGTTGAAGAATAGACAAAATCTCGCATGGTTCAACTTGCCCTGCACTATTATTTACTCCATAATCCAATCCGAATTGTACTGTACCAAGTACGATTTTTTCTACTAAGTTCCTCATTTTTTAATAAAGTCAATTACCTTATTAATTACATATTCCTGCTCCTCATCCGTCAACGTGGGATACATCGGCAAACTCAAACAATGATCATAGTACTCCTCCACTATAGGAAGATCACCTTTCTTATTACCAAACTGTTGATAATAAGGCATAAGATGAAGAGGAGCATAATGCACCTGAGCATAGATATTGTTCTCGTGCAAATAATTATAAAGCCCCAAGCGATCATCCACCTGGATAATGTAAAGATGGTAGGCATGATAAGCATCAGCAGCATTGAACGGAGTCTTGATGCTATCTATTTTGGAAAACGCCTCATTATAGCGTTGCACGATTTCGTGGCGACGGTCAAGACCGGCCTTTGCTCTACTTAATTGGGATATCCCCAAAGCGGCCTGAAAATCAGTCAGACGATAGTTAAAGCCCAGTTCCTGCATCTCGTAATACCAACCGCCTTGATGCTCATGAAGCAAAGAAGGATCTTTAGTAATACCATGTGTACGATAAAGGCAAAGCCTATCGTAGATTTCCTTACTATTGGTGGTAACCATTCCTCCCTCACCCGTAGCAATATGCTTCACCGGATGGAAAGAGAATACAGCACATTCAGCAAAACGCCCATTACCACAATATTGCTGCTCACCTTTACTGTCGGTAAAATAACCACCGGGAGCATGACAAGCATCTTCGATGATCCACAAACCATATTCATCGGCAAGTTTGCGGAAGGCTTCCAAATCAACAGGATATCCGGCAAAGTCAACCGGGACAATACCCTTGTAAGTGCCTTTGGGTGCAGCCTTCAACATAGCCTCGAGCTTATGGATGTCCATAAGATAAGTATCCTTATCAATATCACAGAACACGACTTCACCACCACAGTAGCGAATGCAATTGGCACTGGCTGCGAAAGTCATGGGAGTAACAATAACCTTATCACCGGGTTTCACATTCAGCGCTGTTGCAGCAAGGTGCAAACCGGAAGTGGCGTTATTCACTGCTACGGCAAATCGGGCACCTACATATTCGGCAAACTTCGTTTCAAATTCTTTGATCTTAGGACCTTGCGTCAGGTAATCGCTTTTCAAAGTCTCGATGACTGCCTGAATATCCTCGTCAGTGATGTGCTGGCGACCGTATGGAATAGGCTTGTTTATCATTTCACCTCGAAATTAGGGTCAACGTATTTCTTGATATTCTCGCGCATGGACTCTACTGTTTCCCACTCCGTATTGCTATCACTGCTGTAGTGAAAACCATTGGGGACGGGCACTGCATTATGATGCTTGAGAAACTCTTCACGTTTGTGCTTAAAAGATACAGAGGGAAGAATGACATAGTACCTGCCCAAGTCAATGGTATCAAGGGCATCTGTCACAGTAATCATTTCTTCGTGCAACTTCTCTCCCGGACGAATACCGACTTCTACTTGCGGTAAGTTGGAAGCTATAGCCGTAGCCACATCCTTAATATGATAGGAAGGAATCTTCGGAATAAAGATTTCACCACCCAAGTGATGACCGATAGCATACATCACAAGAGCTACACCGGCTTCAAGGGAAATATTGAAACGCGTCATGCGCATATCGGTTATAGGAAGTTCGGTAGCACCATTATCACGCTTATTGATAAAGAAAGGAATGACTGAACCGCGGGAACCCATCACATTGCCATAACGAACGACAGAGAACTTGATATCCTTGGAACCGCTGATGTTGTTGGCTGCGGTAAAGAGTTTATCGGAAGTAAGTTTGGTAGCTCCATAAAGGTTGATGGGGGCACAAGCTTTGTCAGTAGAGAGAGCCACCACATGATGAACACCGGTAGAGAGCGCTGCTTTTATCACGTTTTGCGCACCGTGCACATTGGTTTTGATACACTCTTCAGGATTATATTCAGCAGTATCAACCTGCTTGATGGCGGCAGCATGAATAATCACATCTACTCCTTCACAGGCACGCGTCAGGCGTTCCAGGTCACGGACATCACCAATAAAATAACGCATCTGCGGATACTTCCGCTCAGGATACTTCTGCTTCAGTTCGAACTGCTTCAGCTCATCACGCGAATAAATAATAATTTTCTTTACTTGCGGATAATCACGGAGAATGGTTTCCACAAACTTCTTACCGAAAGAACCTGTTCCTCCGGTAATCAATACGGATTTGTTATTAAGCATTATAATAGATTATTAATTACGAATGAATATAAATTCGCAATTTTCATTCATCAATATATTCCCAAGGATAAGGATTGTCAATCACATTCTGAAACTCAGCGATAGCTTCCTGCTGCTCGGGAGTAAGCGATGCTGCGTCCCAGGCGGCGATGATAGCGCGGGCTTCATCGGCCAAAGGCTCGTCGAATACTTCACCATAGCAAGCGGTAAGCAGACGGAGCTTCAACAACGAAGCAGGAAAAGCATCAAGGATGTCCCAACAACGGTCCAAGACTTCCTGGACGTGTTTCTGCTTCTCGCCGTGGTCGATGAATGATGCGCTATAGCCCATCAGGAGAGCAAGACAGACATTAGCCTGCTCTTCAATGGTAGAGCCTTTGACACCGGAATTATATAAAACCGTGGTCAGACGATAAACTTCGCCGTTGCGGCGGGACAGGTCATCGCTATAGACGGGACTCCCGTCCATACCCAAATACATCAGGTCGTGCGCGGCACGCTGAAGAGTGATTGTTTCTTCGGAAAGAGACATGATTATTTATGATTTATGATTTCAGATGTTATTTGATTACTTCTATAAGATCCGGGTGGATGGTGGCCATGGCAACAGCGATGACGCCTTGTATCTGGATGACTACACGACGGTCGCGGGCACCTTTCACTTTTAGGAAAACACCTTCCTGACCTTCGAATTCGCCACCCATAACACGAACTTTAGTGCCTTTCGACAAGTTCAGCTCATCGGGCTGAAAGTATAGGAGATGATCGTTGTAGGTACCGGATACGGCGATGAAACGCTGCATATCCTTGTCGGGGACGATGATCTTCTGTCCGCTACGGGTATCGGTGATATATTGCAGGTAAGTGACCTGCGACTTGACACGCTTCAATTCAGAAGGACGGGCATGGACAAAGAGCAGATTGTGAACGACAGGAACCAAAGCGCGGACTTTCTTCCCTTTTTTCATGCTAATTTTGTATTGCATGGGGACGAAACAACCTAAGTTTTCCTTTTCGAGCAACCGCATGGCATCGGGCTCTCTGCGGTAGGTGGCACGCATGGCATACCATATTTCGCTCTCTTTCTCTGTTTCCATCCTATGATTATTTCAGAAAAGGGTGTTCTTTCGGGGCTTTGAACTTCTTGCATACACTTGAAATTCAATCACTTGCGAGCACTTTATATGAATTACGACAAGCTTTGTACTCTTCTTGCCAACAGATTTTCTGTAGTTGTTCATTACCTTGCAGGTAAAAAGCTATAAACGAACGGATTACAAGCAAAAAGCGTTCAATAGACGTTCGTTTTTTGGACGTCAAGATTTAGAAAAACAGGAGGAGTAGAGTTTAATAAAAGAGAACGGAATTTTAAATTATAGAGAATGAATCCCATTGTACTAGACACCAGCAGATTACGCAACAAATAGAGATATAATCTAAAAGATTTTTATTAAACATTTTGCGGATAAAAAAAACAGCATTATCTTTGCGTCCATTAAACGAACGTTTAAAAGACACTTCTAAAACTACATACTATTCATTTGAATATCATTTAATTAAGCAGAAATATAGCGCTATCGAAAACTCCTTATCAAAAGATTAGTCTCTAATCACATGGCCTTACACTACCTTTGCGATTTTTACATTCTGAATATAATAATATAGGGCTTCGTGTATCCTTTAGACACACGAAGCCCTATATTATTAATTAACTCCTTACCCACCGAATCGATCAGCGTTGAAGCAACTTTTTAAGTTCTTCGCAAAGGCGTTCTTTCACTTCTTTCATCGGCACTTCACGCCCTAACTCTTTCTGCAGAGAAGTGACTCCTTTATCTATAAATCCGCAAGGATTGATATAGCTGAAATAACGCAAATCGGTATTCACATTCAGAGCCAGTCCGTGCATCGTGACATAATGGCTGCTACGTACACCGATAGCACATATTTTACGGGCACGGGGCGTATTGCCATCCAGCCATACTCCGGTTGCTTTTTCCAAACGCCCGGCGGTGATGCCATACGAGGCACAAACACGGATTACAGCCTCTTCCAGCAAATGAACATACTCTTTCAACCCCAAAGAAAACTCTTCGAGGTTCAGGATAGGATAACAAACCAATTGCCCCGGACCATGATAAGTGATATCCCCGCCACGGTCTATGTGATAGAGCGTGGCACCTATCTTTTGAAGTTGTTCCTCACTCAAAAGCATATTGCCTTCCTTACCACTGCGCCCCAACGTATATACATGCGGATGCTCGCAGAGCACAATATGATTTACATACTCCTCTCCCGCCTGTTTGGCATGCACAAGTGCATCAAACCATTCTGTCTGCCGGTTCCATGCTCCGGCATAGGGTATTACTTCCCAATCTGATACTTCTAATTTCATGCAAGCAAAGATAATGATTTTTTAGCGATCATTCATCACCATTTTAATATCCTTTATTCTGCTCCAAGCGTTTATTCATCCTCAGCACATTCCCCGGAATAGGAAACACGGTAGTATATCCGTTTTCTTCCCCCGGCAATTGCTGGCGATTGCTGTACTCGCGCGTAAACATCCCGAAACGGACAAGATCCTGGCGGCGCCATCCTTCCCAGGCAAATTCCATCAACCGCTCATCCAGCAAGTTCTCCAAAGTTGCCGGACGCGCAGCAGCCCCTACACGACTACAAACCTGCGCCAATTCCCCATCCCCGTCTTCTCCATTGCGAACTTTTGCTTCACTCTTCATCAACAGCACATCGGCATAGCGGAACAGTACAATATCATTCTCCATCAACTTGCCATCTTTGGTTGCATTCACATCTATGGCATATTTTTTCATCCGGGCACCCGCCGTCTTTTCGTAAGGGGTATCCGAAATATCCACCGCCACCTCCCACGGATGATACTCCAACACAGTTCCATCGTCCAGCTTGATTGCATTCCCTTTCAAATCGTACACCACACCGGCAAAGTAGCATTTATCAAAACGAGGATCTACCTCAGCAGTATCATATCCAAACACACGCAATGCATCTATCGTAGCACTGGAACCATTCTCGCCACTCAGTCCGTAAGCCTTGGCATGATTGTAATGACGCGAACGGAACAAGTATTGCATCTGATTGGTATAGAGAGTCTTATTCATAGGGATAGTGAAGATATTCTCCGCCGAAGATTCATTGTAAACGGCAAAGTTCGCTTCATATTGAGGTTCCAACCGATATCCCATAGCGGCAATCCGGTCACAATAGGCAATCACTGTTTGCCAGGCATTCAACTGCTGTCCGTCTACCGTAAAGTAGATGCTCTTTCCATCGGGACGCACTCCATCCGTCCAGTCATTGTCTGTATAGACTTCCGCATTCAGTGCCAGCTTGGCAAGCAGGAAGTAAACCACCGGACGGGTGAGACGGCCATAATAATCGCCCGACTGATTGCTATGATTCTCTGCAAGCAGAGGAGCAGCTTCCTGCAATTCCTTCACCACAAAATCGAAGATTTCTTTTCTCTCCTTCTGCACCACTTCGTCCATAGATACGGAAGAAGAAAGCACCAACGGCACGCGCCCGAACAAATCCATCAGATAATAATAGTACATGGCACGCACGGCGCGTACTTCCGCCAAATAGCCCGGCAACTCCGGAGAATCGTGGGTTGCTTGAAACTTCTGAATCTGCTCTACCGATTTATTACTCAGCATCACTACTTTATAGAGATACTCCCAGGTAGCCTGAATAGCATCATTGTTCACGCCCCACTCATGCAGGTACAATCCCTGCCAGAAGCCACCGTCGTACCAGTCACCGCCACGGGTGGGCATGATGGCCTCATCGGTGGTAAACGTATTCAAATCGTACACGCCGCGGCCGGTTCCTTGCAGTCCCTGACTGTCGGCATATCCGCCTACATAATTATAAAGTGACGCCACGGCATTCAAATACAAATCGGAAAGCGTCCGATAGGCATCGTTCTCGTCGATCCCGTCGCGAGGATCTTCTTTCAGGAAACCATTGCAAGCTACAAGCAACGGAAAGCAGCAAGCGGCAATCAGCCAATATATCATCCGAAACTTCTTCATAATGCTCTTCTTTAGAAATTAATACTCAATCCTAACGTATAAGTCCGGGCAAGCGGATAATTCCGTTTATCATCCAGCCCCAAGGTATTGTTTACCGTAGAACTGTTTATCATAGGCGAGACACCGGAATAACCGGTGATGGTAGCCAGGTTGTTCACCGTAAAAGTCAGGCGCAGGTTCTGGATATACTTCTTTGTACGGCTGTGCAAGGGGACATTCCATCCTGCAGTTACGTAGTCAAAGTTGAGGTAATCTCCCCGTTCCAGCCAATAGTCCGTAGCCGTCTGGTCTTTGATATTAGCCTGCGGAGCACCTTTCATGACATTATAATCGGGGAAACTCCCCATATTCATATAGGTCAGTGAAGTGCCATTGTATATTTTATGTCCGAAGGCTCCGTTTATCTGTACCGAGAGGTCAAAGTCCTTATAGCGGAAACTGATATTGGAACCGACAAGCGCCTTCGGCATCGCCTGCCCGGCAATGTAACGATCTTCGCCGTCTTCCAGGCTTACGCCGCCGCCATTCAAATCGGCCACTTCATATTTATAGCCCCCGTTTCCATCCGAAACCATCCCGTTGCTACGCGGCAGATAAAACACACCGAGCGGCTGCCCCACAATCTGATAGACGATATGGTTGTAGCCTCCATGAAAACCGGCTCCATCCAGGCTGGAAATACTTTTGTATTGTGCTGCGCTGATATACTCACCGTCATACGATCCGCTCAAGGAAAGCAACTTATTCTGCTGGAACGACACGTTGGCATTGATATTCAGTTCCATATCTTCCGTTTTCAGAGGCGTCACGCCCACGGCTATCTCCACACCGGTGTTGCGCATGGAGCCGATATTTGCTACCAGCGTGTTATAAGTAAACGGCGGTACGCTTACGTTATAGGTATAAAGCATATCGGTAGTTTTGGAAAGATAATAGTTGGCAGAAAACAGCAGGCGGTTGCCGAACAGCGCCAAGTCAAAACCGGCATTGAGATTGTGTTTCACTTCCCACTTCAGATCGGGATTGGTATTGCGCAACTCACTCAAAGAAACCACTTGCGAACTCCCCACCGGCACCACTCCGTTGGGTTTTGCCAGCCGAAGGGTGGTATAAGAATCGATCCCGCTCTGGTTTCCCGCCAAACCATATCCGACACGGATTTTGAGATTATTCACTTGTGGAAACTGCTTCATAAACTCTTCCTGCGTCACATTCCAGGCTGCCGAAACAGAAGGGAAGAATCCCCATTTATGATTGCTTCCGAACTTGGAAGAAGCATCCCCACGGGCATTCACCGTCAGGATATAGCGGTCGGCATAGGTGTAATTGATACGTCCCATGAAAGAGGCAAGCCGGGTACGTTCGTAATAGGAGTTCGTGCCTTCCCACGGCCGCAAGGCGCCAGCCTGCAAATTATCATATCCGAATAAGTCGGAACTGAAATTGGTCACCGTCGTATAAAAGCCGGTAAAGTTCTCTTGCTGCGCTTCCGCCAAAGCCAACATATCTATGAAATGGCGTCCTACATGCTTCTGATAGGTCAGCATCGCATTTCCTACCAGCGATTCCGACTTCCGCACACCGCGGTAGGCCTGCCCGTGTGCCCATACACTGGTAGGCAGGTATTGGGAATTCTCTACCATATTATAGGAATAAGAACCGAAAAGCTGCAACTTCAAGTCCCGCGTGAAGTTCAGTTTCAGTTTGGCATAGGTGCTGATATGCGAAGAAGATTCCTTATCCTTCACCTCCATCCATGCCAGGGGATTGGTTATCTGGCTGGCATTGGTCACTCCGTCCCAACCGCCGTCGGCATTCTTATGATTAGGGAAGGTAGGGTTGAAGGCAGCTGCCGAATAGAATGTTTTTTGTTCATCCACCAGGTTGCGGTTATTCTGCACCGATCCGAACATGCCGACATCGCACTGTATAAATCCGTCGAACATCTTCTGAGTCATATTCATATTCGAAGTAAAATTGGTCAGTTTCTCATGCACTATCACCCCTTCCCTGCTCATAAATCCCAGAGACACACGATAACTCGATTCATCCCTTCCTCCATAGAAGGCTACATGATGGTCTTGCTGCAATCCGGTCTGTTGTATTTCTTTCTGGAAATCGGTATTGTTTCCCAAGTCGATAATAGATATTCCCTGCTGGTGTGCCACATTGCGATACTCGTTTGCCGACAGCATTTCAAGTTTCTTATAGGCAAGGGCAATGCCGAAGTTACCATTATAGCTCACCCTCGTTTTTCCTCTGATTCCTTTTTTGGTCGTTATCTCAATGACACCGGACGCACCGCGAGAACCGTATTGCGCCGTTTCGGAAGCATCCTTCAAGATGGTAAAGCTTTCTATATCCGTGGGATAGATAGAGGTAAGCATCGAGATATCACCAAACACACCGTCGACGATAATCAACGGATCATTTCCACTGGTCAGCGAAGTAGTTCCGCGAAGACGTACGGCATCGAGTGCTGCCGTTCCATTGGCCGCCCGGTGTATTGTTAAACCGGGCACTTTACCATAAATAGCCTCCAAAGGATTGGTAATCTGCTCTATTTTCAGTTGTTTACCCGTGAATTTCTCGACAAGGGAAGAAACATTCTTCTCACGTCCCACGGTATATCCGATAGTAATCAGTGAATCAGGAACAACAGCGGGCACCTCCTGTGCCTGTGCGCAAAATCCCGTCCATAGGGAGATGAAACATCCCGAGACGATAAATTTGTGACATAGTTTCATGGTTCTGTTTATTTGCAAGGTTAACACTTCTCAGTAATAACAAATCAGAAACGGAAATGTATCAGCGCATTGCAAAAAAAATGAATTATAGTCCAAAAAAAGAGCGCTTTTAAGTATATATCCAATTAAAATATTAAATTTGTGATACTAAAAACGAAAAATACACCTTGATAATCCGGTGTTATCTCACGTACTTTGCAAACATTCTGATATAGCTATTCACTAAAATATACAGACTTATGGAAAAAAGAATTCTGATAACGCTATTCGCAATGTTACTATTCAGCTTTTCTATTTCTGCCCAAACGCTGAAAGGGCATGTTTATGATGCCGCTACCAGTGAACCGCTGGTAGGCGCATCGGTCATTTACAAGCTGAAGGATACGCAAGGTGTGGTTACCGATATAAACGGTGCATACGAGATAAGTCTGCCGGTAGGCGGCGTAGACTTGGTCTTCAGTTACGTAGGATATGATGATGTACAGATGCCCATCGTCATCAACAAGGGAGACATCCTGCAGAAAGATGTCTACATGAAGGAAAGCACCAACCTGCTAGAGGACGTCGTGGTTTCGGCCGGACGCTTTGAGCAGAAGCTGAGTGATGTAACTGTCTCCATGGATTTGATCAAAGCCAGTGACATTGCCCGCCAGGCTCCCACCGACATCACCTCCACCCTGCAAACCATTCCGGGGGTAGACATCGTAGACAAACAACCCAGCATCCGCGGAGGTGGAGGATGGACATACAGCGTAGGCGCCCGCAGCCTGGTGCTGGTAGATGGCATGAGCGTGCTCAGCCCCCAGAACGGAGTCATCAACTGGAATGCCGTGCCACTGGAAAACGTGCAGCAAGTAGAAGTTATAAAGGGAGCATCCAGCGTACTCTACGGCTCGTCTGCACTGAACGGTATCATCAATATACGTACCGCCCGGCCGGGACTGACCCCGCAGACCCGCGTCAGCGCTTATGTAGGTATCTACGGCGACCCTGCCAACAGTGATTACCAATGGAGCGACAAGTCCCTCTGGAAAGAAGACAAATATCCGGTGAAGCCTTTGTTGCGCAACAGCCTTTTCAGCGGTGTGCGCAATCCTCTGTACGAAGGCTTCGACCTCACCCACTCCCGCCGCATCGGCAACTTCGACGTCAGCGGCGGACTGAATCTCTTCACGGACGAAGGCTACCGCCAGCAAGGCTATAACAAGCGTTTCCACATAAACGGCAACCTGACCTATTATCAGCCGGATATGGGAATGAACCTGATGAATTACGGTTTCAACGTAGATTTCCTGTCCAACAGGTATGGGGATTTCTTTATATGGCGTTCGCCAAGTGAAGCTTACCGCCCCTCTCCTTTCGCCAACATGGGACGCGAATCCAATACGTTCCGCATAGACCCGTTCTTCAACTTCACCAATCCGGAAAAAGGAATTTCTCACAAGGTAAAGGGACGCTTCTATTACAGTGCGGACAATCTGGCACGTCCTACACAATCGGCCTCCATCACCGACATCCTGGGCAATATGGGTACCGATGCACAAGTCATACAGAACATAGCCAACGGAGACTACACTGCCCTCCAACCCTTGATTTCGGGAGCACTCAAATGGGCGGTGAGCAATAATCTGAATGATTTGATCGACGGCGCTTTCGGCTCCCTCGGCAATATCTTCCCTACCGCAACCACCGCCGATTATTGCGACCTCATCTCCTGGGTGATGAACAACGGCCTGCCCTCCGACTTAGGCGGGTTGATGGATGGCAAACTCCCCAGCGACCTGATTCCCTGGCTCTCTAATGTATTGAACCCGGAACGCAACCAGCCCGCAACCAGAACGGACAAGAACTACGATTACTACCTCGACTACCAGTTCAACAAGAAATGGGACGGCGGCGCACAGATCACCACCGGACTTACTTATGAGCATATCCGTACTTTCTCAGGCGATACGGAAGAAGTGCATCAAAGCGATAACGTAGCCGCCTTCTTCCAATACGACCAGCGCTTCTGGGACCGCCTCAGTGTATCGGCCGGTGTACGCGGCGAATACTATCGGATAGACAAGCACTACCGGGAAGCCGACACAAAGGTATTCGGCACCAACATCCCTTTCCGTCCCGTATTCCGCGCCGGACTGAATTATCAGCTTGCCGACTACAGCTTCCTGCGCGCCAGCTTCGGGCAAGGTTACCGCAACCCGTCCATCACCGAAAAGTATCTGCGTAAGGACATCGGAGGTGTAGGCGTATATCCCAACTACAACGTACAGCCCGAAAAAGGTTTTAACGCCGAACTCGGTTTCAAGCAGGGATACAAGATCGGCAACCTGCAAGGTTTTGCAGACCTTGCCGCTTTCTATACGCAATACAAGGATATGGTGGAATTTCAGTTCGGCTTGTTCAACAACTCCGACCTGAGCATGATTAACAGTATAGACGATGCCATCCAGATGCTGAAAGACGGCAAAGGCTTCGGCATCGGGGCACAGTTCCACAACGTCTCCAAAGCACAGATTTATGGTATGGAAATCAGCACCAGCGGTATGTACACCTTCAACAAGAACACCAAGTTGCTCTACAATCTGGGATATGTATATACCGAACCACGCGATGCCGACTACAAGAAACGCAATGCCCTGGAAGACACCTACACCGACCCGCTCCAGATGAAAGAGAAGAGCAACGACGGCAAATACCTGAAGTATCGCCCGAAACACAGCTTCAAGGCCACCATGGACTTCCAATGGAAACGCATCAACGTAGGCGCCAACATAAACTGGAAGAGCAAGATGCTTGCCGTGGACTACATCATGCTGGACGAACGTGCCAAAGCCCAACGCGACCTGCTGGACTATGTACGTGGCATTCTCTTCGGTTACTCCGACGGAGAAACCCTGACCACCTACTGGAAAAAGCATAATACGGCTTATACCACAGTGGATATGCGCCTGGGTGTAAAGGCAACCAAAGAGGTTGCTTTCCAATTCATGATAAACAATCTGCTGAACAAGGAATACAGTTACCGCCCTATGGCAGTAGGTGCACCTCGCACATTCGTTGTTAAAATGGATGTAACATTCTAAAAAAACAGACGTTTTCCGTTACTTCTTATGAAAAAAGAATTACCTTTGTACGCAGTTAAAAACGACAAAGCGTATGGAATTTCCTCAAGTAGACTTGCCCGTCGACACGATTGCATGGACAGAAGTAACGGAAGACGTTTTAAATATATATAAGCAGTCATGCCGGCTGAAAGCTTGCATATTTGCACTCTGCTTAGAAGGTTCAATCAAAGTATCCATCAACCTGATGGACTCGGAAATCAAACAAGGTGACTTCATCACCCTGCTCCCCGGAACCATTATCCAGTTTTACGAACAAAAAGAGAAAGTACGCCTGGGATTCGTAGGTTTTTCATCCCATTGCCTCAACGGGGTTAACCTCATCCAATCTACCCTGCGCTCCTTTTCAACGATATTAGAGTATCCGGTGCTGACTGTCGAACCTACCGTCGCTTCTTACTTCAAAGATTATTTCGCATTACTGGCCCGTATCACCACCGGTCCCTATCCTCCTGATACCAGAACGGCACAGAATACGCTGAGCATGCTTCTTCAAGGCATAGACCGAATGTACAGCAATCGCCCGTACACACTGAAAAACACCAAGAACCGGAAAGAAGAGATATGCCGCGAACTGGTGCAGCTCGTCATAGAGAATTATACCCACGAACGCCGCGCACAGTTCTACGCGGACAAATTGGGTATCTCCTTGCAGCACCTCAGCACTACGGTAAAAGTTGTGACGGGAAAGAATGTGCTGGATATCATCGCCCATGTTGTCATCGTCGATGTGAAGGCCAAGCTGAAGTCTACGAATATGACGATCCAGGAGATTGCTTACTCACTGAACTTCCCCAGCGCCTCGTTCTTCGGCAAATACTTCAAGAGGCACATGGGTATGAGCCCGCTGGAATATAGAAACAGCTAACTTTACTTCAGGCTGTTGAGCGCAACAGATACGTATGAAAGTATCATCACAGCGCCTGCCAACATGGGAGTGAGCAGAATACCGTAAACGGGATAGAGCACTCCGGCGGCAACAGGTATACCTATCAGATTAAAGATGAATGCCCAGAACAGATTCTGATGCATCAGGCGGACTGTACGGCCGGACAACCGGAAAGCACGGGGCAGCAACAGCAAGTCCGAAGTCTTCAAGGTGACCATAGCCACATCCATATCAGTACCTTTACCCATCGCAATACTGATGTCGGCGCAAGCCAAGGCCTGCGAATCATTGACACCGTCGCCAACCATAGCAACCGTTCTACCTTGAAGCTGCAATTCACGGATAAAGTCTTCCTTATCGTCGGGCATGGCATCGGCTATAAACCGCATGATGCCCAGGCTGGAGGCTACGGAAGAAGCCGTGCGTTCACCGTCGCCGGTGAGCATACAGATTTCAACGTCCAGTTTGTGCAGTTCCTTGATGGCCCAAGAGGCGGTTGCTTTCAACTGATCCTTGATGGCAATAACGGCAAGCAACCTGCTTTCGCGTCCAAAGTATACAATGCTGTTGCCTTCCGACTCGTATTGCACCAGCATATCGCCCAGTACATCCGACAAATAGGCCTGGTAGTCCTTCAACAGTTTATGACTGCCCACCCAGTATTCAGCACCTTGATAAGATACTCTGATACCTTTTCCGATGATGTTCTCAAAGCCATCCAAAGCAACGGGAACCACGTGCTCCTCCTCCAAAGCAGCGACAATAGCCTCTGCCAAAGGGTGGTCGGATTCTTTTTCGGCAGCCAGCAATATATTCTTGAAATATTCTTCCTGTCCCTGCGCCCAGAGCCAGCCGGTAACGGTGGGATGCCCCTCGGTCAGTGTCCCCGTCTTGTCGAAAACTACGACGTCTACATTGCGCATCTGTTCCAAAGCCAAGGTATCTTTTATCAGGATATGGTTGTGGGCAGCCTTGTTTACACCGGACATCAAAGCAATGGGAGTAGCCAGGCCAAGTGTACACGGGCAAGCTATTATCAACACGGAAACAGCCGACAGCATGGCATGAGACAAGACATCCACTCCACCGAAGAAGATCCATATAAAGAAGGTAAGGACAGACACCACAAGGACAACGGGGATAAAGAGTTCGGCCACACGGTCGTCAATGCGTTGTTTCTCCGGAAAGACGCGGGATGCTCTGGGATATCCTTCTATCAGTTCCCCGGTCAGGACAAAGGCTATGATGAGAACGGTAACCGGATAATAGACATACGGTTCCATGCCGCGACTGTACATGTAATCGGGATAGAAGGTATTGAATACACTGAAAAGGAAAGCGACGGAGGTAGTGAGAGCTACCAGTCCATCTATGTTTTTACGTCCCAACCGTGTACGCTTCCAGGCACCGGTATAAAAAGGAGCGCAGAAAAACAGCAGTACGGGAAGTGCCAGTACCATCTGTATCTCGTTGGAATAAGGAAAATCTGTAAAGACAGTAGAAAACAGCAACAAGATGGCGGTCAGTACCCATGTACCGACAACGCGCATCTTGAAGTGATGATAATTATTGCTCATTCAATTCTTATTTAAACAGTTGTTCTTGTAACTATGCAACAACCGGAATGAGCAGTTTGTTCAATATATGGAAATGGATAGAAAGTTTTAACCGCTTGCCGGAATTAATTTTTCTTTTTTATGCATGCAGTTCGTTAATAAGTTCTATATTTGTCGATAAAGATTCTTGATTGAAATGTTGATTTATAAACGAAATTCAATATGAAAAAGCAAACTGTCAGCCTACTTGTCCTTCTGCTTGCGGCAAGCGGCTTTTTCTTTTCTTGCGGTAACACCGTGAACAAAAACGCAGGAGCGCTGGAGTTCGACAGCATACAGATAAATGAAACGGTACACCTCTTTGGAGATACCGCCAAGCCAGCCTGCAACATCGTTATCGACTTTACGTACGCCAGCAAGTCGTCCGACGTCAGATTGAAAGATAGCCTGAATACCTACTTCCTCTCCCTTTGCTTCGGCGATAAATACATGACGATGACACCCGAAGAAGCTGTAAAGAAATATACCGAGAAATATATCAGCGATTATCGGGGCGACCTCGAACCGATGTACAAGAAAGATGAGCAGGACAAGGAAAATGAAAGCAGCATAGGAGCCTGGTACTCGTACTACAAATACATCCGGAGCCATGTGCAACTCTATACCAAGCATCTGTTAGTGTACCGCTACCGCTACGAAGAGTTCACCGGTGGTGCCCACGGCATCTACATGACCACCTTCCTCAACATGGACTTGCGCACGTTAGCTCCCCTCCGCCTGGACGATTTGTTCGTCAGCGACTACGAAGAACCCCTGACCGACTTGCTATGGAACCAACTGATGGCAGACAATAAAGTAGCCACCCGCCAGGAACTGGAAGATATGGGCTACGCCACCACCGGCGAGCTGGCACCGACCGAGAACTTCTACCTCAGCAAAGAAGGCATCACCTTTTATTATAATGTATACGACATTGCACCATACGTAATGGGACCGGTACAAATCACCCTTCCGTACGAGATGGTACAACACCTGCTGAGCGACGATTCAATGATTTTAAACGAAGTAAAAGAATAAGCAATATGGAAATCATCAGCAAATACTTTCCTGACCTGACAGAGGAACAGAAAAAGCAGTTTGCCGCACTCTACGATCTTTATCTGGACTGGAACTCCAAGATAAACGTCATTTCGCGTAAAGATATCGAAAACCTATACGAGCACCATGTGCTCCACTCACTGGGCATTGCCAAAGTTATCAACTTCAGACCGGGTACAAAAGTCATGGACCTTGGCACCGGCGGAGGATTTCCGGGCATTCCCCTTGCCATCCTCTTCCCCGAAGTGAAGTTCCACCTGGTGGACAGCATCGGCAAGAAAGTGCGCGTAGCTACCGAAGTGGCAAACAGCATCGGGCTGAAGAACGTTACTTTCCGCCATGCCCGCGCCGAAGAAGAGAAGCAGACGTTCGACTTCGTCGTAAGCCGTGCCGTAATGCCACTGACCGATTTACTCAAGATTATCCGCAAGAACATCTCTACCAAGCAGCAGAACTCCCTGCCCAACGGACTGATTTGCCTGAAAGGCGGCGAGCTGGGACAAGAAGCAATGCCCGTCAAGAACAAGACCACCATGTGGGACTTGAAGGATTTCTTTGAGGAAGAGTTCTTTGAAACCAAGAAAGTGGTGCATGTAGGAAACTGAGTCCCGAACTATTAAAATCTAAAATCATAAATCTAAAATCATAAATCTTATCATGAAGATAAAGAGATTTGAATTTAATATGTTCCCGGAGAACTGCTACGTACTTTGGGACGAAACCAACGAGGCGGTGGTCATTGACCCCGGCTGCTTCTACGAAGAGGAGAAGCAGGCTCTGAAGAACTTTATCATCAAGAATGAACTGAACGTGAAGCACCTGCTGAACACGCACCTGCACCTGGACCATATCTTCGGTAATCCTTTCATGCTGAAAGAATTCGGACTGAAAGCCGAAGCCAACCAGGCAGACGAGTTCTGGATTGACGAAGCTCCGAAGCAGAGCCGCATGTTCGGCTTTCAGTTGCAGGAGCCGCCCGTACCGCTGGGAAGTTACCTGCACGACGGCGATATCATCACCTTCGGCAATACCAAACTGGAGGCTATCCACGTACCGGGACACTCACCGGGCAGTCTGGTGTTTTATTGTGCGGCAGACCACTGCATGTTCTCAGGCGACGTACTGTTCCAGGGAAGCATCGGCCGCGCCGACCTTGCCGGTGGAAACTTTGACGAACTGATAGACCATATTTGCAGTCGTCTGTTCGTGCTTCCCAACGACACCATTGTCTATCCGGGACACGGGGCACCGACAACAATCGGAATTGAGAAAGCGGAGAATCCGTTCTTTAGATAAACATTAAACTTAAATATATACAGTCATGAAAAACGACCTATTGGCCTGCCGCCACATCGGCATCAGCAAACAAGACGAGGCACAGATGCTCCGCAAAATCGGAGTGAACAGCCTGGACGAGCTGATAGATAAAACCATTCCTGCCAACATCCGCCTGAAAGAGCCGTTGGCTTTGCCCGAAGCTATGACCGAATACGAGTTCGGACAGCACATTGCAGGACTGGCTGCCAAAAACAAACTTTATGCCACCTACATCGGCATGGGCTGGTACAACACCATCACCCCCGCCGTGATCCAGCGGAATGTGTTCGAGAATCCCGTATGGTACACTTCCTACACTCCCTACCAGACCGAGGTATCACAAGGACGCCTCGAAGCCCTGATGAACTTCCAGACCGCCGTATGCGACCTCACCGGCATGCCGCTTGCCAACTGCTCCCTGCTGGACGAAGCAACTGCCGCCGCCGAAGCCGTAACCATGATGTACGCCCTGCGTCCCCGTGCTATGCAGAAATCGGGAGCGAACGTAGTGTTTGTAGACGAAAACGTCTTCCCGCAGACTCTGGCAGTAATGACTACCCGCGCCATTCCGCAAGGCATCGAGCTCCGCACGGGCAAATACAGTGAACTGGAGCTTACCCCGGACATCTTTGCCTGCGTACTGCAATATCCCAATGCTTGCGGAAATGCAGAAGATTACCGCGCTTTTGTAGAAAAAGCCCATGCGGCAGAATGCAAAGTTGCCGTTGCCGCCGATATCCTGAGCCTTGCCCTGCTCACCCCTCCGGGAGAATGGGGAGCCGACATCGTCTTCGGAACCACCCAGCGCCTGGGAACTCCGATGTTTTACGGCGGTCCGTCGGCAGCTTACTTTGCCACACGCGACGAGTACAAGCGCAATATGCCAGGACGCATCATCGGCTGGTCCAAAGACAGATACGGAAAGATGTGCTACCGCATGGCTCTGCAAACCCGCGAGCAACACATCAAGCGGGAAAAGGCAACCTCCAACATCTGTACCGCGCAAGCGCTGCTGGCAACCATGGCAGGCTTCTATGCCGTGTATCACGGACCGGAAGGCATACGCACCATCGCAGGACGCATCCACAGCATTGCCGTATACCTGGAAAAGATTATCAACGGACTGGGCTACAAGCAAGTCAACACACAGTATTTCGATACCCTGCGCTTCGCTCTGCCCGACACCATTTCGGCACAACAGATACGTACCATCGCTCTGAGCAAAGAAGTGAACCTACGTTACTTCAAGAACGGCGATGTAGGAATGAGCATCGACGAAACCACAGACGTGGCAGCCGCCAACGTACTGGTATCTATCTTCGCCATCGCCGCCGGACAAGACTGGACGAAAGTGAGCGATATACCGGAGAGCTGCATTATCAGCAATGAGCTGAAGCGCCAAAGTGCCTACCTGACGCACGAGGTATTCAACAAATATCATACGGAAACGGAAATGATGCGCTACATCAAGCGCCTCGACCGCAAAGATATCTCTCTGGCACACTCCATGATTTCCCTCGGTTCGTGTACCATGAAGCTGAATGCAGCCGCAGAAATGTTGCCCCTCAGCCGTCCGGAATTTATGGGAATGCACCCGCTGGTACCCGAAGACCAGGCAGAAGGTTACCGCGAACTAA
The DNA here is from genome assembly GCF_038448625.1 of Bacteroides sp. GD17. Taxonomy (NCBI): domain Bacteria; kingdom Pseudomonadati; phylum Bacteroidota; class Bacteroidia; order Bacteroidales; family Bacteroidaceae; genus Bacteroides; species Bacteroides sp. GD17. Next base: position 60,632 of record NZ_JBCEZS010000006.1, read on the forward strand.
TACGCAACCTCAGTGAAGAACTGAAGATAATCACCGGCTTTGCCGGCGTCAGCCTGCAACCGAACTCCGGTGCGGCAGGCGAATATGCAGGACTTCGTGTGATCCGTGCCTACCTTGAAAGCATCGGACAAGGACACCGCAGCAAGGTATTGATACCGGCATCCGCACACGGAACCAATCCGGCATCTGCCATCCAGGCAGGCTTCTCCACCGTGACTTGTGCCTGCGACGAACAAGGCAATGTAGACATGGCCGACCTTCGCGCCAAAGCAGAAGAGAACAAGGATGACCTTGCCGCTCTGATGATCACCTATCCCTCTACACACGGCATCTTCGAAACGGAGATCGTAGAAATCTGCAACATCATCCACGCTTGCGGTGCGCAGGTATATATGGACGGTGCCAACATGAATGCGCAGGTAGGCTTGACGAATCCCGGCTTTATCGGGGCGGACGTATGCCACCTGAACCTGCACAAAACGTTTGCTTCGCCTCACGGTGGCGGCGGACCGGGCGTAGGCCCTATCTGTGTGGCCGAGCACCTGGTGCCGTTCCTGCCGGGACACAAGATGTTCGGCAATGCGGCCAATCAGGTAGCCGGTGCTCCGTTCGGCAGTGCAGGCATTCTGCCCATCACCTACGGGTACATCCGCATGATGGGAACGGAAGGGCTGACACGTGCCACGAAGATAGCCATCCTGAGTGCCAATTACCTGGCTGCGTGCCTCAAAGACACATACGGCATCGTTTATCGGGGTGCCACCGGCTTCGTAGGTCACGAAATGATTCTGGAATGCCGTAAGGTACACGAAGAAACAGGAATCAGCGAGAATGACATCGCCAAGCGTCTGATGGACTACGGCTACCATGCTCCCACCCTCTCCTTCCCCGTTCACGGCACGCTGATGATAGAACCGACAGAAAGCGAAAGTCTGTCCGAACTGGATAATTTTGTCAACGTAATGCTGACCATCTGGGAAGAAATCCAGGAAGTGAAGGAAGGCAAAGCAAACAAGGAGGACAACGTATTGGTAAATGCTCCGCATCCCGAATACGAAGTCGTTGCCGATAACTGGGAACACAGTTACACCCGCGAAAAGGCCGCATATCCGATAGAGAGTGTCAGAGAAAACAAGTTCTGGGTAAACGTAGCCCGTGTAGACAATACGCTGGGCGACCGGAAACTGCTTCCTACATGCTACGGATGCTTTGACTAAAACATATCAATTCCCCCTTCCGCATACTGACTCCTACAAACAAAGGATTTAAGTACCACGGAAGGGGGATTTTTCAAGACAGAAAAACAGATGATGCATTGAGGCAAAACACATCATCTGTTATACCCAAACAGATGGTCTGTTTCACCCAAACGTACCATCTGTTTTACCTCAATACATCATCTGTTTCTTTCAAAGACAAAAAGCTGTAACCCAAAGATGAATACAACTGAAAAGAAAAAACGTCACGGCCTCTTCTACAGCCGAGGCGAAGAAAGCGTCAACTCCATATCTCACGGCATAGGCATTGCTATGGGAGTGGCGTTCGGCACGCTATTCCTCTTGAAATGTCATCAGATTCAGGACCCGTGGGCTACATTCGGTATATGGCTCTACCTCTTCGGAATGGGCGGTTCGTACATTGCCTCTACACTCTACCACGCTATGAAGCATCACAGTCCGTGGAAACGGCGCTTGCGGCATTGGGACCATGCAGCCATCTACTGGCACATTGCGGGCAGCTTCTCACCCATCACACTCACTGTCCTTCGGGACGAAGCCGCTTGGGGATGGGGACTGTTCGGCTTCGTCTGGTTCTGCGCGATTATCGGTACAATCGTCAGCTTCCGCAAGATGGAAGAACACAGTCACATAGAAACCGTGTGCTTCATTGTCATGGGATTGTCCATACTGGCTGTTTTCAAAGCACTGTTTGCCATTGCCGAAACTTCCTGCTACTGGATTATTGCCGAAGGAGTCTGCTACATCACCGGAACGCTATTCTACTCTTTCCGCCACATACGCTACATGCATTCAGTCTTCCATTTCTTCGTATTGGCAGGTTCAGCATGCCATCTGGTAGCGATATGGTATGTACTGGAGATGCTATAGCAGCGTTAAAACACGTTAATAATCACCTACAATCCTTGCTTTTCTGCTTTACATCCCATACGTTTGTAGTGTTGTACACAAGTGCAACACTACAACAAGATGATACAGACAGAGAATTTAAGCTATGGCTACAAGCCTAAACAACCTATTTTCAACGATATATCGTTGCAGATAGGTGCCGGCATTTACGGTCTGCTGGGTGAGAATGGTGCAGGAAAGACGACACTGCTACACCTCCTTTGCGGACTTCTCTTTCCCCAACAAGGTACTTGCCTCATAGACGGAGAAAATCCGGCACTGCGCCGTCCCCAATTACTGACCCGCTACTTCTTCCTGCCCGAAGAAATGGAAATGCCTGCCGAAAGTATCCGCCAGTTCGCACGGAAGCATTCCGTATTCTATCCCCTTTTCAGCCAAAGGGACTTTGAACAGAACCTTGAAGAACTGCGTGTAGATGGCAATCAGGAACTATCCGCCATCTCCTACGGACAGCAGAAGAAGGCGATGCTGGCGTATGTACTGGCCCTGCACACTCCCCTGACACTGCTGGACGAACCGACCAACGGACTGGACATTTCTGCCCGACAAGCCTTGAAACACATCATCACCCGTAGTGTGGACGATGAGAGTACCCTGCTCATCTCCACCCACCAGGCACATGATTTTGAGAACCTGCTGGAGCATCTCATCATCCTCGGCGAAGGAGAAATGATACTGGACCAATCCATAGACGGCATCAGCGAACGTCTGCTCTTCGTCCATACGGACAGTCTTCCCCGAAACAGCATATACAGCGAACAGAGCCTGCAAGGTTACTTCGCGATACTTCCCAATACAGAGGGTCAAGAGAATACGCCGGACATCGAACTGCTGTACAAGGCAATGCTGCAAGAACCGGAAATGATAAAAGAACTATTTAAAGACAGAAAAGTATGAATGCAACTTTCAACCTGAAACGCTTCCTGCTGCTGGAACGGTATGAAAAACAAGAGACGGGAAGGCATCTGCTGCAAACCGCCGGCATCATTCTCGGCATCTGCCTGCTCTGCATGATGTACGACATCAACCGGGGTGGAAGCCTCCAGGACCACCAGACACAAGGTGCCTTCATCTGGAAATACGTGATGTGGTTTCTCTGCGCCGCCCCCTGTGTATTGGAGAAGAATATCACCAAGGATAACTCCACCACCTATCTGCTGCTGCCGGCATCTGCTTTCGAGAAGTTCCTGCATCTTTGGATAAAATATTATTTCATGCTGCCCGTGCTGAGTATCTTACTATTGTCCGTACTGAAAGGAATCTTCGCACTGACGGGCATCGAATTCTTGCAATACTTCGGGAATGCCATTATGCTGCACGAAGTGCACGAAGACCAGATACTGTTTCTATGCCTGCTGCAAGGCATCTTCTTTGCAAGTTGCATCGGCTTCAAGCAGAAGAAACTTCTCAAGGCTTTCGCAGCATTCTGCCTCAGCATACTGCTATGTTTCGGCATTGTAGGACTACTGAGTCTGGTTATATACCACAACACGGTGGACAGCCAGCAGTACTGGATGAACAGCATCATCTCTTTTCCGACTTATAACTTCCCGGTATCTCCTGCAACAGAAGCCATCGTCAACTTCTGCAACTATGCCGCACCGGCAACGTTCATCGTCGGAATATGGATATCGAGCTATTTCTTATTGAAAGAGAAACAACTGTAGACGCGTATGGACTTCAAAACCAATAAACCGATATACCAACAGATCGTAGACTTCTGTTTCGGCAAGATACTCACCCGGGAGTGGCAGGCGGAAGAACGGGTGGTATCGGTTCGCGAACTCTCCACGCAACTCGCAGTGAACTCGCGCACCGTACTGAAGGCTTACGAATACCTGCAAGCGGAAGGAATTATTTACCCCGAACGGGGAATGGGCTACTACCTGTCGCGGGACGCCGTACGACGGGTCATGAAAATACAGAAGAAGGAATTCTTCGATAACCAACTGACCGAAACATTCCACATCATGGACCTGCTGGGAGTCAGTATTGAAGAGATAACGGAACGGTATAACAATTATAAAAAGGAAAGTACATGAAACGACATGCAAAGACTGCACTGTGGATTACGTTCGGACTACTCTTTGGCCTCATCACCGTCAAGGTACTCCTGCTGATGCTCGCAATGAGTTCCGCACTGCATAGTATTCACTGATAATACAGAAAGATATGAAAACAAAACTTTTATCCTTACTGCTGCTTTTGTCGGTACTCAGTACGCAAGCGCAAAATATCTACATCAAAGGACGCATCACGGAAACCTCGCAACAGCCCGTCGTAGCAGCCAACGTATCGTTATGGACCACAGACTCCACCCTCGTGACCGGTGTTACCTCGGACGGAGAAGGCCGGTTCACCCTCAACAAGCTCAAGCAGGGAGACTATCGCCTGTCCGTTTCGTTCATCGGCTATCGGAATGAGAATATCCTGCTGAAGCTGAACAAGAGTGTAAACCTGGGCGACATTCCCTTGGAAGAAGATGCCGTCAGCCTGGGCGAAGTAACCGTATCGGCAAGCAACGTGCTGCAACGGGTAGACAGGCAGATTATCCTCCCCAGCGAGAGCCAGGTGAAGCGTTCGTTCGGAGCCTACGACTTGCTGAACACCCTTGGCATTGCCCGCCTGCAAGTGGATAAACTGAGCAACAGCATGTCCATAAGCGGAGGAGGAGCCGTACAGACACGCATCAACGGTATCAAAGTGACGGACAAAGAGATAGCCGCCGTAAGGGCTAAGGATGTGCTGCGCGTGGAATTCATCGAAGATCCGGGCAAGCAATACGGTGACGAAGAACTGGGCGCGGTAGTCAACATCATCCTGCGCCAACGGGAAACGGGAGGAATGGTAAACTTCCAACTCTCCGACTCGCCGCACCGGGTATGGGGAGAAAACTTCCTGACTGCCAAATTCAACTATAAGAATTCCGAATGGGGCATTGACTACTTCAACAAGAACGGCAAATATCATTCCCGGCTGGAATCGCACGAGTCATTCTTCCTGGGCGACCGCACCATAAACCGCATAAAGGAAGGTATACAGGACGAATCGCCTTCGTTCAACACCACCAACAATGTGAATCTGACGTACAACCTGACCAAACCGGACAAGTATGTGTTCAACGCTATTCTGCGAAACAACATTTACAACGCACCTTATGCCAAAGAACTGAATAAAATGTGGGCGGAAGGCACTACGGATTACATCTATTCGTACGTCAACAACCATTCGTCCAGCTATTCGCCCGCCCTCGACCTTTACTTCCAGCATACCCTGCCCCACCAGCAGAGTATCCAACTGAACGTAACAGGAACACTGATCCACAGCACCAACAACCGGAAATATAAAGAATACCGGGACGAAAACAACCCGCTGGCAGATATCCAAACGCTGGTAGACGGTGACAAACGCTCCATCATCGGCGAAGCCATCTATGAAAAAAGCTTCAAGAATGTGAAGTTGAGCGGAGGCGCACGCCACTACCAAATGAGAACGGAGAACGAATACAAGGGTTCCAATCCCACTACTTCGAAGATGGACCAATCGCAGACATCGGCTTTCTTTGAGGTACAAGGCAAGATGAAAGATTTAAGCTATGCCGGAAGCGTAGGTATGACGCGCGCCTGGTTCAAGGAAGGCGCCGAAGACCATACTTACTATACGTTCACTCCTACCGTACGGTTGAGTTATAACCTGAAGAAAGCCGGCTTCCTGCGCTATCGGTTCAACATCAGCCCGTCCATACCGTCGCTCGGTTCGCTGACGGACGTAGAGCAGGCCATGGATACACTGCAAATCGTGCGCGGTAATCCGTTGCTGAAAACGTTCCAGCAGTTCACGAACTCGCTGTCGTACAGCTATTCGATAAAGAAATTCAATGCCAATCTGAGCGTACGCCACCAATACTACGACAGCCCTATCATGGAGAGTGTCTTTGTAGAGAACGGCAAACTGATTCTGATGGATGAAAACCAACGGTCGTTCCAAAGCCTGAATACTGAACTGATGGTAGGGACAAACGGCACGGACTTGTTCGGACTGAAAGACTTCCTGACACTGTATGCTTCGGCAGGATTCACGCGCAGTTGGTCGGAAGGACTGGACTACAGTCACACTTACAACAACTTCTATTACGGCTTGATGGTAGATTTGCAATACAAAAGTTTCTCACTGGGCGGACAGTTCCGCAAGGTAGAAAACGCTTTTTATGGAGAAACGATCAAGAAGAACGAGAACCAGGTGGCATTTATAGCCATGTACACCAAAAAGAACTTGCAGGTGGGATGCGGCGTGATGTTCCCGTTCACCAATAACTATAAGACGGGCAAAGAGCGCGTCAGCGAAGTAGCTCCCTTCCGTTCCGATACATTTGTAAAGGAGACGGGACGGATGTTCATACTCCGCGTAGGATATTCATTCGAGTTCGGCCGCAGACACAAGGCAGGAAACAAGGGATTGAACAATACGGATACTGATAACGGTATTATTAATATGCAGAGATAAATAAAGCCCAAAGGGAGGTGAAAGAATTATACTAAATGCTTCACGTATAATTTATTAATTACCTATATATGCACCTCCCTGCGGGCTTTTTTGTACTCTCTGCTACCGGATGATAGTCACCGTACCTTCCGCCAATTTCTTCTCTTTCATCGGAGCACCTTCAGGGGCATAACCCAGGGCGGCACAACCATACACGCGGTGAGTCTCGGGTACACCGATTTTCGTAAGGAATGCGCGTACCTCAGCATCATCGCACGTCTGTCCCGGTTGGTTGATCCAGCACGAACCGATGCCGAGAGACTTGGCAGCAAGGAAGATATTCTGCATAGCGCAACCGCAATCCATAGGTGCCCACCAACGGGAAGGATCATTGGAAACGATGATCAATGTCGGGGCATGATAGTAGCAGCAATACGTCTCACTATTTCCGCGTTCCTGCAAATGGACGTCATCACTTTTGGCAAAAGCGCCTTTTACCTTCTCGTTCAACTCTGCCAGCACAGCGGCATCCTGAATGGCAGTAAAGTGCCAGGTCTGAAAGTTCATTCCGTTGGGAGCATAAGTGGCAGCTTCCAAAATCCGGTTCAAATCTTCTACGGAAACTTGTTGTTCCGTATAGGCACGCACACTACGGCGTGACTTGATGGTCTTTAATACTTCGTTCATATCATCTTTTAATCAATCCTATCTTCACATTCAGTTTGAAATAATACACTCCGTTCTCGCGTTCCAGGAAACCGTACTTATCCTTGTCCACCGAACTCTTTTCGAAACGGGTATTCTGATAAAGGAAGTCCGCAAAGACTTGGCGTTCTGATTTGTGATAGCAGAGAACTTCACCGTTACCGTCCGTCAGGAAGATACCTTCGACGGCAGAGTCCGTACCATTATAAATCTTGGCAGGGCGCATACCCAAGGCAAGTGCCAGCAAGAACTGTTTCATCTTAAACTCATAGAAACCGTGTTTGTTTATCAATTCATCCTTTATCTTCAAGGGATTCATTTCCTTGATGCGCTCCGTCAGTTCGCTGACGCGGGTAATGCCGTCCAGGTGCATAATGCGCACCATCTCTGCCAGCATGCGGGGAAAGTGGAGGTCTATCATCAGCAGATTGCATCGGAATACGCGGTCGGCTACATCGGCATACTTCAACACACCGCCCAAACGCTCTATCATCAACATCCGCTCGGCAACTTCGGTGGGAGATTCCGGCAAGGCATTCACCTTGTTGACGGTGGGCACGGCAAACTTCACACCGCTCTGCTCCAGTTTCAGATTGGCAGTACGTCCGCCATCCAGCAACGGAGCCATGGGGCTGAGGCGGCAACGGACGCTAAAACCCGTCAACGGAGCCTCGGAATGCCAGAAAGCAACGGAGAAATCAGTGCGGTCCTCAGTCTTGGACTCCAGATCGTAGATGTTGACGGCATCGAGAAAGGCTTCCAATCCTTCGGAAACTTCAATTTCTTCGCCCGGCACATTCTTCAGCTGGTAAAGAATAAGCTCTGCCGCATCTCCGAAGTCCTGACGCGGAAAGCGTTGTTCTTCCTTATCGCCGACAACGAATGTACCGTCTTTCTCTGTCGTACCGCTAACAATGCGTATTTCTTCCTTTTCAATATAGTAACGGCGTGTACCGTCATGTTCTTCCCTCTGTATCAGTGCAATGGGCCGATACTTCGTTTCATCCTTCTGCGCTTTCGGTGTACCCATCGGTACTTTCCCGTCGGCCAGCAGCCGAAAGAATGTATAGAGTTCACCTAACTCACGTTTGGTCGCTTCAAATGCCATATCAAACTTGTTCTATTATTAAATTAAACTATTTACATACACATATCGGATGAAAGTCCATCCGCACTTTGTGAACATCCGTTCGCACTGCGCGAATACATATTCAAGCACTGCGAATATCCGTTCGCAAGCTTTGAACAGAGAATAGTTACTAAAGAAAAGAAGTTTTCTCCTTATTCTCTGAACTTTTTCTCTTAATGCCGAGGCACTTTTCTTTTAACCCAAGCATCACGGAAGCACCCGATAATAACTTTATGCTTCTTCAAAACGTAAAGTTTCTACTTTCTCCAGCCGTGCCCGCAACTTCGGCATCATGGACTTGCGGATGCGAAGCACCATACGGCAATCCATGTCGTACGATTGTTCCAGTATCTCCGGCTCCTCTTCCTTCACCACACGCATCACATCGTTCATCATGGGATATTCAAAAAGAAAAGCGACGGTTTCATCTACTGTCTTCTCTATAATCGTAGCGGCAGCTATAGCCTCGGCAGCAGCTGCTTTATAGGCAACAATCAGTCCGCTTGTACCCAACTTGATGCCTCCGAAATAACGGACTACGATAATCAGAATGTCCGTCAGTTCATTGGAGTTGATTTGTCCAAGGATGGGTTTGCCTGCCGTGCCGGAGGGTTCTCCGTTGTCATTGGCACGGAAGTCTTTGCGTTCGGCCCCCAGCATATAGGCATAGCACGCGTGGCGGGCATCGTAATACTTCTTTTGATAAGTTTCCAGATGCGCTTTCACTTCTTCGACCGTACGCACCGGCAGAGCGATAGCGATAAACTTGCTACGCTTCTCTGTGTAAATTCCCTCGGATGGGGCGGTAATGGTTTTATACGTATCTTCGCTCATGCTGCAAATATACTCAGTTTTCCTGTTTTATGCAGAGATTTACATCGGAAAAGTTTACCTTTGTAAAGGCATGTTTCCTAATATCCGGGACACCGTGACGAAAACAAACAGATCATTCCATGAAAAAAGTAATAATCGCCATAGATTCTTTCAAAGAATGCCTCACCTCGGCAGCAGCAGCAATTGCTGCTACCAAAGGTATACGAAATGTCTTCTCCGAATGCGAAGTAATCAGCTTTCCCGTGGCCGACGGAGGAGAAGGGATGCAGGATGCACTTATTGCCGCCACCGGAGGAAGACGCATTTCCGTCTGTGCCCACTCCCCTCTGCTGGAACTGCGTAATACTCAATACGGCATTTCCGGTGACGGACAGACGGCTTTTATTGAAACGGCAGCCATTAGCGGACTTCCCCTCGTTCCCAAAGAGAAACGTAACCCGATGTTGACAACTACTCTCGGAACGGGAGAATTGATATATGATGCACTGGAACGGGGATGCAGGAACTTCATCATTGGACTTGGCGGCAGTGCAACCAACGACGCAGGTTTAGGAATGCTGCAAGCGGTAGGATTCCGCTTTCTGGATAAAAGCGGAAAAGAGTTGGGACCTGACGGTATGTGCGGAGCATTACTGGCCGATGTTGCCTCTATTGATTCTTCTGCTGTACATCCGGCACTTAAAGACTCTCATTTTACGGCGGCATGTGATGTGCAAAATCCGTTTACCGGTCCTACTGGTGCAGCTTATGTCTTTGCTTCGCAAAAGGGAGCAGACCCGGAAATGGTGGCTAAGTTGGACAAGAATATGAAGAAACTGGCTAAAGTAATCTATAAATTTACGGGCAGAGATATCACACACGTACCCGGTGCCGGTGCAGCCGGTGGCATGGGCGGAGGGCTATCGGCATTCCTGAATGCAGAATTGAAGCCCGGCATCCGGTTATTGCTGGACACTCTTCACTTCTCCGAAAGCATAAAAGGTGCCGATCTCATTATCACTGGTGAAGGCAAGTCAGACCGACAAACTGTTATGGGAAAAGTCCCCTTGGGAGTATTGGAAGAAGCAAGAAGACAGCATATTCCCGTCATCTTATTGGCAGGCTCTATAGAAGATGTAGAGGAACTGAATAGAGCTGGATTTCAGGGAGTATTTTCCATCACTCCTTCTCCCATGTCTTTAGAGCAAGCAACGGAGCCAGCTTTTGCACAAGAGAATATTTGCAGAACAGTAGAGCAGATCTGCCGCATTATTCAATGCTGCCGGCAACGCTTCATCTAAAGGAACATAAAAAAAGCAGAGGATTAACCTCTGCTCTCCATACTGTTTTTGTCAGGATTCAAAATCTTAACCATCTGACGAACATCTTTCTTATCAGCCTTACCATAAAGGCCGATCTGTTGCCCGGGCAACATTTCTTTCTTCTTCTTCTTGTTCTTATCTATATTCATACCTATTGAATTTTCTGTTACTGATATTCTAACAAGACAAGAAGAAGTTTTGTTCATCAGGCAATGCTTAATAATTGTACTGTTTTACGGCAGCGCGCCATTTCTTTCTCCGACAGTCCCGGATGCTTCTTGGTTCCTCCCTTTTCAATCGTCTTCACAATCTTGAACCCACTCCATTTCAGGATTTCCTTCAGTGCCTTCACCACTCCATGCGACTGGTTGTAGAGGATGTTGAAGGGATAGGGAGTAGTACATGTGCTTACAATGACTGCCTTCTTGCCCTTATGCAGCGGAAGAGGCATTCCCCAGGAGTTCTCCCCCATCATACCGTAGACCATACGGTCGAAAAGCACTTTCAGTTCTCCCGGCAAGTTTCCCCAATAGCAGGGGGCACCGATAATCAAAGCATCTGCTTCCTTTATCAACTGCAATACCTTTTGCGAATCATCTTCGGGCAAGCAGCACTTCAGAGTATAGCGGCACTTCATACAACCGATGCAAGGACGAACCTGCAAGTCCGGCACACGTACAAATGTTACTTCTGCTCCACCACTTTCAGCTTCTTGCTTCATCGCTTCCAGCATCTTCGAAATATTCCCCTGTCGGCGGGGGCTACTATTAAGAATCAGTATCTTCATTGTCTCCTGATATTTTTAGATCCATCCTAGAAATGAACCTCATTTCAGGAGACAAATATCGTGTTTTTTTTCGTATTACTTCTTATTGAGCTTCAATTCTATAACAAAAGAGGTAATAAGACCAATTCCGCCAAATCCCAATACGCAAGCACCATAAATCAGAGAAGCAGTTTCTCGATAAGCCCATCTGTCAGTGGTAAAGAATTCGGGAATCGTTGCGTAACAGATAAAATATCCTATCAATAGTCCAAGTCCCATACCGGCCAATAGACATCCTATCTTCAAAGCCGAAAAAGAGAAGTTAGAGAAGTTACCATATAACTTGGCAACCGGCATCTTTGGCATTTCTGGCTGATCACCCATTTTCTCAATCAGCATGATTCTCTCTCTTTTGCAAACAAACAGTTCGAACAGTTTGTAAACTCCCAAAGTAATGATTGTCATTACTGCAGGCACCATAATAAAATCCATCATATTCGTTTCTTTTTAAGTTAGTATTTTCGTTTCTTTGTACCCTTTAGACGCAATGACTTTTATGAGGTTACACTTTTCTGATAAAAAATATTTTTTCATCTAAAAGTTGTAACCATCCCGGCAATGCTGCGTCTAACAGACAAAATGAAAGATGACGAAAAACATATCATCCGGCGTATCTTGAATGGAGAAACAGCTCTTTACGAGTACTTTCTCGATACATACGGTCAGCAGGTATTCAGCCTGATTGTCCGCATTGTCTCCAACCAGGAGGATGCAGAAGAACTGACGCAGGATGTATTTCTGAAAGCTTTTCAGCATCTCGAATCTTTCAAAGGAAGCAGCTCTTTTTCTACGTGGATTTATTCGATAGCTTATAATACAGCTATTTCGAGCGCACGGAAAAAGAAATTCGATACCTTTGCCATGGACGATACGTTACTCGCCAATATATCGGACGCCCAAGTTGACGAAGCCTTGAATGAAGAAGGTGAGGAACAGATCGCAAAATTGAAAAGAGCCGTGGAGCAACTCGACTCGGAAGAACGGGCATTGATCAGCTTGTTCTATTATGAAGAGAAGACAATGCATGAGGTCGCTCTAATCTCAGGACTGACGGAAAGCAACGCCAAGGTAAAGTTGCACCGCATACGCAAAAAAATATATGTTTTAATGAAACAGGAAACAGTATGAACGAAGAAGATAAAGATAAAGGACTGAAAAAGGCAATGCAGGAACAGAGCGCTTTCCGTCTGTCTCCCAACTTTGCCTATCGCACCATGCAGAAGGTGGAAGAGTCCGTACGCTTACGCGAAAAGAGAACGGAACGGAGAACTTTGCTGGCAACCATCATTGCAGCGGTTTTCCTGATAGGTAGTAGTATAGCAGGGCTGATTGTCTATTTTGGAGATACCATTCGGGAAGCTTTCACTCCGACTGCCATCGCAGAAGTGGAAAAAGTCCAAATACCCTCTTTCTATCTATTGATACTTATAGCCATTCCACTTTTTATGCTGTTCGACCGATGGATGAGGAGACAATACTTCAAACGACATTCTTGAAAAGATATAGTCCGTCATTCAGAACGCAGCGAAGAACCTACTCCCTCTTATGCAAAGAGAAGAGATTCTTCGCTGCGCTGAATGACGGACTAACTCTGTTCTTTTAGTCCAGTTTGTGAATTACCAAGCCTGACCGCAGTTTCGGTTCAAACCAAGTAGTCTTGGGAGGCATAATATTACCCGTATCGGCAATATCCATCAATTGCTTCATAGAAACGGGATAGAGAGCCAAAGCAACTTTCATCTCACCACTATCCACACGCTTCTTCAATTCTCCCAATCCACGAATACCGCCTACGAAGTCGATACGCTTATCGGAACGAAGATCTTTTATGCCAAGAACTTCATCCAGTATCAGATTGGAGGAGATGGTCACATCCAGTACGCCGATAGGGTCATTATCATTGTACGTACCCGGCTTGGCAGTCAGACTATACCACTTTCCTTCCAGATAAAGGGCAAAATTATGCAAGCCGGAGGGTTTGTAGATTTCCGTTCCTTTTTCTTCTACAATGAAGTTCTTGCCGACAGCAGCAAGGAATTGTTCGGGAGTCAAGCCGTTCAAGTCTTTCACAACGCGGTTGTAATCGATGATGGTCAACTGATTGGCAGGGAAACAAACAGCCATGAAGTAGTTGTATTCTTCATCACCACGATGGTTCGGGTTTTGTTTGGCTTTCTCGGCACCCACCAAAGCGGCAGCTGCACTACGATGGTGTCCGTCGGCAATATAAAGAGCGGGCATCTTGGCAAACTCTTTGGTGATGGCATCTATATCTTCCTGCTTGTCAATGATCCAGAACGTGTGACCGAAACCGTCGCCGGGAGCAATAAAGTCGTACACCGGCTTTTGAGCGGTATAGCGGGCAATGATGGCATCCAATGTATCATTATCGGGATAGGCAAAGAATACCGGCTCAATATTGGCATTGTTCACACGGACATGCTTCATGCGGTCTTCTTCCTTATCACGACGGGTCAGTTCGTGCTTCTTGATGACACCGTTCATATAGTCGGGAACATAGGCACCTACTACCAAACCATACTGCGTCTTGCCATTCATTGTCTGAGCATATACGTAGTAGTTCTCTTTGTCATCTTGCACCAACCAGCCTTTATCCTGGAACATTTGGAAATTCTCGGCTGCCTTCTGATAAACACACTCATCATGCTCATCCGTACCAACGGGAAAATCTATTTCGGGTTTAATGATGTGATACAGGGATTTCTCGTTTCCTGCTGCTTCTTCGCGCGCTTCGGCCGAGTTCAGCACATCGTAAGGACGTGAAGCAACTTGTTCTACCAAGTCCTGCGGAGGACGAACGCCTTTAAAAGGTTTAATTGTAGCCATAAGTCAAGGTGTTTTTTAATGGAGATTATTGGTTTTTCTTTTTTGTGAAGTATCTTAGCAGATAGATAGCGCTACCTAATATCAGTACAACAGATACGCCCTCGCAAAAGCCGAGGGCGAAATCTGACAGTTCTTTTCTGAATATACTGCTTACTGCAAATACTCCGGCACCTATCATCAAATAGATTACCGCAAATTTATAGGCAGTTTTGCTATTCATCTTATTACTTGTTTACACGGAATTTCTCGCAACCATCTTTCAGGAACCCTACAATCTGCTTTGCAGCTGCAATACCTGCATTGATATTGGCTTCGGCAGTCTGTGCACCCATCTTCTTCGGTGTAGAGAAATAACGCCCGGCAAACTTGGCTGCAAAAGTTTCGTTGGCAGCAGGCATGATGTCGGTCATGTACTTCAAATCGGAACGTTCTTCCATCAACTGAATCAACTCGGCTTCGTTGATGACTTCCTTGCGGGCTGTATTTACCAACAGACCGCCCTTCGGCATCTTGTTCACCAATGCATAGTTGATAGAGTTCTTGGTTTCGGCTGTAGCAGGGATATGCAGAGATACAACGTCACAAGTAGAATAAAGTTCTTCGACCGAATCCAGCGCTTTCACACCGTCTTTCTCGATAACGTCCTTCGGGCAGAAGGCATCATAGGCATAGATATCCATACCGAAACCTTTAGCAACACGGGCTACATTGCGACCTACGTTACCGTAAGCGTGAATACCCAATTTCTTACCTTTCAGTTCCGTACCCGAAGTACCATTATACATATTGCGGACAGCCATCACCATCAATCCGAAAACCAGTTCGGCTACGGCATTGGAATTCTGCCCCGGAGTGTTCATTACACATACGTTATGAGCAGTGGCAGCAGCAAGATCTACATTGTCTACACCTGCACCTGCACGTACTACGATTTTCAATTCTTTGGCTGCATCCAAAACTTCGGCATCAATGATGTCGCTACGGATAATAATGGCGTTAGCATCTTTCACTGCTTCCAGCAATTTTGCCTTCTCACCATATTTTTCCAGCAAAACGAGTTCATAACCCGCTGCTTCAATTTCTTTGCGAATACCGTCTACTGCTACTTTAGCAAACGGTTTGTCTGTTGCGACTAATACTTTCATGATTCAATTGGTATTAAAAAAGAATTCACCACAGAGTGACACTGAGTTTCACAGAGTTTTTTCTTTAGTCCAATCTCTGTGGGACTCTGTGTCCTCTGTGGTGAATCAAAATATTATTAATGAAGTTTCTCAAATTCCTGCATGCAGTCAATCAGTGCTTGTACACTTTCTTTCGGCATTGCATTGTAGCAAGATGCACGGAATCCACCTACTGAACGGTGTCCCTTGATACCTACCATACCTCTTTCTGTAGCAAACTTCAGGAAGTCAGCTTCGAGGTCTTTGTATTCGGGAGCCATCACGAAGCAGATGTTCATGCGTGAACGGTCTTCTTGGGCAGCCGTACCTACAAACAGTTTGTTGCGATCGATTTCAGCATACAACATGTCTGCCTTCTCGATGGCACGACGTTCCATTTCCTTCACACCGCCCTGTGCCTTGATCCAGCGCAATGTCTGCAATGCTGCATAAATAGGAACAACAGGAGGAGTATTGAACATAGAACCTCCGTCAATGTGAGTCTGATAGTTCAGCATAGTCGGGATGTAACGGGACATTTTGCCTACTGCTTCATCTTTCACGATAACGAATGTCACACCGGCAGGAGCCAAATTCTTCTGTGCACCACCATAGATACAGATATACTTAGACACGTCGATAGGACGGGAGAAAATATCGGAAGACATATCGGCAACCATCGGAACATTGACATCAAGGTCACTCTTCAGTTCCGTACCGTAAATCGTATTGTTAGTAGTAATGTGGAAATAATCAACATCAGCCGGAACTGTATAATCCTTCGGAATATAAGTATAGTTGGCTTCGGCAGAGGAGGCTACTTCTACAACCTCGCCGAAAGCTTTAGCTTCTTTCATTGCTTTCTTGGCCCATACGCCGGTATTCAGATAAGCTGCTTTTTTGTCGAGGAAATTGAAAGGTATCATGCAGAATTCCAGACTGGCACCACCACCCAAGAACAGTACCGAATAACCTTCGGGTATATTGAGCAATTCTTTGAATAACGCCACGGCTTCGTCCACTACGGGTTGGAAGTCTTTAGCACGGTGGCTAATCTCCATCAGAGAGAGACCGGATCCATTGAAATCTAAAATAGCCTTCGCTGTATCCTCTATCACCTCGCGCGGGAGAATGGAAGGTCCTGCATTGAAATTATGCTTTTTCATTTGAAGTTTGTTTTGGTTATACAATTTCGTTCATTAAATGTCTTATGACATGGCGAAATTACGGATTTTTTTCCGTATTACAAATCTTTCCTTATGAAATTCATTTTTTCAACCGCATTTACCTTACTTTTTATTGGTATATACAAGAAATATACACCAATTTGTTACATATACTTATCAAGAACTGTATTAAAAGGTAAACTGAAAGTTATTAAGAATGCATACTTTTCATTTAATAGGAAAAGTGAAATAAAAACGAATATTTATAAGAAAAACTCATTTTGCCTCCTCAATAATCGTTTTCATCCCTTTGATTTTCTCACCGTGAATCAAGGTAAGGAGTTGCTTGGCTTTGCTACGACGAACGGCTACAAAAGCATAGTGTTCTTTTACATCCACCTGACCGACATCTTCTTTTGTCAGTCCTCCTTTCTTATATAAGAAACCTACGATATCTATCTTATTCAACTTATCCTTTTTCCCTTTACCTATATATAAGGTAGTCCAACGGGATTTGGCAGGTTTCGGCGTCTGCTCCGGCAGTTCAAAGGCTGGGATGTCTTCGGGGATATAATCAGGAAGACGCTCTTCGGCATGGAGGAGAAGAAAAGAAGAGCCACGCGCCTCCCAGCGAGCTGTACGCCCGTTGCGGTGAGTGAATGCTTCTTCGTTGACCGGTAAATGATAGTGCACAATATTGTCGATACCGGGAATATCCAGTCCGCGTGCTGCAAGGTCAGTAGAAACCAAGACAGGGCAACTGCCGTTACGGAATTTATAAAGTGCCCGTTCACGGTCGGCTTGCTCCATACCTCCGTGGAAGGCATCGCAAGGAAATTTTCTGGATTGCAGATAAGAAGCCACACGCTCCACGCTTTCGCGATAATTGACGAAGACTAAAGTAGAACGGTCACCCAATGTACAGAGCAGGCGATAAAGCGTTTCCAGCTTATCTTTTTCGGGAGACAGTACCTTTTGCAAGCTCAAACGGTCAGAAACAGGTTCAGTAGCCAGGAAGTTCAACTTCAGAAGTGTAGAGTGGCTCTTGGGGATCGTAGAGTTGACCTCCACATTCCCTCCCACTCCTGCAAATTGTGGGATTTCCTCGGCATCGGTAGCAGAGAGTAATACACGCTTCTTCAAAGAAGGTAACTGCCCGATAACTTCCGCCATTTCATCATGGAAACCGAATTCAAGGCATTTATCAAACTCATCGATAACTAAAGTGGTGACGGTACGGGCATCGAAATTTTCTTTCCGCAAATGGTCGTTCATACGACCGGGCGTACCTATAATGACAGAAGGATTGATACCTTTCATCGTCCGATGTTCTTCCATCGCAGGACGTCCGCCATAACAACTCATAGCCTTAAAAGGAGTATTCATTGACTTGAATACGGTTTCAATCTGCAAAGCCAGCTCGCGCGAAGGTACCAACACTACCGCCTGCACACCTTGCACATCTGCTTTCAACGTTTGCACCAACGGCAGAAGAAAAGCCAGCGTCTTGCCCGAACCGGTAGGCGAAAGCAATACCAAATCTTTATTCATACCGTAAGCCTCGCGTGCAGCTTCCTGCATCGGGGTGAGTTGTTCTATCTGCAGATTGCGGAGTATATCTTGAAGTTCCATAAATTCTTTATTTTAAATAAGACGAGCCAAAGGTAACAAAAAACTCCGGTAAAGCCCAAGCCCTACCGGAGTTCCTTATTCAAATCTCAAATCTCGTTTATCCGCCGAAGTTATCGAACATCAGGTTCTGAGCCGGAACGCCGAGATCGTCGAGCATCTTCTCAACAGCTTTCGACATCGGGCCGGGACCACACATGTAGTATTCGATGTCTTCGGGAGCTTCGTGATCTTTCAAGTAAGTCTCGTAGATTACGTTGTGTACGAATCCCGGAGTATACTTCACGCCCGCTGCATCGGCTGCAGGGTCGGGACGGTCCAGTGCGAGGTGGAACTTGAAGTTGGGGAAGTCTTTCTCTATCTGCAGGAAGTCTTCCAGATAGAACACTTCGTTCAATGCACGCGCACCATAGAAGTAGTTCATCACGCGGTCGGTAGTATGCAGCGTCTTCGTCATGTGCATGATTTGTGCACGCAACGGAGCCATACCGGCACCACCACCTACCCACATCATCTCACGCTTGGAGTCGAATATCGGGTGGAAGTCTCCGTAAGGACCACTCATGATTACCTTATCGCCCGGTTTCAGTGTGAAGATATAAGAAGAGGCGATACCCGGCATTACATCCATAAAGCCCGGGCCCTGATCTTTCGGTTTGAACGGCGGAGTAGCAATACGCACCGTCAACATGATACGGTCACCCTCAGCAGGATAGTTCGCCATAGAGTAAGCACGAATAGTTTCCTCATCGTTTCTACACTTCAAGCCCAACAAACCGAATTTCTCCCATGCAGGCAGGTATTCTTCACCAATCAGACTCTTATCAATGTCTTTATCATAATCCATTGAGTATTTAGGTATCTTGATCTGTGCATAAGAACCCGGAACGAAGTCCATGTGTTCGCCCTTAGGCAATGCCACGATAAACTCTTTGATAAACGTAGCCACGTTCTTGTTGGAGATAACCTCGCACTCCCACTCTTTCACACCGAGTACAGACTCGTCGATCTTGATACCCATGTCGCCTTTCACCTTCACCTGGCAACCCAGACGCCAATGGTCCTGGATTTGCTTACGGCTGAAGTGAGGAGTTTCAGAAGGCAGGATTTCGCCACCGCCTTCTACAACCTGGCATTTGCACTGTCCGCAGGAGCCCTTACCACCACAAGCGGAGGAAAGGAACACACCGTTTACAGACAGCGTATTCAGCAACGTGGAACCGGAAGCTACATCCAGCACCTTGTCGCCGTTGATAGTAAGTTTTACATTACCTGAAGGCACCAGGAAGTTCTTGGCAACCAGCAGGATAACGACAAGCAGCAGAACAACCACGAGGAATACTCCAATGCTTGCTAATATCATATTCATATCCATTGTTTTATTCCTTTCTTATTAGATGTTCAAACCAGAGAAACACATAAATGCCATTGCCATCAAGCCTACCGTGATGAACGTGATGCCCAAACCTTTCAGCGGAGCAGGTACGTCAGAATAAGCCATTTTCTCGCGGATAGCAGCCAGACCGACAATAGCCAGCAACCAGCCGATACCGGAACCCAGTGCATAAGAGATAGCATCCCAAACGTCACCGATGTACTTCGGATCGCTCTCGCCCATCGTGATGCGTTGCTGCATGAAGAGCGATGCACCCATGATGGCACAGTTTACGGCAATCAGCGGCAGGAAGATACCCAGTGAAGCGTAGAGCGAAGGGCTGAAACGTTCCACAATCATTTCTACCAACTGCACGATAGCGGCAATTACGGCAATGAAAAGAATAAAACTCAGGAAGCTGAGGTCTACGCCTTCAATGATAGCGTTAGGCCCGAGCACCTTGGTTTGCAATAGATAGTTGACCGGAAGCGTAACCACCAACACGAAAGTTACGGCGATACCCAGTCCCACGGCAGTCTTCACATTCTTCGATACGGCCAGATAAGAGCACATACCGAGGAAGAACGCGAATATCATGTTGTCCACAAAGATGGAGCGGACGAATAAACTTAATAAATGTTCCATGTTCTTTCTGTTTACTTAGTGATTACTTTTCTTGCAGTTCTTTGTGACGTGCACGTTGATACCAGATGATGCAAGCACAGATAATCAGCGCCATAGGAGGCATCAACATCAAGCCGTTATTCACATAACCTATTTTCTGCAGAGGTTCGTAGTTCAGGATGTTGAAACCGAGCAATGTACCCGAACCAAGCAGTTCGCGGAAGAAAGCTACGATAATCAAAATCTTGGCATATCCCAAACCGTTGCCCACACCGTCGAGGAAGGACTCCCAAGGACCGTTCTGCATGGCAAATGCTTCCAAGCGTCCCATCAGGATACAGTTTGTAATAATCAGACCTACGTAAACAGAAAGCTGTACACTTACGTCATAAGCAAAAGCCTTCAGGATCTCACTTACAATCGTTACCAATGCGGCAACAACCACCAACTGAACGATGATACGGATACGGTTAGGAATCGTCTTGCGCAGCAATGAGATCACGACATTGGCAAATGCTGTAATCACCGTCACCGAAAGACCCATCACAATGGCAGGCTCCAGTTTTGCAGTAACGGCCAAAGCGGAACAGATACCCAACACCTGTACGGTAACGGGGTTGTTCAGTCCAAGCGGAGTAGAGAATACTTCTTTATTCTTCTTTGAAAACAATTGTCCCATATTCTTATTCCTCCTCATTATTATTAGTTAAAAAGTTCTTGTAGTTGCTCAGACAAGCCTTCAGCATGGCATCCACACCTACAGAAGTGATGGTACCACCCGAAATACCGTCCACCTGATAATCAGGTTTCTCTACCTTACCGTTCTTCACAACGCCGAGGGCTACTTCACCGTTCTCCAACGTCTTCTTACCCGGGAATTCTCCCTGGAAGTGAGGAGTAGCGATTTCGGCACCCAGACCCGGAGTTTCGCTGGCATGAGAGAAGTAAACACCGTAAACGGTATCTTTGTCACTGTTCAGCGCCACATAACCCCAGATAGCACCCCAAAGACCTGCACCGTAAACGGGGAATACATATTTCTTTTCTCCGTTCACTTCTGCAACAAATACATGCAGACGATGGTTTTCTTTGGCTTCTTTTTCGTAAGCGGTAGCAAATCCGTCGGTATTCTCTGTCAGTGTACCGTCAACGTTCATCAGCATATCGCCCTTTACATATTTATTATATTCTGCTTCGGCATCCTTTACGTCCTTGATGTTGAGAGCGGCAAGGATTTGCTTCTTCGTATCAAGTTCCACATTCTTGTTCTGCGTTTCGCGCAGTGAAGAACTTACGAATGCCAGCAGGAATGCAACGATAACAACCATTACCGAAGCATAAATGATAGTATAACTATTACTATTGGTATTCATTTCTATTCCGGTATTTAATTGTTAGACTTGATTGCACGTTTCTCGCGACGGCCGATGTTGCCCTGTACCACACAGTAGTCAATCAGCGGAGCGAAGATGTTCATCAGCAGGATGGCAAGCATCATACCTTCGGGGTAACCGGGGTTCAGCACACGGATAATGATAGCCATGGCACCAATCAGGAAACCGAAAATATACTTACCTGTTTCGGTACGTGCCGAAGTAACAGGGTCGGTAGCCATAAACACGGCACCGAAGCAGAAACCACCCAGCACGAGGTGTTCGTACCAAGGCATCTGAGCCATCGGAGTGTCAGGACCGATTGCATTGAAGATGAATGCCATAAAAGCACCACCTACGAATACGGAGAACATCGTCTTCCAGCTTGCAATGCCCGTCCACAACAACAGAATGGCACCAAGAGCGATGGCGATGACACTGGTTTCACCGATAGAACCCGGAATAAGACCGGTCACCATATCCCAGGAGAAATCGGGATAAGTACCTGTCGTTGCAGCCGCCCCCAGCGGAGTAGCTACCGTAAGGCCGTCTACCTGTTGTCCCAAACCGAAGATAGAATCGCCGGATACCCAAACAGCATCACCGGACATCTTGGTAGGATAAGCAAAGAAAAGGAATGCGCGGGTAATCAAAGCAACGTTGAACACGTTCATGCCCGTACCACCGAATACTTCTTTCGCAAAGATTACAGAGAATGCAGTAGCAACCGCCAGAATCCACAACGGACAGTCCACCGGAACAATCATCGGAATCAAGATACCCGAAACCAGGAAACCTTCCTGAATTTCTTCCTTCTTCCACTGAGCCACCACGAACTCAATGCCGAGACCTACTACGTATGATACAATGATTTTAGGCAATATAGCCAGGAAACCGTAGGCAAACATTTCGATGAAGCTGCCGGTAGCACCGGTATGCGTGAAATGCTGGTAACCTACGTTATACATACCGAACAGCAGCGCCGGTATCAACGCAATAACCACAATCGACATGATGCGTTTGCTGTCGATAGAGTCGTGAATATGCGTTCCCGATTTCGAAGTAGTGTTGGGCACGAACAAGAATGTTTCGAAGCCATCGAACACCGAACGAAATGCGTGGAATTTGCCGCCCTCTTCAAAGTTCGGCTTTATCTTGTCGAGATAATTTCTTAACGCTTTCATTTATACTATTTATGATTTATGATTTTTGATTTATGCCATTTCAGCACGAAGCATATCAAGTCCGGCACGTACGATGCGCTGCACTTCCACTTTGGAAGAACAAACGAATTCGCAGAGGGCAAAATCTTCGGGAGCCACTTCGTAGATACCCAAAGCTTCCATACGGTCGATGTCGCCTGCAATGATTGCTTTTACCAGATATTCGGGGAAGATGTCCATCGGGAATACACGGTCGTATTCGCCTGACATGATCATGTGACGTTCGCCACCCTTCACACGGGCATCGAGCACATATTCTTTCTTGCCCATCAACCAGCTGAAATAGGAGCGGTTGACACTGAATTGATTGAAACGCGGCATAATCCAACCCAACATTTCGTGGATTTCGTCTCCTTCGGGGATTACCGTCAACTGGCTGTCGAAAGCACCCAGGAAGCCGTTCGGAGAAACCTTCTTGCCGGTGAGTACATTGCCGCTGATGTAGCGGAGGTCTTTACCGGTAGTCACGTTGCCTTGGAAAACGTTCGTCAGCAGTGCGCCGACTTGCAGTTTGCAGTAAGCGGGTTTCAACACTTCAGAGCCCGTAACAGCTACCGTACGGGTCAGATTCACGCGTCCGGTATTCATCAGACGACCGATGAAGATAACGGCTTCGGCACCGATGGTCCATACCGTTTCGCCTTTCACTACCGGAGAGAGATGGTTGATTTGCACGCCTACGTTACCTGCCGGGTGAGGCCCGTCGAAAGCAGTGATGGTAACGTTCTTGGCTTGCGTCAGAGCCGTAGTTTTTTGTTTTACACTGATGTTCAGATACGTCTTTGCCATCTTTGACAAAGCGTCGAGTCCTGTCTGGAAATTTGCTTCCTCCCCTTTGAGGGCGAATTCAAAATCGGGAGCCATCGGGTTGCTGTCGAAAGCTGAAACGAAGATAGCTTTCGGAGTTACCGTCGGATCGGCAATGACGTCGTACGGGCGTTGGCGGATGAAGGCGAACATACCGGTTTGCAGCAGTGCTTCTTTCACTTGCTGACCGTTCATCTTGGACGGATCCATCTTGCCGAATTCCTCGTAGTCTTGCTCAGTGGCAGCCTCAACGACAATGTTCAGCACCTTACGGCGTGCACCACGCTCCACGCTTGTCACTACGCCGCTAACGGGCGAAACAAATTTTAATTCAGGATGATTCTTGTCGATAAACAAGGGTCCTCCGGCCATCACATATTCCTGTTCTTTGACCACCACCTTGGGAGTGATACCCGTAAAATCATCGGGAACCAATGCGTAGAATCCCGGCTCTTTCACAGACATAAACTCTTTAGCAGCAGCGCCTTTAAGGTTAATGTCAAGGCCTTTACGTAACTTAATTACATTTGCCATGCGTTTATATAAAATAATGGTTTCATTAATTTGCCCGCAAAAGTAGCAAAAAAGAACGTGAATAAAGAGTAAAAAAGAAAGGAATTACGGAGAAATTTCCGTAATCCCTTTCGTTAACGAACACGATAGTAATATACTCTATATTCCATTCGCGTCTATGCTCTTCAATACAGCTTTTCCTATGGCATTCCGAAGGTGGGTGAACTATCATATTTTCATTGCAGCAATAACTTCAGAAATCATTGCAGTAATAACTTCTGAAATCATTGCAGCAATGATTTCTGAAATCATTCATTTCTCCTCTGCGAACATCGGATCCCATGCCGGCAAGCGGATAGGTTTCTGCTTAAACAGTTCCATAACTTTGGCAGGAACATATTTGGTCTCTACCACCAGGCGGAACATATATTCATTAAACCAGTCGTCGGTCATGATAAGATGTCCCTGGTAGCCGCTTGCAGCTCCCCAACTATTCTCAACCATCCATTTCACGGGTTTTCCATCTTTGTTCAAGTCAACAGCCATCAATGTCATGGCGTGGGAAGAGCCACTGGAGAAGGTTTGTATGCGTTGTTTCTTGTCCATGCCGAAGGTAGTGCCCATCAGGGATTCGTAATCATAGTTCCTTACATCGAGCAAGCCACGTTCGGAATTAAGGAACTTGCCTACATCGCAAGAGAAATACATCATCGTGCTATCTTTCAAAGAGGTGATAGCCATCTCTTTGATATCTTCTACGGGCAGGTTGACGTATGTCCAGTTCTTGCCGTCATAGCGATGGCGGTCGTAGTCTATTTCATAACATTTGTAGTACTCCCGGCTGGGGTCGTTCATCAGCATTACATAGTTGGTAAGCAGCCCGCGGTCACCATATTTCTCAAGGAAAGACATCGGCGTATGGTGTTCCGTTTCAACAGGGTTTCCTTTGGCATCTTTGCGAACGTAGTCGAATTCTGTGGGAGGAACACCGAGGTTCAATACCAACATCCGGTAGATGGTGCCGAGCATCGTTGTCTTTTCTTTCTCCAATACAGCAGGTTTGGCACCACCGGCCACCATTTCGCGGAGTTGCAGGCCGTATTCTTTCAACTTCAGAGAGATGAGATTTGCCATACGCGAAGTGTTGTCACTACTATTCGTTTCCGGCATTGCTTCTTTGGGAACAAGGCCATATTTGGAAACAATATCAGCTACCCCGGTAAACGTACCGCCATCGCTCAACGGATGCTGGAAAAGCCATTCGACGGTTTTATCGTTTATCGGACTCTTGCCGGTATCGATGATGCCTTGCAGGAAGAGGTTTGACTTCTCCAGCTGGTCCCAAAAGAAAGGATAGATTTCGGAGAACTCAAAAGAAGGAAGGCCGTACTTGGCAAGTGCCTTGGCACGCATCACGTTCAGCCCCGTAAACAGCCAGCAACGGCCGGATGACTGCTGGTTTGTAATGCCTTTGGAATTGACTTTGATAGAGAAATGGGTATCCATGCCCGTCAGATTCTCCTGATTGAGTGCCAGTTTGCGAATATCATTATTGCCGATGGCGTTGCGGAGCGCTTTGTCCGAAGCCGTGCCTTCATAGCTTTGCTTGATCTGTTCAAGCATACCCGGGCTGATGCCCCCATCCTGTGCCTGCAAGGAAAACAGTGCGGCACTGAAAACAATTACAGATAAAAATCGTTGTTTCATAACGTATTAAATATGTTAGTTATACAATAATCGAAAGATGGCATCACCTAAAATGCCCGCTTGTCAGGCAAAAGTAATGTCTTTTTTTGATAATTTTAGTGACATCTTTAGAATAATTATCTATTCCTTTGAAAACTATTTGAAAGAAATTAGTTTCCTTTGCACCCTCATTTCGTACAATATGAAAAGATATATACTAATTATCATCACACTGACACTGGCGTTCACCGCCACTTCAGCTCAAGAGCAGACAAGTGTTGTAACAAACGACACGACTCCGGCATTGACAAAAAAAGAATTACGCAAACAAAAGGTGGCGCAGCGAAACTTACATTACAATATTCTGGGCGGTCCCAGCTATACACCCGACTTCGGTGCCGTGCTTGGTGGAAGCGCTTTGATGACATTCCGTATCAATCCGAGTGACAGCATACAATTGCGTTCTGTCGTTCCCGTGGCCATCGCCTTCATGTTCAAAGGAGGTATCAACCTCTTCTCCAAGCCGCAACTTTTCTTTAAAGGCGACCGTTTCCGCATCTTCGGTAAATTCAGCTACAAGAATACGGAAGAGAACTTCTATGGACTCGGCTATAAGACCAACAGAGATTACATACGCAGCGACAGCACCAGCAAGTACCGTTACAGCGGCGTGCAAATCAATCCCTGGTTCTTGTTCCGTCTGGGCAACAGCAACATCTTTGCCGGTCCTCAAATCGACATCAATTACGACCACCTGACGGAACCGGGAAAGTTCCTCGTAGAAGAAGAGTCTTATAAAAAGGCAGGCGGTACGGCCAGTGGTTACAACAACTTCAACTCCGGCGTCGGCTTTCTGCTGACTTACGACAGTCGCGATGTCCCTGCCAACGCTTACCGAGGCATGTATCTGGACTTCCGCGGCATGATGTACGCCAAGTTCATCGGCAGTGACCAGACTTTCTATCGGTTGGAAATCGACTATCGCCAATACAAATCGCTCGGCAATCGCAAGGTGCTGGCCTGGACTGCTCAGACCAAGAATGTATTCGGCGATGTACCCTTGACGCAATATGCCCTCACAGGTACGCCGTTCGACCTGCGCGGTTACTACATGGGGCAATATCGGGACAAATCCTCGCACGTCGTTATGGCCGAGTATCGGCAGATGATCAACACCGACCGCAGTACATGGACGAAACGGATGCTCAACCATGTAGGCTTCGTGGCATGGACCGGATGCGGCTTCATGGGTCCTACTCCCGGCAAAATAGAGGGTGTACTGCCCAATTACGGCGTAGGACTTCGCATAGAAGTACAACCACGCATGAATGTCCGCCTGGATTTGGGAAAGAACACAGTAAATAATCAGACCTTATTCTATTTCAACATGACAGAAGCTTTCTGATTTTATGCAACAAGTTGCATAAAGTAAGTATTGTTTTTCAGGCATTTTCTTGCACCGGTAAAAGATTATCCATACTTTTGGCAATCATATTTTCCTTTCTGATTAAGAAAGTAAATAATCTAACGCAATGAAAACTGTCGAAATAAACTTCTGGATCAGCCTGTTTATAGTATTTTACACCTATATGGGATATGGAATACTCTTATATTTTCTCGTTAAGATAAAAGAGTGCTTCCATAAACCCGTCCACCGTCCGATGCCTGCCGACGAAGCACTGCCCGAACTCACCTTATTTATTGCAGCCTATAATGAAGAAGAAGTTGTAGACGAAAAGATGCGCAACTGCCTTGAACTGGATTACCCGGCTGACAAACTCCATATCCTATGGGTGACCGACGGCAGTAATGACCATACCAACGAACGCCTCTCACACTGGTCGCAAGCCACCGTTCTCCATCAGCCCCAACGCCAAGGCAAAACTGCTGCACTGAACCGAGGCATGCACTTTGTAGAAACCCCTCTCGTTGTGTTTACCGATGCCAATACCCACCTCAACCGGGAGGCCTTGCGAGAGATTGTACATGCCTTTACCGATCCTAAAGTAGGCTGCGTGGCAGGCGAAAAGCGCATTGCCGTACAAACGAAAGATAATGCCGCCTCCGGTGGTGAAGGCTTGTACTGGAAATACGAATCCACACTCAAAGCACTCGACTCACGTCTCTACTCGGCAGTAGGTGCGGCAGGCGAACTGTTTGCCATCCGCTGCGGGTTGTTCGAGGAGATGAAGACGGATACGCTGCTCGATGACTTTATACTCTCTCTGCGCATCGTCATGCACGGATATACCATTGCCTACTGCGCCAATGCCTATGCCGTTGAAAGCGGTTCGGCAGACATGCGCGAAGAAGAGAAACGCAAAGTACGTATTGCCGCCGGGGGATTACAATCCATCTGGCGTCTGCGTCCGTTGCTGAATCCTTTCCGTTACGGCACATTCTGTTTCCAGTATATTTCACACCGGGTGCTGCGCTGGTCGCTCACTCCTATCTTATTGTTTCTGTTACTTCCCCTCAACATCGCGCTCCTTTTCACGGCAGATGCATCTTGTTTATACGCCGTCATCTTGGTATTGCAAGTGCTTTTCTACCTTATGGGGAGTTGGGGCTATTACCTCTCGACCAAACAAATCAAAAACAAAATACTCTTTATCCCCTACTATTTCCTCTTTATGAACATAAACGTCATCAGAGGATTCAACTACTTGCGCAAGCGGAAAGGAAGTGCAAGCGGCGCGTGGGAGAAGGCAAAAAGAGCATAGCAAGCAAACAATCACTACACACGTTCAAGATGGAAAGTATTCTAAAAAATACCGGGAATGCCGAAAGACTGCTGAAGTTAACGTCAGACACCATGATTCTTCTGGATAAAAATGGCATCTGCGTAGACATTGCAATCCACAATGTAAACCTTTGGTTTATATCAGAAGAAATACTGCTGGGCAAAGACCTGTTTCAACTGCTGCCTCCAGCTACTTATCAGCAAGTCTATCCGGACTTCAAGAGGGTACTGGAGCACAAAGTCCGTTCTGTCAACAACTACGAAATGGCTTTGGGCAACACTACCTACTTCTTCAAGTGCATCATGTACCCGTACGACGATATGGTACTCTGCCAATATCGCGACATAACAGAACGAAGCCAGCGCAAACGGGAACTTGAAAAAAGAAACCGCGAACTCAGCGAAATACAGAAAGCCGCCCTCATCGGCATGTGGCGCTATGAAAAGGAACAGCGTCTCTTCAGCTACCGGGGGCACACTGACATTATGTGCACTGAAGACGAACAAACAATACCACTTGAGACGTATGTGCAACATATTCTGCGCGAAGATGTGGTCTCTTTCAACAATTGGCTCACGCGAAATCTGGAAGGAGATGTAGAAGACAGTGTAGACTACCGCATCCATTTCAATAATCAGATATTCTATGTCCGCCTAAAAACCTTTGCACGCGAACAATACGAAGATGGGAATATCGTTCTGGAAGGATATATACAAAATATTACCGATATCCAGAAACGACGCAATGACATCAATCTGCTGACACATGCCATAAACAACTCCACCGAAGATATCTTCGCCGCACGCGAAGACGGCACACTGGTCTTTGCCAACCGACGCTTCAAGGAGCATCACAATATAGGGAATACGGAAGATATTACAAAGCTGAAATTCCCCGATCTTATATCGTCCAACAACGGCAACCGGCAAGTATGGCAAAACATGATGACCTCCATCCAAAAGGATACGGACAATAACAGCTTTATCATTTACCAGCCCTTGGAGGAGCATCCCGAAATACTGGCATACGAAGGCAACGCTTATTGGGTGACCAGCGACGAGGGTGAAGAAACGTTATGGGCATTTGGCCGGGACATATCCCAACGCATCCGGCACGAACAGCAAATCAAACTGTTCAATCAGGTCCTGGATAAAGTCATTGAGAATCTTCCGGCAGGCATTGTTGTCAAAGATATCAATAACGGATTCAAATACCTCTACCGTAACCGCGAATCCTACAACCGCAACATCCCCATGCAGGACGCCTGGGGCAAAGACGACTTCGACTTCTACCCTCTGGAAGAGGCACAAGAGAAAAGAGCACAGGACATTGAAATAGCCAAGACCGGCAAAGAGATGCACTGGATTGCAGAAGAGTATGACGGAAACGGTAAACCCATCTATCTGGACAAGCGGAAGATGAAGATAGAAAGCAAAGACTTCCCTCCCATCCTACTGAATATCGAATGGGACATCACAGAGATGGAACAGATGAAACGCGAACTGCTTGTTGCCAAAGAAAAAGCAGAGGCATCCGACCAGTTGAAATCGGCTTTCCTCGCCAATATGAGCCACGAAATACGTACGCCACTCAATGCCATCGTAGGCTTCTCACGCATCATTGCCGAAAGTGTTGATGCCGAAGAACGGTTAAGCTATTATGAAATTGTAGAGGCAAACAACGAACGCCTGCTACAACTCATCAATGAGATCCTCGATCTGTCGAAGATTGAATCGGGCATCGTAGAATTCACCATCACTCCGGTGTGCCTTCATCTGCTTTGCAAAGAAATATACGATGCACACATCTTCCGTTCCCCGGCAGGTGTCGAACTGATATACGAACCTTCGGACGAGAGTATTGTGATTGATGGAGACAAGAACCGTATCTTCCAAGTCATATCCAATCTGTTGGGGAATGCTTTCAAATTCACCACAAGCGGAAGCATCAGTTATGGGTACCGGCGTGAGGGAGATCAGGTTGTATTTCATGTCACCGACACAGGCATCGGCATTGCAGCGGACAAGTTGAACAGTATATTCGAACGCTTTGTCAAAGTGAATACCTTTGCCCAAGGCACCGGACTGGGATTATCCATCTGCAAAACCATCATCGAGCGCTTAGGAGGAAGTATTTCAGTGGCTTCCGAATTGGGAGTAGGGACAACATTTACATTCGTCCTCCCGCTGAAGCTGGGAAAAGAGTAAAAGCAAAGCGAAGAATCTACTCTCCTTTATATAAAGGGAAGAAGATTCTTCGCTTCGTTTTATACAGCCAACGCCTTATGCAAAAATATCACTCCGCTGGATATAGGCTATTACATCACCCTTATTGATTACATCGCCCTGCTGAGCGCATACTTCTACAATGCGTCCCGTAAATCCGGTCAATATCTTCTCGTATTCTCCCCACGGGGTAGAAAGATAGCAGAAAACTTCATCGTGTTGGTATTTACGCCCAATGAAAGGTGCCGAAGAAGGGCCTTCCACGGAAACTTCCCAAAGCACTTGCCCCTTGGCAGGCGCAATGATAGGATCGGCTTTGGCACGTTTCAGTTTCTTTATCTCCTCTTCCGAATACCCGTTCTTGACCATGGCAGCATCCTTGGCACGTTGCAGTTCGTCCTCGAAGCGCTTCTTGGCAGCGCCCGACTTGTAATCACAATACTGGCGGTCGTGCATAGCCAATTCAAAGAGCTCTTCGTCATCGTCACCATACTCCCAACCGTTTTCGTCCATCTCCTTGCGATACTCGTCCAGAGCATCCGGATAGTTCAACTGCGGGTCAGTATCTACAAACTCATAGCCTTTGGATTTGGCCAATTCTACGATCTCGGGAGCCAAAGTACCGGGGAGACGTCCACTCTTGCCCAGAATCATGTCCCAGGTATGGTTGTCTATCATCGTCCAGCGTTCCTCACCTTTCACCTGCTGCATCAGGTTCATCAAGGCTACATTCTTCACATACTGGCTGAATGGAGTAACCAAAGGAGGATAACCCAACTTAGGCCATACATATTCCACTTCGTCAAAGAGCATCACCAGTAGATCGTCAATACTGAGTTCAGGTTCGTTTTTGCCGCGCAGTATCATGTTGATGCCTGCATGCACACCTTTCAAGTCTGCCATCATAGAGCCCATCATACCACCGGGCAGGCCGCACTTCAGCAGAAGCGAAGACATGTGCTTGTTGGTAGGATCCATGAAGTAACCCAGAAAATCATCGATAAACTCCTGCGTCATGGCACGGGCTTTCATATAGGCTTTCATATTGATATCGGGCACCTGGAAACCTAAATCTTTCAGCATGGCCTGCACCGAGATTACATCGGGATGCACCTTACCCCACGACATAGGTTCCATAGCTACATCAATAATATCGGCACCATTCTCACAGACTTCGAGAATGGAGGCCATAGACAGCCCCGGACCACTATGTCCGTGATACTGTATCAATACTTCAGGATGTTTTTCCTTAATGGTTCTGACCAACCGGCCCAGCATACCCGGACGGCCTATACCGGCCATGTCCTTCAGACAGATTTCGGGTGCTCCGGCCTCAATCAGCCGATCGGCTATTTCAGCATAGTACTCCACAGTATGTACGGGAGAATAGGTAATGCAAAGCGTTGCCTGCGGTATCATCCCCGCTTCCAGAGCGTACTTGATGGAAGGAATAATATTCCGTGTCTCGTTCAGTCCGCAGAAGATACGGGTTATGTCTACTCCCTGCGCATGCTTCACTTTATACATCAACCGGCGTACATCTGCCGGAACAGGATACATACGCAGTGCATTCAACCCGCGATCCAGCATGTGCGTCTGAATACCGGCTTCTTTGAAAGGCCGGGTAAAAGCCCGCACCGCTTTGTTGGGGTTCTCGCCATACAACAGATTCACTTGCTCAAAGGCACCTCCATTGGTTTCAACTCGTGCAAAACAGCCCATCTCTACTATTAGCGGAGCAATGCGCACCAACTGGTCTACCCTGGGCTGATACTTACCGGAAGATTGCCACATGTCCCGGTAAACAAGACTGAATTTAATTTCCTTTTTCATCATAGTCAATAATAAGTGATTTTCTTTTCGGTTAACTTAACATATACAAATATAAAGGATTATTCTGACATATAGTCAAGAATAATCCTCTTATTTTTACACCAAAAGATATGTTTAATATCATATTGACACTAACAATCCGTAACCGATCACTAATTATCAGACGAAATCTCTCAATTCCTCCTGTAATTTCTGGCGGGTGAAGAAGATCCGGCTTTTCACGGTTCCGAGCGGCAAGCCCAGACGTTCGGCTATTTCGCGATACTTGAAGCCGGAGACATGCATGGAAAAAAGGAACTTTATAATCGCGTGGCAGGGAATTGACAATGCGGTGCATTTCTTTCAGATCGTAAGCACCTTCGGTACTTGCAAAGCCCGAATCTTGTGGCATACTCAAATGATATTGATTGTCAGTTTGATCTACAAATGTTTGTTCACGAACTATTTTCCGATAATTATTAATAAAGATATTACGCATAATGGTGTACATCCAACCTCTGAAATTTGTATCGGGTTCAAACTTGTCTTCGTTGTCCAAAGCCTTAAGAGATGTTTCTTGCAACAAATCATTCGCTTCTTCCCGGTCGGCTGTCAACTTGTATGCAAAGCGAAGCAGCTCTTCTTGTACTGCAAGTAAATCTTTTCTGAAACTGTAAGTATTCATACTTTGCTCAATTTTTAAAATGGTTAATATTGGTTTAGGTTTTACGGTTGCAAGTATAAGGAAGATTTGATGTTTCAGGGGACGGAATACGATTTTTATTGGGGGTAAAAACTATCAATTGACAGTTTTTACCCCTGCATTTGATAGTTTTTGGGCGATATTACCACCTAATAACTATCTTTTTTCCGAACATTTCGTAATTTATATGTGATTTTTTTATAGCTTTGCCTACATATAAGAAAAACACTTTATTTTATAAAAACACTTTATTTATGAAAACATCTCAACTTAAGTCGTTTCTTCTGTTGATTGCTGTTGCCATTGCCCTTCCTTCCTTCGGACAAGGACTGAAAGCATTCAAGCTAAAGAACGGTCTTTCCGTATATATATGGGAAGACGACACGAAATCAGACGTATACGGTCTCGTCGGTGTTCGTACCGGTTCCGTAAATGACCCGGCAGAGTATACAGGACTTGCCCACTATCTGGAACACGTCATGTTTAAGGGCACCGATAAAATTGGTGCATTGGACTGGGCGGCCGAAGAGCCTATCTATAACAAAATCATCGCCAAATACGACGAAATGGCAGCCGAAACCGACCCTGCCAAGAAAGAAACCATCAACAAGGAAATCAATGAACTGACCGTAGAGCAGGGCAAAGTAGGACTACCTACCGAATTCTCCGACCTCATTGAAAGTATGGGCGGCAAAGGACTGAATGCCGGAACCAGCTTCGACTATACCGTATATCATAACTCTTTTCCTGCCTATCAGATAAACAAGTGGCTGGAGATCTCCTCACAGCGTTTCATACATCCCATTTTCCGCAGTTTCCAGTCCGAACTGGAGAATGTATATGAAGAATATAATATGTATCAGGACAATCCGAGCAGCGTACAAGGTAACTTTATCCGCAGCAAAGCATTCGAAGGACATCCCTACTCGCGCGATGTCATCGGACTGCCCGAGCACCTGAAAAACCCGCGTCTAAGCAAACTGATCGAATATTACGACAACTGGTATTCTCCCGAAAACATGGTCCTCATCCTGGTAGGAAACGTGAAAGCCCAGCAGATAACCGGACGAATCAACGCCGCCTTCGGACGCCTGCCGAAGAAAGACATTCCCGAACGCAAGACCTATCCCGACCTGAACATCAAAGGACGTACCCAATATTCTGCCAAGATAGGCTATAATCCCAGCGTCTGCCTAATATATAAAGGTGTACCTTCCGGCCATCCCGACGAGAAGCCTCTCGAAATGGCTATGTCGCTCTTGAGTAACAACAGCCATACGGGTACACTGGACAAGCTGACCATCGACGGAGAAATCACTAACGGAAGCGCTTATCCGTTAACGCTGCGCGAACAAGGACGTAACATCATCCAGTGCATTCCGCTGTACGATGAAAACCAGCGTCGCTTCGAATCCAACAAGAGCACTGAGAAGAAGGCTTTGAAAGCCATCGAGAAGATTGCCAACGGTGAATTTGAGGAGTGGCAGATCGAAGCCATCAAAAACAATATGTGCCGCGACTTCGACCTCCGCATGGAGTCCAACGACTACAAAGGGGACGTCTTGCTGGATGCCTTTATCAACGAACAAGATTTGGGTAAGGTACTCAACTACAAAGAAGAAGTAATGGCCGTCACCACCGAAGACATCAAGCGTGTGGCAAAGCAATACCTGACCAACGACTATCTGGCTCTCTATATAGAAAAAGGTAAGCTGGACAAGAGCAACAAGATAAAGAAACCGGGATATAAGCCCGTTGAACCTCCTGTAGGCAAACAATCGCTCTATGCCACGCAGTTCAAGAGCATGCCTATCGGACATGTAGACGAGAAGTTCATCGACTTCAGCGATGTGAAAACCCAAAAGCTGAACGACCGTTCCAAGATGTACTACACGCAAAATCCCGAGAACAACGTATTCAGCCTTACCTTGCGCTACGGTGTGGGCGAACGCGAATTCCCCAAACTCGGTTTTGCTGCCGAATTGATGAACAATGCCGGCATCATGGGTGCCTACGAACCCCAACAGTTGAAAGAGGAACTCAGCAAACTGAACGCAGCCTGCCAGGTTTGGGCAAGCGACGACTACCTCTACATCATGATGAGAGGCTATGAAGAAACACTGCCGCAAGCCTGCCAACTCCTCTCCCGCCAAATCCTGATGCCGAAACTGGACGAAAAACAGTTGAGCCGCATCAAAGGCTCGCAAATGGGACAACGCCAGCAACGAAAGGACAATGTGAATACACTTGCCAACGCCTTGTCGCAATACATCCGCTACCAGGACAAATCTTCCTACATCGATGAACTGACAGACAAGGAACTGATCGAATTGCAAATCTCGGAATTGACCGGCGACATCAACCGTGCTTCCAACTATGAAGCCGAAATCTTCTATTGCGGAACGTTGCCGTTCGAAAACGCCTACGACATCCTCAGCAAGAACCTGCCGTTAGTAGCCAACGAACGCCCCAGCGTCTCTCCACAAGATAAACCGCTGGCCCCTGTTGCAGAAAATACGATCTACTTCCTGCCAAACTCCGATGCAGAGCAAGCTCAAATCTTCCTCTATCTGCCGATGGACAAATACGACAAGAAAGACGACGTACTGCGTGATGCCTTCGACCAATATTTCTCCGGTGGTTTCAGTGGACTGATGATGAACGAAATCCGCGAGAAACGTTCTATGGCATACTATGCCGGAACGTACATCATGACTCCTTCCTTGCCGGGTAACCAGACCTACATGTACGGTCACATCGGTACACAGAACGACAAGGTGAACGATGCCATGGACGTATTTATGGGTCTGCTCACCGATATGCCGAAGAATCCGGAACGCATCGACAACATCAAGAGCTACCTGCGTCAGGAAGCCCTGACCAGTCATCCCGACTTCCGCGACAAAGCACAATACCTGAAGATCTTTGAACGCCAAGGCTACAAGGGAGACCCTGCCCAGGAGAACCTGCCGAAGATCGATGCGCTGACCTTCGACGACATCGTGAAGTTCTATGAACAGAGCATCAAGGGCAAGCCCTACTGCATCGGTATCATCGGAAATCCGAAGGATATTGATACGGACAAACTAAGTAAATATGGAAAAGTAGTGAAACTGAGCGAACGCAAATTGTTCAATACGAAAGATACCATGTTCTAAAACAAATCCCCGGCATTTCAGTAGCAAATGCCGGGGATTTTTATATAAAATGACTATTCCTGCTCTACATCTTCATTCCCCGAAAGGATGGGCAGACAAATCTTATACTTCACTGCCAGAATACGTGTAACGAACACCGATGCACCGCCTATAATCTGACAAAGAAATGCTTCCATCCCTGCCAGCTCACACAGCCAATAGACAGTACCGCCCACCACGCACGCCATTGCATAAATCTCTTTTCGGAAGATCAGCGGGATTTCGTTAATGAAGACATCACGTATCACACCTCCCGCAGCTCCGGTGATGCTACCCATGATGATGGCTACCCAAAAAGGATAGCCCAGCGCGAGGCTCTTGCCCACACCAACGACCGTGAACAGCGCCAAACCGATGCTGTCGAAAATGAAGAACGTGTTGTGCAGATGGATAAGATGTTTGCCGAAAAGGATCACCCACAGCAGAGCCAGTCCGGTACAAATCAAGTAAATAGGGTCCGTCATCCAGCCCGGAGTGACATCCAGCAGCAAATCGCGTATCGTACCGCCACCAATGGCCGTTACAAAACCTACCACATACGCCCCGAACCAATCGAAGCGCTTGGCCGAAGCCAGACGTATGCCGCTGATAGCGAAGGCAAACGTACCGATAAAATCGAGTATCTGAACAAATGTTGGCATATTACAGTTAATTTGTCGGCAAAGTAACAAATAATTTCCCTAAGAAAACGTATTTTTGTCTCATCAATTTTCAACACTATAACAATGAAAATAACGATTGTATCGGGCGCACGCCCCAACTTCATGAAGATAGCCCCCATCTGCCGCGCCATCGACGCAGCAAGAGAGGCAGGAAAGAACATTTCTTACCGCCTGGTTTACACCGGAACGCAGGACGACACCAGTCTGGATGCCTCGCTTTTCTCCGACCTTGCCATGAGGAAGCCCGATGCTTATTTGGGCGTAAGCGGACACGACCATTCGCAGGTAGCTGCCTCCATCATGCTGGCTTTCGAGAAAGAACTGGATGCCAACCCCGCGCAAGTAGTGTTGGTGGTAGACGACATGACCGCCACCATGAGCTGCTCCATCGTAGCCAAGAAGCGTGGACTGAAAGTAGCACACGTCATTGCCGGTACCCGCTCTTTCGACATGAACATGCCCCGCGAAGTGAACCGCACCATCGTAGATGCCATCTCCGATTACCTCTTTACCGCCGGCATGGTGGCCAACCGCAACCTCAACCAAGAAGGCATGATACCGGAATACATCCACTACGTGGGCAACATCCTGATCGATACCATCCGCTATAACCGCCACCGCCTGGTACAGCCCGTATGGTTCTCCACTCTGGGCCTGCGCAAAGGCAACTATCTGCTGCTCACCCTCAACCGCCACGACCTGTTGGAAAAGAAAGCCGTGCTGCACTCCCTGATGCAGACCGTGATTGAGAAAGCCGGCAGCATGCCCATCGTCGCCCCTTTGCACCCTTACGTAGAGAAGGCTGTGAAGTCGCTGGGACTGAGTGCGCCCAATCTGCACATCCTGCCTCCGCAAAGCTACCTGCACTTTGGCTTCCTCATCAACCAAGCCAAAGGCATCGTCACCGATTCGGGCAACATAGCCGAAGAGGCCACTTTCCTCGACGTTCCTTGCATCACCCTCAACACCTATGCCGAACATCCCGAAACCTGGCGCATCGGCACGAACGAACTGGTAGGCGAAAATTCCTTTGCCCTCTCCGCATCACTCGACAAGCTGCTGCATGGCGAATGGAAGCATACCACCCTGCCCGACCGCTGGGACGGACGAACGGCAGAACGTATCGTACAGACGCTGCTCAACGGAGCATCCTGAGGATATATCATTCAAAGTAAGATGAATTCTAAATTGTTCACAACTTAAACATTCCTCTTATTTCTTTAGATTATATTTGCTTCTCGATTAACAGTAATTTGCTAACTTTGCAGCCTGATTATGAAACGTATGAAGCAACGATATATCACTTTCCTCTTTTTTCTGCTGTCTCTGTTCGCCTCTATCGGCGCATCTGCCCAGATAAAAGGGGTTATTACAGACTCCCTCACGAACGAACCGTTGATGTATATTACCGTTCAGTACGAGGGAAAAGGTGTAGGCGGAATCTCCAACGCAAAAGGCGAATACCAGGTTGAAACCCGTAAAGGCTGGGACGAACTGACCTTCTCGGCCGTGGGCTACGTCACCAAGAAAGTAAAATTCGCCCCCGGCACCAAAGTACTCAACGTCAAAATGCGATCTGACGACATCCTGCTCTCCGAAGTCGTGGTGAAACCCCAGAAAGAGAAATATTCCCGCAAGAACAATCCCGCTGTGGACTTCATGCGGAAAGTCATCGAGAACAAGAAGGCGCTGAAACTCGAAGAGAACGACTACTATCAGTACCAGAAGTACGAAAAGATGAAGATGTCCATCAACGACGTCACCCCGGAGAAGATGGAAAAAGGCATCTACAAGAAATTCTCGTTCTTCAAAGACCAAGTCGAACTATCGCCCAAAACCAACAAGATGATCCTGCCCATCTCCATCAAGGAGACGGCTTCAAAGACCATCTATCGCAAAAATCCCAAAAGCGAAAAGACCATCATCGAAGGTATGAACTCCAACGGTATCGAAGAATTCTTCAATACGGGCGACATGCTGGGAACCATCCTTACCGATGTTTTCTCCGACATCAACATCTACGATGACGACATCCGCCTGCTGCAACGCCGTTTCGTCAGTCCTATCGGACGTGGAGCCATCAGTTTTTACAAATATTACCTGATGGATACACTGATGGTAGACAAGCAGGAATGCGTGCATCTAACTTTCGTGCCACAAAACTCTCAGGACTTCGGCTTCACAGGCCATCTCTACGTTGTGAAAGACTCTACCTATGCCGTGAAGAAGTGCATCATGAACCTGCCCAAGAAGACCGGCGTCAACTTCGTGGAAAACCTCGACATCGTGCAGCAGTTCGAGCAACTGCCCGACAGCAACTGGGTATTGACCGATGACGACATGACTGTAGAACTCAGTTTCGTCAAAGGTACACAAGGACTGGAAGTGCAGCGAACCACCAAGTATACCGATTATAAATTCGAAGAAATTGAGCCCCGCCTTTTCCGCCTGAAAGGAAGCGTCATCAAAGAAGCGAACATGCTCTCCAAGAGTGACGAATATTGGGCGAAAGCACGCCAGGTACCGCTCACCAAGAAAGAGAGCACAATGGACGTATTCATGAACCGCATAGAGCAGATACCGGGCTTCAAATACGTTATCTTCGGTGCCAAAGCACTGATTGAGAACTTCGTGGAAACGGGCAGCCGGAAGCACCCCAGCAAGTTCGACTTCGGACCTATCAATACCACCATCACCAGCAACTACGTGAACGGTACGCGTTTCCGTCTCAGCGGTATGACCACCGGTAACTTCGACCCGCATTGGAGTTTCAGCGGATACGGCGCCTACGGTACGAAGGATAAGAAATGGTTCTACTCCGGACAGGCAGCCTACTCGTTCAATAAACGAGAATACGTACTTTGGGAGTTCCCCAAGCATTATCTTGCCTTCCAATATACTTACGACGTCATGTCTCCGATGGATAAATACCTGGCTACAGATAAGGATAACTTGTTTGTCGGCTGGAAATGGACTACAGTAGACCAGATGTCCTACATGCGCGACGCCACCCTGACTTACGAGTTGGAAACCAACACCGGTTTCTCCGTCAAAGCCATGGCGCGCCACCGCAACGACCAGCCCGCAGGAATGCTGCAATATTGGAAAAACAACGGTGACATCCCCGGTCAATGGGATGAAAAGAATACATTGGTGCACGACATTACCACCACGGAATTGGGCGTCACGTTGCGCTACGCTCCCGGTGAGACCTTCGTCAACACCAAGCAACGGCGTGTACCCGTATCGCTGGATGCTCCTACTTTCACCCTCTCCCACACCACCGGTTTCAAAGGCGTGCTGGGTGGAGAATACAACTTCAACCTGACGGAAGCCAGCATCCGCAAGCGCTTCTGGTTCGGGTCATGGGGTAAACTGGACGTCACCGTCCGCGGTGGTGCCCAGTGGAACACTGTCCCCTTCCCGCTGTTGAACCTGCCGATGGCAAACCTTTCGTATATCACCCAAAACAACGAATCGTTTAACCTCATCGATAATATGGAGTTCCTGAACGACCGTTACGCTTCACTCAACTTGAGTTATGACATGAACGGCAAGTTGTTCAACCGCATTCCGCTCCTCAAAAAGCTGAAGTGGAGAGAAATGTTCCGCGTCCGTGGCCTTTGGGGAACCTTGACGGATAAGAATAACCCGTACAAGAGCAACAATTCCGATTTATTCTTGTTCCCTATGCGCGACGGTGTACCCACCAGCCACGTTATGGGCGACACTCCTTATGTTGAAGCCAGTGTAGGTATCTACAATATCTTCAAGCTGTTGCATATCGAATATGTCCGCCGACTGACTTATACCGACATTCCGGGCGTCAAGAAGGGTGGCATACGATTC
Organism: Bacteroides sp. GD17; assembly: GCF_038448625.1. Classification (NCBI taxonomy): domain Bacteria; kingdom Pseudomonadati; phylum Bacteroidota; class Bacteroidia; order Bacteroidales; family Bacteroidaceae; genus Bacteroides; species Bacteroides sp. GD17. Next base: position 101,654 of record NZ_JBCEZS010000006.1, read on the forward strand.
ATGATATTAATGATTTTCTAAAATACTATGCCTCCATTAGCAGAGCGGCTTCGGCCTAAAACATTGGATGATTACATCGGTCAGAAACACTTGGTGGGACCGGGTGCAGTGCTGCGCAAGATGATTGACGCAGGGCGTATCTCTTCGTTTATACTGTGGGGACCGCCGGGAGTGGGAAAGACGACGCTGGCACAGATCATTGCCAACAAACTGGAAACTCCTTTCTACACACTCAGTGCCGTGACCAGCGGCGTAAAAGACGTGCGCGATGTGATAGAGCGCGCCAAAAGCAACCGCTTCTTCTCTCAATCCAGCCCTATACTGTTTATCGACGAAATCCACCGCTTCAGCAAGTCTCAGCAAGACTCGCTGCTGGGAGCGGTAGAACAAGGCACCGTGACGCTGATAGGCGCTACGACGGAGAACCCATCGTTCGAGGTCATCCGTCCGTTGCTGTCCCGTTGCCAGCTCTACGTCCTGAAGTCGCTGGAGAAAGACGACCTGCTGGAATTACTGCAACGCGCCATCGTCACCGACATCGTGCTGAAAGAAAGAAAGATCGAACTGCGCGAAACCACCGCCATGCTCCGCTTCAGCGGAGGAGATGCACGCAAGTTGCTCAATATCCTCGAACTCGTAGTAGAGTCCGAAGTAGAAGATCCCGTTGTCATCACCGACGAAATGGTGACCGAACGCCTGCAACAGAATCCGCTTGCCTACGACAAAGACGGCGAGATGCACTACGATATTATCTCCGCCTTCATCAAGTCCATCCGCGGCAGCGACCCGGACGGCGCCATCTACTGGCTGGCACGTATGGTAGAGGGCGGCGAAGACCCTGCCTTCATAGCCCGTCGCCTGGTCATCTCCGCTTCCGAGGACATCGGGCTTGCCAATCCCAATGCCCTGTTGCTTGCCAATGCCTGCTTCGACACCCTTATGAAAATAGGATGGCCCGAAGGACGCATCCCTTTGGCCGAAACGACCATCTACCTCGCCACCAGCCCCAAAAGCAATTCGGCCTATATGGCCATCAACAATGCCCTGGAACTTGTGCACGAAACGGGTAATCTGCCCGTGCCGCTGCATCTGCGCAATGCTCCCACCAAGCTGATGAAACAGCTCGGATATGGAGACAAATATAAATATGCCCACGACTATCCCGGCAACTTCGTCAAGCAGCAATTCCTGCCGGACGAGCTGAAAGACCGGCGCATCTGGGAACCACAACTGAATGCTGCCGAACAAAAGCACAAAGAATGGATGCAGAAGTTGTGGGGAAAAGAAAGATTTTAATCATCAAACAATTATAATATGAAAATAGTAGTATTAGACGGCTATGCCGCCAACCCCGGCGACCTCTGCTGGGACGAACTGCAAGCTTTGGGCGAATGCACCATCTACGACCGCACCGCCCCCGCAGAAGTATTGGAACGTGCTGCCGGTGCAGAAATCCTGCTCACCAACAAGACCGTACTCACAGCCGACCACATAGCTGTGCTGCCCGAACTGAAATACATCGGCGTACTTGCCACCGGCTATAACATTGTGGACATCGACGCTGCTAAAGAACGCGGCATCATCGTCACCAACATTCCTGCCTACAGCACCGACTCCGTAGCACAAATGGTCTTTGCCCATATCCTGAACATTGCCCAGCAAGTGCAGCACCACTCCGAAGAAGTGCACCGGGGCCGCTGGACCGACAGTAAGGACTTCTGCTTCTGGGACACTCCCCTCATCGAACTACGCGGAAAGAAACTCGGCATCGTAGGACTGGGCCACACCGGCTACACCACTGCCCGCATCGCCATCGGCTTCGGCATGCAGGTATGCACCTACACCTCCAAGACCAACTTCCAGCTTCCACCCGAAATCCGCAAGATGGAACTGGACGAGCTGTTCCGCGAATGCGACATCATCAGCCTGCATTGTCCCCTCACCGACTCCACCCGCGAAATGGTGAACGCCGAACGACTCAAAATGATGAAGCCCACCGCCTTCCTCATCAACACCGGACGCGGTCCGCTCATCAACGAACAAGACCTGGCCGATGCACTGAACAACGGTACCATCTATGCCGCCGGACTGGACGTCCTCTCCCAGGAACCTCCCCGTGCCGACAACCCGCTGCTCACCGCCCGCAACTGCTACATCACCCCGCACATAGCCTGGGCAAGCACTGCTGCGCGCGAACGCCTCATGCAAATCATGCTGGAAAATATCAAAGCATATCTTGCCGGAAAAGTGATTAATAACGTTGCCAAATAAGTATTCAGTGAAATGGGAAAATCTGCCGTCAAAGGGCTTTTCTATATCTGCCTGATAATAGCCACCTTCGTCCTGGCAGCCGTCACCATAGTGGCTGCCCTCTCGGGAAGCGTGGCTCCCGTCGATTCCGTCATCATGCCGCTGCTGGGACTGGCAGTACCCGTACTGCTCATCTGCAACCTGCTGGTAGCCCTTTGTTGGGGATTTGCACACAAGCGCTGGGCACTGGTTCCGCTGGTAGCCTTCTTCTGCAACTGGGGATATTTGACCTCTGTCTTCCAGTTCCATTTCTCCAAAGAGAAGACTCCTACGGGCAAGTATCTGAAGATAGCCACGTACAACGTACACAGCTTTGGCGGCGAAATCACCGGTTATTCCTGCAAAGAGATAGCCAAATACATGCAACAGGAGCAGGTAGACGTGCTCTGCTTCCAGGAGTTCGGCGATAACCGCTACTTCCCGATGGACAGCATCCGGCAGGCACTCTCGCACTGGCAGTACGTTCTTATCCCTTCCGAAGATTCTATCCGCGGCGTACTTCCCATTGCCGTATTCAGCCGCTACCCGCTGGCGAACGAGCGCTTCATCACCTATCAGAACAGCGCCAACTGTAGCATGATGTGCGATGTAGTGCTGGGAACAGATACCGTGCGCCTGCTCAACAACCACTTGCAGACCACCAGCGTCAGCCAGAAGCGCAAGAAGTGGGAACGCGAACTTGCCACTACCGACGACACTCGCCGAGAAGTGCAAGTAGCCAAAGATGCCGCCGGAACGCTGCACGAAAATTTCATGAAGCGTGCCACGCAGACTTATGTTATCAGCCATTACGTCCACACCAGCCCCCATCCCGTGCTGGTATGCGGCGACTTCAACTCCATCCCTTCATCTTATACCTACCATCATTTGAGGAAGAACCTCAAAGACGGTTTTCGGACTGCCGGAAACGGTTATATGTACACCTACCGCTATGCCAAGCGAATGCTGCGCATCGACTACATATTCCACTCCCCCAGCCTGAAAGGTATTAAATATTATTCACCCGACTTGGATCTGTGCAGTGACCATAACCCGGCGATTATGGAAGTGGAACTTACGTTACCTTCTGCAGCATCACTGCACATGTGACGTAGTATCGCTGTACATGTGATGCAACGTCGCTGCAAAGGTTACGCAGTGTCACTGCAAAGCATTTGCAGTAGTACTGCAACCGTTTTGCAGCAGTGCTACAAAGTATATGCAGCGACTTAGCAGTACTTGTCTATAAGAATAAGTGCCTATAGAAGCCGTCAACCGGCAAGGCAACACAGCTATTAAACAGAAAAGGAGGTTGTGCCAATGATGGCACAACCTCCTTTTCTTTATTATTCAGTATCCCTTATTCAGTCACCTTAGAACAGAAGACTCCATTACCTACCTGAGCAGTGCCGTTGTAGCCGGCACGTGTACCGATAATAGTAATTTTGTCACCCTCAACTAAATTAAGTGTCTCAAACTGTTTGCTTGCGCCGTTCCAGCCCGTGGCCAGACCATAGACATATACCGTACCGCTTTCATCTACAATGTCAAAGTTACCATAAATAGTACTTTTGATATTCGATACCGCACCGGTCAATTGGTAATATTGTGAAGAGCTTTCCTCTGCTTCAAGGAATTCAGCCACAGTTACCGCTTTTACACTTTTCATTTCCTTAACAACAGCATTCGTCATCTGTGCAGTTCCCTTATATTCGGCACGTGGCCCCACGAGCGTTACGACATCACCTACTTTGATACCCTTGTCAGCAAAACCATCAACACCATAGATATACACCTCACCCGAGAAATCCTTAATATAAATATTACCATATTTTTCGTTGGCAATCTGAGTTACGATTCCACTCACGCTGTATTGTGTCAAGCCCACTTCAGCAGCAATGAATTCCTCCACTGTAGCTTCAATGATAGAGCCCTTCTGTGAAAGTTCAGTCTTACTTGTGTATTCTTTTTTGCCATCAGTAGTACGGAATGTAATAGTTGTTGAGCGGTCACCACCTTCGTTTTTAGCAGCACGGAACTTCACACAAGCATCTGTACCTTTCTGGTCGATAGACTCAATAGACAACCATTCCTTAGCATCTTCCGGAATTTCTACGGAAACGCCGTTACCCTTGGTGGTGAGGTATGCTTCAAAGACACCACCCTCCGGAAGAAGTACTTCATTGTAAACAGAGTCAACCTTGATGAGCGATTTGTTGATGTTGAGCACAGTAACGTTCACCAACTCAACAGTGGAACCGTAGGTCGTTTTTGGTCCCTGCACGGTTACTTCGTCACCTTCTTCCAGACCAAGGCTGGCAAAGTTCTTCTCAGCGCCCTTTGCATCCAAAGTGCCATAGATATAAATCGAACCGGTGGCATCTACCAAATCCCAGTTTCCGTATGTAGTATTGGAGATATTGGACACAACGCCGGTCACTTTATAATTCTTCTTATCGGGACCGGCTATCACCTCGGCGCAAGTAGCTTCCGAAATAACCGGCAGACCTTGTATGATAGTCAGATACTGAGTTTCATTGCCACTGGTCAACTTAAGTTCTGCCGAACGACCATCAATGGCTTCATCGGCAGAGAATGTGACGGTGCTTTCGCCTTGAGATCCTTGAGTAGTAGAGATGGTAAGCCAATCCGCTTTGTCGTTACCGGTGATTACCCAGTCAGCCTTCGATTCGATGGTGAGGGGAGCGCTACCTCCTTCTACCGGCAATGCAATGTATGATTGTGATACTTTCAAACCTGCCAAAGCTGCCGCATCATCGTCTGAGCAGCTTGTGAAAAGAGTCATCACAACAGCAAACGCTATAAAAATATAATTCTTCATATTCTTCAATTATTCTTAAATTGATAATCAATTAAAACAATACTTAATGCCGATAGAAGCATACCAGCACTGACCAATAGAATGATTAAGTGTCCAAGTCTTCGTGTTACCATCTATAGACTTTGGAGTTGAGAACGTAGCTACACCATCGGCATCTACACCCTCGTACTTCAAGATACGAGCATCGGAACCAATGGCGGGATTCAGATATTTGCTGACACCCCAACTGGAATTGAAGAAATTGAGCACGTTCTTCATGTCAAAGCTCAACTGCAATGTGTGTTTGGCACCAGCCACGTTCAGGTTGAAGTCATGCTTATAAGAGAAGTCTATGCGGTGTACCCAAGGAGAATAAAGGCTGTTAGGTTCAGCATATTTACCCTGATTATTCTTCAGATAAGAGTTGCCGTGTACATAATCCATAAAGCGTGTCTTGTCATCCTCACTAACAAAACGGAAAGATCCGTCTGCCACTTGCTTGTCGGTAGGGATATAAACAGCATCGTAATTGTAACCATCACCGTTCATATCGTTGGCCAGCATATAAGAGTAATTATAGCCACCACGCCATGTCTCGTAAATCAAGCTATAGTGGTTGCCGCTCTTATCGTTGATGGTAGCACTGGCAATGAAACGATCCGGAGTAACATTAAGACCGTTGTGCAAACGGAAGTTGTTCACACCTTCGTAAGTAGAAAGGTAGTTAAGCACAGACGAAGCGTTAGAACCCGGAAGTGAAGTCACCTCTTTGGATACAGTATGTGTATAGGCAGCCATCAAATAAATCCATTCGGCAGGTCTTGCGTTCACAGTCATGCTCGTTGACCATCCGTAGCCTCGGCTCGTATTCTCAAGCATGTAGGCGCTGGGCAAATTCTTACCGGCTGCGTCGGTATAAGTAGCGTCAGAAGGGAAAACGGGACGGTTGTCAGCACCGTTGAAGCGGGTAAAACCGCTGATATCCCTTTGGCTCCAGTCCGTCAACATGGCTGCATTGATAGTCTTGTTGAAGATTCCTTCTACCGTTACACTCAATGGGAATGGCACGGGCAATGTATAATCTACTGCAATCGAAGACTTCCAAACTTGTGGCATCTTAAAGTCAGGGTCAATACCGCAAATAGATGAAGGAACGGTGCCCTCCTCCGGTGTGATTGTCTGAGGATAACCCAAGGCATAAATTTTTTCTTTCAGAGCTTCTGTAGAGAGAATACCCCCCTTGAATTCATCCATTGTGAAGCCTCTATCTGCTGCATTTTTGGCATTGATCTGTGCCTGATATTGCACCATACCGCCATTGGTAGGCATATTAGTAAAGAACACCAAAGGCAAACGTCCGGAGAACAAACCAGTACCACCACGTACCTTCAGACTCTTGTCTCCCAATACATCCCAAGTGAAACCTACACGGGGAGATACTGTCAATGAGCTTCCCGGCCATTTACCTGTATCAATATGGCGGCCGTTGTAGTCAAGGTCAAGAATCGCATTATTGGTCATCAAATCACCATTATCAAAGAAGATTCCATCAAAACGCAAACCTGCTGTAACCTTGAAATCAGTACGTACGTTCCATTCGTCTTGCAAATAGGCACCCAGTTTACTGAATTGGACACGTGATGCCGGCTCGTTTTCACCATTATATCCGTATGTCAAACATACGATTTCCGGAGCGGCGCCTGAGAAGAAGTCGTCCAAGCTGGTATAGCGATAATATCCTGTTCCGTTACGGAGATATTGGTTGTCGGCCATTTGATGTTCATAGCTCAAACCTGCCATGATTTTATGGTTACCCAGATAGTAGGTCACGTCATCCTTAATATTCCACACGGTGTTGTGAACAGCGTTGTTGTAAGTGAAAAGTTCCTCACCCAAAGAAATATAGTTCTGATCATCCTTCAAGATGTCGATGAAAGGGAATACACTGGAGTTCGTACCACGCACGTCATCCAGCTTAGAGTATGTGGCCAATAATTGGTTTGACAAGTTATCTGATAAACGGCTGTTGAGGTCAAAAGAGAAAGAATGTACCAAGTTGTCCATAGAATACATGGAGTTGGCATAGGACATGGCATACTGTGAAGTACGATCACCCGACATACGTGTACCACCGTCCATAGAGCTGGCGTTAGGAGCAGACCAAACAGTGTTCTTGGTATAGTTATAACGCAAAGCCAAATGATGGTTATTGGTGATGTTCCAGTCCAAACGAGCCAAGAGTTTGGAGTTCTTCGTATCAGACGGGAAACTTGTGAACGAACCGGTGTCATAGCCATATTTATCTTTTACGAAATCGGATACCCGTTGCAGGTCGGCAACAGTAGCACGTGACAAGTAGGCATCCGGATTGGCAACACCATCTTCCGAGGCACGCCAACGGTTAGCGATGGTAGGAGTCTTTTGCAACTCACCGTTCGCAAAGAAAAAGAGTTTGTTCTTTATGATAGGGCCACCTATTGTGAAACCGTATGTAGTAGATTGGTCTTTCTCGCGAGCACCGGCTATGGTTTCACGATCAACAGCATCGCCGCGCATATTTTCATTTCGGTGGTAAATATAAGCCGCACCTTTATAAGTATTGGTACCCGATTTGGTAATGGCATTTATACCACCTCCGATGAAGTTAGTCTGGCGTACATCAAATGGAGAGATAACCACCTGAATTTCGTCAATTGCCTCGATAGATACAGGATTACCGCCACCGGGCAAGTTGGAACTCAAACCGAAGTTGTTGTTAAAGTTGGCACCATCAATTGTGAAATTGGCAGTACGACCGTCAGATCCTGCAAACGACATTCCGTTACCACCATAAGCAGATAAACGAGAATAGTCAGTAATACTACGACTTATAGAAGGCATGTTCACAATCTGGGTATTGGAAATATTGGTTGTTGCTCCAGTCTTCTCGGTAGAGAACTTCGTTTTTTGAGCTGTAACCACTACTTCCTGAAGAAGTTCGGAAGATTCACTCAATTGCGCATCTATAGTATAAACTTCACCCAATTGAAGAGTTACCTCCTTAAACACCTGGGTCTGAAATCCAATATAGGATATACTTACCGTATAAGGGCCTCCTGAACGCATACCTTGAATAGTATAACGTCCGTCCACATTTGTAATGGCTCCGTACATGGTACCGGAAGGTACATGAACAGCCTGCACCGTAGCGCCGATGATGGCCTCTTTGTTCGTGTCCGTCACCTTACCAGCAATTGTAGCTGTGGTAACCTGCGCATTGACAGTTACTGCAATCACTAACATGATTGCCGATAAAAAGGATCGCATTCTTTTCACCATAATTGATTTGATTAATTAAACGAAATTTTATATTATTTTTGCATCGGCAAAAGTAGTAAATTACTGCCAAATACAAACTACAAAAATGCTACATTTATCACATAATGATATTTTTTCTTTGTGGTGAAGAGTTTCCGAAGCTATAATCCGGTCTCTTCATCCCCAATTAATGGCTTACTATATGCCATAAATTTAGGCACGGATTACACGGAATTTCACGGAATTTGATTCATTAGAACCGCGAATTTCCATAATCCGTGCCTAAAAAGAGATTATAGAGTCTGTTTTGACACCTTCTTACACATTATTAAGATGTAAAAGAATTATCTTTCTATTTACCGATTAAATCAATCATTCATCAGTTTTCTATAGCGTACGCGGGTCGGTTCCTCTTTCCCTAAGCGTTTCTGTTTATTTTCCTCATATTCTGAATAAGAACCTTCAAAGAAGAATACATTGGAATCGCCTTCAAAGGCCAGGATGTGCGTACAAATACGGTCGAGGAACCAACGGTCGTGGCTGATGACAACGGCACATCCGGCAAAGTCTTCCAAACCTTCTTCAAGAGCACGGAGTGTGTTCACGTCGATATCGTTGGTAGGCTCATCGAGCAACAGCACATTACCTTCTTCCTTCAGGCAGAGAGCCAGATGCAGACGGTTGCGCTCACCACCGGAGAGCACGCCACAGAGTTTCTCCTGATCGGCACCGGAGAAGTTGAAGCGCGACAAGTAGGCACGGGCGTTGATGTCCCGTCCTCCCATGCGGATGAGGTCGTTACCGCCGGAGATTACCTGATATACACTCTTATTGGGATCGATATCTTTATGCTGCTGGTCTACGTAGGCCACCTTTACAGTCTCTCCTACTTCGAACTCGCCCTTATCTACCGTTTCCAGGCCCATGATAAGGCGGAAAAGAGTGGTCTTACCGGCACCGTTAGGACCGATGATACCAACGATACCGTTGGGCGGAAGCATGAAGTTGAGGTCATCGAACAGCAGTTTGTCGCCGAATGCTTTTGCTACGTGCTTGGCTTCGATAACTTTGTTGCCCAGACGGGGACCGTTGGGTATGAAGATTTCCAGTTTTTCTTCTTTCTCCTTCACATCTTCATTCAGCAACCTATCGTAGGAGTTCAGACGGGCTTTACCTTTTGCCTGACGAGCTTTGGGTGCCATACGTACCCATTCCAACTCGCGTTCCAGCGTCTTGCGGCGCTTGCTGGCAGTCTTTTCTTCCTGCTCCATGCGTTTGGTTTTCTGTTCCAGCCAACTGGAGTAGTTGCCTTTCCAGGGAATGCCTTCGCCACGGTCCAGTTCGAGAATCCAGCCTGCTACATGGTCCAGAAAGTAACGGTCGTGCGTCACGGCAATCACTGTACCTTCGTACTGCTGCAAGTGCTGTTCCAGCCAGTCGATGGACTCGGCATCGAGGTGGTTGGTAGGCTCGTCGAGCAACAACACGTCCGGCTTCTGTAACAGCAGTCGGCAGAGGGCGACACGACGGCGCTCACCACCTGAAAGGTGTTCTACAGACTGATCTTCGGGCGGACAGCGCAAGGCGTCCATGGCACGTTCCAGTTTGCTGTCAAGGTTCCAGGCATCGGTAGCGTCGATAATGTCCTGCAACTCAGCCTGGCGGGAGAAGAGCTTGTCCATCTTGTCCTGGTCTTCGTAATACTCGGGCAGACCGAACTTCTGGTTGATTTCTTCATATTCTGCCAAGGCGTCTACAATGGGCTGCACACCTTCCATTACGATTTCCTTCACTGTTTTTGTAGGGTCAAGATACGGTTCCTGAGCCAGATATCCCACTGAATATCCCGGTGAGAACACCACTTCGCCCTGATAGGATTTATCCAACCCGGCGATAATCTTCAACAAGGTCGACTTACCCGACCCATTCAGACCGATGATACCAATCTTCGCTCCATAAAAGAACGAGAGGTAGATATTCTTCAACACCTGCTTGTTGTTCTGCTGAATGGTCTTGTTCAGCCCCACCATAGAGAAAATAATTTTCTTATCGTCTACTGTTGCCATGTATTTTTATGATTAAGTATAAATGATTAATGAGGGCAAAGATAAGAAAAAAAGTGAAATTCCTTTGCATGTTCCGAAAAAGTATCTATCTTTGCACCCGCTTAACAGCAAAACAAGGATTGAATCGCTAGCTCAGCAGGTAGAGCACAACACTTTTAATGTTGGGGTCTTGGGTTCGAGCCCCAAGCGGTTCACAGAAAACAATCTTAAACAGATGACTCCCATAATATCAAGGTATTGTGGGAGTTTTTTATTCCAACTCCGCTGCTTGAATATCAACAGTATGTAGCAGATCCAATATACCGGTTGCCGTAATATCCCTGCACTCTATCCTCAAAACCTTTTCCCAATCTTCAAGGTCGACATTCCATTTGCTGATTTGGGGACATTGCTCCAAAACTGCTTTCACACGCTTCACATCACGCTTTCCATTGATGGATGTTCTAAAAATCAAAATACTTTCCATAGTGTTACTTATTTTTCTGCAAATGAAGCAAATATAAGTATGCGGATAAACGGATTTCCGACGAATTAAGGAAAAAAGTCGTTGAAATACCTATTAATAGGGATGGGATTATTGCAATCAGAACTTGTAGGTCATCATAAGACGTCCTTCTGATGTGCTGGAAAATACGTCCCTGTAATACTTATACTTTGTGTTACGGGTATAGTTCATGAAAGTAGTCGTCAGATATAACTGATTCCGCAATTTAAAGTCCAGCCGCAATCCGGTGGCGTGAAGAATGGCTCTTGAACGGTCGCCTTGGGCATTCAGCGTCTTAGACTCAACGTTATCCCAATCTATATCTTTGGGATATCCTTTCCAAGTGAACATTTGATAAGCTTCGTAGGTGGTTGATGCTGCAAATTTATCTTTCTTATATACAAAGTGGAATCCGACTTTCGTACTATATCCGCTTGCCAGATTATAAATACGTTCGTCCACCTGATAGTAGTCACTCAGCGCGCCTCCCAGCAGTATGGCATTCAGATGGGCGTAAGCATCAATATCCCATTTTCTCGCGAGTTTGCGCTTATAGATAAGTCCGCCTCCAAAAGATGCAGGTGTACAGAATTTATAGGGAGTCTTGGCCGAAACTGCCGAGATTGTATCCGAATCGTAATAATCGAAATGCTGGTAAAGGCCTAAACTCAGATAATGCTTTGCATTATTCACCAACTCTTTGGCTGCCAGGCGTCCTATGATATTCAATTGTCCCAAGACAGGTTGTTCGGCCTGCCAGTTCAGATTTGCCTTTATCGAGAAGTAATCATAAGGTTTCGTCTCTTCTACATCGAAACGGTCACCATATTCTATGTTGATTTCAGAAGCCAAGCCCATACCTTTATCCAGGATTTCATCTTTCAGTTCAAGGGTTCGTATACCCACAGACACATCGACACTGACATCGGGAACTCCGAACTGCTTACCCGAAGTAGAACGCCTCCGCCAAGCATCTCCGTTGATGATACGGGTGAGCCCACGCATCGGAGAAATCAGAAACGAAGCAAACTCCAGCCCGAAACGACTCCAACCCGTTCTACGATCATCGAGGATAAGGTCGGAAACACGGTACATAACTTCTCCCAGCGCCATTCCTCCGATAGGAGTCGCCAGAATATCGTTGGTCGAAGGGAATTCGTTCTCCATAGCCATCTCCCACATAAAACTCCCGCCGAAGGCAAACAGACCGGACTGCCAATAGTTATATCCATTGGAACGGGCGGAATTATAGTACAAATTGCCATGATAAGGATGCATAAACATATTCGTCTGCATGGCATCATTATCCCACACAAAGCCATGTTTGAAGTTATCTTTGATAGTATGCATATTGATATAGGCAAAATCGGCCTTTCGGACATATCTGTCAAAAGCCCAGACACCCATATTAATTCCGAAAACCATAGCTCCTGCCTGAAAGCCTTTCTTCCGGGCATAAAAAGCTATATCAAGTGAATCAGCAGCTCTCGGGGTGGCTATCTGATGTCGTATGGCAACCTGGGGATAAACAATACCAATAGATATCAAGCATGTGAACAGAACCAATATTAACTTTTTCATGCTACAAACATAGGAAAAAATATCAAGATACAAAGAGAAAAGTTATGCTGCATTAGCAGAAAAAAGAAGAAAGACAAAGAGGAAACTTCTTCGGTATAGGAAACATTCTCTATTCAAGCCTTGCGAACGGATATTCACAAGGCTTGAATATGTATTCGCGCAGTGCGAACAAGCATTCGCAAGGCTGGAATTTTATTTTTTATATGTTATTGTCCCTGTAGCCTGATTAGTCGGCATCACCAGCACCTCGGCTATCTGAATATGCGGAGGCACGGCGGCGGCGAAGTATACTACTTCGGCTATATCATCACCATCGAGCGGGCGTATTCCTTTATATACATTATCGGCGGCAGTTTTATCTCCGCGAAAGCGAACGACGGAGAAGTTTGTTTCCACCAGCCCCGGCTTGATGTTCGTCACACGGACAGGAGTATCCACCAAGTCGATACGCAATCCATCGGAAAGAGCCTTGACAGCCGCCTTGGAAGCACAATATACACTGCCACCCGGATAGGCATAATCTCCTGCAATGGATCCCATATTGATAACGTGTCCGCGTCCACGCTCCACCATTCCCGGAACTACCAGGCGAGTCATGGCAAGAAGGGCTTTTACATTCGTATCGAGCACGATATCCCATTCATCCAGATTTCCTTCGTGCTCCTTATCGACTCCGATAACGAGGCCGGCATTGTTTATCAGTATATCGATTTCCCTCCATTCTGCCGGAAGAGATTCCAAAGCTGCTTTGGCAGCCTGGCGGTCGCGGACATCAAACGGGAGCAAATAAACGTCGGCACGATATTTCTCTTCTAACTCTTTCTTTACAGCATCCAGTTTCTCCGCATTGCGTCCATTCAGGATAAGACGATAACCGTTCATGGCAAACTTCCGTGCACAACCCTCTCCTATTCCCGAGGAAGCTCCGGTGATAAGTACAATTTTCTTTTCCATTTTGCAATAAGTTCTAAATATCATTGTATTGATTGCAAAAGTATTACTTATTCGCGAGTTATAGATTATAAATTATAGTATATTTTGTGGCAAAAGATAGAAAACATTCCCAAGAATATATTACCTTTGTATCAGTAATGAATCTAAATGAACAAGCTTTATGAAAGAAGAAGAAAAAATAATAGAAGAAAAAGACAATGTCACAGAAAAAAAGACAAAGTCTAAAAAGAGAAAGGTGAGCAAGACGTGGGAAGCTGCGCAGAGACTGAAAGGCAGCTTAATCGTAAACGACCCTAAATTCTTACTGTAAATGCGCTATCTTATAGACACGAATATCTTTGTCTACTTGTCTACAGACATGGAGTATATAAGCAGAAACGTAGCGGCACTTATGCAAGAACCGGAAGCAGTTCTTTACATGAGTGCCGAATCTGTACGTGAACTAATCGTAGGCTATCGCAACAAAGGTTTATGCTCTAAGCGTTGGAAATCGGTAGAAGCCATGGTCGCCGCTATCGAAAATGAATACTACATTAAAATACTGCCACTAAAGAAAGAGCACATGATTACTTATGCCAAAATGGAAATCAATGAGGCACAAGGGCACAAAGACCCGTCAGACCATGTTATCATAGCCCATGCCATTACAGAACACCTACCGCTTATATCGAGCGATACCCGTTTTGAGTTTTACCGAACACAGGGACTCGACTTGATATTCAATCAGAAATAAGTTTCTTCACCGTATATCTCGGTAAATTATGATTTGAAGTTCTTTGAAAATGATTACCTTTGCCCCGCTTTTTTAAGAAGCCAGAGATTTGTTTAATTCGTTTGGATAAAGATTAAGAAACGCTTATGCAAAAGTCCGACTGCATCATCGGTGTGGAACATGTATCGAAATTCTTCGGAGATAAAGCCGTACTGAATGATGTGAATTTGTCTGTCCGCAAGGGCGAGTTTGTAACGATACTGGGACCATCCGGTTGCGGAAAGACAACACTGTTGCGCCTCATAGCAGGTTTCCAGACAGCCTCGGAAGGTGTGATTACCATTGCCGGAAAGGACATCACGCAGACACCGCCACACAAACGGCCGGTGAACACCGTATTCCAGAAGTACGCCCTCTTCCCCCACCTCAATGTATTCAACAACATTGCCTTCGGTCTGAAGCTGAAGAAGCTGCCCGGAGCCACCATTGAGAAGAAGGTGAAGCAAGCCCTGCGCATGGTAGGCATGACGGACTACGAAGACCGCGACGTGGACTCCCTCTCCGGCGGACAACAACAACGCGTAGCCATCGCCCGCGCCATCGTCAACGAGCCGGAAGTGCTGCTGCTCGACGAACCCCTTGCCGCCCTGGACCTGAAGATGCGCAAGGACATGCAGATGGAACTGAAAGAGATGCACAAGAGCCTGGGCATCACCTTCGTCTACGTCACCCACGACCAGGAAGAAGCGCTGACGCTGAGCGATACCATCGTCGTGATGAGCGAAGGAAAAATACAGCAAATCGGTACCCCGATAGACATATACAACGAACCTATCAACTCCTTTGTAGCCGACTTCATCGGCGAAAGCAACATCCTGAACGGCGTGATGGTGAAAGACAAACTCGTCAACTTCGGCGGACACGCATTCGAATGCGTGGACGAAGGTTTCGGCTGTCAGGCGCAGGTGGATGTGGTGATACGACCGGAGGACATCTATATCTTCGACCCCTCGGAAGCGGCACAGCTGCTGGGCACCGTGACCAGTTGCATCTTCAAAGGTGTGCACTACGAAATGCTGGTACAGACCCGCGAGGGTTACGAGCTGATGGTGCAGGACTACCACAGCTTTGAAGCCGGACGCGAAGTAGGTCTGCTGGTGAAACCCTTCGACATCCACGTGATGAAGAAAGAACGTACCCGCAACACTTTCGAAGGGCGTATCGTAGACGAACAGCACGTAGAATTCCTGGGCTGTACCTTCGAGTGCCGCCAGGTGCCGGCAAAGGACGATCCCCGTTACGACTGGGACCACGTCACCGTGGAAGTAGACTTCTCCGCCGTCGTCCTCGAAGACAACGAAGAAGACGGACGGCTGACGGGCGAAGTGAAATTCATCCTCTACAAAGGAAACCATTACCACCTGACGGTGTTTACCGATTGGGACGAGGACATCTTCGTCGATACCAACGACGTGTGGGACGACGGTGACCGGGTAGGTATCACTATCGCTCCCGAAAATATACGAATTGTTCAATCTCTTAATAAGGAAGGAAGTGCTCAGTAAGTTATCCCATTTCTTCATGCGCCGGCGCAACTGGACGATACCCTACGCGCTGTTTCTGCTTATCTTTGTCATAGTACCGTTGCTGCTCATCGTGGTGTATGCCTTTACCGATGCCGAAGGCACCGTGACACTGGCCAACTTCCGCAAGTTCATGATGCACCCCGAGGCGATGAATACCTTCGTCTATTCCATCGGGATAGCAGTGATAACAACACTTGTCTGCCTGCTGCTGGGCTATCCGGCCGCCTATATCCTCAGCCAGAAACAATTTAATACGTCGCAGACAATGGTGGTGCTCTTTATCTTGCCGATGTGGGTGAATATCCTGATACGCACGCTGGCCACGGTGGCGCTGTTCGACTTCCTCAGCCTGCCGCTGGGCGAAGGCGCGTTGGTCTTCGGCATGGTGTACAATTTTCTGCCGTTCATGATTTACCCCATCTACAACACGCTTCAGAAGATGGACCACAACCTGATAGAAGCCGCACAAGATTTGGGAGCCAGTCCGACGAAGGTCTTCGGCAAAGTGATACTGCCACTCTCCATGCCGGGCATCATGAGCGGCGTAGTGATGGTGTTCATGCCAACCGTCTCCACCTTTGCCATCGCCGAGCTGCTGACGATGAACAACATCAAGCTGTTCGGCACCACGGTGCAAGAGAATATATACAACGGAATGTGGAACTACGGTGCCGCCCTCTCGCTCATCATGCTGTTGCTGATAGGCATCACCATCCTCTTCACCAACGAGGAAGACGGGGCATCGAATGAAAGCGGAGGTGTGATATGATGATGACACGCGTTCTTGCCAAGGGCTATCTGTGGCTGTTGCTGGCGTTGCTCTATTCGCCCATACTGATTATCATGATATTCTCGTTCACCGAGGCCAAGGTGCTGGGCAACTGGACGGGATTCTCGACCCGTCTGTACAGCTCGCTCTTCACGGGCGGCATGCATCACTCGCTGATGAGTGCGATATGGAACACGTTTGCCATTGCGCTGATTGCGGCGACGGCCAGCACGGCACTGGGCAGCATCGCGGCCATCGGCATCTTCAACCTGAGGCAGCGCACGCGGCAGGTGATGAGTTTTGCCAATGCCATCCCGATGATGAATGCCGACATCATCACCGGTGTGTCGCTGTTTCTGCTCTTCATCAGTTGCGGCATATCGCAGGGATTTACCACGGTGGTGCTGGCGCATATCACCTTCTGCACGCCCTACGTGGTACTGAGCGTGATGCCACGGCTGAAGAAGATGAACCAGAACGTATACGAAGCGGCGCTGGACCTGGGAGCAACTCCGTTTCAGGCGCTGCGCAAGGTGATTCTGCCGGAGATACTGCCGGGCATGATAAGCGGTTTCATCCTTGCCTTCACGCTCTCCATCGACGACTTCGCGGTGACCATCTTCACCATCGGAAACGAAGGGCTGGAGACGCTCTCCACCTATATATATGCCGATGCGCGCAAGGGGGGACTGACGCCGGAACTGCGTCCGCTGTCCACGATTATCTTCGTGACGGTGCTGGTGCTGCTGATAGTGATTAACAAGCGGGCCGAGCGCAGCAAAAAAGAATAAAGAATGATGACCGCCCGTTACAAAACCCCCGCCGTGCAAAGTTGGAGCCAACCGACCGTTACAAAACCTCCGCCGCGCAAAATTGGAGCCAACCGACCGTTACAAAGCCCCCGCCGCGCAAAATTGGGGCAAATCGACCGTTACAAAACCCCCGCCGCGCAAAATTGGAGCCAACCGACCGTTACAAAACCTCCGCCGCGCAAAATTGGGGTCAACCGAACGGCTCCCCATTCCCCGGAAATCTAATTTATCGCTTTAGAACAACCATTATGAAAAGACTCATAACATTCCTCCTGCTGTGCAGCCTCTTTGCCCTCTCCTCGTGCCGCGACTCTGCCGAGGAGCGCAGCCGCGTATTGAAGATATACAACTGGGGCGACTACATCGACGAAGACGTCCTCTCCGAATTCCCCGCCTGGTACAAGGAGCAGACGGGCGAAGAGATCCGCATCGTCTACCAAGTGTTCGACATCAACGAAATCATGCTCACCAAGATAGAGCGCGGACACGAGGATTTCGACGTCGTCTGCCCCTCGGAGTACATCATCGAGCGGATGCTGAAGAAAGACCTGCTGCTGCCCATCGACCGGAACTTCGGCCGGACACCGGACTACATTCCGAACGTGTCGCCCTACATCCGGCAGGAACTGAACAAGACCTCACAGCCCGGACACACCACGACCGACTATGCCGTGCCCTACATGTGGGGCACAGCCGGCATCCTCTACAACAAGGAGTTCATCGACGAAGAAGAGGCCAGCAGCTGGTACTGTCTCTGGAACCCCAAGAACCGGGGCCGGATACTGATGAAAGACAGCTACCGCGATGCTTACGGCACCGCCATCATCTACGCCCACACCCGGCAGCTGGCCGACAGCACCCTGACCGTGGAGCAGCTGATGAACGACAACTCCTCCCGTGCCATCGCCCTGGCCGAAAAACAGTTGAAGGCGATGAAGCCCAACATTGCCGGTTGGGAGGCCGACTTTGGCAAGGAGATGATGACCAAAGGCAAGGCCTGGATGAACTTCACCTGGAGCGGCGACGCCGTGTGGGCGATAGACGAGGCCGAGGCCGTGGGCGTGGAGCTGGACTACGTCGTGCCGCGCGAAGGCAGCAACATCTGGTACGACGGCTGGGTAATCCCCCGCTATGCACGCAATGTGAAGGCGGCCAGTTACTTCATCAACTACCTCTGCCAGCCCTCCGTGGCACTGCGCAACATGGACGCCATCGGCTACGTCAGCGCCGTGGCCACGCCCGAAATCATGGAGGCGAAGACAGACACCACGCTCGACTGGCGCTACGACCTGAGCTACTTCTTCGGCCCCCTGCCCGGCGCCGACAGTTTGGCAATCAACCCGATACAATACCCCGACCGCGCCGTCGTGGAGCGCTGCGCCATGATACGCGACTTCGGCGACCGCACGGAGCTGGTGCTCGAAATGTGGAGCCGGGTGAAGGGAGATAATCTCAACACCGGGATTGTGCTGCTCATCTTTGCCGTCTTCGGCGTGCTGCTCGTCTGGCTGGTGTATGGAAAGATACGCCGGTACAGACAGAGAAAGAGACATCACCGCAGGAGGCGGAGAAGATAAATGGGAATTTTAGGGACGGAGAAGATAAATGGGAATTTAGCGGAGTATCTTAAATTCCTCCGCCTGAAAGGGGAGGTGCCCGCTTGCGGGCGGAGGGGTCTTACATAAATAGAAAGTAACTTTGTGCAAGTCCCTTCGGATGTGAAACCCCTCCGCCCTACGGGCACCTCCCCTTTCAGGCGGAGGAGTTTGAGATACACTTGTTATCGCGCGCGCTAAATTATCATTTATCTTTTCCTTTTCTCGCCGGAAGTCCGTAATTTTGCCCCCCAAATACTAACCTTTAAATGATAGAAAAAAACAATGCTGACTCAAATTATCAATGGCCGCATCTTCACCCCGCAAGGCTGGCTGAACGAAGGTTCCGTACTGATGCGCGACGGAAAAATCCTCGAAGTAACCAACTGTGACCTCGCCCTCATCGGCGCCCGACTCATCGACGCCAAAGGCATGTACATCGTCCCCGGTTTCGTCTGCATGCACGCCCACGGCGGCGGCGGGCACGACTTCACTGAATGCACCCCGGAGGCCTTCCGCACCGCCATCCACGCCCACCTGCGCCATGGAGCTACCAGCATCTTCCCCACCCTCTCGTCCTCGCCCTTCACCGCGCTGCATCGGGCTGCCGACATCTGCCAACAGCTGATGGACGAACCCGGCAGCCCCGTCCTCGGCCTGCACATCGAAGGCCCCTACCTCAACTCAAAGATGGCAGGCAGCCAATTCGCCGCCCAAGTGAAAGAGATTGACGAAGCCGAGTATCGCGAACTTGTAGAAAGCACCCGCTGCATCCGCCGCTGGGACGCCTCGCCCGAACTCGAGGGGGCGCTCGACATGGCCCGCTACCTGCGCAGCCGAGGCATCCTCGTCGCCGCCTCACACACCGAAGCCGAGTACGACGGCATCAAGGCAGCCTACGAAGCCGGATTCACCCACGCCGCCCACTTCTACAACGCCATGCCGGGCTTCCACAAACGCCGCGAATACAAGTACGAAGGCACCGTGGAGAGCGTCTACCTGACCGACGGAATGACCATCGAACTCATTGCCGACGGCATCCACCTGCCCGCCACCATCCTCCGCCTGGCCTACAAGCTGAAGGGTGTGGAGCACACCTGCCTCGTCACCGACGCCCTCTCCTGCGCCGCCACTGATGGCAACAGCATCAGCGACCCGCGCTACATCATCGAGAACGGCGTCTGCAAGCTGGCCGACCGCTCAGCACTAGCCGGCAGCATCGCCACCACCGATACCTTGGTACGCACCACCGTGCAGGCCGGCATCCCCCTGGGCGACGCCCTACGCATGGCTTCCGAGACGCCCGCCCGCATCATGGGCGTGTACGACCGCAAAGGCTCACTGCAAAAAGACAAGGATGCCGACGTCCTGATCCTGGACAAGGAACTGAACATCCGCGCCGTATGGCAAGCCGGCCGACTGGTGGAAGAAACGAATACACTGTTTTAAGAGTTATGAGCGATAAGTTATAAGTTATTGAGTTATGAGTGATAAGTTATGCAGGGAACACGGACGCTGACACAAGGACCTATCAATCGCCAACTTTTCAGTCTGGCGATGCCCATCATGGCCACCTCCTTCATCCAGATGGCGTACAGCCTGACGGATATGGCCTGGGTGGGAAGGCTGGGCAGTGAGTCCGTGGCCGCAGTCGGTGCGGTGGGCATGCTTACGTGGATGTCCGGTTCCATTGCGCTACTCAATAAGGTGGGGGCCGAAGTCAGCGTAGGACAGTCCATCGGGGCACGCAGCGAGACGGATGCACGCAGCTTCGCCTCGCACAACATTACCATCGCCCTGCTCATTGCCCTATGCCTGGGCAGCCTGCTGTTCATCTTCGCCACTCCCATCCTGCGCCTCTTCGAGTTAAAGGAACATATCACAGAGAATGCTGTCAGCTACCTGCGCATCGTGTCCACAGGATTGCCGTTCGTTTTCCTCTCCGCTGCCTTCACGGGCATCTACAACGCGGCGGGACGCAGCAAGACTCCCTTCTACATCAGCGGCACAGGGCTGATTATGAATATCATCCTCGACCCTCTGTTCATCTTCGGCTTCGGCTGGGGCACGATGGGTGCGGCGCTTGCCACCTGGATGTCCGAAGCGCTCGTCTTCTCCATCTTCATCTATAAGCTCCGCCGGAAAGACGACCTGCTCGGAGGATTTTCCTTCCTCGTCCGCCTGAAGAAGAAGTACACCCGGCGCATCATCAAGCTCGGTCTGCCCGTGGCTGCGCTCAACACGCTTTTCTCCTTCGTCAACATGTTCCTCTCGCGCACCGCCTCGGAACAGGGCGGTCACATCGGACTGATGGCGTTCACCACCGGCGGACAAATCGAAGCCATCACCTGGAACACCTCGCAAGGCTTCTCCACCGCCCTAAGTACATTCATCGCCCAAAACTACGCCGCCGGACAGAAGGCCCGCGTGCGCCAAGCCTGGCACACCACGCTCTGGATGACGGGCATCTTCGGTACCCTCTGCTCCCTGCTCTTCATCCTCTTCGGCAACGAGGTCTTCTCCATCTTCGTGCCCGAAGCCGAAGCCTACCGCGTGGGTGGCGACTACCTGCGCATCGACGGCTATTCGCAGATATTCATGATGATGGAAATCACTATGCAGGGCGTCTTCTATGGCGTAGGACGGACAGTGCCTCCCGCCATCGTCAGCATCACGTGCAACTATATGCGCATACCGGTGGCGCTGCTGCTGGTACACATGGGCATGGGTGTAGATGCCATCTGGTGGGCGGTCTGCGGCACAACGGTTGCCAAGGGGATCATCCTCACCACTTGGTTCGTCATTATCAAAAGGAAAATTCTCTAAAAAAAACACAACAAAGAACTTTGTAGCGGACAAATCCGTTATTATATACATAAATTTGCAATAATAAAGCCAATTAATAAATTAAACGAGTATGAAGAAAATGAAAATTACAGCACTGCTATTGTGCAGTGTTATACTACTGGGTAGTTGTGGTACGATGAATAATACTACCAAAGGCGGAGTGATCGGCGGAGGTTCCGGCGCAGCAGCAGGAGCCATCATCGGCGGACTGATAGGTAAAGGAAAAGGTGCTGCCATCGGTGCGGCGGTAGGTGCTGCCGTAGGTACGGGTACCGGTGTTGCCATCGGTCATAAGATGGACAAGAAGGCTGCCGAGGCTGCCAAGATTGAAGGTGCTCAGGTGGAGCAAGTGACGGATGCCAACGGTCTGCCGGCAGTAAAGGTGTCGTTTGCGGCAGGTATCTTGTTCGGTTTCAACTCTGCAGCGCTGAGCAACGAGGCAAAGTCTTCTTTGCGTGAGCTTGCCCAGATATTGAAGGATGACCCCACGACAGATATCGCCATCATCGGCCATACTGACAAGGTAGGTACTTACGAAGCCAACATGAAGGTGTCCAAGAACCGCGCCTATTCCGTAGAAAACTATTTGCAGGATTGCGGCGTGTCTCCATCACAGTTCAAGAAAGTGGAAGGCGTAGGATATACGGAGTATGACGACAGCATGTCGGCCGATCAGAACCGTCGCGTAGATATCTATATGTATGCCAGCGAGCAGATGATTAAGAATGCTGAAGCGGCAAACTAGTTTAGTTGACGAGCTACAAGCTACGAGTGACAAGCTTGTAGCTCAATATATCCCAACGATGAAACTCCCCAAACCTCTGCGTTTCCTTCGCAACCTGATACTCTTCTTTTTCATTTCCACTATCCTGGCGGTAGTGGTTTATCGTTTTGTACCGGTATACATCACTCCGTTAATGGTGATCCGTAGTGTTCAGCAAGTATTCAAGGGAGAAAGCCCGCGCTGGCATCACACGTGGGTTCCTTTCGACAAGATATCCCCTCACCTACCTATGGCGGTCATCGCTTCGGAAGATAACCGCTTTGCCGAGCACAACGGCTTCGACTTCATCGAAATAGAAAAAGCCATCAAGGAGAACGAAACCCGAAAACGCAAACGAGGTGCCAGCACCATCAGCCAGCAGACAGCCAAGAATGTATTTCTGTGGCCGCAATCATCCTGGGTACGCAAGGGTTTGGAAGTCTACTTCACCGTATTGATAGAATTTTTTTGGTCGAAAGAGCGGATTATGGAAGTGTACCTCAACTCCATAGAGATGGGAAAAGGCATTTACGGGGCACAAGCCGCCGCCAAGTACAAGTTCAAAACTACCGCCGCCAAACTCTCTGCCGGACAATGTGCACTGATTGCAGCGACTTTGCCCAATCCGATACGCTTCGACTCGGCACATCCATCCAAGTATATAAAGAAGAGACAAGGGCAGATACTGAGGCTGATGAAGTTGGTGCCGAAATTCCCACCGGTAGAGAAGAAAAAATGATAATTTAGTGTCGTGTGATAACAAGTGTATCTCAAACTCCTCCGCCTGAAAGGGGAGGTGCCCGCTTGCGGGCGGAGGGGTCTTACATAAATAGAAAGTAACTTAGTGCAAGTCCCTTCGGATGTGAAACCCCTCCGCCCTACGGGCACCTCCCCTTTCAGGCGGAGGAATTTGAGATACTCCGTAAATTCCCATTTATCTAAATCAATACGTATGTCCCCCTTCTTCCATCTCCTTCACATCAATCTTCCTATTATCGATGCTGCGCCATGCATAAAAGATGTACGCCAGCACAAACGGAACAAGAATGGAAACGTATGCCATCGTCTTCAGCGTGAACTGGCTGGAGCAACTGTTGGCAAGCGTCAGGGAGCTTTGCAAATCGGTGGTAGAAGGATAATAAGCCGTATTGTTATATCCGGCTACGAGCAGTAACGCAAGCACCGTCAGCACCGTGCCCACTCCTGCAAACCAGATCCCTTTATCGAATGCAGGCTTCCACAGCGTACGAATAATTCCCCAAAGCACTGCCAGTACACCTACCAGGAACACAATCAACACTATCGGCATTTCGAGGAAATTCGTCAGATACTTGTAAGGCTCCATAAACACCTCTCCCGTCTCCGGGTTGACTGCAAAACCTTCGGCCACCAGCGTGCGGATAACGAATGCCAGGAAGAACACCAGGAACAGTCCCGTATTTCCCCACAACGCACGACGGCACCGCTTCAGCAAATCCTCTTCATTGATATTATTGATGAAATAGAGCGAACCAAGGATACGCGCCAGGAAGAATACCGCCAGTCCCAGCACTACATTCCAGGGATTGAGCAGTGCATCGAGTCCATGTCCCGCATTGCCCCACTGGCTGATGACCGGCATTGCCGCATCGGCTATATTGCCCTTATTGATGTAAAAGTCCGACCCTGTGAAAAACGTAGCCACCGCTCCACCCAGCAGCACCGGACCTACCACCCCGTTTATCACCAAAAACGTGCGATACGTCGTCTTGCCCAGCAGATTACCCGCCTTCGACTGGAACTCATAGCTCACAGCCTGCAGTACAAAGCTGAACAGGATAATCATCCACAACCAATAGGCCCCGCCAAAACTGGTGCTATAGAACAACGGGAACGAAGCAAAGAACGCCCCACCGAACGTGACGAGCGTAGTAAACGTAAACTCCCACTTCCGCCCCGTAGAGTTAATCATCATCTTCTTCTGCTCTTCCGTCTTGCCCAGGCAGAACAGCAGCGAATTACCTCCCTGCACAAACAGCAGGAATACCAGAATAGCCCCTAACAAGGAGACTACAAACCACCAATATTGTTGAAGAAAAGTATATGTGTTCATAATTGTATATATTATATAATGTGAGATTGTAAAAGGCTGATCACTATTTCTCCGGTCCTTTCTTTATCGCCTTCAGCATAATCCCCACCTCGGCTATCAGCATGATGGTGAAGAGCACGAGGAAGATGAAGAACGTTGTTTGCACGGAACTGACATCCAGTTTAGAGATGGCAGCGCTTGTAGGCAACATATCTTGTATGGCCCACGGCTGGCGGCCGCATTCTGCAACCACCCAGCCGGCCTGCCCGGCAAGATAACCCAGCGGAATGGTCAGCATAGCCACCCAATGCATCCAGCGCATCTGCGACAAATCCTTCTTATAGACCAGGAATAGCAGCACGATGAAGAAGAGAATAAAATATCCTCCCAGGATTACCATCACACGGAACATATAAAACGTAAGCGGCACGTTCGGTACCAACTCATTTACATCTTTAATATAACCGTAGCCGAAGTAAGCCACATTATCTTTCAACACTTTGGCAGCCACCTCTGCATCTGCACTGTTTCCGGCAGCCTTGGCAGCACGGTAGGCGGCAAATGCAGCAATAGCAGTCTTGCCGCGCTCTATCTTCTCTTCTGCCGAGAGGGCCGTGGTGCCGTCCTTCAACGGATAGCCGCCCTGCAGCAGATTGTTGATGCCCGGAACGAAAGCATCCACCTTGCGCTCTGCCAGTAACGAAAGCATCTTCGGAATCTCTACCCGGAAGAGGAACGGGTTGACTCCATCCTGAGGTGTCTTCTTGTCCGGATTCAGTATACCGAAAGCCACCAGCCCGGCACCTTGCTGTCCTTCATAATAGCCTTCCATAGCAGCCAACTTCATAGGCTGCTTCTGTGCCACCTGATAGCCCGAACCGTCGCCCGTCCAAGCAGACAACACGGCAGCACACAGACCTACCCACGCAGCAATCTTAATACTTGCCACGGCAAACTTCTTGTCGCGCTTCTTCCACAAATACCAGCAACTTACGCCTACCACGAACACTGCCGCCAGCACCCAGCCGGACAATATGCTATGGAAGAACTTGTTGACCGCCATCGGCGAAGTAGCCACCGCCCAGAAGTCCACCATCTCGTTACGCGCCGTATCAGGGTTGAACTCCATGCCTACCGGGTTCTGCATCCACGCATTGGCAACAAGAATCCACCAGGCCGAAATTGTAGCACCCAGCCCCGTAAGCCAGGTGGAAGCCAGATGAAAGCGCTTGCTCACCTTCTCCCAACCGAAGAACATGACTGCGATGAACGTAGCCTCCATAAAGAACGCCAAGATGCCTTCGATAGCAAGCGGTGCACCGAAGATGTCGCCCACAAACCAGCTGTAGTTACTCCAGTTCGTACCGAATTCAAACTCCAGAATCAGTCCCGTGGCCACGCCTACGGCAAAGTTGATACCGAAGATTTTCATCCAGAACTTGGCAGTACGTTTCCAGAATTCGTCGCCCGTACGGTAGTACGCTGTTTCCATGATACCCATAATAACCGCCAGTCCCAGGGTGAGCGGTACAAAAATCCAGTGATAGATAGCAGTCAAGGCAAATTGTGCTCTCGACCAGTCAATGAGGGAAGTGTCAATGTTTTCAAGCATAAGAGTAGAGTTAATTATAAGTTATGAGTTATTAATTACGAGGGGAGGCATCATCGGAAGCTCTGATAATCAGTTCCCGGCTGACGTAGTCTTCTTTGTCATCGCCCACAGCGGGGGAATTCAGGAAATTGGGGAAGAAGAAAAGACGGAGGATAAAGAACATGATGAATAGCTTCACCAAAATGATAAGCCACAAAGTACGCCCGATCGTCATACTCCGAAAGCCTTCCAAATAGAAACGCCCGATGTTTATCACAGTCTGCTTCATGCCGGCAATAATTTATAATGATTACAAATATAAAACACTTTTATATAAAGAACAAATAAAAGACGAAAAAGTTGAAGAAAGAGACACCTTCTTTTATACCCGAAGGAAGTTGCAATCCGGCAGGAAACCATTATCTTTGCCTCAAAGCGAAAATAAGCTGCACCTCAGCATAAAAAATGAACAAGTTCATTTTATTCTGCACTCGGTTTGCATTATCTTTGCAGATACGTTGTACTTTAAAAGCAATAGCCTTATGATAACAACTCTCACCATTCCCTATGCCGTGGCAAACTTCGCAGAAATGCGCGAACGCGGGTTTTACTATGTGGATAAGACTCAATTCATCCCTTCTTTAGAACATTATAACGCCCCCGTCTTCCTGCGTCCCCGCCGTTTTGGCAAGAGTCTGCTGGTGTCCACGCTGGCACATTACTACGACCGCAGCAAGGCCTCCCGCTTCGAGGAACTTTTCAGTGGCACGTACATCGGGGAAAATCCTACAGCGGAGCACAACCAATACATGGTTGTCCGCTACGACTTCTCCAAGATGGTGATGAGCGACACGATGGAAGGGCTGGAAGAGAACTTCAACATATTGAACTGCGGCCCCGTAGAAATCATGGTGGAACATAATCGTGACCTCTTCGGCGACTTCCGGTTCAGCACCCGAGGCAATGCCATACAGATGCTGGAAGAAACTCTTAGTTACGCCCAGCAACACGGCTTACCCAAAGTCTATATCCTTATCGACGAGTACGACAACTTCACCAACCAACTACTCACCGCCTACAAAGACCCGCTGTACGAGAACGTCACTACCGGCGAAAGTTTCCTGCGTACCTTCTTCAAGGTCATCAAGGCAGGCATCGGCGAAGGTTCCATCCGCACCTGCTTCTGCACCGGCGTGCTGCCCGTGACGATGGACGACCTGACCAGTGGCTACAACATAGCCGAGATCCTCACCCTGAAACCCGAATTCACCGAAATGCTGGGCTTCAACCATGACGAAGCAGCAGAATACCTGCGCTACGTCATCCGCAAATATGGCAACAACGAAGACCGCTTCGATGAGCTATGGCAACTCATCGTGAACAATTACGACGGCTACCGCTTCTTGCCCAATGCCCGCCCGCTGTTCAACTCCACTATACTGACGTATTTTTTCAAGAACTTTGCCGAGCTGAAAGGCGGCATCCCCGACGAGATGGTGGACGAGAACCTCCGCACCGACATCAATTGGATCCGTCGGCTCACCATCACGCTGGAAAATGCCCGTGGGATGCTGGACGCGCTGGTGATAGACGATGAACTTATCTACTCGCAGCCCGACCTGCGCAGCAAGTTTAACAAGCAGAAGTTTTTCGAGCCGAAGTTCTATCCCATCAGCCTCTACTACCTGGGGATGACGACGCTAAGGAATGCCTACAAGATGACACTGCCCAACCTGACCGCCCGCAGCATCTACATGGACTACTACAACGACCTGAACCAGATAAGCAGTGACGCCCGTCGCTTCGTACCCGTCTACGAACACTACGTCTACGGTGACCGACAGTTGGAACCGCTTGTCGAGAATTACTTCAAGGAATACCTCGGCCAGTTCCCTGCCCAGGTGTTCGACAAGCTGAACGAGAACTTCATCCGCTGCTCCTTCTACGAGGTGTTGAGCCGCTATCTGAGCCAGTGCTATACTTTCGCCGTAGAGCAGAACCTGCCCGGCGGACGGGCGGACCTGGTGATGAACGGCATTCCCGGTACAGCGTTTCACAACGATTGCCGCATCGTGGAATTTAAATACTTCAAAGCTAAAGAAGCTGCTGTGGTGAAAGCACTGACCGAGGCCCGAGCCGAAGACGTGGCGCAAGTGAAAGGCTATGCCGAAGGATTCGGCCGCCAATTCCCCAAGTACCGGATACGTACCTATGTGGTGTATATTGCTGCCGGAAAACAGTGCAGGGTGTACGAAGTATAAAGGAAAGGATGCCTACCCTGGTAAAGGAAAGGTGCCTTCCTCGGTAAGGGAAGGACGTATACCCTGGTAAGGGAAGGATGCCTACCCTGGTAAGGAGAAAATGTGAATGAGACTATCTCAATTCTCCTCCTCCTAGGAGGAGGAGTACCCCAACGGGGGGAGGTGGTAGGTGAAGAAAGAAACCTTTGAAAATATGATTTTTCTGTATTATGCCCTCTACCACCCCGCCCTTCGGGCACCCCTCCTCCCAAGAGGAGGGGAATGGGAGATAGTCTACATATCATTACGGCGTCATTTCGAGTGATTCCCGGTGTTATCCCAATGGATTTTCGCTTTGATCGCCGTCGGAACCGCTACCACCGCCTTGACTACCACCGCCTTGACTGCCACCGCCTGCAGGAGCAGTACCGATATAGATAGTCTTCTCTACACTGCGCGGAGACTTCAGCAGATTTTTGCCGGTACCGGCATACTGCGTAGTCAGTTTCAAGGTATACGTACCGTTGCTGAGATCGGCAGGGATGATAAAGATTACTTCCGAAGGATTGTTCTTCACAAAGAGGTCTTCCGTAATCTTGGTGACGGCGCCACTTTCCGAAGTCAGCGTGATACCTACGCTTGGATCCCCACCCACGTTCTTCAGCTTGCTGCCCTTCAAAGTGAAGGCGCGGCCTGCCGTGGCGCTGGCATCCGTGGCACGGGTCGAGGCATCCGTTACGCCGCCGATGTACATCGCTGCACCTTTCTCACCGATAATATTGACCGTGGTCTTCTTGATGGCTTCGCGCAAGTCGGCACCCATGTTGAAGTTCACCACGATGGAGTTCTTCGATGCATCCCATGCGGAACCTTCGATGACGCCGCGGAAGCTGGTACTGGCGTAGTACAGCCCGGCATTGACGGAATAACCGCTCATCAGCAGGCGCTGCACCACGCGCTTCTCCAGGTCGTGGACGTGCCGGATGGTTTCTTCGCGAAGGCCGGAGTCTTCGGCTTTCATCTCGGCGATGATACGTGCTTCATCGGCAGTGCCGATGGAGACGGGGACAAGGATCATATCTTCCTTGTTGTCAACGGTCACGGTGTTGTCCGCCAGTTGGCCGTTGATTTGATAATGGATTTCTTCTGCCATTGTCTTTAAGTTTAAATGGTTAATTAAAATGAGTTATAAAAAGCCCCGCTCTCCCTCATCGGGTCAGGCGATGCTGACGGATGAGGAGAGCAGGGCGAGGAAGTTTTATATTTCAACCCCACTTCATGAGGTTTCGCGGGGTAAGATTTTCTCAAATAATTAAAATTATCAAGCGGAGACACANACGGACGGGGAGAGCAGGGCGGGGAAATTCTATGTTTTGACCCCGCAAAGCGGGGGGAAGGTTTTCTCAAATAATTGAAAGAGTTAAGCGGCGGCACAAGGCCGCCTTTATTCTGAGACGGGACGTACAGAACAGCCGCAGTAGCAATTAAAGCTGGTCTCGAGGGCGTCGCCAAAGTAGATGCACAAGCACTGCGAGATGTTCGAAGAGTTCCTAGCACCATTCCAGTAGTAGCCGTAGGCGCGATGGGTGATCACCCCCGTCCCTTCGCGATAACCCGCCGCGGGAAACGCGAGGGTATTAGTGATACTACTATTACTTATAGTATAAGTGTAAGACCGTATTTGAACTGTATTATCCCAAGAGCCGGAAGAAGCTAACAACCTGTACATGCTTTCCATTTCGATTCTGCCAAAAAGATGCCAACTACCGCCAAGCTGTGCACGAGCGATGTCGTAAGAGGCGTTACCGCAGATATTGGCAGCACCGGAGGGGCCATAATCACCATTGTTCTGACTCGTCTTCAACCCTGTAGCATCACCCCAACCAAACAGGTCCCACTGACTACCGATGGAACGGTTGGAGTAACTCTGATAGTCTGTAGTAGTAGTTTCACCCTTGGTTTCCGTATCAGTAGCGATATGGAAAGCAACATCGTTATCGCCACTGCCTGTCTTCGTGGCAATGAGATTACCCGTAGCCCAATAGAGGGGAGTGGCATCAGCATCGGTACTGCCATCTTCGTTGATGCCCACGTAGAGAGCGACAATCCAATCGTTCTTATAATAATTGTCACCGGCTTTATAATTGTTATCTTTCAGCAATATGCTGCCTGCATCCTTGTCGGGCAAGGTCAATACCTTGTTATTCACCTCGTCCGCAGTCAGCGTATGGAAGAACTTCACAACCTTGGGGATGCAGACCCAAATATCCTTGCCGATATATGCACTTAAATCAGCGAAAATGATAGCTGCACCATCAGCAACGATGGCACTGCCCAAAGTTATCTGTTCGGCAGGAGCATCGGCTTTCCAGGAGCCAATTTCCATAGTAAAGCCATTGTAGTAATTGGAGCCGGACGCAACCGTAGTCTGTACAGTGATGGGCTCTTTCCACTCCATTGTACCACTGCTACCGTCTATCTTGGTAGTATAGCGCAAGTTTTCGGTATAAGCCTTTCCATCAATGATGGTAGTTTCGGCATAATAAGTCTTATCACCTCTTAATATTACGCTGAACTTGCCGTTCGCCTTTACCGACATATCATCGGACATAAAGGCAAGATAGGCGGTAAGCTCTTGATTGCCGTCACTGAAGGTTACTACATTTCCTTCTGTAGGAAATGCCAACTCCAAGTTCTTAAAGCCATCCGCGGTTTCCACTGCCCACGTCAAGGTTTTCAGCGTGCCTACTTCTTTGGGTACATTGCTTAGTTCGAACTTCATGATACTGCTTTTCATGCCAAGCCTGATATTGCCTAAATCGGTTACACCGGTTGCTTGCAGGAAGATATTGTTGTGAAGATGGGCGGCGCTGTTGTTGCCGTCTTGATTTTGGGTGGAGAGGGCGGAAGTGGCGGCGCCTGTAGTCTCGTCCACGGTCACGGTAGAGGGGTAATAAACATTGTACTTGGTGGCATTGGCAATCTCGCTTCCGGTAAAAGAGCCTTTCGTGTCGCCTGCTTCGGAAGACAAAGTGTACTCCGCTTGTCCTTGATAGGAGCCGCTTTCATCGAAGCCTACTACGGTCAGTTTGTCTCCTTCTTCCCAAGTCAGGACACCTGCCGAGCCCACTTTGTTCTCATCGTAAGCTACGCGGGTAGTGGCATCGGTACTTGTAGCCACGGTAATGGTCATTTGTCGGTCCTTGCTACAGGAATCGGGAGTGGTGCCCGTCAGTTCATCGTCGGCAGCACAGCCTGAGGCAAGAGCTGCCAGTGCAAGCATCAGCACTGCACTTGTAAGTTTCAAGGGATTCATCATTGTTCTACGGTTAGAATGTCGTTTATCAAATCTTCAAGATCACTGCTACTTGCACCGCTGTAGGTGCGGGAAGAGCCACTGCGATAAGTGCTTGCACTGCTGTAACCGCTGCCGCTATCGCCCGGAGAGGGCAAGTTACCACTGGCAGCCATTACGCTGCCTTCGTTCTCTATCTGTATCACTTCAATACGGGGAGATACATACCGTTCCTTTTGTTTGTCCATATTTTACTGTTAATTAAATGGTTATGCTTGCAAAAAGCGTTCATTAAACGTTCGTTTTTTGAACGCTTAATGAACGCTTTTCGCATATATTGATAGCCTTTGCAGTTAAATACACTGACTAACAGTACAATAAAAGAAGAAAAAAAGTCATTGATATGTATGATTAACCGAGAAAAAACATTACCTTTGTGGGCGTTCAAAAAACGAACGTTTAATGAACGCTTTACCCCTCCTAATTGTCTTATTTTCCGACAATTACTACACTTTTTCTGTCCTAAGGTAATTTATTCACGATTCATACCGTCATTCACGCGTCTCTACAAGCCACCGCTCAATATTACGCGTCTCTGCACTGAAGTTAATACCAATCTTGAAGAGTTTTCGTTCGTCCGCTTCAAAAGGCTGCGCATAGTGCTTGTCATTGATTTGCTGCAATGCCTCTTCTGCCGTACCTTCCAGCTTGAACTCCATCACGTAGATGAATCGGTCGGTCTGCACAACAAGGTCTATGCGGCCTTCGCAGGTATGATATTCTGCCTTGGTGTAGAAGCCCACTAATTTAAAGACAATGAAAAGCACATTCTGATAATGAAGTTCCAAGTCGCGAATTAATTCGTATGGAGTATCGGCAAAGAAACTCTGCAAGCGTTTAAAGAACGCATCCGGCTCTCCGGCACGTATCTCACGGACAAACTTCTGTATCTCGAACGAGGCTTCGAATTTATTGAAACGGGTATAATAAGGAAGCAGGAACTTGACAAAACCTTCTTCGACCTCCCGATTAGGAAAACCAAGACGATAAAGCCCAAACTCCTGATCGTACCCCTTAATCGTAAGATAACCGCTTTGGAAGATAACCGGCAAAGGCTCTTCATCACCATAGATACTGTTCAGCACATCGGCGTATGTTTCGGCATGTGTCATGCTCTCTAAATCGTAATGACTGCGCTTCAGCAACTCTACCAAGTAGGTAGGAGTCCCCGTCTCGAACCAGTAGCTGCCGAACTTATAATATTTAAAAGTATTGAGCAGGCTGAAAGGATTGTAGATGCCTTCGGTATCTTCGGCAAAATGGTAGCCATCGTAACATTCCTTCAATTCGGCACATGCTTCTTCGTAAGTCATCTTACGGGCAGCAGCCAGTTCGTGAAGTTCTTCTTCAAGATTGTCGTGTATCTCTTGTTCGGTCACCCCACAAATGCTGACGTAGGGTTCGTGCATGGAGATATCGTCGAGATTGTTCAAGTCGCTGAATACGCTTACTTTACCAAACTTCGTAACTCCGGTAAGGAAGGCGAACTTGATGCACCCGTCCATCGTCTTCAGTGCTCCGTAGAAAGGCTTCAAGGTATTGCGGAATTCCGTTTGCAAAGCTTCGTTGCCGATGGCTTGCAGCATGGGCTTGTCATATTCGTCAATGAGTATGACAACACGCTGTCCCGTTCGCTCGTAAGCACGCTCTATGATTCCCGCAAAACGCAGTGAGAAAGAACGTTCTGATGGATTGGCTCCATAAAGTTCTTCCCACTTGGCCAGCGATCTCTCAAGAATATTGTTGAGGCTTTCTTCAGTATCATACTTCTCTATATTGAGATCAAGATGCAGGATGGGATGCTTTATCCATTCCTTTTCGAGCTTTTCCATCGCCAACCCTTCAAAGAGTTCCTTCTTTCCCTGGAAGTAGGCTTCGAGTGTAGAAATAAGCAAGCTCTTTCCGAAACGACGCGGACGGCTGAGAAAGTAATAACGTCCGGTGCTTATCAATTGATAAACCAACGCTGTTTTATCAATGTAAAAGTAATTGTCTTTACGAAGACTTTCGAAGTTCTGAATGCCGATAGGATAAATCTTATTGCTCATATACTTACCTTATTAATAATGTCCAACAAAGATAAGTATTTCTTTCAAGAAACCGCAGCAGCATTTAGTTTTCTCCCAATTTTTGCGTACGTTTGCAGATAAACTCATTGCAGCAAATCTACATGGAACTATTAGTATACAAAGCTTCCGCCGGCTCCGGAAAGACCTTTACGCTGGCGGTAGAATACATCAAGCACCTGATACTCAATCCCCGTGCCTACCGGCAGATACTCGCCGTAACCTTCACCAACAAGGCCACAGCCGAGATGAAGGAACGTATTCTGCAACAACTCTACGGCATCTGGCAGAGGGATCCGGCCTCCGAAGCCTACCTGACACGTATCAAGGAAGAGCTGGAGAGAATGAAAAGTGAAGGGAGACTCCCGGTAGGAGGTGAAGATGCAGAACTGCGCCAACGCGCCGGAATGGCATTGCAATACATGCTACACGACTATAGCCGCTTCCGGGTAGAAACCATCGACTCCTTCTTCCAGTCCGTGATGCGTAACCTTGCCCGCGAACTGGAACTAAGCCCCAACCTGAACATCGAACTGAACAACACCGAAGTACTGAGCGATGCCGTAGACAGCCTCATCGAGAAACTGACTCCTACCTCCCCCGTGCTGGCATGGTTGCTGGAGTACATCGACGAACGCATCCGCGACGACAAACGTTGGAACGTATCGAACGAAGTAAAAAGTTTCGGCCGCAACATCTTCGACGAAAGCTACATTGAGCGCGGCGAACCCCTGCGCCAATGCCTGCGCACCCCCGATACCCTGAAACTTTACCGGGATGTACTGCGCGAAATGGAAACCGAAGCCCTGGAACAGATGAAGGGCTTCTACGACCAATTCGAAGGCGAACTGGACGGACATGCCCTCGTCCCCGAAGACCTGAAAGGAGGCGCCCGAGGCATCGGCAGCTACTTCCGTAAGTTGCGCGACGGCAAGCTGACAGACAAAGATGTGATGACCGCCACCCTGCAGAACTGCCTGGCAGACGCCAAGAACTGGGCTACGAAAACGTCCCCACGCAAAGACGAGATTATCCGCCTGGCGGAGAGCAGCCTGATGCCTCTGCTGCAAGATGCCGAAAGACTGCGCCCACAGAAAAGCAGGACCATAAACAGTTGCCGCCTTTCCTTGCAGCACCTCAACAAGCTGCAACTCCTCAACCATATAGACGAAGAGGTACGCACCCTGAACCGCGAGCACAACCGCTTCCTGCTATCGGACACCAATGCTCTGCTGCACAAGCTGGTGCGCGAAGGCGACTCCTCGTTTGTCTTCGAAAAGATCGGTGCCAACATACGCAACGTGATGATTGACGAATTCCAGGACACCAGCCGCATGCAGTGGGACAACTTCCGCCTACTGCTGCTCGAAGGCCTTTCACAAGGAGCCGACAGCCTGATTGTAGGAGACGTGAAGCAGTCCATCTACCGCTGGCGCAACGGAGACTGGGGAATACTGAACAGCTTGGGTAATGAAGAATTATCCATTATCCACTCTCCATTAAACAACTTCCCCGTCCGTGTGGAAACGTTGAAAACCAACCGGAGAAGCGAGACAAACGTAATCCGCTTCAACAATCAGCTATTCGCCGCTGCGGTAGATTACCTCAACACCCTGCACCTGGATGAGCTGAAAGAAGACTGCATCCCTTTGAAGCGCGCCTATGCCGATGTTGCTCAGGAATCACCGAAAAGCGAAGAACGTGGTTACGTAAAAACCTCCTTCCTGGAGCCGGACGAAGAGCATAACTATACGGAGCAAACCCTTATCTCCCTGGGTGAAGAAGTTAAAAAACTATTGGAAGCGGGGATACAACTGAACGATATCACGATCCTTGTCCGCAAGAACAAGAACATTCCCCCCATAGCCGACTACTTCGACCAGGAACTGCACCTGCCCGTAGTCTCCGACGAAGCCTTCCGGCTGGATGCCTCCCTGGCCATCTGCATGCTGATAGATGCCTTGCGTTACCTGTCGAATCCGGAAAACAAGATCGCCCGCGCCTCGTTGGCGATGAGCCTTTCTGAAAGCCCGCTCCCCGGCAGTCCGCTTCCCGGCAGCCTGCTCCCCGAAGCCTTCACCGCCCGCATCGAAGAATTGCGTTTAATGCCCCTCTACGAACTGCTGGAAGAACTGTTCAGCCTCTTCGGCATGAGCTGCATCGAAAAGCAGGACGCCTACCTCTTCTCTTTCTTCGATGCAGTGACCGAATACCTGCAAAGCAACTCTTCCGAGTTGGACAGCTTTATCCGCTATTGGGACGAAACGCTGTGCAGCAAAACCATCCCCAGCGGAGAGATGGACGGCATCCGCATCCTTTCCATCCATAAATCCAAAGGTTTGGAATTCCACACCGTACTCATCCCCTTCTGCGACTGGAAGCTGGAGAACGAGACGAACAATCAGCTTGTGTGGTGCACCGCACCCGAAGCGCCTTACAACGCCATCAGCCTTGTCCCGGTAACCTACTCCGCCACAATGGCCGAATCCGTTTATCGTCAGGATTACCTCCACGAACGCCTGCAGCTGTGGGTTGATAATCTGAATCTGCTATACGTTGCCTTCACCCGTGCCGGAAAGAACCTGGTTCTTTGGAGCAAGAAAGACCAGAAGGGCACTATGTCCGAACTGCTTGCCAATACTCTGCCGCGCATAGCCGAAAACGGAACGGGCAGTTGGGACGAAGAAGCCTCGGTCTACGAAAGTGGAGAGCTTTGCCCCTCCGCCGTCGAGCCATCCTCTCCCGTCATTCAGAGCGAAGCGAAGAATCCCCTCCCCTCTGCCCCCCTCAACAAGCTATCGCAGAAACCCGTAAAACTCCCCATCCACATGGAGAGCATGCTCCACGACATCGAATTCCGCCAATCCAACCGCTCGGCCGACTTCATCGCCGGAGTGGATGAATCGGAATCCAGCCAGCGCTTCATCAACCGCGGACGCCTGCTACATACCCTGTTTTCTGCCATCGAAACCGAAAATGATATAGAAGACGCCATCAGCCAACTTGTATTCGAAGGAGTCATCGGCCGTACCGAAACCGAAGAAGAAATACGCACGCTGACCCGTCGCGCCTTCTCCCTGCCCCAAGTCAAGGAGTGGTATTCGGGAGAGTGGCAACTGTTCAACGAATGCGACATCATCTGGCAGGAAAACGGAGAACTCCGCACCCGACGTCCAGACCGCGTAATGATGCGCGACGGAGAAATCGTAGTCGTGGATTTCAAATTCGGTAAGCCAAATAAGAAATACAATAAACAGGTGCAGGGCTACGTGCAGCTGCTTGTCCGCATGGGCTATGCTGCCGAAAGCATCAAAGGTTATCTGTGGTATGTAGAAGAAGAAATAATAGAGAAAGTATAAGCATTATGGAAACATTCCTCCAACTGGTCGCCCGCGACCTTTATTCTAAAATAGGCAGCGACCTCTCGCGCACTGCCATCGTTTTCCCCAATAAACGCGCCAGCCTGTTCTTCAACGAATACCTGGCCGCGCAGTCCGACCGCCCGCTGTGGTCGCCCGCCTACGTCAGCATCAGCGAACTCTTCCGCCAGCTGTCCCCCTTGAAGCTGGGCGACCCCATCCGCCTGGTGTGCGAACTCTACAAAGTATTCCGCGAAGCGACCCGCAGCGAGGAGACGCTGGACGACTTCTACTTCTGGGGCGAACTGCTCATCAGCGACTTCGACGACGTGGACAAGAACCTGGTGGATGCCGACCGCCTCTTCACCAACCTGCAGGACTTGAAGAACCTGATGGACGACTACGACTTCCTGGACCGCGAGCAGGAAGAAGCCATCCAGCAATTCTTCCAGAACTTCTCCATCGAACGGCGTACGGAGCTGAAAACGAAGTTCATCTCCCTCTGGGACAAGCTGGGAGACATCTACCGTCGCTACCGCACCCGCCTCACCGAACTCGGCATTGCCTACGAGGGCATGATGTATCGCAACGTCATGGAACAACTCAGGACGGACCACCTGCGCTACGACCGCTATGTATTCGTGGGCTTCAACGTGCTGAACCGGGTGGAGACCCGCTTCTTCCAACTCCTGCAGGATGCCGGAAAAGCGATGTTTTACTGGGATTACGACATCTTCTACACCCGTCTGCCCCGCCAGCAGCAGCCTCCCTACACCCACGAAGCAGGAGAGTTCATCCTCCGCAACCTCAAGGTCTTCCCCAACCAGTTGCCGGAAACAGCATTCGACGTGTTGCGCCGTCCCAAGAGCGTGCGGTTCATCTCCGCCTCTACCGAAAATGCACAGGCACGCTATCTGCCCCAATGGGTACGCACCGTCATGAAAGGCGGCACGGACGCCTGCACGGAAAAGGAGAATGCCGTCGTCCTCTGCAACGAAACCCTATTGCTCCCCGTTCTGCACTCCATCCCTTCCGAAGTGAAGAACGTCAACATCACTATGGGTTTCCCACTGGCACAGACCCCTGTGTACAGTTTTATCAGCGCACTGGTGGAACTGCAAACTACCGGTTATCGGACCGACACCGGACGATACTCGTACGCCTCCGTCCTGGCAGTGCTCAAGCACCCCTACACCCGCCGGCTCTCCCCCGCCGCCGAGACGTTGGAACATCAGCTAACCGAAGATAACCGCTTCTACCCCCTCCCCTCGGAGCTGAAGCAAGACGGCTTTCTGGAACAGGTATTCACCCCGCAGAATGGTATCGCCGCCCTCTGCCGCTACCTCACCGAGCTGCTTCGCGAAGTCTCCGCCATCTACCGCCAAGAGAAAGATGCGGAAGACATCTTCAACCAACTATACCGCGAATCTTTGTTCAAAAGCTACACCCTCATCAACCGCCTGGTCAACCTGATTGAAACCGGCGAACTGAGCAGCCTGAAAACAGACACCCTGAAACGTCTGCTGAACCGGCTGCTGACCTCTGCCAACATCCCTTTCCATGGCGAACCCGCCATCGGCATGCAAGTCATGGGCGTACTGGAAACGCGTAACCTCGACTTCCGCAACCTCATCATGCTCTCCCTCAACGAAGGGCAGCTGCCCAAAGCAGGCGGTGAATCGTCTTTCATCCCCTACAACTTGCGACGGGCTTTCGGCATGACTACCATCGAACACAAGAATGCCGTCTATGCCTACTACTTCTACCGCCTCATCCAGCGTGCCGAAAACGTCACCTTATTATATAACACTGCTTCCGATGGGCTGAACCGTGGAGAGATGTCCCGCTTCATGCTGCAATTTCTGGTGGAGTCGCCGCACGATATTTCACGCGAGTATCTGGAAGCCGGACAGTCGCCCCAGCAAAGCCGGGAGATCAAGATCACCAAAACACCGGAGATACTGGAACAGATGTACCATGCCTACGACATCCGGCGCCGCCCCCGCGCCTTCTTCTCCCCGTCGGCCCTCAATGCCTATCTGGACTGTCGGCTGAAGTTCTATTACCGCTACGTCGCCGGACTGAAAGCTCCCGATGAAGTGAGTGCAGAGATAGACTCCGCCTTGTTCGGAACCATCTTCCACCGCTCCGCCGAGTTAGTGTACAACGATCTCACCGCCAACGGCAAAGAAATACGCAAGGAAGATCTGGAACTACTGCTGAAGAATGACATCAAGCTTCAGAACTACGTAGACAGCGCATTCAAAGAGAAGTTCTTCCACGTGCCGCAAACGGAGCAGCCGGAATACAACGGTACGCAGCTCATCCACTCCAAAGTCATCACCTCCTACCTGCGCCAGCTGTTGCGCAACGATCTGCAATATGCCCCCTTCTGCATGGAAGGCATGGAGCAAGACGTCAGGGAAGTGATGGAGATAGATACTCCGCAAGGAAAACTCCCCCTGCAAATAGGTGGTACCATCGACCGCTTGGACAGTAAAGGAGACACCCTGCGCATCGTGGACTATAAAACCGGAGGTACCCCCAAGACGCCCGAAGATATAGAACAACTGTTCACTCCTGCCGACAACCGTCCTAACTATATCTTCCAAACATTCCTATATGCAGCCATCATGTGTCGCCAGCAGTCGTTGAAGGTAGCCCCCGCCCTGCTCTACATACACCGGGCAGCTTCCGAAAGCTATTCTCCGGTCATTGAGATGGGACCGGCCCGCCAGGCTAAAATGCCCGTCAACAACTTCACTTTCTATGAAGACGAGTTCCGCGAACGGCTACAAGGGCTTCTGCAGGAAATTTACAACCCGGAAGAGACTTTCAGCCAAACAGAAGATACGAAGAAGTGTGAGTACTGTGACTTCCGAAGCCTGTGTAAACGATAAACACTTTCCCAACTTTAAAATAACAAAAAAGGCAGAAAGTCGTCGACTTTCTGCCTTTATATTAATGGGAAAAATCCTATCTTATAGATTTCGTATTATTTCTTCAGCGGAATTGAGAAACCGAATATGGACCCCTCACCTTCCGTGGAAGTGAACCACAACTCTCCGCCGTTCTTTGTTACAAAGTCTTTGCATAACAGCAGACCGAGTCCTGAACCTTCTTCATTGTTCGTACCGAATGTACTGAAGTGGGTATCTGTATGCAACAGTTTCTTCTGCCCTTCTTCACTGATACCACAGCCATGGTCCTGAACGCTGACAACTGCCATTCCATCTACTTCCTCCATCTTAATCAGCACTTCGGAATTCTCTTTGCTGAACTTGATAGCATTGCTCAACAAGTTGCGAACTACCGTTTTCAGCATATCAATATCAGCATTAACAAGCATCTTCTCCGGTTTCACGACACGGATTGTAATCTTTTTCAGGCTTGCCACCATATTGAATATCTCAGTCACACTGTCGGCTACTTCTACCACATCCACATCCTGATAAACCACGTTCAGTTTACCGATCTGGCTCTTTGTCCACTTCAGCAGATTGTCCAACAGAGAGAATACATCTTCCGTTGTCTGATTGGCCATCGTCAGCAACTCATACATTTCACTGCCAATCTTCTCAACCGGCAGGTTTAATATCAACATATTGAGCACCATCTTGATAGAACCCATCGGAGAACGCAAGTCATGAGCGATAACCGAATACAATTTGTCACGACCGGCAATGGTACGTCTCAGTTCTTCTGTTTTACTCAAAATAAGACGTTTAGCAGCTACCAGAGAAATCTGGTGGGTGACGCGGATAATCAACTCTTCCTTGTTGAAGGGTTTGGAGATAAAGTCGTTTGCACCTACCTGGAAGCCTTTCACAATATCTGCCGTGCTGTTCAATGCCGTCAGAAAGATGATTGGAATCTCAGCAGTCTCCGGATTCGACTTCAAATGTTGAGCCACTTCAAAACCACTCATGTCCGGCATCATGACATCCAGCAGAATCAAATCTGGATTTTCTTTGTTAACCTGCTCCAAGGCCTGCCGTCCGTTACTTGCCGTAGCGATTGCAAATTTCTCGTTTGTCAAGAGTACCTTCAACAATAAAACGTTTGACATCACATCGTCAACGATGAGAATCTTGTACTCAGAAGGATTTATTTCCATGTTCATCTTTCTATATTGTTTTTCCCGTTATCAAATTTCTATTTAGTTAGGAACGATATTCCTTAAAATACTCTATCATATGTTTCAGCCCCTCTTCCAGTTCGATGGTGGGCGCCCATCCCAATTTTGTCTTCGCCAGTGTAATATCCGGCTGACGTTGTCTGGGGTCATCGTGCGGCAAAGGTTTGAAAACCAGTTTCGATTTAGAGTTCGTCAGTTTGATGACCTTTTCAGCCAATTCCAAAATGGAGAACTCATTCGGATTTCCCAGATTTATCGGACCTATAAAATCATCTTCGGTATCCATCATGCGCACCATACCTTCTATAAAATCGTCTATATACTGGAAACTACGGGTCTGATTGCCAGTACCGTAGATTGTTATATCATGGTTCTGCAAAGCCTGAACTACAAAGTTTGAGACTACCCGCCCGTCATTCGGCAACATCCGGGGACCATACGTATTGAAAATGCGTATAATCTTGATCCGCACCCCATTCTGGCGATGATAATCCATAAACAAAGTCTCAGCACACCGCTTACCTTCATCATAACAAGAACGACTGCCTATCGGGTTCACATTTCCCCAATAGCTTTCTACTTGGGGATGAACGACAGGATCACCATATACTTCACTGGTAGAAGCCTGCAATATTTTAGCATTCGTCTTCTTTGCCAGCCCCAGCATGTTAATAGCACCCAATACGGAGGTTTTTATCGTCTTAATAGCATCATATTGATAATGGATAGGAGAAGCAGGGCAGGCCAAATTATAAATCTCATCTACTTGTGCTTCATAGGGTTGTTCGACATCGTGCAACACGAATTCAAAACGAGGATTACTTTTCAAGTGAGCAATATTCCTTTCCGAACCGGTGAAAAGATTGTCCAGACAAATCACCTGATGCCCGTCATTTATCAGCCGTGTACAAAGATGAGAGCCTATAAAACCGGCACCTCCGCTAACCAAAATTTTCTTCATGCAATCTTTTTTATAAAGTCTTAAGACAGAAAAATCTGCCTCCTTCTTTTTTATGCTGCACAAATGTAGGCGATTTGACCAAATTATGCAAGTTTGCAATGAAATATTTCACATGTTAATGAATATAAAAGGGGCGGATTGAAATATCCACCCCTAAAAAGCCGCTTTATTTATCGGCAACATACTCCTCTTTCTTATCCGGAATGCTAAAATCTTTGTTCGCAAACAAATCCGCCAAACCGGAAATTTGTTTCAGACGCAACACTTCGTCACGGTCCATACCGATATTCTTCATAATCCATTCGTCGGACATGCCGGCCCTGTCCAACTCCGCCACAATCTGGCACATCAACTCGATATTATGTGTACCACGGGCACGATTATGCCGGATAGTGGAAGCCATACGGTTGGATAACTCCTTATCAATTACCACTACAGGAAGCAGTCCGTTTTCACGTTGATAGATCCTTTTGGATGTCTTCAATACCTGGTAGCGGTGAAAACCATCCACCAGGATATATTGATCCGTTTCTCCATCATAGTAGCATACACATGGCATGGTGAAGCCATCTTCCCAGATGGATAGTTCCAAAAGTTTCATCTCGGGCGGAGCCACTACATTCGGATTATAATCGTTTGCATGAATCTTCTCCACCGGAATTGCTTTCACATTATATACAGGGCTCTTATCTACACTCATAACATCATATTTTTGAATTGTTCCATTATTTTGTCTCGCTTATATATTTCTTCTTTATTCAGGGCAAAACCCATATACTTACAGGCATGATCATTCTTAAGAATACAGATGCACATCCGCTTGTACGTAGGGATTTCCCTGAATTCTGCAATATCTATATCATCCAGATAATCCATGCGCACCGGCTTCTTATTGGTTTTATAGTTCGTGCTATTCAGCACTTCAATGGAAATACCCGCCTTTTGTAATTTCTGGATGGTCTCATCGCTAAGGCATCCCCCCTTCGTACGCCAAAACTCAATACTCACAGTCAACTTCTTCAGATAATTCCTCCGAGTATCTTCGGGCAGAGTAGACAACAGGAACTGCATAAAACTTTTCCAGGTATATCCTTCGGGCAAGCGTACATTTTGCCATCCCATGGCACGTGTACCTCCATATATACCGGTGAAATTCACACCATTGACGCGCCCTATCATCCTTCCCCAAGTATTGGGGTCAATGGCACGATATAACCGGAGACTCTCCTGAGCCTCACAGAGGAACGGGCTCGCCACCCGCTGGCGTTCGATATTGACACCGGCTTTGTAGTATAAATCGTATAAATGGTTATAGTCGAAACCAAACTTCCCGTTGGCAGTCCATATATCCGTCGTTTTCCAGTCATAAATAGGATAAGCATTGTAGATATCATTGCCAATTTTTGAAGTCCATCGGTAGTTATGATACATCTGGTACTTCCGGTTGAGGTGAATACTACGCCAACGATTAAAACTTTCCTGCGTACGTATACCTATAAGAAAGCAGGAACGCACACCATCCTTCTTTTGATGTAGCCATTTGGCAAAATGCATCTGAAACTCATAGTCCCACATTTCCTCAGTATAGAAAGGAAAAGTTTCCTTGGTCAGGCACTCCTTTGGCATTTCCCTTACCCAGATATCTTTCAAATCATCCTGCCACGGACGCCAGTAGCTTTGATACATCGACGTGCAGGTAGTCACACGGAAAGGTACACAGACACGGTATACATCCAGAATATCTCTATTTGCTTCCAGTATGCGGTCTACATAATCTATAGTCACACTATACTGTATTTCATAATCCATGTGAAATACGCACAACTTACGGTTCAGATTGTGCTGACGAATATAGTCTATACATAAATTCAGCAACACGCCACTATCTTTTCCTCCTGAGAAGGAAACACAT
This sequence comes from Bacteroides sp. GD17, assembly GCF_038448625.1. NCBI lineage: Bacteria > Pseudomonadati > Bacteroidota > Bacteroidia > Bacteroidales > Bacteroidaceae > Bacteroides > Bacteroides sp. GD17. Next base: position 145,923 of record NZ_JBCEZS010000006.1, read on the forward strand.
ATCGTATCGAATTCTTTAAAAAGAATATCGAGACGCTCTTGTGCCAAGTCATACACATTTTTGGGTGCAGTCATAGTCAATCAGTCTTTCTTCATTTTTACATAACGGGTCCATACCTTTTCTACCGAAAATTTCTGTTCCTTGAAAACGTCCTTGTCTTCAACGAAACTGATAGCCGTCAAATTGACGCCCTTATCCAAGGTATCAATCACCTTTTCCAATAGCAATTTCAAGGTATCAACATTCTTTTTTTTGACATAATAGTTATTAATAACATACTCCGATTTCTTTCGTTCCACCGGAATAAAACCAACAACATGTCTATTATCCAGAGCAATGAACCATACATAATCCTCCGAAGTACGGAAAGGATAATTATAATTCTGCTTCAGCACTTCCGGGCTCATCACTAAAGGAGCTACAAGCTGATATAACCGCTTGTCTGTTCCTTGTAATTGTATTATCTGTATCATGTTAATATATGTACTTTTGTAATTAGGAGTTAAATATAAAGGTTTATTAGGTCTAAATATTCACCTTTTAAATAGATTTAAGAATAAAGCGGTCAAATATAAAATATTAATAAATAAATATCACCCCTCCAGCTTGTATATGTTGATAATATTGGGTTACTTTGCGATAGAAAGTAACCCGAAGAAAAAATAATGAAATACTTGCTGCTATTTTTGACATTTGCCAAGATAGGAATGTTTACTATCGGTGGTGGATATGCTATGATACCTCTCATAGAGCGGGAAATTGTAAAAAAGAAATGGATGAGTAAAGAAGATTTTATGGAGATGTTCGCACTGACCCAATCCTTGCCCGGTGTTTTTGCGGTAAACATATCCATTTTCGTAGGTTATAAGTTGCACAAGGTGAAAGGCAGCTTGGTATGTGCACTTGCCACGATTCTCCCCTCTTTCGTTATTATGATGCTGATTGCCATGTTCTTTGCCCATTTCCAGAACAATCAGGCAATGATACGTATCTTCAACGGCATCCGTCCGGCAGTGGTAGCCTTGATTGTTATCCCTTGCATATCGGCAGCACGGGCTTTGAAATTGAAATACTGGCAATTGGTGTTGCCTGCCATTGCCACGGTGCTCATCTGGCAATGCGGGCTGTCGCCCGTTTACATTGTCCTGGCAGGCATTGCAGGAGGAATGGTCTACACATTATGGTTAAAAGATAAACTGAAAAAATTACAAGCATGATTTACTGGCAATTGATTTTAGTATATCTGAAAATCGGAGTTTTCGGTTTTGGAGGCGGATACGCCATGTTATCCCTTATTCAATACGAAGTAGTCGACCACTACCATTGGCTCACTTTGCAACAGTTCACCGACGTTGTGGCCATTTCGCAAATGACACCCGGACCGATAGGAATCAACAGCGCAACCTATGTAGGTTATACAGTTACACAAAGCGTATGGGGAGCGATTGCAGCCACGGTTGCAGTCTGTTTGCCTTCATTTATATTAGTATTGCTGATTTCCTATTTCTTCGCGAAGTGTAAGGATAATAAATACATCAAGGCAGCAATGTCCGGTTTGCTGCCTATGTCTGTTTCATTGATAGCTGCTGCTGCGTTGCTGTTGATGAACAAGGAAAACTTCATTGATTATAAAAGCATCCTGATCTTCGCAGCAGCTTTCGGTGTCACATGGAAATGGAATCTGCACCCTATTCTACTGATAATATTAGCAGGAGTTGCAGGCTACCTTTTATATTAGATTCACTTTATTTGGTTATCTCCGCTTCCCAGGTTTGTCCACTGATATCTGTCAGCACCAACTTATAAACTTCTCCGGAAAGGTTTGCTAAAGCACTGCTTGCAATGTCAAGAGTTGCCTTGGCACCCAACGGAATAACCAAGCTATGCTTTCCGGACTTAACTTTGGCTATATACTTATTATGGATATTCTCGGCAGGGAAATGGGACAGATCATCCATACCCAGATTTATAATCTCATTGCCTTCGGCATCTTGCAACGCAATGCCTATCAAGAAGGAACCATAGACGTCGATGCCTTCTACCCGGGACAAAGTAAACTGAAGCTCACCACTCTGCAAATTTGCATCTACAATTTCTATTTTGGGTTTAACCGATTTATTATGCAATTTCCCCCATACCCCACCATGAAAAACCTGATTGGTAAATAAGGTAAGGAAAAGAATGGCAACACTTCCCACAGCCGCTACTTTCTTCAAAGTATTGTCTTTTATAGCCAATTCACCGGAAGCGATCCACGGATACCATTTACGTTTATTGAACCAAGGCGTTTTCGACATCCAAATACGGTCGAGTGAATAATATCCGCCTCCGGCAAGAAATACAGTAAAACCTGCGGCAACACCCAGCACACTAATCTGCCATTCATCCAGACAAGTAGAACCTATCCAACCCGAGCCAAGCAGAATACCACCTGCCAAGCCAATCACTCCTATACTTGCCAGCCGGGTGAAATACCCCAGCATGAACAACAACCCTACTATACCTTCAATAATAGTAAAAGCTACCATCGACCACCACAGTACATCCGGTGTCGTCACCAAATACTCGATAAGAGGTTTAATGCCCAAAGCATTCGGCAGAAAATGATTGAATTTCTCTCCAATATAACCCGGTGCATCTTCTACTAATTTATTTTCCAATACAAGGCGACGCCAGAACGCCGAAAAGTATGTCCAACCGACTACCAGACGGAGGGCAAGTGCAAACATCCCCGAAAGATTGAATACACGTTTTGTTGCTGCATTTTGTTCCATTATTAGTCTTATTGATTGTTTTCCATTCGTGATTGAGGCTGTAAGATATTTCCTAATAATCCCCCCATAACGGCTCCCCACAAAGTGCTATTGACAGGAGAAGAAGTAATAGGACAACTACCGGTAGTACAACCTACATATCTCCAATATAAATAACCTGCTACTGCGCCGACTACTACGCCCAATAATACGGGCCAATGTTTTCTGAAAAAGACTTTCACCATATTCGTTTCCATTTTTATTCAGTTTAATTGTTATTACTCCGATAAAACAATGCAAACGTATTAATTTATTTCCAATGGAAAATAATTCCCTATTAAACAAAGTATAAATACAACATTAATTCACACTACACGACCTTGAAAGCCATATTTTAACAGATACATCTCTATTTTTAAATTTGTCAGCCAATAGTATTTTAGTATCTTTGCCGCAGTCTTCCCTATTTTTTGGACAGAAAATGAAAAGCACTATCCCCCAATATACCTTCTATAAGACGAAGTACGGAAGCGAACTTCTGATTGATGTAGTAGAACTTAGCTACACCAGAAAATTCCTGACCGAAAGTAGTATACATACTTTGACCTACTACGACATCACCTTCATCACCGAGGGAAAAGGCACTTTCTCCATTGATAACCAGACGCAGGAAGCCGTTCCCGGCGATGTATTCTTCACGAAACCGGGAGAGATACGTAACTGGGACACCGCACATATATCCAATGGTTACGCCTTGATTTTCGAAGACGAATTCCTGTCATCCTTCTTCAAGGACCCGCTGTTTGTGCAACATCTGCCTTATTTCAATATAGGGAAAACAGCCCATAAACTACATCTGCCCGATACTCTGTACCCACGGATGCTCCAGCTTCTATGCGAGATTAAAACAGAAATCGACACATACCGTCAGAATGATGTGCACGTACTACGGGCATTGCTTTACGAAGCCCTCATGTTACTCAACCGTGCTTATCTTCACGCAGCAACGCCCCAAAAAACAGACAGAGAAACAGGTAACAATCATCTGAACAGATTTATCCAGTTAGTCAATGCACACCTCAAGGAGCATCACTCCGTCCAATATTATGCCGACAAACTCTGCATCACCCCCAACTACCTGAACGAAATTGTCAATTCATCCCTGAATATGAATGCCAAGCAATACATCCGGAACAAAGTGATGGACGAAGCCAAGCGTCTGCTTGCCTATACGGACCTCCCAATTTCAGAAATAGCTTTTGAGCTCAATTTCTCAACCGTCTCGTATTTTGTACGCAGTTTCCGGCAATATACCCGGGAGACACCCCTTTCCTACCGGCAGGTACATAAGCCATAGAACAAGTAGACGAACCGTAAAAAGTGACATTTTCCCCCTTCTTTTTATTGCCCGTATATCTCGATCACTTCCTACCTTTGCACAATCAATAACCTATTAACTATAAAACAATGAGAGATGCAGAAAAAACAATAGGAAATATCATTGACAAGCAAAAAACAGCCTTTATCGGCTCAGTCAATAAAGATGGTTACCCCAATATCAAAGCTATGCTCCAACCTCGGAAAAGGGAAGGAATCAAAACCATCTATCTGACAACAAACACCTCGTCCATGCGCGTAGCGCAATATCTGGAAAACAACCGTGCCTGCATGTACTTTTGCGACACCCGCTTCTTCCGCGGCGTCATGCTTTGCGGCACGATGGAAGTACTGACGGACAGCGCCAGCAAAGAAATGATATGGCGGGAAGGCGACACCATGTACTACCCGGAAGGCGTGACAGACCCGGACTATTGTGTCCTGAAATTTACGGCAATTTCAGGAAGATATTACAGCAGCTTCAAATCAGAAGACTTTGCCATCGACTAAACTCCCAGTTTGTGTCCGCAATATTTGCAATACTCAGCACTTTCTTCGTGTCCGGTTCTGTGGCAGTTGGGGCATTCCAGATCCTTGAGCCTTTTGTATTCTTTCATCATGGATACAGAAACAATACCTGTAGGCACAGCAATAATAGTATAGCCTATCAGCATGACGCATGCAGAGAGGAACTTCCCCAAAGCGGTGACAGGTGTAATATCTCCATACCCTACGGTGGTCATAGTGACACAAGCCCAATAGATACTGTTCGGAATATCGGTAAACTGCGTACCGGGCTGATCTCCCTCTATCATATACATCAGCGTACCGATGGCGATGACAAGAATAACGACGAAAAGAAAGAATACAGCAATCTTCTTGCTGCTCTCCCGCAAGGAAGTAAGCAGTCGTTGTCCTTCGAGCCAGAAGTTGAAAAGCTTGAAAATACGGAACACGCGGATGATCCGGAAGGCACGGATGATGAGCAGGTAGCGCGCACCGGGCAGGAAGAAAGCAAGATAAAGCGGCAATGTGGCAAGCAAGTCGACAATACCGAAGAAACTGAAAATGTATTTCCGCGGCCGGGGCGAGCAATAGATACGGGTGACATACTCGAAAGTGAAAAATGCAGTGAAAAGATATTCGCACACGATGAACGGGGTGGCAAGCCATGCCGGAAGCCCTTGCAGACTCTCGACAATGGCAAGTAGGATGCTCAGCAGAATACATAGAATAAGGGCTACATCAAATGCCTTACCCGCCGGGGTGTCAGCTTCGAAGATAATGACATATAACTTACGCTTCAGCGCCTGATTATGCAGAAAATGATGAATATGTTCTTTGAATGTCATGGATACAATGATATATTTTTTAGTTGCACAAAACTACTGATTTCCATGGAGAGTGTATACAAAATCTGTATCTTTATCGCACTAAAATGTGAAATAAGACATGAACAGACCAGAATACATACTACGAACACTATCACTCCTTATCATCGTTACACTGCTTTCCGGTGCTGTTTCGGCCGGGCAGACGAACTTACCTGTCAGCACCGGGAAGGCAACCTTATCTACCGGTACCAGGAAGACAACCCTCCCTTCCTCTCCGGCGAACCCGCTTCTCAAGATGGTAGGCAAGCCTTATGCCGAATATCACGATACCTATATGCGGGTAGTGGGCAGCCTGCTGCACACCGATTCTCTGTCGCGCGTCCGGCTCGTGACGCTCTTCGACGAGGCAGCTGCGGCCGACAAGTCCGGCGAGTGGAAGCTGATAGATGAAATGGTTCGTAACACCGTTCGCTTCTACAACAGCCGACGCGGTGGTTATACCTGGTCGGAGGAGTATACGGCGGAAGATTATTCGGACAAAATGCTGGCACTGGCGGAACGTGCCGGGAAGCAGGGCTTTCCGCTGGTACGGATATTCGGACTTTATCAGGCAGCAGAGGGTTACCGGGTGTTTGTGGAGAACTACGAAAAGGCTTTCTCCTGCTATCTCGATGCGGCGGCAGAACTGGACTCGGTTACAACGAAGGTGTTTCCCCCGCGCCCGCACATCTACAACTACCTTGCCAACCTGTATTACGACTTCCGGGAATACGAAGACGCACTGAAATATTACCGTAAAGTGGCCGCCGACCCCGACGTGCCCGGCAATTACTACGGCTCACTGAACCCCGCCATCAACGGAATGGCCCTCTCCTACCGCAACGGCTATAAGGACTACGAGCGTTCCGACTCCTGCTTCATGCGCCTATTGGAACTGACGCGCCCGAGCGAGCTGGACCGGATGGTGTGGGAAGGCATCACCGAGGCCAACATCGGCTGCAACTACTACTTGCGCCAACAACCGGACATGGCGCTAAAGTGGCTCGTCCCCGCCTTGGGCAAGATTACCCGCCCCAACGATTTCGATTTCGTGTCGCAGCGGGCGGTAGATGTGGCGGAGATTTACCTGGAAAAGGGCAATCCACCGGCCGCCAGGAAGTATCTCGACATGGCGCTGGATTATCACACCCGCACCCGTCTGCCCGAAAAAAACAGCCGGATGTACGATGCCCTGACGCGCTACTACACCGCCATCGGCAATAGCAAGGCAGCGTCGGCCTACCTCGACTCCACGCTGGCGACCAAGGACAAGGAGGCGAAGGCTTTCAGCGGACTGGTGCTGCGGCGGGTGGAGCAGCAGCTTCGCGCGGCCGACCAGAAAATCTACCACCAACAGATGGAGGTGGAGCACGCACACGCCCGGATGTATCTGCTCACTGCCGTCACAATGGCGATGGTGCTCATCGTGGTACTTGTGCTGCTGGGACTGACGCAGTACTACTACCGCCGCACGCGCGCCGCCTACCACGAGTTGGTACGCCGCAGTCAGCAGTGGGCGGGATTGGAAGTGCCTGCGGAGAAGACGATACCCTATGACGAGGAAGAAGAGGTGATGACAGCGGAAGGCTGCGCCCCGGCCGCCGACCGATGCACGACTGCTGACGCCGGATGCTTAACGCCTCCCCCCGAACCTCCCGCCGACGAACACGACGGAATGGTGATGGCCGAAATTGAGAAGGCGATGAACGAACAGAAGCTGTACAAGCGTGCTGACCTGACGCTCGACGCCCTTGCAGAGGCGACCGGTTTCAACCGTTACTTCCTCTCCGGTGTGCTGAACCGCCACACCGGCAACAACGTCAATGCCTACATTAACGAGTTCCGCGTGAAGGAGGTCGTCCGCATCCTGTCCGAACCTGCCAACGACCATTGCACGATGGACGAAATAGCTTTCGAGGCGGGCTTCAACGATCGCCAGTCCCTTTACCGGGTGTTCAAGAAGATTATCGGTCTTTCGCCGGGGGCTTTCCGCAGGAACAGGGACATTGACGGGTAGCCGGAAACCAGGGCCGTGGCTTTCAAGACGCCTCTCTCCGGCTAGCCAGGCTCAAATATTTTGCAGAATATAAAGTACAGGCGCTTGTGCGAAGATAAACTATCTTTTCGTATCTTTGCCTCAAACAATGTTATTATGGAACAGAAAGACAGATACATCCGCTTTGACTGGGCAGTGAAACGCCTGCTACGCAACAAAGCTAACTTCGGGGTACTCGAAGGCTTCCTCACCGTGCTCCTGGGCGAGGAAATCCGCATCGTGGAGATACTGGAAAGCGAGGGCAACCAACAGAGCGAAGCCGACAAATTCAACCGGGTGGACATCAAGGCGCGCAACAGTAAGGACGAAATCATCCTCGTGGAAGTGCAGAACACCCGCGAACTCTACTATCTGGAGCGCATCCTCTACGGCGTGGCAAAGGCCATTACCGAGCACATCGAACTGGGCAGCATCTACGCTGACGTCAAGAAAGTGTATTCCATCAGCATCCTCTACTTCGACATCGGGCAGGGCAACGATTACTTATACCACGGGCAAAATACCTTTGTAGGCGTGCATACGGGCGACTTCCTGCAGGTAAGCACCAAGGAGAAGGGGGTCATTGTGCGCAAACTTCCCGCCGAGATATTCCCCGAATACTTCCTCATCCGCGTCAATGAGTTCAACCAGGTGGCCGTCACCCCGCTCGAAGAGTGGATTGAGTACTTGAAGACCGGCTGCATCCGCCCCGACACCCAAGCACCGGGACTGGCCGAGGCACGAAAGAAACTCATCTACTACAACATGGAGCCCGCCGAACGCGAGGCCTACGACCGGCATGTCGATGCCATTATGATACAAAACGATGTGCTGGGCACAGCCAAACAGGAAGGACTGCAGGAAGGAAGGGAAGAAGGATTGCAACAAGGATTGCAACAAGGCTTGCAACAAGGAATTGAACAAGGCTTGCAACAAGGAATTGAACAAGGCCTTGAGCAAGGCCGCATAGAAGAAAAGCTCTCCATAGCCCGCAACCTAAAGTCCCTCGGCTTTCCCATAGACGGCATTGCCAAAGCTTCCGGCTTGTCCATCGAGGAGATAGAAAAGTTATAATTCCCCTCCAAACCCCATAGAATGGTGGGAAAAGTGTCGCAATCCTTGTATTGCGACACTTTTCCCACCATTTGTTTTTACCTTCGGGCATCATTAAAACAAAAGAACGTATGAAAAGAATGATACTATTACTATTGCTCCTGCCGCTATGCTCCCTCAAAGGGATGGGTCAGGAGAATCCGGTACAGACGGATACCTACCTCCTCGGCCTCCGCACCAACCTCCTCTATGATGCCTTAGCACTGCCCACGCTCGGCATAGAGTGGCGCATCTCCCCCGCCATGGGCATCCGCCTGGATGGCAGCCGCGCGCAGTGGGGCAGTCAGCGCGGGCGGGTGCAGAAGGTGTGGCTCCTCTCGCCCGAAGTGCGCTGGTATCTGCAGCAGCAGAGGCGGCTCTACCTGGGGCTGTCGGCCAATGTAGGCAGATACAATATATATAAGTATATACTGGGCGGCATCCTGAGCGACGGAGACACCGGCTACCAGGGCCACCTGTGGAGCGCCGGCCTCACCGTGGGCTACCAGTTGCCCTTGGCGCGACACCTCGCCCTCGACTTCGGCCTGGGGTTGGGCTACACCCGCTCCGGCTACGACAGTTTCACGCTGCAAGGCGACGGTACCCGTACCTACAAGCAGCGCGACCGCGTGAAGAACCTCTGGGGACCTACGCAGGTATCCGTCAGTCTCGTCTGGACGGTAGGGGGAAAGAACCGACTGCGATAGAAACAGAAACCAACTCATTACTCTTTTAAACAAATAATGCCTTATGATGAACTCTAATTCCCTCCACAACATGGCTCGCAAGTATCACCGACGACTGATGTTATTCGGCGGGCTGGTGACCGCCATCCTCGTCACGGCCTGCCTGCTGATGCTCCTTGTCCTGGGTGCCTGCACCAACGAGGCCCTGGTATCCGATGCCGGGACCGAAATCGGGACAGATACCAATGCCCTGCGCTTCGACATCTCCATCGCCCCCGCAGAGGAACTTGAAAACACCGCTGAGGAGCCCGGCACCACCCGCTCCCGGACCTGTGTCACCCGCGCCGTGACCGACGCCGCCTTCCGCACCACCTTCGAAGACGGCGACGCCATCGGCATCTTCGCCATCAACGCCACCGACCCCACCACCGTCCTCACCGCCAGCGGCAACCCCATCCACAACGCCCGGCTCACCTACGACGCCGCCACCGGCACCTGGCAAGGCAACATCTACTGGCCCGCCGGCTTCACCGGCAGCCTCCAGTTCTTTGCCTACTACCCCTACGACGACTGCGGCGGCCACCCCGAACGGATGAACCCCACCGCCTACGTCTTCCGCGCCGCCACCGACCAGAACGCCACAGCCACCGTCGCCACCGCCGGCCGAGACCCCTACAGCCTTTCCGACCTGATGGGAGCATACAACAACCATAGCTACAGCAAAGCCGCCATCACCGGCGGCTCCGTCTCCCTCCTTTTCCACCACCTCATGGCAATGATACAAGTCAGCGTGCCCGCCGGACCGAAAGGCAGCGGCCCCGACGAGACCCTCGCCGTGAGGCTGAACGGCGTGCAGACGGAGGCGGATATGGACCTGAGTGACCTCGCTAACCCCCGTTCCCTGCCGATCATGGCCTCCGCCAACGAGCAGGCCGACCCCGTCACCCTCATCATGCGCCGCGTGGAGCAGCCCGCCGATGCCGACTACGCCACCACCTACACCTACCGCGCCCTGCTGCCCGGGCAGTCCGTGTTGTCGCCCACCGGCCTGATACGCCTGGACTACGGCCCGTGGGTGTTTCAGGACGCCCCGCTGGCGGACAATCTCGTGCTATATGGCGGCTCCGTCGAAACCTTCACCCGCGCCCTGCCCGCCTCCGCGCTGCAAACCGTGAAAATCGGGGCCGGCACGTTCCTGATGGGTTCGTCCGACGGTTCGAACATCAAAGATAAGGATGGCAGCGGGCTGAACACCACGCCCGCGGAGACTGGTCGCAATAATAGCGAAGCACAACACCGGGTAACCCTGACCAAAGGTTTCCGCATGAGCCGCTACACGGTGACCAACGCACAGTATGCCGCCTTCCTGAACGACATCAAGTGCGGAAAGGACGGCAAGGCCAACGTGACGGGATACGGCAAACAGCTGTTAATCGAAAAGGATAACGTGCTGGGCGTTCAATGGAACAACGATGTATGGTCGCCGGCTACAGGCAAAGCGGATTTTCCCGTCGTGCGTGTAACTTGGTACGGGGCCAGGGCATACGCCGACTGGGCGGGCGCCTCGCTGCCCACCGAGGCGCAGTGGGAATACGCCTGCCGCGCCGGAAGCACGACCGCCTACCCCGGCGGGGACGACGAGGAGCACGGGCTGGGCGATTACGGCTGGTATAGCTTTAATTCAGGCAACATCGCTCACCCCGTCGGCACGAAGAAGCCTAACGCGTGGGGGCTGTACGACATGCACGGGAACGTGTCCGAGTGGTGTGCGGATTGGTACGACAATGATTACGGCAGCACGCCCGGCGCTCCCGCAACCGACCCGGCCGGCCCCGACACAGGCTCCGACCGCACGGTTCGCAACGGCAGCTTTGGTAATACTCCTAAGTACTGCCGTTCCGCCTATCGTAATGTTATCGGCCCCGGCAGTGCCTACAGCGACAACGGTTTCCGCGTCGTCTTCAACGAGTAATGAATGAATAACCCATTAATATATATAAGGTATGAAAACAAGCATATATTCCTCACACCAGACAGCCGCCGACGCCGGCACAGCAAGTGCAGCTGCTGCAAGTGCAAGTGCAGCCGCAAGTACAAGTGCAAGCAGAACTATCTCAATTGCTCCGCCTGAAAGGGGAGCTGTCCGAAGGACTGAGGGGTCTCTCGCACCGCAGGAACACACACACACTGTGGAAAACCCCCTCCCCCCTACGGGGTACTCCCCCTTTCAGGCGGGAGAGCCGAGATACTCCGCGCTCCCACAACCGAGTTACTCCGCCGCAACGCAGACTATCTCCAACTCCCCCTCTAAGTTAGAGGGGGTGCCCGAAGGGCGGGGGCGTGTGTCAGCCGCGTCCGGAGCAACACACTCCTCCGTCGCCTCCGGCGCCACCTCCCCTAACTTAGGGGAGGAGCCGAGATACTCCGCACTCCCACAACCGAGTTACTCCGCCACCCCGAAGCGCATGAGGTTTGCCCTGCGCCTCGCCCTTATTCTCCTTACCTCCGCCTGCCTCTCCGCCTGCGCCACGGACGATGCAATATCCCCCGACGCCGACGCCAACCCGCTCCCCGTCAGCTTCTGCGCCACCGTGCAAAGCGGCAGTGACCAAGCCGTCCCCGCCACGATGCAGAGCGGCAGCACCCCCACCACCCGCACCGCCTCCGGCGGCGACCAATGGCTCGCCACCGACCGCATCGGTATCATCATGGCCCGTGCGGGCGGCAGCCTCACCGAGGGCAGCGGCGTCCTGCCCGGCGGAGACAACGCCCCGTATGCCCCCGCCGGCATCAGCACCGACGACGCCGACCGTTCCACCGCCACTTTCGCCCCCGCCGACCCCGGCGCCGGGCCTATGTACTACCCCGCCACGGGCCTCGTGGACTTCTACGCCTACTATCCCTACACCCCGAAAGGGGACGTCGTGGGACAACTGGACGAGAACTATAACTTCAAGATAGACCTCACCGACCAGAGCGACCCCGCCGCCATCGACGTGCTCTGTGCCCAAGTGGAGGGCGTGACCCGCAGCGCCGCTCCCGTCCACCTCCCCTTCCATCACATGTTTGCCAAAGTCACCCTCTGCGTCACCGCCGGAGCCGGCATCAGCCATGCTGACGTAGCCGCGCTGACGGCCGGGGACGTGAAGATGGAGATTTTACATGATGTGCTAATAATAATGAACGATGATATTGCAATGGCCAATGGTGAAATGAAAGCCGTGTCCCCCTACCGCGAGGCCTCCGCCCCGCAGGGCGTCGACGCGGTATTCTCCTGCATCGTCATCAGAGGCAACCACGAAGCCGTCCCCGTCAGCATCCGCGTAGGCGCCACCGCCTACACCGCCACCCTCCCCGCAGGCCAATGGCAGTCCGGCACGAACCACGTCTACCCCCTCACCATCCGCCGCACCGGCATCGAGGTGGGCGCGCCCTCCGTGGAGACCTGGACGGTGAACCCACACAACGACGGAACGGGCAATTTCTCCCCCGTCGACCTCAAGGACTTCGTGGAGATACCCGCCGGCACGTTCATCATGGGCAGCCCGGAGACGGAGGAGAACCGCAACTACAATGAGGAGCAGCACGAGGTGACCCTTACCCACGGCTTCCGCATGGCGAAGTACGAGACGACGAACGCCCAGTATGCCGCCTTCCTCAACGCCATCGGCGTAGGCAGCGACGGGAAGTGCCCCGCCGCCGGCAGCTATCCCGCCGCCCGGCATCCCGGAGAGGTGCTGGTGCTGGATTGCACGAAGGAAAACAATGGACGCCGCCCGTACGGCTTGACGTGGGATGCCGCCGGCAGCCAATGGAAACCGATGAACGGCTACGCCGACTGCCCCGCCATCTACGTCACATGGTACGGCGCCGACGAATACGCCCGCCGCCTGGGCGCCTCGCTGCCCACCGAAGCGCAGTGGGAATACGCCTGCCGCGCCGGGACGACGACCGCCTTCACGGGCGGCGATGACGAGGACGGGCTGCGCGATTACGGCTGGTACACGAGTAATTCAGGGGATGATGGCGATTATAAGCCGCAACCCGTCGGTACGAAGAAGCCTAACAAGTGGGGCCTGTACGACATGCACGGCAACGCCTTGGAGTGGTGCCTCGACAGTTGGGGCGGAGGCTACAGCGCCGACCCTGCCATCGACCCCGTCAGTCCCTTCCCGGACACTCAGCTCGGCAGCCGCGTGCGTCGCGGCGGCTCGTACGGGAGTCCTGGTAACTACTGCCGCTCCGCCCGGCGCGATAGCCAAATCCCCGGCGACGCCGGCTATTATAACGGCTTCCGCATCGTCTTCAACTGACGGCGCGCCGCTCCCCTGATAATAAATAAAATAACTAAAACGAATAAACCCCAAACGAAACAATATGAAACCTCAAAAGACCCTATCCCCCGTAGCCATCGCCCTTGCCGCCGTGCTGGCCCTGGCATCCTGCAACCCGAGTGACGACCTCCAGCCGGACGGCCCGCAAGCCATCCGCTTCAACGCCGGCATCGGCCCGCAAGCCGTGGCCACCCCGCAGACCCGCGCCACGGGCACCATCTGGAACAGCGGCGACGCCATCGGCATCTTCATGCTGAAGAACAAGGAAACGGCTATTGCCTCGACCTATGCCGCCAACAAGAAGTTCACCACCGAAGCCGCCAGCCTCTTCCGACCCGTTTCGGGCCACGAAATCTACTTCCCGCTGGATGCGGACCACCACACGGACTTCATCGCCTACTACCCCTACACCGACACGGACCGGCTCGGCATGGACAGCCAAATCCCCGTCAGCACCGCCGACCAGACGCGCCAGCCCGCCTTCGACGTGATGTGGGCCCGCGCCGACAACAACGGCGAGGGCTACGACAAAAACTTCAGAGGCAACATCCCGCTCGTGTTCCGGCACCGCCTCGCCCGCCTCACGATGAACTGCAAGTTTGAGGCCAACACGGGCATCACCGCCTTCGACACCGACGCCACCGTCACCCTGCGCGGCATGAACACCGCCACCACCTTCGCCGTGCGCGACGGAGCCCTCGGCACGCCCGCCACCCCGGCCGATATGGTGGCCCGCAAAGCCACCACCGCCAGCGACTACGCAGGCACCTACGACGCCATCATCGTGCCCGACACGTATGCCGCCGGCACGGTAACCGTGGAGTTCTACGTCAACCACGAGACCTACGTCTGGAAAATGGACGCCACCACCTTTGCCTCCGGCAACGACTACGCCTACGAAGTGCTCATCACCCGCACCGGCGTCACGGCCACGGGAAGCATCACCCCGTGGACGACGGAGACACAAGGCCCGGTGTATGCGGAATAGCAGCCGCGGAATGAAAGCTCCGTGCACGCAGTGCAGGCGGAATAGCAGTTGCGGAATGAAAGCTCCGTGCACGCAGTGCAAGCGGAATAGCAGTCGCAGAATGAAAGTTCCGTGCACGCGGAATGACAGTCTCTGAAAAGTAAACTAATAAATAGATTGCAATGAATACAAACCATAGAAAAGAGCACTCGGCGGGCAGCTTCCGGCAGGCGGAAAGCGGTCGAAGAGCCTTCGGCGGGTGGTTTCAGCAGGCGGAAAACGGTCGAAGAGCCTTCGGCGGGCACCTTCGGACAGTCGGAAACCCATCGCCGGGCACTCGCCGGACACTTTTGGGCACTCGGAAGGCGGTTGCCGAGCCCTCGTCGGGCACTTTCAGACAGTCGGAAGGCGGTTGCCGAGCCCTCGCCGGACACTTTCAGACAGTCGGAAGCCCCTCGTCGAGGCAGCACTATCTAAGCTCTCCCGCCTGAAAGGGGGAGTACCCCGAAGGGGGGAGGGGGTTTCACATATAACGTGTGTCTCCCTGCGGCGCGAGAGACCCCTCCGTCGCTTCGCGCCACCTCCCCTTTCAGGCGGAGGAGCTTAGAATCTCCCCAATAACATTACTATATAACATTATTAATAACATCAAACCCCAACCATTATGGCAACTTACACCAAAATCTCCCCCTTCGGCATCACCAAACTGAACAACGCCGAATACACCAACTTCATGCAGCGCCTCTACGAGCAAGCCCTCATCGCCACCGCCGAAAAGCTCGGCCTCGATGACGCCCTGCTCCGCATCTTCGGCGGCAACATCGAGCTCATGACCGACATCGTGGCCCAAAGCCGCATCAGCGACCAGACCGCCCAGATAGCCGCCATCGACAAGGAGGCCGACGCCCTCATCGTCTACCTCATGGCCGCCTTCCGCACCGCCAAGGCCTCCCCCCTCACCGCCCAGCGCACCGCAGCCCTGACCCTCTACAACGCCACCCATCCCTACATCGGCTGCCAGAACCTGCCCCAAGGCCAGCAGATACAAGCCATGCGCGGCCTCGTCGCCGACCTCTCCAAGCCCGACCTGGCCAAGCACGTCAAGACCCTCGGCCTGGACCCCGTCGTCGAGCAACTCTCCAGCCTCACCTCCGACTACGCCGCCCTCATCGACGCCCGTGCCGCCTCGCAAACCGCCACCCGGCTGGATGCCGGCAAGACCGTCCGCCAGGAGATGGACCCGCAGTACGACGAAATCGTGACGCGCGCCTTCGTGGCCAGCGTCGCCACCCCCTCGGCCGAAGCCGCAGCCTTCGTCACCGCCGTCAACAAGCTGATAGCAGATACAGATGCGGCGTATAACCAGCGGCTGGCGCAGACGCACGCGGCGGCGGAGAAGAAGAAAAAGGGGGAGGAGAAGACGGAAGGGGAATAAGGGGGAGGCTAAGGCTGCTCCGGCTCTCTCGGCAGCACTATCCCGGCTCTCCCACCGATGCCGTTATGCAGAGCGAAGCGAAGCATCCCTTCTCCTCCGCAGCAAGCAGCACTATCCCGGCTCTCCCGCCTGAAAGGGGGAGTACCCCGAAGGGGGGAGGGGGTCTCACATCACGCGGAAGTAATCTCGTCAACGGAAAACCCGCCTAATGGAAGACTCCGCCTAACTGAAGACCCCGCCTAACTGAAGACCTCTGTCAGTGGAAGATCTCTGTCAGTGGGAGACCCCTCCGGCCTTCGGCCACCTCCCCTTTGGCTTCGCCGACCGTTGGTTCAGGCGGAGGAATTAAGATACTCCCGCCATTGCGGAAACAACATTACTAATATAATACCTGATAGAAATGAAACAAAGAAATACTACCCCCCGTCGCCGCGTCGCCCGCCCGGTCCTCCTTCGAGCCCGGGGAACGGCCGTTGCTCGCCGCCTCATCGCTCCCGCCCTCGGCCTCCTGCTGATGCAGCTCCCCTCGGCCTGCCACGTAGATGACCCCATCTACGACCCCAGCGCCCACCTCAGCCTGACGACCGACTGGACAGAGCGCACCGCGGGCATCGAAGTGCCGGAGACCTACACCGTGTCCGTGCAGGACGGCCCGTCGATAAACGTCAGCGGCACCAGCTTCATGCTGCCGCAGCTCTTCGAGCCCGGCACATATCAGCTGCGCGTCTTCAACACCCCGCAGCACATCCTCCTCTCCGACGTCAGCGGTAAGGCTTTCACGGCCTCCGTGGAGGCGGACGAGGTATCTGCAGGTAGCTCCCTTCGCTTTGTGCAGCCACAGCCCGGATGGCTCTTCACCTCCACCCTCAGCGCCACCCTCACCGCGCCTGCCACCGACCAGAGCTTCACCGCCCGCATGCGCCAGCAAGTCCGCCAACTCACGCTCCTCATCGAGCCCAGTGGCGGTACCGCGGCCCGCATCGCCCGCATCGAAGCCTATCTGGAAGGCGTGGCCTCCATGCTGAATGTAGATACCGACGTGCACTCCGCCCCCGCCTGCGTAGCCCTCAACTTCAGCCGGCAAACGGACGGCAACACCACCGACGGCCCCACGGACGGCCCTACCGACGGCCCCGCGGACAGCTCCCCTGCCAGCAAGTGGTCCGCCACCGTCCGCCTGCTGGGCACGGCCGGCCCACAGCAACGCCTCTACGCCCGCATCTACTTTGAGGACGACCAGCCCGCCGCCATCACCCTGCAAGGCGCCGACGGCAACCCCGGCAGCGACCTCACCTCCGCCCTCAGCAGCTTCAACGCCGACAAGAAGACGCCCCTCACCCTGACCGGCGCCATCGTAGAAACGCCCTTCGGCACCGGCTTCACCGCCACCATCCGCGACTGGACACCCGTGAAAGGCGGCTCCGTATCGGCCGACTGACATACCCGCGGGGAGAGCAGCAATGCCCCCACCCCGCACACACAACGAAAAATAACTCAAATAGATTAATTATTTAAAACGTAAACAAAATGAAAAAGCTCAGATTCTTCCCCGCCACCATCGCCCTGGCCACCACCCTGGCCCTGGCATCATGCAATGCCAACGACGACGCGCAACCCTCCGGCCCGCACCCCATCCAGTTCACCGCCGGCATAGGCCAGCCCGTAGTAGCCAACCCCGACACCCGCGCCGCAGGCACGATGTGGAACGACGGCGATGCCATCGGCGTCTTCATGGTAGACCACGGCACCACCACCATTGCCGAAAATGCCGCGAACAAGAAGTTCACCATCGGCTCCGCCGGTAGCGTCTTCAACCCCATCCTGGGCAGCGAAATCTACTACCCGATGAGCAACTCCGCCGTCGACTTCATCGCCTACTACCCCTACCAGACCAGCGCCACCCTCGACGCCCCGCTCGCCGTCAGCACTACCGACCAGTCCGCCCAGTCCACCTTCGACATGCTTTGGGCAGCGTCCGACAACACCAGCGCCGGCTACACCAAAGACGCCAATGCCGACACCCCCATCCCGCTCGTCTTCGCCCACTGCCTGGCCAAGCTCACCATGAACTGCACCGCCGAAGCCAACACCGGCTACACCAGCCTGGACGACGCCATCGTCACCATCCACGGCATGAATACCGCCACCACCTTCTCGGTGAAGGACGGCTCGCTCGGCACCCCGTCCACGGTAGCTGACATCACTCCCCGCCGTGCCACCACCCCAACTACCGGTGCCCTAGCCACGTTCGATGCCGTCATTATCCCCGCCAACTACGGCGCCAACCAGCTCACGGTCACCTTCACCATCGGCAGCGAGACCTACACATGGGACGTAGACCCCGTTGAGTTCGAGTCCGGCAAGGAGTATATCTACGAAGTCATCCTCACCCGCACCGGCGTGCAAGCCACCGGCACCATTACGAAGTGGGAAACGGTGACACAAGGTCCGGTCTATGCCGACTAAACGCCTTCGGCGGTAGGCGTGCCTCCCCCTGTCGGGCACGCCCTGCCGCCAAAGCAGATTCATAACGGGACTGGAAATGAATGAAATGATAAACATGAGTATCTCAAACTCTCCCGCCTGAAAGGGGGAGTACCCCGTAGGGGGGGAGGGGGTCTTACATAAGCAGAGAGTAACTTTGCAATACATAAGCCCCTGCGGATGTAAAACCCCTCCGCCCTACGGGCACCTCCCCTTTGGCTTCGCCGACCGTTGGTTCAGGCGGAGGAGTTTGAGATACTCTTGCTCATAACCTGTCCGGAAACGGAGTTAATCTCACCTCCCGATTCGCATAATATATAGTAAGTCATCATAAATCAGACCTTAGCCAGCGCCTGCTCCAAGTCCGCAAGGATATCGTCTACGTGCTCGGTACCAATCGAAAGCCGCACGGTAGAGGGCGTGATGCGCTGCTGTTCCAGTTCCTCCGCACTCATTTGCGAATGAGTGGTGGTATAAGGATGGATCACAAGGCTCTTCACATCCGCCACATTGGCCAGCAGCGAGAAGATCTCCAGCGCATCGATAAACTTCCACGCCGCTTCCTGCCCACCCTTTATCTCGAACGTAAAGATGCTGCCCGCACCCTGAGGAAAGTACTTCTTATAGAGTTCATGATCAGGATGTCCGGGCAGTGACGGATGGTTCACCCGAGCCACTTTCGGATGCTTCTCCAGATAGTCCACCACTTTCAGCGCATTCTCCACATGGCGCTCTACACGTAGCGACAGCGTTTCCAAGCCCTGCAACAGGATGAAAGCATTGAACGGAGAAATCGTCGCCCCGGTGTCGCGCAGAATCACGGCACGAATACGGGTGACAAACGCCGCCACTCCGGCCACATCTGCAAAAACAGCCCCGTGGTAACTGGGATCGGGCTTGGCCAGCGTGGGGAACTTATCGGCATTGGCCTTCCAGTCGAACCGGCCTCCATCTACGATGACACCACCCAGGCTGGAACCGTGACCGCCAATGAATTTAGTGGCGGAGTGGACCACGATATCCGCCCCGTGCTCAATCGGACGAATCAGAAAAGGAGTACCAAACGTATTGTCTATAATCAGAGGAATATGGTGGCGGTGGGCTACCTCGGCCACAGCATCTATATCAGTCACATCGGAGTTCGGATTACCGAAGGTTTCTGCATAAACCACTTTCGTGTTGGGCTGTATGGCTGCTTCGAGTGCCTCCGTATCATTGACGTTGACAATCGTATTGCTGATTCCCTGAGACGCCAGCGTATGCGTGATCAGGTTGAAAGAACCACCGTAGAGATTGTCGGCAGCAACAATGTGGTCGCCCGCACTCAAGATATTCTGCAAAGCATAAGTAACGGCTGCCGCACCCGATGCCACGGCAAGTCCTGCCACACCGCCCTCGAGAGCTGCCACACGTTGCTCGAACACGCCTTGTGTAGAATTGGTCAGACGCCCGTAGATGTTGCCGGCATCGCGCAGGCCGAAGCGGTCGGCTGCATGCTGCGAGTTGCGGAACACATAAGAGGTAGTCTGATAAATGGGCACTGCACGTGCATCGGTTGCCGGGTCCGGCTGCTCTTGTCCAACATGAAGTTGCAAAGTCTCAAAGTGTAATTTCTTCGTTTCCATATTCATTCCTTTTTTAGTTAGTAATTCATTTG
Organism: Bacteroides sp. GD17; assembly: GCF_038448625.1. Taxonomy (NCBI): domain Bacteria; kingdom Pseudomonadati; phylum Bacteroidota; class Bacteroidia; order Bacteroidales; family Bacteroidaceae; genus Bacteroides; species Bacteroides sp. GD17. Next base: position 166,116 of record NZ_JBCEZS010000006.1, read on the forward strand.
CTTTCGTGGTGGCAAAATTACATACCGCAGGGATAACGACCAATATATAGCCGAAATACGGAAAATATTCCTATTCCGCCCTCCCCTTATGGAACAAAAGCACTGCCGCGATGCCAAAAACAACTACCTTAAAGAATATTATTCCGTTTTTATATATACTTTTGCCCCAACCTTGCAGCAGACAGGCAGTCTTCTGCAAAATCAAAGCAAACCAATAGTACATTTATTATGGACACCTCAGGGAAATTAGATCATGTAGACCTGCAAATACTCCGGACTTTGCAGCAAAACGCGCGGCTGACCGTCAAGGAACTTGCCTCGCAAGTGAGCCTCTCATCCACCCCCGTCTTCGAACGGCTGAAACGACTGGAGAATGGCGGTTACATCAAGAAGTACATCGCCGTGCTGGATGCTGAAAAACTGAACCAGGGTTTCGTCGTCTTCTGCAACGTGAAGCTGCGCCGGATGAACCGTGACATCGCCGCCGAATTCACCCGCATCATACAAGATATCCCCGAAGTGACCGAATGCTACAACATATCAGGCAGCTTCGACTATCTGCTGAAAATCCATGCCCCCAACATGAAGTATTACCAGGAGTTCATCCTGAACGTGCTGGGCAGCATCGAAAGCCTCGGCTCCCTGGAAAGCGTATTCGTAATGGACGAAGTGAAGCAGAACTACGGCATCCATATCTGAACATCACAGCCATTGCCTTTTGTTGTACCCAAACAGATAAAACATACATAAGGAACAAGAATCCGGTAAGAAGAAAGGAATTAATGGCACAAATACTAAAAACTATTCGTTCGACAGTTGTCATCTATTCGTTCGACATATGTCGAACGAATAGATGACAACTGTCGAACGAAAGAAGAACAATTATCGAACGAATAATAATCTACTACAGAGAATTTAGTTTGTTATATCCAAAGTATTTCTCAGTTCCATAAAAGGTTTGTGAATTAATAATCTTATCATTCAAAACACCTTCAACAACCTCATTTCGTCCTGTTCGCTCTTTGCCCGGAGATAACTCCGGTAGCTGCTGAATCCCGCCATCAACACTAAATCCATGTTGTTTTTTTCAGCATTGGAGGATTGCAAACGCAGCCGGTCGAGTTCTTCCAGCCGGCAACAGTTAATCAGGCTACAGAAATTCATGTTGTATTCCTTGTTGATAAAGCCGGAAAGATAGCTGCGGTTCGTATGGAGCACGGTGACCAGGTCGGTTATGCGCAGTTTGGGGTCAAGATAGGGTTTCTTGTCGCGCAGATAACGCTCGAAATGCTTGCGGTCAAGGGGCGTTGCCACGGCAGGCATATCCGGTTCCGCAGTATCTGTCTGGATGATAAGATAGTTATTATTCAGCAGGTTATAGCACAGAATGAGATAATTTATAAAATAAGACAAGGCCCCCAGCAATACGAGATAACTGATTGCGGTGGCGGGAATGCCTATCAGAAGACCGGCTAAGGGAAGCGGGACGGTAATCAGTATGAGTATCTGTATAAAAGTCAGCCAGCCGAGGGAGGTACTGTAAGCGTCGGCGGAATAATTCACGATAAACAGCCTGTACCGGTGTATATTCCGCAAATTTAATGCAGGATACAGGGAGTTGTAAACGACGAAGAGGATGGTCGTTGTTACGTATGTAATCCGAAACCATGTACCGGAACCGGTATCATTGTAAATAAGCCTTACTTGCTGCTCTACTGGAACCAAAATGGCATTAACGACCGACACAGCCGTGAGAAAAAGGGGGATTACCAGATGCAGGCGGTTGAACTTGCGCCGTCCGCCCGTATTCGTGATAAGGGAGACGAACCGGTAAATCATGACCTGGTCGAGCATAAGCGCCAGTATGAACACCGTATAATAAGATGCAAAAGTGCGGGGGCTGAGTACATAAAACACCATCCCCAGCCATCCCAGCGATGAAACAAGATAGGCAAGGGCCAGAAACGTACGCAACCGCTTTTCCAACGGGTTATGCAGGCTTGCGCGGGCGTCCATCAGCATCATCACCATGCATATCACCGCGCAGATGATAGGTGCGGAGAAGGCGAACGCTTCTATCAGTTTCATGTCCGTCGTCATTCAGTTCCTCCTTTCTTTTGGCGGGCGGGGGCAGTCACTTCTTTCCCGCGGCGGGTGGCCTCGCCGGTGGCAGCAGTCCGGCGTTCCGTCTTTCCGGCAGCGGCACTCCCGCGTTCCGCTGCCGCTGCCCGCGTGTAATTGCGGAAATCCTTAAATCCCACCTTGTCTATCAGCGAACTGATGCTTTTGCCTTGGTTGGCAGGCTGCAAACGGAGCTGTTCAAGCTCTTTCAGTCGCCGGCGGTTCAGATAACGGTTGAAATTAACGCCATAGGTCCGGTTGATAAAGGCCGAGAGCATCGTGCGGTTCACGTCCAGGTCTTCCACGAGATTGGTTATTTTGTAATCCGGGTTCAAGTAAGGTTTCCTGTCCCGGATAAAATGCTCGAAACGGCTCCGGTTCAGCTCGCCGGAATGACGGCGGCGGCGCGGCTCTGTCTGTGGTTCTGCTGCCGCTGCTGTTTCCGTCACGACGGCAGGTATGGAATAAAGCATATATTTACGCCGTATTATATGGTAGGTAAGCAATATCTGATTTACGGAGATGCTCGCGGTGATTAGCAAAGTCCAGGGGGAATACAGTATTTCGGCCCGCGGCTTAAAGCAAGGCAGTAAGGAAGAAAACAGCGAGGAAATGGAAATAGCGACCAGAAACAGCACCCACCCAGCCGGTTTACGTATCGATGCCTGCTTATCCGTTTTCCGGTAGTAGGCCGTCAGCACGCCTATGGTAAGGGCATAATAAACCACTCCGAAGAGCAGGCGCAAAGGAAGTTTGGACGTGAAGAAGCGGGCATAAGCTTCATATCCCTGCGGAAACACAAGCGCTTTGCCGCGGACTATCTCCACCTGCACATCGAAAGGGATGAAGAACGACCATACCAGCATGGCAGCCGCCAGCGCGCCGGGCAACCAATAATGTATCGACGGGAAATTCTCGGGCTGTCCCTGCCGGGTCAGGTAGCGGATGACCCGGAAGAAAAATACAGATATTAAAGTGTACGACAGCAGGCAGGGCGTATTCAGGCAAACAAACACCGACGGGCAGAACGGGTAGAAGAAAGTGATGCACCAGGCTATGCCCTCGACGAAGAAGTAGGTGAATACGATTTTTTTTAACTTCCGTTCTTCCCATGTCAGGCAGTCCTGCAATGCAAAAGCAACCAGAATACCACAGGCTATGGATGAAAAGGCCGGGATAAGCGTAGCCATAGCCATGTTATATGTTGTAATCATATCCATAACGCAAATTTAGGATATTTCCATCAAAAAAGCAGGGTTTATTCCTCGAAAAGTGCCGTTTTTTACCTTTTTGCAAGCCTTTTACGATTTGTCCTAAAGAAAAATAGGCCTGCGTACAATCTGTCCTAATGGATTTTTACGAATTGGCACTAACTTCATTTTATATTGATTTACTTTTGTTAATGGATAAACGAGCCGGCTGCTTGAAGTTTGACAGGAGCAATGAATGACAGGAAGCCTGATGCGCTTTTTTGATAAAATGATTTACACAAGCAGGCTAATAACTATAATACCAAGTATATGAAAACATTCTGTAAATTACTGCTATTGCCCGTATTCGGGCTATTGACAATCGGCGTATCGGCTGCACAAACGGTAGCGGATACGGTTTTGACGTTCCGTTTCCGGGTGGGAGAGGATATGTTTTTCCTGAAAGCCAATGAGACGGAATTGACGCGCCTTTACTCACTGGTGGACGAATACCGCAACCGCATCGCAGCCGAAGAGATACCCGTTCCGGTGGCGGAAGATAAAAACGCTGAACCGGCAAAGGAGCCGACAAAGGAGTCGGCAAAGGAACCGACAGAGAAACCGGAGCACGAAGCGGCAACGGAAATCGTGCCTGCATCTGCCGCCGACCTACAAACTTACCGCTTTGCCGTGCGCACTAACGTGTTGTATGATGCCATGCTGCTACCCACTCTCGGTGTGGAGTGGCGTATAAACTCTGACATTGGCGTGAAGCTGGACGGCAGCCTCGCACGATGGGGCGGCGAACACGACAAAGTGCAGAAGATGTGGCTCCTCAATCCCGAAGTGCGTTGGTATCTGCTCCGCGACCGTCGTCTGTACGCAGGCGTGTCGGGCAGCTATGGCGAATACAACCTCTATAAATACCCGCTGGGTAGCCTCTGTTCAAAAGACACGGGCTATCAGGGCTCGCTGTGGAGTGCCGGGCTGGCGGTGGGTTACCAGTTATTCCTCTCGCGCAGCTTCTCGGTGGATTTCAATCTCGGGCTGGGCTACGTCCGCTCCGACTACGACAGCTTCGGGCTGACCGAGGGAGTGCGTGTCTACAAAGACCGGGATAAAACGAAGAACTTCTTCGGCCCCACGCAGGTGGGCGTAAACCTGATTTGGACAATAGGCAGCAATAAGTAGGACAACAAAAAAATGCGATATATGAGAACGAACATTACGATTAAGAGAAAGCAAAGAAAGACCGCCGCCGTCCTCTACATGGGCGCGGTGCTACTGCTTTCGGCTTGCGATGTGAAAGACCCCATCTACAACACCGCGCACCCCGAACAGGGACAGATTATCCTGACAACCGACTGGACGCACCGGACCGACGGAGTCGGCATCCCGGACAGTTACACCATCACGGTGGGTCCATACACAGAAACGGCTACCGAAACTGCGCTTACGCTCGACAACCTCTTCGAGCCGGGCGAATATCGCATCCGCATTTACAACCTGCCGCAGCACGTGGGGCTGATGGGCGATGCGCTCCTCGTGGAGCCGGCCATGCCGCCTGAGGGCATCGACGAGCGCTTCATCCAGCCCATGCCCGGTTGGCTCTTCTCCTCCACCTTGTGGCTGGATGTGATGGCCGACACCGACCACCAAGTCTCCGCGATGATGCGTCAACAAGTGCGCCAACTCACGCTCTTCATCGAGCCCAAGGGCGGTGCGCTGGACAGGATAAAGCGCATCGAGGGCTACCTCTCCGGCGTCGCCTCCATGATGGACATCTATACCGAAAAGCTCACCGAACCGGCGAACGTGGCACTCTCCTTCGCGAGGGTGACCGACGGAGACAATGCCGGAAAATGGGCCGCCACCGTGCGACTGCTCGGCGTGGCAGGCACCCGGCAGACGTTGCACGCCACCGTCTTCTTCGAGGATGACAACCCGCGACCCGTGCCGCTGACCGACGCCGACGGCAACGAGGGAAGCGACCTGACGAAGGCCCTCGCCGGATTCAATGCCGACAAGATTCACCCCCTCGCGCTGGGCGGAAAAGTGGTGGAAACCCCTACAAGCTCCGGCTTCAACGCCACCATCCGGGCGTGGGAGTTACAGGAGAATGTAACCGGAGACGCCGATTTGCAATGAAGATGACACGCGATACCAAGCAAGAATGATATAAACCAACAATTAATTAATGTAATTATGAAAGCAAATTTAATCCTCACCGCAGCCCTTGCTGCCACCCTTTTCGCCGCTTGCGGCAGTGACGACACTGTACAACAACCCGTAGACAACACCCCCGTAGCCGCCCGCTTCACCGCCGGAATCAGCGCCACCCGCTCCACGAACGACGAGTGGGAGGCGAAGGACGCCATCGGCATCTACATGCTGGAGGCCGGAACGAAGAACGTAGCCGAAGGTGCCGCCAACCGCCACCACATCACCGCCTCCAGCATCGGACGCTTCGACCCGGCGGATGACGCGCAGACCATCTACTTCCCCACCAAGGCAGGCGCCAAGGTGGACTTCGTGGCCTACTACCCCTACGCCACGCTGACCGGAGACCTCTGCCCGGTGGACCTCAGCGACCAGACCGACCCCGCCGCCATCGACCTGATGCGTAGCGACAACGTCACCGGCCGCGACAAGTCGAAACCGACCGTGGAACTGGACTTCCATCACCGCCTGAGCCGCATCTTCGTGAAAGTGAAGGCCGGAGACGGATTCACCACCGCCGACCTGAAAGGCCTCTCCATCACCCTGAGCAACCAGCCCTACAAGGCCGACTACAACGTGCTGACCGACGCTCTGACCGCCGACGCGACCGCCAACCCTGCCACGAAGACCTTCACCCTCGTCACCGCCGCCGACGGACAGACAGCTTCCGCCATCCTCCTGCCGCAGGACGGCGCCGCGGGACGCGTGCTCACCTTCGTGATGGCCGACGCATCGACCACCACCCACACCTACACCCTGGCCCCGGACAAGACCTTCGAGGCCTGTAAAGTGACGGAATACACCATCCGCCTCTCAAAGTCGGGCATCGAGGTGTCCAACGCTTCCATCCAGCCGTGGGGCAAGCAGGGAGAAGTAGAGGATGATGCGGAGATTGAGTGACCCGGGAGAACACACTCCTCCGTCGCCTCCGTCGCCACCTCCCCTAACTTAGGGGAGGAGCCGGAGATAGTCCCGACAACGGAGCCCGACAGCAGAAGTAACCCAGCTCTCCCGCCTGAAAGGGGGAGTACCCCGGAGGGGGGAGGGGGTTTCACACAAGGCAAAAGTAACTCCCCTTTGTGGAAAACCCCTCCGTCGCTTCGCGCCACCTCCCCTTTCAGGCGGAGGAGCCGGAGATACACCTTATATATATAATAACCCGAAATGAATAATAACCCTTACTAACAGTAACGATATGAACCGACTAAAATCAACCTCCGCCGCCCTGCTTGCCACGCTTGCACTTGCGGCACTCGCATCCTGCACCAGCGAAAGCGACGACCTGCCGAAGGGCGCAATCCTCCCCGAAGGCGCCGTCCACCTCACCGCATCCATCGCCGGCACCACCGCCACGCGCGCCGTCATCGACGATACCGGAAAAGGCACTTTCGCCGACGGCGACACGTGGGGCATGCACACCCTCGCCGACGGCAAAATAGTGAACGACAACCTGGAGTACACCTACGGCACCACCATCCTCTACTGGGAAGACCTGAGCCGCACGGACGACGTCACCTTCCTGGCCCACTACCCCCGCCAGGCCTCCGTGGCCGACCCCGCAGCGTACGACTTCGACGTGGCAGCAGCCGCAACCGTCGCTCCCGGCGATGCCGACCTCCTCACCGCCAGCGCCACCGGCAACCGCGCCACGAACACCGCCGACCACCCCCTCACGTTCAGCTTCGAGCACCGCATGCACTCCCTCCGCATCAACCTCACCGCAGGCACGGGAGTCACCCCCGCCGACCTGGCCACCGCCCAAGTGACGCTGCAAGGCATGAAGAGCACCGCCCGCCTGGACCTGACAACGGGCAACGTGGACCCCGCCGCCGCATCCGGCAACACGCCTTACCCCGCCGGGACGATGATGCAGACACCGGCCGGGCAATGGTACACCTCGCTCATCGTCGCCCCGCAGGCAGTGACCACCGGCGCCGACTGGCTCCAAATCCGGCTGGGCAACGACGTCTATATATATAAGGTACCCGCCACGCTCACCGGCAGCACTCCGCTTACCGAGCTTCGAAGCGGCTACCGTCTCACCCTCAACCTCACCCTGATAGGCAAGCACACGGTGGAACTCACCTCCGGCGACATCGCCGCATGGGGAAACCAGGGCAACATCGACGGCAGCGTGGACCTCGCCCAAGGCGCCAGGCTCATCAGCACCGTTGAAGAGTTCGTAGCCGCCCTCACCGCCGACGGGGGCGGCGTCAGCACCCCCATGCGCTACCTGCTGGGCGCCGACATCGTGCTCACCAACGAGGCGGTAAAGGCTGCGAACGGCGGCAGCGTGGAGATACAGGCGAAAGGCTATAAGGCGCTGGACGGCGACGGCCGCTATGCCGTGAGGCGCACGGACGCGGGCGTGTCGGTCAAGATTTTATCCTCCGGCGCATCATCGCTGAAGCTGACCCGCGTCACGCTTGCCGATGAAGCTGGTAGCAGCTGGTTCTATTGCAATGACGGCGCCGATTGGACATTGGGCGACGGGGTAAAAGTCACCAGCAATGGCACATTGTCACCGATAAACTTTGGCGGCGGCACGCTGACCCTCGACGGCGCCACGTTTACAGGCACCGCTGCCGGCTTCAGTGTACCGTGGATAGCAGTAGCCAATACACGCGGAATTACCGGAACGCTCGTGCTGAACGATTTCACCTTTGCGTCCGACGGGGATTACATCAGTATACAGACTAACGCCTCCATCCGCCTCCGTCCCGGCATGGGAAAGCGCGTCCACTTGGGTTTGCAGCGTATCCCGGAAGCCGACTTCGCCATCACCCCCACGGCAGGCGCCTTCACCGCCGACGATGCCGCGCGGCTGGTTATCCAGGAAAACTCGACCATACGTAAGCCCGGCGAGAGCAGCCTCGGCGCCTCCGGCCGCGCCGATGACTACGCCTTCGTCATCGACCCCGCCGACGGCGCCATCCGCCTCGCCCGCAAGGCCGCCACTGCCGATGAGCTGAAGGCAGCGCTCGAAAAGGCAAGCACCAACGCCGGTAAGCCCACGCGCATCCTCCTCACGGCGGACATCACCGTGCCCGAACCGACCTCCGCAGATGCCACCTACATCCTCGATGGCAAACAGTACATCGAAATAGACGGCGGCGCCGACGGGCACAAGCTGATGCGCGAGGGCACCAAGCCCATCTTCCAGGTGAAGAACGGCGCCTCCCTCCGCCTCTCTCGCCTCACGATGGACGGGCAGAAGAAGGATGGCAATGAGCTTATCACGGTCGGGGAAAGCGGCAACTACACCGGAGAGCTGACGCTGGGCAGCGGCTTCCGGCTGACAGGGGCGCAACAAGCTACCAATGGAATTAATGCAAACGGAATCTGGGTTTACGGCACGCTCGTTATGGAGGACGGCGCCGAAATCACCGGCAACGGAAACGGCTCAGCGGTACGTATCGATGCGGAGGGGACGCTGCACCTGAAAGGTGGAAAAATCAGCGGGAACACCGGGTACAGCCTCTATCTTGATGCTTATCTGACTCTTGGCGGGGCACTGCAAGGCAAGGCTACCGTGACGGTGGACAACGCCCTCCCGGCCGGCTCTGCATTCGATATGTTCCTTGACAACTATGCGGATAAGTGGAATACCGTCACTTCAGGCGCCGAAAGCGTCATCACCGTGGGAGGCAGCTACACCGCCTTCACCGACGCCGACTTCTCGCGCTTCAACCTGAAGTGGGTAGGAATCTGTGGCGGAGCCGTCGTGGGCACCGGCTTCGCCCTCCAGCTCTCGACGGACAGGAAGACCATCAAACTCGTCGCCACGCCGTAGGCAGCGGAGGAGAGGGAGCCGGAGATACCCCTGACAACGGGGCCTTCGGACAGTCGGAACCCCCGCACAGGAATTCATCCGGCACCTTCGGACACCCCGAAAACGGGATTTCAACCTGTGCCGGCACCTCCGGACGGCCGGAAACCCTGCGCAGGATTTCATCCGGCGGCTTCGGACAGCTGGAAAGCGGGATTTCAAACCGTGCCGGCGGTTTCCGCCGCCCCGAAACCCTGCGCAGGATTTCATCCGGCGGCTTCGGACACCTGGAAAACGGGATTTCAAACCGTGCCGGCACTTCCGGACAGTCGGAAAGCCGCATTTCAACTTGAAATCCCATTTCCCGACACTTCGGAAGCCCGCAGTCAAGACTATCTCCAACTCTCCCGCCTGAAAGGGGGAGTACCCCGAAGGGGGGAGGGGGTCTCACACAAGGCAAGAGTAACTCTCCGTTTGTGAGATACCCCTGCGGCACGAGATACCCCTGCGGAATGGGAAACCCCTCCGGCCTCCGGCCACCTCCCCTTTGGCTTCGCCGACCGTTGGTTCAGGCGGAGGAGCTTGAGATACTTCCGCGCAGTCGAGACTATCTCCAACTCTCCCGCCTGAAAGGGGGAGTACCCCGAAGGGGGGAGGGGGTCTTACACAAGGCGAGGGTAACTCCCTGTTTGTGAGATACCCCTGCGGCACGAGAGACCCCTCCGTCGCTTCGCGCCACCTCCCCTTTCAGGCGGAGGAGCTTGAGACACTTCGGAAGCCCGCAGTCGAGACTATCTCCGGCGGAGGACCGGAGCTACCCCCGAGGCAGACAACAACAATAACCCAATAGTAACAAACAATTATAACATTAATAATAACATTTAAAACCCTACCATCATGGCAACTTACACCAAAATCAGCGACCTGCGCGTCGCCAAACTCAACAACGCAGAGTACACCTTCTTCATGCAGCGCGTGGCCGACCTCGTCACCGTCGCCACCCCCGAAAAGCTCGGCCTCACCACGGCCCTCACCGACGCCTTCAGCGCCAACATCGACCGCCTGACGGACATCGTCGCCCAAAGCCGCATCAGCGACGAAACCGCGCAGATAGCCGAAGTCGACAAGCAGGCCGACGACCTCATCGTCTACCTCATGGCCGCCTTCCGCACCGGAAAGTCGTCGCCCATCACCGCCCAGCGCACCGCCGCCACCACCCTCTACAACGCCACCCGCCCCTACATCGGCTGCCAGACCCTCCCGCAGGGCCAGCAGGTGCAAGCCATGCGCGGACTGCTCGTCGACCTCGCCAAACCCGCCCTCGCCGCCCACGTCAAGACCCTCGGCCTCGCGCCCGTCATCGAACAGCTCGACTCGGTCACCTCCGACTACGCCGCCCTGCTCGACGCCCGCGCCGCCTCCCAGTCCGCCTCCCGGCTGGACGCCGCCAAGACCGTCCGCACCGAGACCGACCCGCAGTACGACGAAATCGCCACCCGCGCCTTCGCCACCAGCGTCGTCACCCCCACGGCCGAGACCGCCGCGTTCGTCACCGCCCTCAACAAGCTCATTGCCGACACCGACGCGGCCTACAACCAGCGCATCGCCCAGCTCCACGCCGCCGCGCGCACGACGACGACGAAGGCAGAGGCAGACAACGGAGCCCGCAAGCCGGAGTAACCCCGGCTCTCCCGCCTGAAAGGGGGAGTACCCCGAAGGGGGGAGGGGGTCTCACACAAGGCAAGAGTAACTCTCCGTTTGTGAGATACCCCTGCGGCACAAGAGACCTTGCGGCACGTGAAACCCCTCCGTCGCTTCGCGCCACCTCCCCTTTCAGGCGGAGGAGCTTGAGATACTTCGGAAGCCCGCAGTCGAGACTATCTTCAGCTCTCCCGCCTGAAAGGGGGAGTACCCCGAAGGGGGGAGGGGGTCTCACACAAGGCGAGAGTTACTCCCTGTTTGTGGCCCCCCCTGCGGCACAAGAGACCTTGCGGCACGTGAAACCCCTCCGTCGCTTCGCGCCACCTCCCCTTTGGCTTCGCCGACCGTTGGTTCAGGCGGAGGAGCTGGAGATACTCCCCCCTACAATCCCATTATCAACCCTTTAAAACATTAACAATATGAAACCCAATCCATCCCTACCAACCTTGTTCCGCGCGGCGTTCACCTCCGCAGTCATCCCCGCCGCCTGCCTGCTGCTCCTGCTTGTCGCCGCCCTCGCCGCCTGCTCCGCCGACGACGACCCCGCCGACAACCGCCATCCCGCCCCCGGCGACCCCGGCACCATCCGCTTCACCTCTACCATCGGCCACTTCGCCGACGCCGACAACCCCGATGGCTTCGCCCACGCCGACAACCCCGACAGTTCCGCCCCCGCCGACAACCCCGACGGCTCCGCCCACCCCGCCCTCATCAGCCCCGATGCCGCCGGAACCGCCCCCGCCACCCGCGCCCTCATCAGCACCGCCGACGGCCGCGGCACCTTCGAGGAAGGCGACCGCATCAACATCATCACCCACGTCTTCGACACCACCGTCGACACCGACCACCCCGCCACCTACCACGACGGCGCATGGCTCACCGACCTCACGTGGGAAGACTTCGGCCCCGGCGCCAAGGTCGATTTCACAGCCTACTTCCCCGCGCTGCTGTTCAGCCAACTGAACCCGCAAACCATCGACATCCCCACCGACCAGTCCACCCCCGGGAAGTATGCCGCCGCCGACTACCTTTTCCTACACGCCATCGGCCAGCAACAAAGCGACACCCCGATAGAGCTGCGCTTCGTCCACGCCATGCACCGCCTCGTGGTGAAACTCGTCCTCGACGAACATCCCGGCTCCCTGACGCAGGCCGACCTCGACGCCGCCACCGTCGTGATAAAGAATGCGCCCATCCGTGGCATGGCCACTCTCAAAAACGGTATAGAGACTGATTATGTAACCGAGGGCGACATCCTCCCCCTCCCCCTCGGCGACAACACCTTCTGCGCCCTCATCCCGTGGATGGACAACAGCAAGCCCCGCTTCTTCAATGAAAGTATAGAAGTCCGCGCCGCCGGAACCGTGGCCAGCTACCCCATCCAATGGTCCGTCGCGTCCGACATTTACGCAAACCATCAAACCCTCATCCGCCTCACCCTTGCCGACAACGAAGGCCTTGGCAACTACATCACCACCTACGCCGCCCTGAAATCCGCCTGCGAAGCCGCCACCGGAACCGCCGACAACCCCACCCGCATCACCCTCGGCGCCGACATCGAATTCCCCGGCACGACATCGGACTGTATCAACATTTCCCGCAATCAATACATCGAAATAAACGGCAACGGCTACCGCCTCACCCGCGCCGCCACTGCGGAGTTGCTTTTCATGGTCTTCGGCAACGCCTCGCTCAAACTCACCCGCATGACGGTGGACGGTGAGAACAAGGAAACGGACATGCCGCTTATTGACGTGTCAACGCTCCAGGACTTTTCCGATTTCATTCCCGGTACACTGACGCTGGGCGAAGGCTTCATGCTGACGGGAGCAGCTTTGCCGGCGGCGGATGCATCGGACAACGCATACAAGCTAAATCGTACTCCCGGAATCAACGTAAGCGGCACTTTAATCATGGAAAAAGGCTCGCAAGTGACCGGCAACGGCCGGGGCTATCCGGTGCGCCTCACCGGCTCCACCAGAGCAATCCTCCGCCTCAACGGCGGCACCTTCGGCAACAACACCGACGCGGACCTCTGCCTGGTATAAGGGGGGTAAAACACTTTGTATGTAAAGTCTGAGAGGAGTAAATACGGCTATAACACCGATGAATAAAGAGTTTGAGATGTTTTGATAGTGATGAAGGAAACCAAATCGAATTGTTACATTCGGTTACATGTGGGTGGCATTTGAATGAGATATGATGGACTTCTAAACGGTTGAAAGTTACATTGAGATAAAACGAGGGCTGAATTGATGCTTTTTGAAGCGCAATTCAGCTTTTTTTTTGTGTGGGGTGATGCGGACTACTCCTGGGTACTGCGAATGAGGTGGGATTGCTTGATAATGGCTCTACGGGTTATCTTGACGCCACCGTCGTATAGACCGGCGTGGAGTAAGGAGCTTTGTTTGATGCCTATTTGAGCCTCGTTTAGGACGGTGTAAATGGCGCTAATGCTGCCGAAATAATAGTCCTTTTTCTCGAATATGAGGTGCACATGGATTACTTTGGTCATATTGTTATTATTTAGAAGTTTCTTTTGCAAAGATATTCTAAATAATAATTATTTAGAAGTATTTATCTGAAAAAGATATACTGTTTAGAGCGTTTAAAAGATAATCTGTTTGGGTGGTCTGATTTTAGTAAATAGAGAAAATTGCATTAGTGATCTGTTGGGCAGTGAAGTGTTAAATAGTGAGTTGGGGATACTGTTGGGGATACTGAGTTGGGGATACTTTTATGTCCGAATCGTTTACTTGCATAAAAGTTGGGGATACTTTTTACCCCCTAAAAAATGACGATTTTAGGTATGATGTTTCCTTTTGGATGGTGTTTTTGGGCATTTTAATAAGTATTTATAGGGGGATAGTATAGTAGTTTTTAGAGGTCTTGAGATTGCAAAGTTGGTATAAGTGCTTGATTAGTAGTGCATATTAGTGGAATAAGTGGTATCTTAGCGTCATAAACGTGCGCGCGGCGCTAAATATCGCAGGATGGAGCAGTAGGTAGCTCACATGGTTCATACCCATGAGGTCGCAAGTTCGAGTCTTGTTCCTGCCACAATATATGTTTGAAGGTATGCGAACGTTCCCGCTGATCAGTGCTCCGCTGAGGGGTTGAAACGTATGGAGATTTAAGGTAATTGATTGTTGATGGATAATGCTCCCGGTGATTGTGCCGGGAGCACTTTTAATATTTTAGATTACTATTTGAAGACTATTTAGCCATTACTGATACTATAAAAGATAATACTCCAATAATTACTCCTATTGTAAAGAAGACGCCAAAAGTGACTACCCATTCTTTGATATTAATGATGGCTTTGCATTGGCTGGCATCTTCCAAAAATTTAATTTGGATTCCATAGGTCGAATAGATTTTATCCAATAGTTCTGCTTCATTTAAACTTTGATTATCAGAAATGAACTTGTCTATTTCTTTATCTAAATCCGCTTTTTGATACTTACTAATGGTTTGTACATGTTTCTGTAATGCTTTAATGATCTTCATAATATTATTTATTTAAAAGGTTATTAGTTGTCGTTTAAAGACTCTTTTCTTATTGGGCAGTGGCAGATGTTGCACTGTCGGCATTGGGCTGCGAAGAAGGTTTCTTTGTAGAAGCAGTCTTCGCATGACCTAAACCCTCAGGATGCTCTATGGATGCTTCCGGATATTTGGCTTTGAGGGCAGCAAGTTCTTCAGACTTTTGACGGAGGTCGGACTGGAGATGGTTAATTTGCTCCTTCAGTTCTTTCTTCTCTTCTTTCCAGTCTGATTTTTCATCCTGATACATTTTATACATATAGGACGTTTCATCTTGTTTTGTACGATTATTTATTGTACCTTTATCACTGGAAACAAGCGTGTTATCCGTGCTTTTATCATTTGATACTTTTTGTTTTAGCATTGGGCCTTCACCTATGAGAAGCCATTCGGGAGAGAGTACCTTATACGTAGTCAGTATTTTGACTATCTTGTCTCCTCCTAATTCACTCTTCAATGCTGCTCCTTTAAAATTGGATGCAGAGAGTTCTGTACTCCTATAGAAGTCTTCCCTTGATATGCCTTGTTCCTTAATAAAGGTCAAAATTCTATCCTTTATAGTCATAATTTTATCTTTTAAATTTGGTATGGTCAAAATATTGACTACATTTGCAGCATGTTTTAATGAAACAGCGGTAAAGATAAGAATAATTTTAATCAGTGTTTATATATGGAAAAGAAAATCAGACAGAAGATTGAACTGAGTGCAGCGGGTAAGGCTAAGCTTGCTAAGACGTTCAGAGTGACTGTGCAGAACGTAAGTCAGGCGTTGCTATTTAAGCGTAATAGCGTGCAGGCTTGCAAAATTAGGGAGGCGGCGCTTGTTAATGGCGGTTCATTGGTACAGATTATTGATGTGACCGATGAACTGAAGCGCCAGGTGAAGGTGCTGGATTCCAAAGGGAATGTGAAGGTGGTGATAGCGAACGATGCGATAACTTTATAAATGGTATGAACATGAAAAGAGTCCCCTTTTTAGAGCTAAAAAAGGTTCTGGAATTATATCATAAGACGGAACAAAAGCTTATTTCCACCAATCCGCAGTTGTGTGTATCAAGTTTGGAAAATCATCCAGATTCCTATACATGGATACGCCTTCCAATGCCGGGTGAGCAGCCAGAAACGGTTCCAAATATGATTGATTCAGGAGTCGAAGATTTTCCCAACACGTGTTTGGCTGGTATTTTGGTGGCAATATTAAAAAATCAAGTTCCCACGGGCGTGCATTTGGCAGGGATAAGTCTATATAGTCACAAAAACACTGTTCGCTTCTGTATCTCAGGTTCAACTTCCTTAGAAGAGCTCCGAATTCTTTGTGAGCAATATCTACAGAATTCCGGTCACGAAGGTTGAAACGAAAGCGTAGCATAAATTCAGTCATAATAATCATATTTTTTATGTGATGCTACAAATGTAGCAAAACTATCCCGGTTCGGGATGAATAGGGATAGACTTTTATCAATGAAAAATTAATAATTAATAATTAAAAGTGATATGGACAGAAAACTGACAGATAATGAAAAGGCATTCCTTACAGAATTGAGGGAGCTGATGGCAAAGTATAGTGCTATGCTGAGTGTAGAGGATGAAAGAATATCCATAGATGTGGGGTATTCAGACAGTGAAGACCCGGTGGAGCCAATCGTGTTACCGGAAACAATAAATACATTCCTTGATTTGGAGGATGTAATAGAACTGAACTCTTAAAATGATATGGTTATGAAAACTTGGAGAATGATTCAGAAAGTAGCTGTGGCTGTAGGCATGACTTACGGGCTGTGGCTGGGCAGTAATGTTGACGCAACGGATGCGGACAGCCGTAACGCGTTTGTGATTGTGGTATTATCGGCCATTGTGGCGATATCGCTGTGTATGCCGGATAAGAAAGATACTGAAACAGCTTAGAAACAGCTTGTTCTGCAAGTCCGAAGTCTCCTTTGCCATGCGGAAGCGGTCGGCTCCCCGGTTCGATGCCGGGGCTTGCACTAAATTGAAAAGTATAAAGTTTCTGATTATGGAAATGTTTGGAAAGACACTATGTGTAACATTTGAAGAACTTGTAGGAGGCGGAATCATGAGTCTTGCGAATTATAAAAAGCATGTTCGTGAGAAGAAGTTTCATTTTTCGCAGCATGGTGGCAATGGCCGTAAGGCACTTATCATCTACGAACGCCTGCCCGACAAACTTCGCAAGCAAGTGGACGAACGATACCCAAAAGCCAAAGAACTACTCAAAAAACAACAACCCTTTCCTATGGACAGCAGATTAAAAAGTGACAGCAAGGCTGTAGACTTCTATAAGACCTACGCTCCGAAGATTTCCCTGGAACGCCAGGCGGAATATGTGCTAAACGCCAAAGTTCTGAATGCTATGATGGCATTGGAGATGAGTATACGTGATGCGCAAGGTAAATGCGGGCAACAACACAATAAAATGATACGCGATCGTGTCATCGCCCTTTGCGAAGACTTGCGCGAACGCTACGGACACACCCTCCCCAAAGCCCGGTTGATGGAAAAGTATGCTGCCTATAAGGAATATGGTTATATGGTTCTTGTCAATGGTAACAGCGGCAACCAGTCGGCCCGCAAGATTGGTCCTCGTGAAGGGCGTTTGCTGCTGAAACTCAAACGCAGCAAATTTCCGGTATATACCGACCAGCAGATATTCGATAAGTTTAATGAGATTGTAGAGGAACGGAATGCACGTGTTACCCGCGAGGAGGATAGGCTGAAGACTATCAATTCCCCGCAGACGGTCATCAATTACCTCTATAAGACCAGCATCAAGTTGTGGTGGTATGGCGTTGTACATGGTGAAATCGCTTTCAAGAATGAGTTTATGCCTTTGTTCGATACCAAACTTCCACAGATGCCTAACACCTTATGGTATGGTGACGGTACGAAACTGAACCTCTACTATAAGGCTTATGACAGCAAGAACAAGCGTATGGTGGCACGCACTATCGACGTCTACGAAGTGATGGATGCTTGTTCGGAAGCGTTCCTGGGTTATTCGTTCGGTGTGGAAAACTTCTTGACCCAGTACGATGCCTATCGCATGGCGCTGGAGACTTGGAAGGTGAAGCCTTACGAAATAGTGACCGATAATCAAGGCGGACACAAGAAGCCCGAAGCACAAGCCTTCTTCAAGAAAATATGCCACATCCACAAGACTACTATGCCGCATAATGGACAGTCAAAGACCATTGAAAGTGCTTTCGGACGTTTTCAAATGCAGGTGATGCGCCAATTATACAACTATACTGGACAAAATGTTACCGCCGTCAAGGAGAACAGTCACATCAATGTGGACCTGATAATGAAGAACATAGCCCGGCTTCCCACTTTGGAAGAAATGAAGTCGCAATATCTGCAATGTCGCCAGAAATGGAACGCCATGCAGCATCCTACTTCAGAAACGGGCATGACCCGCATGGAAATGTATACTACCCTCAACAGTCCCAATGCTGAGCCATTGGATGACTATGAGGTGCAGGAACTTTTCAAGTTGTTCAGCAAAGACAGTGTGAAGTACAGCAAGCAAGGCTTCATCTTCGAACGTAACAAACAGGAATACCGCTATATGGTTTACGATGAAGACGGGCTGGTGGATATGAACTTCCACTTGCAGAATGTGGGTGTCAGCTTCCGATACCGTTATGATCCCAAGGATATGACTGCCGTAGAACTTTGGGAGGTAGGTGCTAAAGGTGCATTGAAGTACGCTGCTACTGCCACACCGAAGGTTGTCATCCATCGTGCCACTGCCGAACGTACGGAAGAGGAAAGCGCAAGGCTCTTTGCCCAAATACATGCACAAAAGCGTGCCCTTGTGGGGCATTATATTGCCAGCGAGGAGTTGTTGCTCGAAGAGAGTATGAGCGAGGCTTACAGCAGACTGGTGATGCCCATTCCTGTAGGTGAGTCTCAGAAGAGCATGGAACGACAGCGTGAAGAATATGCCAATGGTGAGTTGACTGCTCCGGTACAATATCCTGCAGGCGTAGGTCCGGGTACTTATGAAGCCGAACCTGAAGAGCCCGCAGGCATCGCTTCGCCCGGTGAATATACTAAGATGGTGTCCGGCATTACAGATGTGGATATGTACGAAAGCTTTCTCAGCAACAACAATTAATCAGCATTCAATAATCAATTAAATACCATTCAAACAATGAAAGAACTCAGCAAACAAGACAAAGATTCTATCCGTGACGCGCTGATGGAATATTGCAGCAACTATCCCAGCCAAAACCGTGCGAGCGAGAGCCTGAACGGTGTGAGTGCCGCTACAGTATCTCAGATATGCAATCAGAAGTACACCAGTATCAGCGATGACATGTTCAGCCGTATAGCTGCACAGATAGGCTACAGTTTGGAGCGCTGGACACTGACCGAGAGCAATGCCTTCCAGCGTATAACCTTCGCTATGACAGACGCACAAGCTTATAAGAATACTACTTGGGTAGTGGGTGATGCAGGTTGTGGCAAGACCACAGCTGCGATAGAATACCGCCGCACGCATCGCAACGTTTACTACATTCTTTGCTCGGAAGACATGAAGAAAAGCGATTTTGTGCGCGAGATAGCCAAACAGGTGGGCGCTCCGGTGGATGGGACGAACTTACGGGATATTTTGGAGTATGCCATCTCTATGATTGCTTTTCTGAACAATCCGTTGATAATCTTTGATGAAGGTGATAAACTGACCGACAGCGTGTTCAGCTATTTTATCAGCATTTATAATCGTCTGGAGAATAAGGCTGGTATCGTGTTCCTCTCTACCGACTACATTAAGCGTCGTGTGGAGAACGGACTACGCTATAATAAGAAGGGGTATAAGGAGATAAACAGCCGTATCGGCCGCAAATTCTTCGATATCAACATTGCCACCGAACAGGATGTCTATGCCATTTGCCAGGCAAACGGATTGACCGAACCGACAGAGATCAAGCGGGTGATGCGTGAGGCCCAGCAGGGAGAATATGACCTTCGCCGCGTGAAGCGTGTAGTGCATGCCTGCAAGCGTATTTTGGAAGCCAAGAGGATGAAAGGAGAGCAGGCATGAGCGAAGCGGTAAACGATGCAAAGACCTTTTCCCGTAACGCCAAGGGTGTGCGGGAGTTGCTGAGCATGAAGTTCGATACCTTTCCCTTTGAAGGTGAATGGTACGATGCTTTTGATATGCCGGAACGCAAAGGCGTGTGGATGATATGGGGAAACACTGGCAACGGGAAGACCTCTTTCGTGATGCAGCTTTGCAAGGAATTGTGCAAGTATGGACGTGTGGCTTACGATAGTTTGGAGGAAGGCGCCTGCCTGACGATGCAGAACACATTGAGGCGCTTCAATATGCAGGAAGTAAACCGTCGATTTCTACTGCTCGATGCCGAGCCGATAGACCAGTTGAGCCTGCGGATGAAACGTCAGAAGGCACCGGATTTTATTGTGATCGATAGTTTCCAATACACGCAGATGACATATGCCCAGTACATCAAGTTTAAAGAGAAGCACCGCAACAAACTGCTGATATTTATCAGCCATGCCAGCGGGAAGAATCCGGACGGTCGTAGTGCCAAGAAGGTGGCATTTGATGCTTCACTGAAGATTTATGTCGAGGGATATCGCGCTTTCAGCAAAGGACGCTTTATCGGACCGAAGGGATATTACGATGTATGGCCGGAAGAAGCGGCAATATATCGGGGAGAAAAATATACTAAATAACGATTAGTGATATGAAAGTAACGAAAGACAAACCCATAACCCCGCAGCAACTCAAAGCGCTGCATGCCACCTTCCACCGTATCGGCATGGATGATGATACCCGCCACGGCTGCATCTACAATTTTACTTCCGGACGCACGCAGAGCAGCAAGGATTTGTCAATGCGCGAGGCTCAACAGTTAATGGAAAGTCTGAACCCGATGGATGACAAAGCCCGCAAGATGCAGATGCAGGAAGCCCGTAATGTATTCCGTGACATTTATCGTCTTTCTTTCTTGATTCCGCAACTGAACCAGGGGTTCACCAGCGACAGTGAGGAAGAATACCGCATGAATGTGGCAAAGTTGAACGTATGGGCACGGAAGTACAGTAAAGCCCATAAAGACGTAACGAGTATGAAGCTTTGGGAACTCCAGGACACCAAGACGCAGCTGGAGGCATTTATGAGACGCGAGGAAAGAAAACTTAAAAAGGATTGAAATGAGAACAAAACAAGAAATCAAACAAGCTGTAGCCGTCTTGAACCACAAGGCAGATCGGTTGAGTCTGATCATGGCAGAGGTGTTGACGTCAAGCATGACCGAGCAACAAGTATTTCAGAAGTATGTGCTGGAGGTATGCGAAGCCGATCGCGACGAAAATGTATTCTTTGCAGCGCGTGATGCCGCCCGTTTCCATGCCGGACATATCGGGCTGGAGGAACTGATACCGGACGTACAATCCATGACAGCAGCCGACTTTGATGCGGCAAGTGCTCTGGGGGTATTGAATGAAGAAAGCGACACAATACTTCTTTCGCGCAAGGAGTTCAATAAGTTGCTGGCACGCATTGAACGGTTGGAACAGTGGACGGGTCTTCGGCGCAAAGCCGCCCCGGGCGATATCGCTCCGCAACTCCTTCCCGCAAATGCCGACATGAATGACATGATGAAGCAGAACGAAGCCTGCCGCTATCTGGCATGCAGCAAGAACACCATCAAAGGCTATGCCAGCCGTGGCTTGATACACAGCTATAAACAAGGGAAGTTCACCTATTATAGCCGCCGGGAGATAGACAAGAAAATCAAGCAGCAGAGAAAGGAGGCCGAACAATGAGAGAACATAGTCCGCGCAATGTGCCGCCAACCTACGTCACCGAGAAATCCGAGCGCCGTGCACAGCTGGCCGCGCAACTCGAAGCCAGTGCCGACCGCCTTTGCGATTATCAGGACCGCCTGCATGCGGGAATCAACAGCATGAAACCTATAGAACTGGAGCGCCTGATGGATGAATACCGTGCCGAGCAGATACGCTACGACCGGATAGACCGGGAACTGCAAGCGCTGGAAGAACCGAAGAAGACTAAGGAATACCTCGAATACAAGCGCATTTACCAGCAGAACAAGAATAAGATTAAATATTAACCCTATAAAAGAATAAGAATTATGGCAAGAACAAAGAAAACAGTATTAAGCGGTATCAGCCGCGAGCAAGCGGAGCAGGCATTTGCAGATTTTGCAGCAGCCGATGCTAAGTGTAACAATCTCACCTCGAAGATGGATATCGAGGTAACGCGCATCCGTGAGAAGTATGCCAGTCAGTTGGCGGAACAGAGCGCTAAGAAGGAAGAAGCCTTCGCGAAAATCCAGGCTTATGCATTGGAAAATAAAGATGAATTGTTTTCCAAGAAAAAGAGTGTGGAGAGTGCTCACGGCGTGTTTGGTTTCCGCACGGGAACTCCGGCGCTGAAGACAATGAAAGGTTTAACCTGGAAGGCAGTATTGATGCTCGTAAAGGACAAATTGCCATCGTACGTACGCGTTACGGAGGAGGTAGACAAACAGTCGTTACTGGCCGCCCGCGACAATGAGGATGTTGCCAGCCTGTTTCCGCAGATAGGCGTGCAGGTGGTGCAGGAAGAGACTTTTTTTATAGAGCCCAAGAAGGAGAATGATGTACATCAGGACTGAGGATTACTTCGACTGGCGACCTTGCGGCAGGAACTGGGCGGTATATCATTATAAACGTACCGCCACCGGTTACATCGGTACCAAGATTGGGGAGTATCTGACCAAGGAGGAGGCGAAACGTAAGGCGCATGAATTGTGTAACAGTAAAATAGAAGAAGAAAAGTATGGCAAAGGTGTTTTATAAATCGGTGATTCCGAACGATAAACCCATGTGGCTACTGAAACTCCAGCTTTCCGTGAGCCAGGCACTGGAGTTCACGCAGTTGAACGGTGACGAACGGGACTTTAAGAACCTGAAAACATTCATTGATGCGGAAATCAGGTCAATGATTGGGAGAAGGGAAATTAACCGCAGTGTCGTTGAAACGAACATCGTCACGGACAACGGACGTACGGTGCTGAATATCTTTAGGAACGGTAATTTAGTACAAACCTATTTCATCGAATAGCGTATGAGCGAGAAAAAGAACGGGGTGCTGATCACGGCACCCCTTTTCGGAACAGGCAAGGAAACGGTGGGATATTTCACTGGTTATGCTTGCGGCTATTGCCAGGGCAACGGCTGGCACTGGGACCCTGAGATTATTAATGAACGGGTGAAAACACCTTGCCCTAAGTGTGGCGGTACCGGGCAAGTAAAAGGCATCGTTACGGTGGAATGGGTACCGGACGGCGAAGTGAAACCTTATTTCAAGGAGGAACACGACCATGATATACCGTGAACCGAAAGACCTGATAATCCAGGTAGAAGACAGCCTTCTGGGGCAGGTGCAATACTACTGGACGTACTACGGCAAACCCTGCGACCTCATAGAGTTTGCTGCCAAAACAGAAGGGTTGACTGCCTTGCTTGTCAAAATGAACAATCCTGATTCCGGTTCTTTCGTCTACA
Organism: Bacteroides sp. GD17; assembly: GCF_038448625.1. NCBI lineage: Bacteria > Pseudomonadati > Bacteroidota > Bacteroidia > Bacteroidales > Bacteroidaceae > Bacteroides > Bacteroides sp. GD17. Next base: position 189,228 of record NZ_JBCEZS010000006.1, read on the forward strand.
TGCTGTGCGAGCGACTGAAGGCACGGATGTACGACAAGATGACGAAGAAGCCGCTGAGTGTGCAGGATGTATTTATGTAGAATTAGTAAATCGAAGGAAGTAATGAACATCGGACTATTAGCGGTTGATAGCAATTATCCCAATCTTGCTTTGATGAAGATAAGCAGCTATCACAAAGCGAGAGGTGATAATGTAGAATGGTACAATCCATTTGACCAGTATGAAAAGGTCTATATGGCTAAAGTATTCAGCTTTACAGAAGATTATCGACAGTGGATTACAAATACCGATCAGATAGAGAAAGGTGGCACTGGCTACGATGTTTCAAAGACTCTTCCATCGCAGGTAGACAAGGCTGTCCCGGATTACTCGATATACAATATAGATAAGTCTTTGGCTTATGGTTTTCTTACACGCGGATGCCCCAATGGGTGTAAGTGGTGTGTGGTGCCTCAAAAAGAAGGTAAGATCGCTCCCTATATGGATATTGAAGAAATCGCAGTCAACGGACGTAAAAACATCATCCTTATGGATAACAATGTGCTTGCTTCCGAGTACGGGATAGAGCAGATCGAGAAGATAGTCAAGTTGAAACTCAGAGTAGACTTTAACCAAGGACTGGACGCTCGACTGGTGACTGATGACATAGCTCGATTACTTGCTCGTGTAAAATGGATAAAGCGCATTCGGTTTGGTTGCGATACAGCGGCGCAGATAGCAGATTGCGAACGTGCCACAGCTCTGATTGATAAATATGGTTATCGGGGAGAATACTTCTTCTACTGTATCTTACTGAATGACTTTAAAGAGTCGTTTTACCGCGTTAACCACTGGAAGGAAAAGGGTGGTAGGTTCTTGCCACATTGCCAGCCATATCGGGATTTGAATAATCCACATCAAATAATCCCTCAATGGCAAAAGGACTTATCCGGATGGGTTGACAAAAAGTGGATATTTAGGAGTTGTGAGTTTAAAGACTTTGCTCCCCGGAAAGGATTTAAATGTAGTGAGTATTTTTATTAATAACAAGAAAAATTTGAACCTAATGCTGTATAGGCAAGCGTAGAAAAATATGTGTGACTGTTTTGAAAAAGTAGAAGCGAATTTGAGAGAAAAGACTGGTGACCCGCAAGCGTCTTTAAATTATATGTACGCCATGCCTTCTTTTGAGAAAAAGCCAGTAATAGAGGCGACCTACCGGAATAAGAAAAAAGATGGTACATTCAATAAAACAGAAAGTACTATATCTATCGCTTATCCTTTCTGCCCATTTTGTGGGAAGAAGTTTTCAGAAGGTGAATAATTCAAATCAGAATAGTAATGAGCAAAACTATAAAAATGATAAGCCTGTTCACTGGTATTGGCGGCTTCGACTTGGCAGCTTATACTCTTGGATGGGATATCCTGTTTCAATCGGAAATAGATGAGTTCTGCTTGCAAGTTTTAGATAAATGTTTTCCCAATGTGCCTAAATATGGAAATATATATGAAATCAATGCTAAAGAATACAGAGGCAACGTTGATGTTGTGGTCGGAGGATTCCCTTGCCAACCATTCAGTAACGCCGGACTTCAGCAAGGGGCAGAAGACCCCCGCTTTTTATGGCCGCCGATGTATCGAGTTATACAAGAATGCCGGCCGACATGGGTCATCGCTGAGAATGTTCTCGGACTTATTAGTAACGCAGACGGAGTGGTCTTCGAGCAAGTGTGCACTGATTTGGAAAGTGAAGGCTACGAAGTTCAACCGTTTATTATTCCAGCTGCGGGTAAAGACTCTTTTCAAGAAAGGAAACGAGTATGGATTGTTGCCTGCCTTGACAGCAAACGAAGCGAAACGGATAAAGTTACGCAGAGAGAGCATTTTAAAGCATTCAGACAAACGAAAAAGCAACTACCTAACAGCGCATATTTCGAGAGCTGGGTTCAATCCGTCCGATATTACTCCGAGTTGGATGGAGTGGTTTATGGGATATCCGATTGGATGGACAGAACTCATGCACTCGGAAATGCGATTGACCCACGGATAGCGTATGAGTTATTACTAATATTAGATTACTTGGAAGGTTGAAAAATATCTTTATAACATAGCAATCCGATGACTTTTCATGATACTTTAGTTGTTAGTGGTGTAGTCGCAAATGGTAATTATAAGAAAAATATTTTTATTTGTTTTAATAAGATAATTTTTATACATTTGTGGAGTGATTCAAAGGAGTAGGTAAACAGATTGTTTTAAATAAGGCATACAATATCTCTGAGGTTAAAGAATTTATGATATAATTCTATAATATATGGAATATGGAAAGAAAAGCATTTCAAAAGGAAAGTACATCAAGAGTATTGGGCAGAAAATCTAAAAAAATAGATCAACTCCCTATTGATGCTATTTTGCAAAGATACCAAGAGCCAAGTTTTGATTTTCCATCTGTAAGTCAATTCATGCCTGTTGCTTTGGGTTATAATGATGATTCGCAATTCGTGAGAGATGTTATGACGGGGGTGGTAATACCTGGGGTTCATCAACAAATAATGGATGCACATCACAATCCTCTAATAATAATCCCTTTCGCCGCGCAACATTGTCAAATTCATATTCATTTTGAGGGTGATCCAGAAACAGGTGTTTCCATTATTCGAGCAAAAGTTATAAATAATGCACGTACTCAAACTTTAGATTTGCAGCCACATGAAGTTGGAGTGATAATGGCTAGATTAGGGATAACAGAACCTATTTAGAAGAAATACTTTTTGTATGAAAATTGTACAGAAATAAATTATTAGCGAAGCAAAAAAAAGCCGCTGCATGGAACACCATACAGCGGCTTTTTTGTTGAGATACGCCCCCTGCGCTATCTCTCGAACGTTTTCCTGACGTCAGGAAGATGGTCCTATTCTCCCGGTTCCCCCAGACATTCTATTATCGCCTCATGTTGCAGCGGCGTCAGCGCCCGCTGCCTGGGCTTGAAGCATAACTCTTCAAGACGTGCTTGCAGTTCGGTGTTCAGTTTTATCCAGCGATGCAGCTGCGAGCTGGCGCTGCGGGGAGTAGAGTTCGGGAAGTAGGCTTGTGCCAGGTCACTCATATAAATGGCTTTCATATTTTCTTCGGTTAAGTTCGTGCAAAAAACTACCCGTAAGTAGTTGGCTCCCTACTTACGGGTAGTTGGTCATTTACCTGGTAGTAGTCGGCGCACTACTACTAAGTGGTTCTCAGCCCAGCGGATTCTCTCCCTGGTCGCCGTCGCTTCCTCCTCCGGTGTTGCCGCCGCCGGTGTTGCCGTCATCGGGCAGAGGGGCTTCACCCTTCTTGGCCACACGGTGGAAGGTCAAGCCGCCGTCGCCCGCACGCGTTGCCGCCTTGATAGGCTTTCCGGGGCGGAACTGGATGGTGGCTTCGGTGATGTTGGCACTGGTGAATTTCTTCTCCGTGTCGGCACCAGTGCTGCACAGCTGGATTTGGAAACTTCCGAAGTTCTCCAGGCGTACGATCTTGCCTGCCGCCAGATGGAGATTGGTCTGTTTGATCAGGGCGCGGATGGCGTTCAGCACATCACCGTCCGTGAGGGAGGTGGCGTAGGAGATTTGTTCCGCCATTTCGTCCATGGTCACTTCGCCGCTGGCTTGCGCCTTGGCGTAATATTTCTTGGGGGCCTGGTCATCGCCGGGCTTGGTGCTCATCAGAGCGAGAGAATAGTTTACCATACAATTGAAAATTGATAATTGACAATTGACAATTAGGCTGCGCTGTACATCTTGCAGCTTTATCATCGTTTACTTCTGTCATTCGCGAATTGACGCGGCAAAGGTGGTGTAAACGGGTTATTCCGTGTTGTAGAATGTGCTTTCCGGGCGTATTTGTTGCATTAATGTGTTATTATAATTATTTTTGTATCAAGTTTCAGGATAATCAATTTAAGTTTTCGGGTATGAAGAAGTATCATCGTTCCATTGTAGGACGAAGCTATGCGCACAGGGTAAAAGAGATTCTCCGTATTTACGATGAACATAGCCGTAGCGGATTGAGCAACCGCGAAATCCTCCGCCGTTACATCTGGCCGTTATACCCCATTTGCGAAAAAACATTCTACAACATCATCAATGCTTCTGCCGATCCTCGGATCATCCGTCAGCAGGAAGAACTGGATCGTCAGTTGTCGTTGTTCTGAATCTCATCCGCTGTCGTAGTGGTATATTCCATTTCATAGACTTTGATGCCGCCGGGCAGTGAGAACTGTCGGCTGGCACGGCGTACCAGGGCGGTGGCACATCCATCGAACCGCCAGCCGTGCAACGCGCCGTTCAGGCGTCGGGCCAGTGCCATGCGTTCGGCTGCGTGCTGTTCCTGGGTGCTGCCATAGTGAGTGTCATCGTAGCAGTCGAAGGCAAACCGGATGATGATGGTGGTCTTGCCGTGTTGGAGGTTGCCTTTCAGGTTTTCCCACAAGGTTTCGGGGATGCCAATAAGGACACAGGGGAAAGTGACAGGGTACTGGTCTTCCCCGTTCTGCAGGGCTTCCAGTTGCCCGTAGTCTTCGTCGATAAGGGAAACGTCGTTACCCATTTTATCGGCGATCTGTTGCTGGAGGTCGTTGAATAGTTGTTCCATAATAAATTATTGATTTATAATTTTCTCTACTTCTGTATTCAGTTTATCATTTACTTTCTTTATCAGTTCCGGTCCCGGCTTGGATGGCATGAACTGGCGCTGCGGGATGTTGATAGTAAGTTTGGTCTTTTTGGTCAATGCGAGGCGTTTCCAGAAAGTATCTTTCTTTTTGTCTTTACCCGCTTCCCGGTAATGCTGCGCCCAGGCAAAGCGACGCATTTGCGGGGTGACGGTAGGGCGAACTATGCCTCCCCAGTTGTGGATGCCTGCATAAGGGGCGCGGGTGAAGATAGTAACCTGTCCGTCTCCTGGTGTGTATTGGATATTGCCGGAAAGATGGTTTCTGCCGGAGAGCAGCGGTCCGTATTGAGAACCGGCACTACTTCCACCGTTTCTTTGCCGCTTGGTTTCCTTCCATTTATGGAAACCGTTATGGGTAAAACCTCCTTTGCGGAAGTCTTCCTCGATGTGGCGTTTGGCGATGTTGCCTGCCAGTACGGGCATGCGGCGGCGTGTCAGGTCGGCCAGTTGCTTTTGATATTGCAAAATACGTTGGTTAAATTCTTGAATATTCATTGTTTACTTGATATTTTTCTGTATATTTGCAGTCTAAGAAAATAGCTCGACAGGCACAGCTCCGGATTGCAGTTCCGGTTGAAATGGTCTTTCGGGCTATTTTTGTATGTTGTCCATTACTTTGCTGCTATCGGATATGCTATGTAATATCATATTCCCGTCCACATCTTCCAATACAATAATCCACGACTTGTCTCCCTTAACAGTCACTTCAAAAACATGAGACTTTACATACATAGGATTGTTTTTATGATATTCCGTCCATCCCTTATATTGAGCCTGTCGGATGACATCACTGAGGTGCAATAGCATCTCATTCTTTTCGGCATAATGTTCGTGAGGTTGGTTCAACCATTCCTTGATGGACTTTTTGCTGACAATGATTTCTTTCTTAAAATCAGAGTTGACAAGAGGTTTCGCCTTCAGCACTTCTGCATCTTTCTGTATTTCCTTTCTACGAACTTTCAGTGCCTCTTTCCGCTCTTTGTCCGGTTCATACACTATCGGCTTCTCCTTATTCACATGCTCTGCTATATATTTCTTCACGGCCTCTTTCGCCCCTTCATATCCATTGGCGATATAGGGATGCGTGTCACTGAACAGTTTTCCGTCTCTTCCCGGGTTATTATCCAGTCCCGGGGCAGGCTGATCTTTGGGGGCGGCGCTTCCACGTGGCGCTCCCGTAGGAGGTTCGTCTGTAGCCGATAAAGAACACTTGCAGTTCCAACGGTCTCCGGGGCGGTGCACACTCCAGAAGGGGTGGTTTATCGGGAGAATAGTTCCCCAATAAACCTGATGGTCTGCTCCTGGGTTTGCACTGGTACTGGGCATCCATTCCAGATTAGGCAGGACGTCGGCGTATTGCTCGAAGCGTTGCCAGTCCGCAGCCTGGCGGGCACGGATGACGGCGGTATTGTATTCGGTTTGCAGCCAGTGCCGGACGTGATGGTCGAGCATGGGGTGAACGTCTTCTTTCCACTGTTTAAACGGTTTTAAAATACCGTTTGAATCGTAGAGTTGCGCGGCGATATCGTTCTGCATCCGGTGGACTTTGAAGGCGGAGAATACAGCGTTGCCGAGGTCAAGCTTCTGACGGAACTCTACCGGAATTTCGGCAGCGGATTCACTAAGCCCTTCACTTGATGCTTCGTTGAAGATACGGAATGTTTCGTTGAAAAGGTTCTCCTCTATTTCCGTCATAGGGTGAAAATCCTTTTCGTAGATATGCTTCAAGGCACGTTGCAGGGCGGCGTTGTCGAAGACGAAAGCGGTGCTTACGTCATCATCGGCCTTGCATTGCAATGGTGCGGTAGAACCGGATATATAGTCGAGTTCGTCAAGGCCCGGTAGCTGCTGTTCCCCATAGTAAAGGTCGTTCATTACCAGTCTAAAGCCCCGTCGGTTTGCGGGGCGTCCCCGAAAAAAGAGCGGGAGCGGTTCTGGGGATGTTTTGCTACCACCTCCCCCTGCGGGTACTCCTCCTCCCCGGAGGAGGAGAATTGAGATACTCCGAGAGCAAAGGGGTTGTTCATTTTCTTCTTCTCTGCCATTTCCGCTTTCAACTGTTCATAGTTGTCCGGGCGTTCGATGTTCAATTGCTCGTACAGATAGTCATCATCGAGCGGCAGATCGAATACGTTTACAGCCTTTTCCAGTAATTCGGCTTTGACTTTCACTTGTTCCAAGTCCGTTTCTTCTACATAAACAAACTCACCGCCTTGGGTATTGACGCCAAGAGCCGCAAACAAGTCTGTCATGTCATAGTTCAGCAGGTTCAGGATGGCAAGAGCGTCTTGCTCGATAAGTTCCTGCTCCACCTTGTTGTGCACGGTTCCCAAGGCTTGCGTACCCGTTTCGCTGGCTTCGGTGGTGAGGGTGTTGCCCAGGACAGCCTTGCTCATTTCCGCGTTACAGCGGTCAACGAAGGTACTGTAGAGCTCGCTGCTGCCGGTGGTATTACCGGTTTCTACGAAATCAAGGTTAGAACCTTCGGGTGTAAAGAAGGAGGAAGCGCCTCCCTGAGCCTTGGCGGCTTCCATGGCGGCGGACAATGCTTCCGGGTCGGCGGCATCGTAGGTGTACTTGCGTATGGGCATGCCGAATATCTCGGAGAACTGCGCCCAGTCGCCCACGGTTCCCCGCTTATAAATGACGTACGGAGCGCACCGTGCCAGGATGCCGAGCGGTTCTTTGCCCCGTATCATCAGCAGGTCCGGGTATTCGTCGAAGCTTTCACCGTTGATGTCGTTCTGACGGGTTTTGATGAGTCTCAGCACCGGGTCCACGTGCTTTCGGGGCACGAGATAGTAGTCTATCCATCCCTTGCTGTTGATATAGAACTGCACCAGCGTGAATCCCCAGTAGTCGGCATCCAGTGCGTCACCGATGAATCGTAGGAACCAGGGCGAGGAAATCTGCTCGTTTACTTTATCATCGGCCACGCCGTTGCGCCTGAACTCTATTTTCCTGCCAAGCACACCGCTCTTCCGCTTTTGGATGACAGAAAACAGATGCGGGTCCATCAGACTCTCACTGTAGATGTCGTAAATCTGAACCCGCTGTGTGAAGTCCACATTCTCGGCGCTTCGGATGCCCCGCATGTAGTCATCCAGCCCGATGCCGAAGCGTTGGGGTTGTGTCAGTATGATAGTGGCGCCCTGGCGGGTGACGTTGCTGCCTTCGGTGATGCGTTGTTTGGTTTTGGATGCTTTGTTCCAAAATGCCGGGAAATTTATTCTTTTCATAAATGGTTCGTACGTTTAGGGTTACTACTCATCAGCCAGGGGCTGTTCTGTTTCTGCTCTTCTTCCGGCAGCTTGGGAGCGCCGTCGATGGTGATCTTGAATGCCGCCACCTGCTTCAGCCATTCCACGGCACGCTCATAGCGGTCTTTCCGTATCTGCGACATCTTCTGCGGATTATGAATACTGAATATATGGTATACTGCGATATCGATTGCCATCATCAGGACAAGCTGGTTACGTGCATCCCCTTCGGCGGAGAAGATGGCATCTACATCGTAGCGCGCACTGAGATAGCCACGCATCTCAGCGATGGCACGGTCTTCGCAGATTTCGACGATACTTTCGTCATCGCGGGTCAGGGAGCCCAGTATCTCGCGGTGGATACTGGCGTCGTAGTCTTCGGGATTGATGAATTTACTCATGGCTATAATCTTTTAGGATTGTTCCGGGCGTTGTGACGCGCCACGGTAATCGGTTTTAGTTGCTGTACTTTCTTCTTGAGGATGCGCAGGCCGCCTTCCACACAGTCGGGACCGTCGGCGGGAAACTTCAACCGCAGGGTGAAAAGTTTGAATTGATCTTCCAAACGTTTCATGTGTGGATTATCTTTTTCAACTTCGTTGAAGATGAGATTGCCTTCCCGGTTCAGCGGTTCCAAATTAGCTTCAATACGTGTGGCCTTGTCAGTCTTGCGCTCTTCGTCAGGGTGAATGTAGAGTTGGATGTTCCGTTCGCGTCGTACCTTGCCTACCAGCGGTTTGAATACCTGCTGAAAGAATGGGTCTTGTAGCTTGTTATTCTCCATATAGCAATATACCGGGACTTTTTCGTTCACGTACTCCAGAAGTTGTACGTACCAGTCTATGAATTCTGCATTCAATCCGCGGTCCAGAAAAGGTTTGATGATATATAACTTTTGTTCTTTCATACCAAGTAATATACAGCTTTTCGTACTGCTGTTCTTGTTCTTGTTCTCGCCGGGTGCGGGGTCTCCATAGATAACCAGGAACTGAAACTTCTTCAGGTCAGGTACACGCCCATAGGTGATATCCTTAAATACCTCACCTTCCGTGACCGGATTATTATAGTATTCCTTCTGTGCACTGGCGGCGCTGATTTTTCGGAGTACAGTGTCGATGTGCTCTTCCGTGTTCTTTTCAGGCCAAGTGCTGTGCCCGTCTTTGTCCCTGATGTTCACGATATCATGGTGGTCGGCAAGAGCCGCGGCCCGCGCCACACAACAGTCTCGGGCAATGATATTACCACACCACACGATCAAGGTCGGTTCGCTGATGGAGCGTGTGGCATAGAAAGCCTGCTCGTACCAGTCCCATTTCTTGTTTACGATATCCGGGTTACGGCATTCCTCATCCGTATCAAAGTCATCCACCAAGAGCACATCAGGGCGCACGGCCTCGTTTCTGGAACCGCGTGGAGCATTCCCGGCGCCGATAGCACGGAAGGCACAGCCACATTTGGCAATGAATTCAGTATCGGTCCAAGAACTGATATTCATCTGCTCGCCATAATATGCCTTGATACGCCCGTTAGCCTCAAAGTTGGCACGGTATGGGGCTAACAATCGCTTGGCGCTGTCTTGGGTGGCACTTGCCAGCATCACGTTCTTTTTCTTCTTTGTCAAGGCAAGATACATTACACAGAACATGACTATCGTACTTTTTGCTAACTCGCGGCTCCATGACAAGACTTCATACCATTCGTCATTGTTCAAGATGCGGTTGACGGCCTTTTTATGGAACGGAGCAAACGGATATTTTGCATATTTCGGGAAAAAGAACTGAATCCATTCTACGGGGTGTGCCTCCAAATACATCCTGTGTTTTTCCCGCTCGGCATGACTCATGCTGACATCTACCGGGGTGGAATTGCTGATATCCGCTTTATATTCTTCCCAGTTACCGAGTGCGTTTTTTTCTTCCTGCTTCATTTTACAACTGGTCTTTTATGAATTTGTCCCAAAAGATGGTTATCTCTTTAGCCTTGTCCAGATCGATGGGGCGTATCCATTCGATAAAGCGGATGCCCACACTTACAAGGTCCGCAATGCCTACATCACTTTCCATCTTTTTAATGGCGGCAGCGAGTTTACCCAAAGTATCCGCTTCGGCCGGAGTTGCATAGCGTTCACCTTCCGGGCGTGACAGAATAGTATTGTTCAATTCCATCACTTGGCGATGAAGATTTGCTATCTGTTGCTCTCGACTAAGGGTTACGCCGACTTTCATTTCTTCCCATTTCTCCGTGGCAATCCATCGGTTGATGGTTTTACGGGCTACTCCCACCTTTTCCGCTATTTCCTGCTGGGTAAGATTGTCCTTCAGGTAGAGTGTGCGGGCATAGTCCTTTTTCTGTTGTGCGGTTAAATCTGCCATAATTCTGTAATTAGAGTTTACGCAAAGGTCATTACTCCGGGCGGGAAGAGGAAAAAAGCGCGGAGCGGTTACAAACTATGCCGCAAGGTTTACATACCTGCTCGTAACCGTTACACACTTTTTTGTGCGGTTATCCTTATAGACATAGCTTTGCCGCAAATAATCGGAAACGCATGACTGTTTTTAAATCCATATTAAACGAAAAGACCGCTTGCCTGCTGCTCTATGGAGAAGTCAGCGACGAAGGCGGTGAGGGCAAGATAGCCAGCCGGGACATCGTGAACGAACTGATGTACCTGGACGCGGGCTATGAAAACCTGAATATCCGTATCAACTCCATCGGCGGTGACGTTTACCCCGGTATCGCCATCTTCAATGCCATCCGCCAGTGCCGAAGCAATGTCACCATCTATATAGACGGTATCGCCGCCAGCATCGCCGGTGTCATTGCCCTCTGCGGCAAACGTGTGGAAATGAGCCGCTATGCCCGCATGATGTTGCATAACGTCAGTGGCGGTTGCTACGGCAACAAGAAGGACTTGCAGGATATGATCTCCACCATCGAGAGCCTGGAAGACACCATCGCCGAAATCATCGGCGGGCGTTGCGGCAAGGATAAGGAAGAGGTGAAGAGTGCTTACTTCGACGGTACCGACCACTGGCTGAAAGCCGACGAAGCCTTGCAGCTGGGACTGATCGATGCCATCTACGACGTGGAAGCCGTACCCGATGAGAGCACCACGGACGATATTTACCGCATATTTACTAACCGGCTGGAGCAGGAGCAACAGCCACAAAACCCCGATAAAATGAAATTGGAAGACTTTAAGACAATTCCCCGTTTCGCCAACTGTGCTGACGAAGCGGCAGTGATGGCCATGCTTGGCGAGACTGCTCAGAAAGCGGACAAAGCCGATGATCTGGAAAAGGAAAACGGCGCACTGAAAGAGCAGCTGAAACAGCAGGAAGAAGAGCGGATTGAAACCGCTGTGACGGATGCCGTGACGGACGGTCGTATCGGTGCCGACCAGAAGGACACCTACAAGAACATTCTGAAGGCTGACTTCAAAAACGGATTGAGCGCCCTGAAGGCGTTGAAGCCAAAGAAGATGCTGAAGGACAAACTGGAAGCCCCTGCGGGCGGTGAAGGCGAAAGCCCTTGGCAAAAGAAGATGAGGGAAATTGAGGCAAACCGTAAAAAGTGATGCGCTATGATACCGATCAAGAACCCCAAGAATGCCAAACTGGGCGGTAGCTCCTACTTTGGTAAGAATGTCGGCAGCAGCGTGCGTAGCGCCGGCAGTGCCCCACAAATCCGCGGACGGCAGAAGATTAAAATGTGATAATGTGGTAATATGCTAATGTGCTAATTGCCGTGCGGCATAACCCGAATAACTAACAATAAATAATAAAAAAGACAATGGCAATTCAAGGATTGAATACCACCAACTATGGTGGTGAAGTACTGGAAACCGTCCTCACCCTTGCCACTACCGGCAACGAACTGGTGGGCAGAGGGCTTATCATGGTGATTCCGGGCATTAACAGTTCCATCAGCATCCCCCGCGTGAAAACGGGTACCATGCTGCAAAAGCGCAAAGAAGACCCGTCCAAGGCAGACAGCAAGGGTGATTTTACCTACAGCGAGCAAAAGCTGGTGCCGAAAGACATGATGGCCTTCACACTTTTCAACCCCCGTGCTTTCGAACACATCTGGCGTCCCTTCCAGCCGACGGGCGACCTCGTTTTCCGTCAGCTTCCCCCCAACATTCAGAGCCTCTTGTTGAATGAACTGTTGAAGCAAGTGGGCAACGAGCTGGGCTACCAGTATATAAACGGTGAATACAAAGACACCGGTGATGCCTACCTGATGGACGGTATCCTGACGCAGGCTGCCAAGAACGTGGATGTGGTGAAGGTGAAAACCGTCGGCACTACCATGCTGGCGCGTCTCAAGGAACTGCGTGCCAAGATTCCCGTAACCATGCGTAAGAATCCGAACCTGCGCATCCTGATGTCTGTGGAAGACTTCGACCAGTACGACGATGAATTGACGCAACTCGCCAATAAGGGTACCGCCCCTACGGATATCAACCAGGAACGCTACAAAGGCATTCCGTTCGAGGTGCTGACTCAATGGCCGCAAGGCTTGATCGTCGCTACCCTCTGCGACAGCGGTATGAACGGCAACCTTTTCGCAGCTGTCAACCTGCAGGATGACGAAAACGTCATTCAGATTGACAAGTGGGCGAATGCCAGCGAACTCTACTTCTTCAAGATGCTGATGAAGGCGGACACGCAGATCGGCTTCGGTGAGGAGTTCATCGCACTGGACTGGCGCGCCGACGGTGCATTCAAATTTGTAACAGAAGGGTAAGGAGGTGCAGCTATGGCAAAGAAAGACAAAGTCACAGTGATTGTCCTCGAATCCTTCCAGGACAAGTACGACCACAAGACGCAATATCCGGTAGGTACGGAGTTGCAGGTAGACCAGGAACGTGCGGATGATTTGGTAAGCCGCAAGCTTGCCGGGATTAAGAAGCCGGAACCTGCCAAGAAACCCGAGACCAAGGCACCCGAAGCCCCGAAAGCGGATAAGGAGAAGAAAGCGGTTGAGGTACCTGAAAAGAAGGAAACGGAGCAGAAAGATGACCAGAGGACTGAGGAACAATAATCCGGGAAACATCCGCCTGTCACGTACTTTGTGGCAGGGGGAGGTTCGCCCGTCGCAGGACCGTTCATTCTGTCAGTTCAAAACGATGGCCTACGGTTACCGAGCTCTCATCAAGCTGTTGCAGAACTATCGCAGGATGAACGGTTGCCGGACGATGGCGGACTTCATCAACCGATGGGCGACGCCCGTGGAGAATAACACATCGGGTTACATCCGGAGGGTGTGTACGGAAATGCAAGTGCCCGACAGCTATGTGCCTGATGTGGATGATAAAGCAACCATGTGTGCTTTTGCGGCAGCCGTCTCTCAGGTAGAGAATGGTATTCCCGCTGTGACGGCAGATGTGGAAGTGGGTTGGAACTTACTCTAAACAGGAGGAATAAAAATGGATACACTTGAAATCTTGAAGCTGATATGTGGTATCCTTACGGTTGCCATAGGAGCCGGAGGATTCAAGATGTACATAGACAGACGGAAATACATCCAAGAGGTAGAAAAGCTGAAGGAAGAAGTACAGGCAGCGAAGGTAAATACCCGTAGTAGCGAACTGGACAACGTTCAGAAGGCGATGCAAATTCTGATGGATGACATAGTAGAACCTTTAAAACAAGAAATCAATGCAATCAGAAAAGAACTCGCCAAACTCAGGCGTGTCGTTGAAAAGGCTAACAATTGCCGTTTTTCTGCTAATTGCCCTGTGCGCGATGAGTTGCAAAAGTCCGACAAGAGTGGTGAAGAGTACCGTCCTCGACAGCCTGCAAAGCGTAAGACAATCCGTTCTGACCTTTCTGCCGGTACCGGCAAGCGAAGCGCGGATGACCTTGCCGATGAGCCAACTGGCCGTGCTGCCGGAAGGCGCGGGATATAGTGCGCGAAGCGGGCAGGCCACGGCAAGCGTGATACGCGGACGCGGTGATACTTTAACGTTCACTTCGACCTGCGACAGCCTGGCGCGTGAAGTAATCGCCCTTCGGGAAGAAATTACGCGCATAAGAAATGAAACCGGTGAGGAAGTGGAAGAACCTCCTCCGCAGGTGGTGCATGAGCCAACCGGTTGGCAATGGTTTCAGATATGGATAGGACGAATCGCCGTTTTCGTTCTTGTTATAATACTGATTAAACGGCGGTTAAACGTAATTAAATAGCAAGATTATGGCTGTAAAAGATAATAATGGACTTGTTTACGGTATCGGTAAACTGAAGTTCAATAACAAAGAAATAGGCTGGATTAGCCAGGAAGGTTTGTCCCCAAAAGGTGAGGCCAAACAGACTACACCCATCTACGCAGCACAAGTGCATGATGGTCCGGTAGACGAACTGACAAGTACACCCGGTACCACCGCTTTCGGTTTTAAGCTCATCCAGTTGAGTCCCGAAGTATGTAAGGAACTATTTGGCGGTACTGTTGCTACCGCGGACGGGGCATACGAACCGCCTGCCGACTTCAAAGATTTGGAAGGACCGTTTGAAGTAGAATGTGTCAGCGGTCACAAGATCGAGATTCCCCGCGCCAAGATGAGCGGCGAACTGGCTGATTCCATCAACATGAGCGGTGTGCTGAGTTACGATTGTACGGTGAAGTGCCTGAAGCCTTTGACTGAAGGGCTGGCACGCTATCGCATTGTTCCTCCGCAAATCCAGGCAGGATAATTATGGAACAGACGGAACAACTGAAAGCTTCCGCGCTGATGCTTGATATGGGCGTGGCGATTCCCGTCCGCCCTTTCAATTTTCTGTATCGCAAGCGGAAACCAATGACGGTAGTAATGCGTACACCGGGACTGGGCAGCCTGCTGCGGATTTCGAATCTGTACCTGCAAATAGGCGTCACCTATAATGAAATGCAAGAATATACCTTCGAGCAGAACATGAAGTTTATTGCAGAACATGGAGTCGCCGTCAGCCGTATCGTTGCTTTTACGCTGACCCGGAGTAAATTTTGGGGAAGGTTGTTGAACCGTCCCGTAGCCTGGTGGCTCCGTTGGCGTGTTCACCCCATGTTCCTACAGGAAGCCATGTTCCAGTTCCTGACCATGCTCGACCCGAAGTATTTTCAGACTACTATCAGCTCGGTGGAAATGATGAATCCGATGAAGCCGAATCTGAGCCATTCCAACAGCGGGAGTTAAAGGGATATACAGAAGCCCCTCATAGCCCGTTCGGTTTAGTATGGCAGGTGGCTACGGCCACCGGCTGGAGTATTGACTACATATTGTGGAAGGTGCCTTATCCGATGCTGCTGCTCATGGCAAAGGATGCTCCCCGCTACGTTTCGGTGGAAGAACAAAAGAAACGGCAGTATAAGGAAATGATGAAAAAGATACAGAAAGAAAGCGCCGTCGGCCAAGACCCGGTTGCCTTCTTCCAAACTCATATATCAGCAGACTGATGGAACCTGTAGAACTTACCATAATCACCCGCAACAAGACTAAGGAGGGACTGAACGAGATTGCACGTGACACCTCCAAAGTAGGTCAGACCGTAGAGCAAGTAACGGATGACTTCAAGGCACGTATGAAGGAACAGAGCGAGGCCGTGAAGCAGGTGGAAGCTGATATCAAGTCTCTGGAGAAGCAGCTTGAAAATGCTGCTCCCGGCAAGGCAAAGATGGAACTGACTGCCGAACTGAATGCTGCCAAGAAAGTGCTTGCCGAAGAGAAGGGGGAACTTGCGGCTTTGGAAAAGCAAGTGAACCAGTCTGCACAGAAGCACACCATGCTCCGTACAGAAATCCGCAACCTGAAAGAGCAGATGGCGGACATGACGGAAGGCACGGAGGAGTATGCTGTTGCCATGCAGAAGCTTGGAGAAATGCAGGACCGCATGGGAGATATCAACACGCAGGGAAGAATCTTTTCTGATGACAACAAGAACATCAGAGCTACGATGGATGCCGTGTCCGGACTGACGGGAGTAATGACCGCAGGTGTCGGTGTGGCATCACTTTTTGGTGCCGAGGAAGAGAAACTGGCACAGATACAGACCAAGTTGCAGGCAGTGATGGCGATCACTATGGGAGTGCAGCAGGTGGCCAATACGTTGAATAAAGACAGTTACTTCACGCATATACTGCTGACAGGTGCAAAAAATATGCTGACGGCAGCAACCACCAGGCTGTCCGTTGCTTTGGGTATCTCCAACGTGGCGGCCAAGGCATTGATGGCAACTATGACGTTAGGACTCACTGCGGCAATTGGTGCATTGATTTACTTATGGAATAAATATACAGAGAAATCAAAAAAAAGTCAGCGAGAACTCAATACGGAGATTGAAAAAACACAATCATCCATGCAGAACCTATCCGATGATGTTGATTTCGATGTTAGAATTGCCGAGGCTGCCGGAAAATCCAAGAAGGAACTTATTGAATTGCGAAAGGAGGCTGCAAAAACAGCTTTGGCGCTTGCTGATGCCAACTATGATAAGGTTTTGGAACAGCATTCCAAAGGTAAAGCTTCGACAGAACAACTGAATAAAGCTAAAGATATAGCAGATAATGCTTGGAAATCGTATAATCAAGCGATGCAGGATGCAGTGGTCTATGACTATGAAGAACAAACCAATAAAAAGAAGAAAAACGAATCTTTCAGTGATAAAGCCAATGAAATCTCCGATGCTGAACTCAAAGCACGCCAAAAAATAAATGATATGACCATCGTCCTGATGAAGGAGGGAGAGGAAAAGAAAAAGGCCCTTGCTCGCAAACAATTCGATGAGGAACTGGCACGTATAGACCAGGAAGAACGCGACCGCCTGAAGGCTTTGCAGAAAGCGCAAAAGAACGGCATGGCCGTTACCCCGGAACAAGTGGCAACAGTTAAAGACCAAGCCAAGCAACAGCGTGACCTTGCCGGGGAACAGTATATAAAAGACTTTTATGATGTAGAAAAGGAGTATGCAGAAAGAAGCAAAAAGCTGAAAAAAGAAAAAATACAAGCTCTCATTGACTACAACAAGGAGTATGGGACATACCAGGAAAAACGACTTGCCATTGAAATGAAATTCAATGAGGAAATAGCCGATATCACCGAAAAACGCAAGGAGGCGGAAAAGAAGGGAGATACTGATACCGTCGAAACGATGAATATTGCTTTGGCAAAAGCAACAAAAGATAAAGGCAAGGCCCTTATGGGACTGGACTACGAGCAATTGAAACAGTCTCCTGATTATGTCCGTGCATTCGAGAACCTGAAAGAAACGTCATCATCAACGCTTAAATCCCTGCTTGCTCAATTTGAGAATGCCAAACAGACAGCAGCAGAAGTGTTGTCTCCCGATCAGTTGCGTGAGTATACCACCACCATCCAGGAGATCATGAACGAGTTGGATGAGCGCAATCCTTTCCAGGCACTTGCAGACCGGAAGAAAGAGCTGGCCGAAGCGGAAGAAGAACTGGCTGAAGCCAAAAGAAATCTTGAAACGGTGAATTCCGGGGGAAAGGTGGTCACCGGTAGTTCATACAACAAGGATACCGGCAAGATTGATAAGACCTATTTATCTTCTGCCGAAGCACTTGAAAAGTACAATAAAGCAAAAGACAAAGCGGTAAAGGCCAATACCAAGGTACAGGCGGCCGAAAAGAAAGTAGCAGATGTCATAGGAGACTTATCTCAGGCAATGAAAGGCTTGGGCGATGCTATCGGCGGGCAGGCCGGAGAGATCATCGGAATTATTGGCGATATCGGTATGTTTGCCATGACGGCTATGAGTGGTGTGAGTACGGCATCTGAGACAGCAAGTTCCGCAGTGAAGGCCGTGGAAAAAGCATCGGTTATATTGGCGATAATAAGTGCTGCCATTCAAATAGCGATCAAGATCGCCTCTTTATTCAAAGATGATGATGGGGTGGCCGAATATGAACGTGCCAAAGAGGTATACGAATCTTATATCAATATCCTTGATAAAGTCATTGAAAAACAGAAAGAACTGTTTGAACTGAATTCCAAAACCGGACAGCAAGCTTATGAAACAGCGAAGATAATCGTTCAAAAGCAGGAAGATGCCTCCCGTGAACTTGGAAAGCAGTATCTGAATTCGGGAGCAAGCAAGGGCTTTTTAGGTTTTGGAAGTTCGGCATCCGAAGGTGTCAAGCAACAGAAAGACATATCATCCAAGGCATGGAATGAGGCAAAGAAAGCACTTGGCAGTGATTTCTATAAATACAATATTGGAGATGGGCGTATGACCGGCCTTTTTGATCTGAGTGTAGAACAACTTAAAAAGCTTCAGGAAACAGCTCCTCTGTTTTGGGCAGAACTGTACGATGATACACAAAAGTATCTCCAGCAGATCATTGATTGCAATGATGAACTTACCCAGTTGGAGAATGACCGGAAAGAGGGTCTGGTAAAAGCTGATTTTGACAGCTTCCTCAGCAGCTTCACGGATGTGCTGACAGATATGGATAGCAGCTCTAAAGATTTTGCAGACAATTTCGAGGAATATCTTAAAAATGCAATATTGTCGTCTCTTATCACGGATAAGTATCGCGACAGAATAAAGCGACTGTATGACAATTGGGCCGATGCTACTGAGAGTGATGAGAAATTGACGGCTGCCGAAGCTGAAGCCTTGCGTAAAGAGCAGGAAGCAATAACGGAAGAGATGCTGCAAAAGAGGAAAGAACTGGCTGATGCTTTCGGCTGGGGAAACTCTTCCTCTTCACAGTCCGGTCATGCAGGTGCTGTTACGACTATCACTGAAGAGACTGCCGGGAAACTTGAAGGGATTGGTATGTCTATGCAGATACATGTCATCAATATGGATGATAAACTGACGGATATTTCACAGTATGCCTATGAAGCTATCGGCATACTGAACACTATTGCCGAGAATACGGCCTTCTGCAAGCGGCTGGATGACATTGCCGACATAATGGAAAGAACTGAAAGAGATGGAATGAAAATGAAATGATATGAAGATACTGGAAGGATTGCTCATCATTAATGGTGTGGATATATATAAGGAATACAATGCTTTCCTGGCAGAGGACTCGGCAGGAGCTCATACAAACTATGACGAATTGCTGAAGGTGCCTGCCATGAAAGCATATACGGTTGTGTCGTTTCGTGAAGAAAATGGGGAACGCCTTCCGGACAGTTTGCCGGAACCGCATTATGAAGCGCGTGACGTTACGTTGCAATTCGGAATCCTTACCGATACAAAAACGGAATGGCATCAGAAATATATAGCGTTTCAAGCTTTTCTCAAAAGCGGGTGGCTGGTGTTCTCCCTGCCGGAACTGGGAACGACTTACCGGATGTATTTCAAAAGTTGTTCCGCGCAGCAGATGGTAACCCCATTTAAGGCGAGCGGCAAGATATATGGAAAAATGAAAATGAAATTCCGGGAGCCAAATCCTTATCAAACGATTGACCCTTTAAACAATGATTAAACGCTGATTAAAATGAAGCTAAGAATCTATAGCCAATCTGGAGCGCTGAAACTGACAGCCAGTACAGCTACGTCATCAACCTGGAGCGATGAGTTGATGACGGAGAATTCTGTGTCTGTCTCTTTCACTCACCCGTTCTATGTTCCGCTGGATGTGAATGATTATGTATTGCTGGAAGGTATCAGATTTTCCATCAAAAAGGAATATAAACCCAAGCAGAAGAACAAGCAAACGTACAGCTACTCTGTGAAGTTCTACGCGCCTATTCACGACGCGGAGCAGGTGATGTACCTGCATTTGGCGGATGGGCAGTATGAACCGCAATTTACGCTGAATGACAGTCCGCGCGTGCATCTGCAAAAATGGGTGGATAATATGAATCGTATCTACGGTGAAACGCGATGGAGTATAGGTGAGGTGGCTGATTTACCTAATAAAACCATTGACTATGACAATGCAACATGTTGGGATGCACTGTCCAAAATATCTGAAGCTTTTGAAACAGAATGGTGGGCAGATGGCTTTAAGATTAACCTGACGCGCTGTGAACATGGTGACTTGGTAAGGCTTGGCTATATGCAAGGGCTTACCTCATTGACGCAATCGGAGAACAGCGAGGATGTGGAGTTCTTTACGCGATTGATTCCGCGGGGAAGTACGAAGAATATAGATAAGTCCCGGTATGGCTTCTATCGGCTTCAACTTCCTAATCGTGCGAAATATATAGATCGTAATACTCAATACGGGCTTTACGAACATGTGGAGGAAGCGGCTTTTGCCGAGATTTTCCCTCATTATACCGGTACGGTCTCTACAGTTCGCTCAGAAGAAAAAACGGGGGATGACGGCAAGAAGTTCATGGTCTACTATTTCAATGATGAAGGGATGATGTTCGACCCGAACAAGAATGAAATTGCCGGATTGGTAAAACGTCTATCATTCCAAACAGGTGATCTCGCGGGGCAAGGAAATTCCGAGGGTAATAACTACTGGTTCGAGGCAAATTATAACTCCGACACTCTGGAATGGGAAATTATTAATGTCTATCCTTCGGACGACGTACAGATACCGGGTGGTAACCTTATTCCCCGTCCGGGTAACACGTACATCCCCTGGAATTTCCGCATGCCGGAATCGTACGAAGTGCAAGCAGAACTGGACTTCGAAGCTGCCGTGACAAGCTATCTGGAAAAATATAGCGAGGACGTGGCAATCTATGGCGGAGAGACGGATTACATCTATGTAGATAAGAATAAGGTGCCGCTGAAGGTTGGTCAACGTGTCCGGCTGCTGAGTGACGAATATTTCAGCGAAGGTTACCGTGACACGCGTATGACGAAAGTAGTGCGCAAGCTGGATAATCTGAGCATTGCCACGATATCGTGTACGAATAAGGTAGGAAAAGGCTGGAAGCGAACTGTAGAAGCAAGTTTGTCACAATTGCAGTATGTGGTATCTAATGGCAATTCCTCTTCTTCCGGGGGCGGTTCTTCCTCTTCTTCCGAGGTTTCTGACAAGCTGAAAAAAGACATCCTCGTTAATTCAAACGATGTAGGTTACGTCAAGAAGGGTGATGTGGTATCTGCCGGGTCGACTTGGGAAACTATCTTTCGGAATATGCTGTACAGGCCGGTAGGAGCGGAACTTCGGGGTGTTATATCGACGGGTACCGATGTAGAGTATGGTACTAAGAAGGGGTATATCACTTATACCGCAACGAGAAACGGTCAGGGTGGCATGAAAGAGGCATACTACGATGAGAAGAAGGAGAATAAGCTGAATTTCTCGGAAGAGAATTCGGGGGTGCAGACGGCGGTAAGACAGTTGTCGGGAAGCTACACAGAAAGAGAAACGTATAAGGCTACTGTTGTTTATGCGGCATCCTCGGACGGGCAGCTGCCGGAGAAATCACTGACTACTACGATTAGCGTGAATGTACGCAGAAGGTGGTTTGCGGGGGTTGTGGACTCAATACCTATTACGAGTGCGCAGGTGCGGGCACTGAGTTTCGGTGGTCTTTATACTGGTGCCGGAAATTACACATTCGAGGCGACAAACTGGAAGCTCGTTGTGATATGTTTTCCGGCCGGTGCTCCCCTTACCAGGGTGAGTATTAAAGGCTATTTAGCTGATTTGGTTCCAAACGACGGTACGCTGAAGATTTCCGATCACTCCGTAATGGTAGACGGGGTGAACGGAAGTACCCCGGTAGAATATGATGTATGGTATATTAAATCGACGATTGTAAACGATGTCACTAACTACGCAACTATAACTATATCTTGATATGGCAGGAATAATAAATACCGGAAGCCCGTATGTAGGGTCAGTGAAAAGAACGAATCCTAAATCGCTGGATTCTTCAGAGACACATGCTACTAAACAGCAGGCGCATCTGTATGCCAGAAATGCAAATGGCGAAGACGTGCCATATCCGGGGCAGATCATATCGGCAGAAGGTCAGGCGTATATACTTAAGATAGACCCGGAAATGCCGGACGAAAGCGATAAGGAAATTTATCATTGCTACCTTGACCCGCTGGGGGGTAACAATGATAATGATGATCGCTACGTTCGCAAGGATATTGCCGAAACGATCGAGAAGCTGATGACCTTCATCGAAGGCATAAACGTAAAAGGTACGGCAACACTGAACGAAATCATCTTGCTGAATAATATTATTTCCAAGAATTTTTCTCCCGGCGGTAATGGTTTTGGTATCTATCAGGATGAAGACGGAAACTATCATCTTGACATTGACTTCGTGGATATTCGCAAGAAGTTGAGGGTAGAAGAAATCCAGGTGCAGGAATCAACTTACATTGGTGGCAAGCAATACAATACCGGAGGCGGTATGATCTGTAATCGCGTAGAGGATATGGGTACGTATTGGCGATGCTACTTTAAGACTACGGATGCCGACGGACGGACAGTATATAATACCTTTCAGAAGGATGACCAAGCTATCTGCGAGGTGTTCAATCTAAAATCGGGTAGCCATTATTATTGGCGGCTTCTTGTAGGGAAAGGAGACGATTACATAGACTTATCCAAATCAGACTGTGCAACAGGTAGCGATGCACCTCTTGTCGGTGACAGTATCGTGCAGTTGGGTAATCGGACGGATATCTCCCGGCAGGGTGCGATTGTTTGGGATAGCGTTACGGCTGGAGGACCTTATGTGCGTATATATAAAGGTATCAATTCTTATACGATGCCTGAGCCACTCATTGATTTTAATACGGTGCTGAGTGAGATCACTGCGAAGTTTATCAATGAGGCTACAGGCAAGGACATTGATGAGACTATTGGCGATATGCAGGTTAATCTGGATTTGATTAAGCAGCAGACGGATAAGGAGTATACGCTGTGGTACTATGATTATGAGCCTACACTAAGCAATCTCCCGGCATCGGAATGGAAGACCGCGGAACTGAAGGCTATGCACGATCAGGACATGTTCTATAATAGACTGACCGGGAAGGGATATCGGTTTGAATCCGGCGTATGGAAAGAGATCACGGACCACCTGACGCTGAAAGCGCTGGAGGATGCAGCTAAAGCACAGGACACAGCCGATAGTAAACGTCGTGTATTTGTCGCTCAACCTACGGCTAAGGATGCTTACGACGTGGGGGACTTGTGGGTAAATGCAACATATTCGGATGGAACAGTCACTTATAAGAATGACTCGCTTGTATGCAAGACTGCGAAGGCGGCAGGAGCGGCATTTTCTATTTCTCATTGGAAGCCTTCTTCTTCCGCAACCACTGCCTATATTGAAAATCTGGGTGACCGGATAACAATTGCTGTGACGAATTCGGAAGATGGCATAGCGGCTGCAAAGGAGCTTGCACGGCAAGGTATAAATGATGCTTATGATGCTGCGCAATCGGCATTGCAGGCATTAGGAATAGCACAAGGTGCACAGAGTACGGCCGACCAAAATACAGCAGCTATCCAGGTTACCAAGGATTCTATATCTGCGCTGGTGGAAGGTATTCATATCAATGCCTTGGGCAACATCACGAATATTGATACGTCGGGTCTGGTTACAACGGATGACTTCAATGTGTTGCTTTCGAAGAAGGTCAACTTCGACAGTGGAGGTCATATCACGAATATAAGTACAAGCGGTCTTGTAACCGAGGCCAGCTTTGCGCAACTATTTTCCGAGAAGGCTTATGCTGATGGGTATGTGAAACGCGCTGAAATCAGTACGTTCATCACCGAAGACCAGGCAGGGAGGTTGATTTCGAATGCGGTGATATCGGCAGAACAGATACGATTCAACGGTAATATTGTGGCCAATGACACGTTCGTTGTAGATGAGAACGGTAAATTGACATTGAATAATATCACTGTAAACGAAACCGGAGAATTTAAAGGAAGAGTTTCTATCGCTAATAAAATACTACTGGAAAACGATGGTAGTGGCAGTTTGGCAAGTGGTAATATAACTTGGGATGATAAAGGTAAGGCTGAATTTGTAGGAACCATAAAATCTTCTTCTTCTTCTGGAGGTAACTATGTTGTTGTAGGGGTTGAGAAACAATCCAGTGTTCCTGGTGCAGAAGATAATGGGGTGAAAATATATGATGAAAAAGGCAATCAAGTTGGTGCATTTGGCTATACCACAGGGTTTGGAATTAGTGGAGCGATGGGGATTGCACTTAAAGATGGTGATGAGAGTGTTATTATTAATCCCCGCTCTTTATACTTGCAATCATCTTCTGGTAGTAATATATACTCTGTAGAAATATCGCCGTCTTCTGGTATTAAATTCTATGAGAATTTCAATCTTACCAAAACTTATAGTAGGAAATAAACTAAATATATGAATTATGAAAATCAATTTCAATGTGTCCTTCTCAAATTACAAGGGACAGCCAACTCAGGACATTATCGGCGATAAAGTTGCCGAAGCATTGTTTACCGCAGGAATGCAGAACAATCAAATCAAGAATGAAGACAAGTACAAAGCGTACAAGATTTGCCGGAAGATCAGCGAAGCCCAGGGAGAAATTGAAATCTCTACTGAAGAAGCATCACTGATTAAAACTGTTTGCGTAAACTATCTAACCGCGGGCGGCTATGGACAGTTACATGAATTAATAGAGGGAATAATTAATTAAATAAAAGGAGGTATATATGGAACTTACAGGAAACACTATCAAAACCGGTTTGTCTGTTGTCGGTGACTTCAGGCTGGAGTATTCTGTAACGAATGACGCAGATAACATGCTGGTAAAACTCGATGCTCAAATAAAGAGAGTTTCCGGAGGTACAACAAGATATGTGGGTAATATCATGTATGTAGAAACAAGCAAGAGGTACTCCGTATCATTATCGGAAGGAACGACGCCCGAAGAACGCCTTGCGCTGATTACAGATTTCGAGAACACAATCGCTGAGTTGAGTAAGTGATATGGGTTATATAAAGTTCGTTTTAAGCACCCGGAAGACGGATGAGCAGGGCAATACGACTCACTCCGTTATCAGCCGTATCGAAAGTGATATGGCTGATACGAGTATGCTTGAAACGAACTTAATCATGCACGCGCTATCGGCAAGAGGTGGTAAGGTAATGATAGCTTCAGACTTTATTTTAGACGTCGGCATTTTGGATGATGAGAATTATTTATTGGGGTAGTTATGGAGAATTTAGATAGAAATTTTATCAAGGGAGAGCCGCTAAAAGCCGCAGAACTTAACGAGATCGTTGCAAAGGTGAACGAACTGGTTGGTGCTTCGATTACGATAGGCACTGCGCCAGGCACAGCCTATGACGGCGCTGCAGGTGCGACACTCGAACAACTTGTAAGGGAACTGGTAGGAGGCGCAGGGACGATGTACAGCGTGTACGTCAGAAATAACATGGAGTCGCTCGGCTTTGCGTCTCAATACGGTGAAGAGTGTGTACTTGACTTTACTTTCGTATCGCAGTACCGGGATGATATCTCCGAGCCGTACAAGGCTACCGGCGAACTTGGTATTTGCACTATCATGATTAAAAATGCGAAGTATGCCGATTTTACCGTTGTGAAGCAGATGGAGATCGCATCAGGAACATCCATAAAGCAGAATGTTGCTGAATGGTTGTCTTCCGGCAGTAACAACATTAAAATAACCATTAAAGGCCAGAATACCGATAAAACGACAGCCCCTGTAACCTATGTTGTCCAACTGACCTCCTTAGGTATTAGTGCTCCCAACTTCCGTTGGTGGACGGCATTTACTGGAGTGATCAGTATACCGTTAAATATTGGCGGCAACATATCCAAGACGTTGTACGTGACAGTTATCGGAAATGACTACAACAAGAGCTATGAAGTACCATTGGGCACGACAGTATATACGGAAACAGCATACAACTATCAGCTTGCACATCCGGGTAAAACGGGCGTGTATAACGTGTCGATGTACGTTGCCAACAATGACGGTACTATCCGCACCCGCACTATATCATACAACATTATCTGTGCTGTAGCAGGCGAGGCAGCCAAACTGATAGCAATCAATAATGTGCTTGAGAAAGCTACGAACTGGACGGAAAACGCTCTGTTTGACTATGCGATGTACGATGGTAACAATGCAATAACCTCCGCGCAGTTTGTTGTCAGCAAAGATGGCGATTCCGTGTTTACATCCGATGAAGATTCCATCTCTACGTCAGCCAAGCATACCTTCGCCCTGCCTCTTGAAATCGAAACGATTGACAATGCCGACTTCAATATCGTAGTCAACGTCAAGGATGGTGCCAAAGACCTTGCTTCAGCTACCATTCAAGTGAACAACTCGTTGGGCTTCTCATCCGTTGCAGGTGCGGCATTTTATATGAATCCGCGTACCCGAAGCAATAACCAAGGGAATTATCTCTCTGTGGTTAACGAGATGACCAAAGAAGATATTGCCGTTACCTGGCACGGCATGAACTGGGGCAATGACGGATGGACAACCGACGCGGACGGCAACAAGGTGCTTCGTGTCATGGCGTCCGCATCGGCCGATATCGGCTATAAGGTATTTGCGAAGGAAGCTGCACGAATCGGTAAGACTATTGAGATAGACTATAGAGTGGATAACGTGACGGACTTTAATTACCCGGTTATCCGCATGTCATCCGAAGGGGATTCTTTCGTCGGACTTCGGGTATATCCAGACAAGGTGGTTATGTATTCGAATGCGTTGAAGACTATCGACAACCAAAGCATTAATCTGTTTGAGGGGAAGCGCCTACGTCTTACTCTCGTTATCATGCCGGACGCTTACGGGAATCCTGATTTCAACCTCTGTATCGTTTATATCAATGGGGTGAAGAACCGGGAGTTTACCTACAAGAACAACGATTACTTCTCCCAGCAGAATGGCATTGTAATCGGCAGTAATTATGCTGATATTGATGTGTACGGCATA
Source organism: Bacteroides sp. GD17 (assembly GCF_038448625.1). NCBI lineage: Bacteria > Pseudomonadati > Bacteroidota > Bacteroidia > Bacteroidales > Bacteroidaceae > Bacteroides > Bacteroides sp. GD17. The sequence continues at coordinate 216,033 of NZ_JBCEZS010000006.1, forward strand.
CGGGTTTATGATTCTGCACTGACGTCCGAATCGGTCTTGAAAAACTATATCAACTGGCTCATTGAAAATGCGTACAAAGCTCTTGTGCAGGAGAACAATAATGTAATGGACGGTAACGGTTCTGAGATAGACTTCGAGAAGGTGAAAAAGAATTGTAATGTGTTCGTCTTTTACAACACCTTTCCATCGCTGGCGAATCCCAACAAAATGAAGGGAATTTTGGAAGTATTATTTGCTGGCCATCCCGATTGGAATGTCATAATAAACGCTGTAGAAGGTAAAGGTCAAGGAACTTCATCCATGCGCTACTGGATATGGAATATCCGCTTTATACTTGATTTAATATTGTCCATTATAAAGGCGGCTGATGGCTCCACCAGCACCGGCGGTTGGTCCATGACTCCTGAATTGGCCAAGGCAACTAAAATCACAGCAAAGAAGAATTTTGCTTCCTCCATGCAGTCTCATAAGATTGGCTCCGTGAATTCTGTCAATGACCTGTACCGAGCGATGGGTTACTTGAATGAGGCCATGCAGACGGAACAATATGCGAATGCGCGAGTATCAGTATATCAGTTGCCTTTTGTCGGCTTCGAGAAATCTATCAATGAAGAAGGTGATGCGGTATATACCTTCATGGGATTGTACACGATGGGACCGGATAAGGGCGATAAGAATACGTTCGGATATGATACCGATATGTTTCCAGGCTTGATCTCCATTGAAGGTTCGGACAACTCTCCGTTATGCGCTTTGTTCCGTGTGCCTTGGAATACCAATCGTATGGTTTATAATGAAGAGGAAGAAGCTTTCCAGTATAACGGTGCAAACTCCTGGGACTTTGGCGCCGGAAAGGTAGAGAATATCAGTAAGTGGATTCCTGCCTACAACATCGCCTACCAATGTTCAAACCGCCTGAAACCGTTTAACGGGACATTGGCCGAGCTAAACGCACAAATTGCCACATACCGCAATGAACCTTACGAATTCTGGATATCCAAAGCCGGTGATGCCAATTTATATAATGTCTACTACTACGAGTCGTCAGAAGGCAAATTCATCGCATCCGATATCGGTGCTGGTACGATTAATCTGAAGACGCAACTTGTTGACAAGGGGTATGGCTTGACTACAGCCAACTTATCCGGGAAAACCGCAGATCAGTTGAATGAACTCTTTATCAATGCCCGCATACAGAAGTTCAGGAAAGAAGCACCTGCCTATTGGGATATTGATGATGCCATCCTGCACCGCAACTGGGTGGAATTCCATGCGGGCACCGATAACAGGGCCAAGAATACCTATCCTTACACATTCGGAACAGCCACAAGCAAGTGGAAATGGCGTTACGATGACCTTGATACAATCTTCGACACCGATAATCAAGGACAGGCCAAGAAAGGCTACTACGTTGAATTCCACGATACCTACGACAATGGCGGTTCTGTATGGAACGGCGAGACTTCAAACTTCTGGAATCTTCTCGACCTCGCATTCCCTGATGAGATTTGGGCGGGCATGCGTAAGATGATGACGAAAATGGAGGAACTTGGCGGGTTGAAATCAGGAACTGACTTCGACAAGCTGTATGCCTACTTCAAGAAGTACTATTTCGATCAGGCGCAGGAATACTTCCCGCAAAACTTATACAATGCCGATGCGAAGTTTACGTATGAGGGCTCAAAGCTGGCTTACGAAGCCGGACGCTACACCAACGACACAGACCCTATAACGCAAGCATTGGGCGATCACTACTCAGCCGAACAGCGATGGATTACGAAACGCATCCTGTACATGATGAGTAAGTATAGCTTTGGGCTATTCTCGGCCGACGGAACGGATAACATTACCGTGCGTGCCGCCGGTAATACAATCAAATACGAACTGACTCCCGCAATGGATATGTACCCGGCGATCGCCAATGGTACATCCATCATACGTGGAGCGAGAACCAAAGCCGGGGAAGTCTGTGAAATGCTTATCGAGTTGTCCGGTTCCGGTGACCAACAGAATACTATCCAAGCGGCATCCTATCTCCAGGACATTGGTGATTGGTACGACAAGAATGTAACTGGAAGTATGATTATTCAGGGACGTATGCTCCGTGAAATCCGTTTAGGGAAGAAGACCGGCAATATCGTCATTTCAATTACTTCGTTGACGATCTCCAATTGTGCATCATTGCAGAATCTTGATTTATCACGCATCTCTACATTGCGTGGAACCCTGAATTTATCTGCCTGTACTCACATAAAGAAAGTATATGCAGGCGGTACTTCACTTACCCAGCTTGTCCTACCCAAAGGCGGTGGGCTGGAAGTAATAGAATACAGTGCATACAACCAATATGTAATGCTCCAGAACTATCCTTTGATAACAAGCGAAGGTGTACTGCTTGACTATTGTAAGGAGAACGTAACCGACTTCCTTGTCGAGAATTGCCCGCTGCTGAAGCCGATGCAGTTGCTATCAACTATCATTGAGGCACAGCAATCGCAAGGTAGCGAGCATACCTTGAAGCACATCCGCGCCGTCGGCTTCGAGGAGGAATACTACACGGCTGATGCACTCGATATGCTGGCGCTCTTATCGGATGGCAGCTATAGCGGATTATCTGCCGAAGGACTTGCTGGCGAAGACCCCATACCTGTCTTAGAAGGTACTATAACGGTGCATAGCAAGTACTATCAGGACTCAGTGCAGGCGCTGAGAAGCACTTTCAAGCGGCTAAATTTAGTAATGATTGGAGAGCCTGCAATACGCCTGACAGACCCATTATTTAGAGAATGGGCATTAAATTATTGGGACAGCGATGGAGACGGCTGGATTATGCCAGAAGAGGGAGAAGTATCTAAAATCATCAATTTCCAGAACAAACCATGTAATGGGGAAGTGTTCGACTTCCGAGAGCTTGTATTAGGATATGTAGTCAACGGTTCTTCGCCCTATGTACCTAATGCACGAATTGTATATGTGGGCAGAGAGACTTACGAAAAGGATGGAATAATCAATGCCATGCAGATTCATTCTCCAGTACTTGAAGAGTATTATATGGGACCGGACGCAAATGCAATTGGTACCGGGCTATTCCAAGATTTAACAAACCTCAGGAAGTTCCGGTTTAATGACAAGTTGAAAACCATATCAGGTGTAGCCTTCGAGAACTGTGCATCATTGGAAGACATCAATGAGATACCAGACACCTGTACTACTATATGGGGACAATACAGCCAGGCATCTTTCCATAATTGTACTGCCTTGAAAAGCATTACTATAGGCAGAGGAATGCAGCGCATTGGTGCCTTCACTTTTATGGGATGTACAGCTATGAAATCTTTCTATATCAAAGCCACAACGCCACCACAACTTGACAGCAGGGTATTTGATAACAATCCTTGTAATATATACGTCCCTCGTGGTTGCGGTAGTGCCTATAAATCTGCGACAAATTGGAGTGCGTTGGCATCAAGAATACAAGAATATGATTTCTAATTTAATAAAGGATATGAAAACAGAAAAAGTTACAATGACCGTACTAAAAGCGGCAGAGGGGAAAGTACTTCGGCGTATTAGCGATGGTTGGATAGCCGGTACAGAAATCTATCTCGGCTACACTTATTACTTGAATAGTACCAAACTGGTAGAACCGCTATTGGAACTGCCGGAACACTATGAGGAGATTGACATGCCGGAAGACTACTTGAAGTAATCTATTTAAGCGACAATCAGCCCGTGACATATCTCACGGGCTGATTGTCTTTCTCATTCTTCTGGGATTGGAGCATCTATCTCCTCATAGTGTTCAGGTAACTCCAAGATAGGTTCTACCAGTTTGATACCACCGAGGTAATAAGCATATCCGAGATATATTTCTTCCCCGGCTATCCAGCCGTCACTAATGCGTCGGAGCACTTTGCCGTCGCTCGCTTTGATATGATTCTCATTTATTTCCATAACTCCGATTTTTTACCCATTATATTCTGAGAGAGGTTTTATTTTTGATGCACGTCCTGACCATCCGCTTGCCGTCTTATAAGCATTAACCGAAGCATCGGGCACATAAATAGTTCCTGAGAAGCCATCAGGTAAAGTCCATCCGGCATAACTTGGAGGTGTCACAGCACGCATAATGAATACCTCGAGAGCGTCACAATTCTGAAAGGCACTTTGCTTAAATTCTGTCACTCCTGTACCGATATCCACTTTTTTTAGATATATACATCCGGCAAATCCCTTGATAGAAGTTGTAGCATTCGGTATCTTAATCTCTTCCAATGCAGTGTTTGCGAAGGAATCTAAGACAGTAACGCCCTCCGGAATAGTTATTTCTCTCAATGAACTGCAATTATTGAAGCACCCTCCACCAAGATGAGTGAGCGAATTTGGTAAATGTACTTTTTTTAAAGAAGTACATGCGTTGCATACCTGTTGCCCGAATGACGTTAGATGATCGGGAAAGGAGATGCTTTCCAAGCTCGTACAATTCATGAAAGAACCTATTTCTATATTCACCAGGTTGGTAAACTTATTCATTTCGTCGAAACTCTTAATCAGAGTGTTTCCACTGAAATTATACCGGCCAATTCGAGTAATTCCATCTACTTCATCTTCATTAATCTCACCGTTTTTGTCAGCATCAAAAATTGATACTAAAATCCGTTTAACTTCAGGGTCAGCAATTCTTATGCAAGCGATTCCGTCCATGATTATATTGAGTCGCGTAAACGTGTCCCGCAGCGCCTGCACTGAGTCCTGATAGGACTGTGGTAACTCAGGCAGTTTGTCCCTAAGATTTATACAAAGATACGAAATACGTATGATTTGAACGCTTTTTAAAATGCTTTTGAGAGGTGTTTAAAGAAGGGCAGAAAATAAATAAAATCTCGCAATTCGTTTTGTGTTAATGACTTTAAAAAGCTCACATTTTGATTTGAGAAAGTATCACAGGACGTTTTGCGGTTTTTAGGTAGGTGGTCGTGGAACGTACGACACTCCCCCCACCGTGACCGTCGGCCTCCCCCTTCCCGACGCCTTCGCCTGCTCCCTCGTGCTGAACAACTATCTGGATTCGGACGAAAGCATCCATTTCCCCACCGTCATCACCGGCACGGGCACCGGCGCCATCCCCCTCACCCCCGCCGACGTGCCCCGCTTCACGCTCAAAACCGTGTTCTACCGCGATGCCGCCGGCGACCCCCATCCCTCCGCCCTCCCGTTCTCGCTCTACCTCGACGGTGCGGACATCGGGCTGCAGGGGGAGTGACATCAGGTTGCAGCCGCAGCAACGGGGTCCTTCGCTTCGCTCAGGATGACAGCGGGGGGAAAGCTCAGTATGACAGCAGGATATTCCCCTTGTCATACTGGGCAACGCGAAGCATCCCATGGAATAAACATCACCCGGAACCACTCCCCACAGAAGGGAGGAAACACGGGTGCGGCGGGATAAATGAATGGAATAAGTAACTTTTAAAGACGAATAACCATAATACACATCCGATACCTTAGCTGTCTGGATACACAACAAAAAAAGGGAGTAACTACTGTTACTCCCTTTTGCGGTGCGTACGGGACTAACACATTTTTGTATTGTATTAATAATCAAAAAGATACAGTTCATAAATATATTAATGGTATCATATCAATATCACTTTTTCTCATTTTCTTCGATTATTTTGCGCAATGCCTCTATTTGCATCATCGCACCTTCATAAGCGGCTCTATAATTGACATTCATATCAATATCCATTCCAATCATTTCTCCTTTGCCCGTACAAAGCCATTTCACATTTAACTCCGGGAATTTGTCTGCAATACGAGTTATTATATCGCTTCCAATCGCACCCTTCCCATTTCGTACGGCATTGGATATATACTTATGAGATAAACCGCAATAAGCCTCAAATGATATTTCCCCCTTCACTACCCCTTTGTCGCGCGCATACTTTGCGAACGTTCGTAGCCTATCAATAGCTCTTTCTTTCTCCATATCAAATAATTTTTTGGCTTATGATACGTATTGCTTGCCACATACATCTTATCTCTCTTCTTTCAATATCAAGTTGCCCATGCTTAGGATTGTCGGCTTTTAACGTCAGTATATTATCTAAGAAAAGGGCATTTTTCAATATTCGCTTTACTGAAAGAGTTTTTCCATACACAATAACAATTACACCGGTTGCATTTTCCCATAATCCTTCATCTATCTTACGTGCGAGTATTTTCGCATGATTGGGTATTGTCGGCTCCATACTGTCACCATAAACCTGAAATACCATATAAGTATCATCCAATTGTTCACCGTCTTCCGGCATTACACCGTAGTAGTCCATAGAATAAGTAGTTTCATATAGACTTTCTACGAATGAAGCTGCTGCATCAATGGGAACGTATTGGACTTTAATAAGTGAATCCGGAATGTATGGAGCGGCTTTTGCGATCTCCGGCATAGATTCAGTCTGCAATCTTGCATTATCAAAAGCATCATTGACATCCTGCTCTGATGGTTCTACATTATCATTTGAGGTTTTTGCATATAATCCTTCTCCAGTATATAACCATGATTTGTTGATATTGTATTTTTCGCAAAAGAGATCAATTGTTTTTTTACTTGGCAATTGAACCCCTTGCTTTATTTTCGTCAAAGTCGATTCGCTTGGTATAATATTATCTTTCTTTAATTTATAGCCTGACAGCCCACTATATGCTACCGCTTGCAAAAACCTCTTTGAGAGATCGCTTATTTTTTTTTCTTCATTTTCTTGCATACTTTCTAAATTTAGTAGTATATTTGTGCTCGTAATAGTAGCAGTATTACCACATAAAATGATAAAACCTCCTAAATGGAGTTTTATATATAGAAATCCGTAAATAGCTGCTACCTATTTGCGGATTTTCTTTTTTTTATCCATTGTACAATCGGCGGTAGGCCGCATAGCGGAGAGACAGAGGGTTGTACTCTTAAAACTCAATACTGCGAGAGCGTGCGATATTGAGAGGTAAACGAAACCGGGATGCCTGCACAGCTACAAGTAAGCGAAAAATCCGGGAAGTTGGGTAACTTGTTAATGCCCGGCCAGCTAAGAACGGCGTACTTATACGGACGAGACATTTCTTATGCTGCATATAGCAAAAGCGGGAAACCGTCTTAGGGCTAACTATGCAGCAATCCAGCACCTTACCGGATGAGATTGAGGTTTACTTCACTAATTGTACAACATATAAAGAACGATATTTTTCTTCTTTTTGCTTTCTTATCAAAATATTACTTCACTTTTTACAAAACACAGTCTGTATAACTTGCTAATAATCAAAGTGTTACATATAACATGTTTTACAACATACAAATACTACATAAAAATAGTAGTATTTTATGCTTGCTTTCCAAATTATGTAGTATATTTGCAGAGTCAAAAGCAAACAAAGTAAGTAAGCTTAGACAAAAAGAAGGCTGGCGACTTATCAAGCCGCATACTACATATCTCATTGGCAAATATAGTTGTTAGCTTTCTTTTATGCAAATATTTTGTGGAAAATTTAAGCATAAAATAGAAAATAACATGAAAGTAACAAAGAAAGACATCTTATCAATTAGGGCTGGTAGCTCTACGAAATTTACACTACCCGATTATGAGTCTTGTAAAAGCGCATCATCATTTGCTTATCAACTAAATAATTCAAGTGATAAACCTTCTGATGTGGAAAGGTATAAGACCTCCATCAATGCCAAAGCATGTAGTATAACCATTGAAGCGATTGAAAGGAAATGACTCGTTCAGAAGCCAAAATGATCGCAGAAGAGCTACATAAGATTATTCGCAAAGATGTGAAGAAGACTCTAAGCGAAATTGTAGCTATAGAAGCCGAAGAGTATCTTGACACCAAACAAGCTGCCGCATTTCTTGGCTGGAAAGTTCAGACATTATACAATCGCATAGAAGATATACCCCATTCTAAAAATGGCAAGAAGCTCATTTTTACTAAATCTTCCCTGACTCAATTCTTAGAGAGGAAATAATCTCGGCTGGGTTTGATCGCCTTTCCGGGAACTAACAAAACGCTCTTTGACATATTGGTAAAAAAATAGAGGTTGCAAGTTATCCTCCGCCGAAAGTGGACTACACAAATAGGCACAACTTGACAACGATGTGTGCTGCGATAAAGGTCAAATCGGCATCGTTGTAAAAATAAATAGTTAGACTTTGGTCGGCAAATCGTGGTATTTGCTTTGTGATAATTTAGAATAGGTAATTACTATAATGACTTCATCAGTAGCCAAGTCTTTAGGCGTAAGTAATAACGGATTAGGCAACGGATACGCTGAAAGGTCTAATAAATTTTACTTTAGATATGAGCACCCGATAGGGCTATAGGGTACTCTTTAAATAAAATATAGCTCCGATCCACAGCGATATGTGGGGTATTCCCACCTTACGGGAAGTATGAGAATGCACCGATAGCTTTAAAATGGTTGTTTAGACACACAATAGAATTGTCATAGTAAAGAATCCAGTCTGAAAAAACGTCTATCAGTAAGCATACGGGGTTGGCGTCCGTACGCTGGATTCCGAACAAATTAACTAAAGCGCAATCAAGTCCTTAATTGCATTAAGTATTCGCAGGCGAAGGGCGGGCGAATCGCTTTTGGAAAACGCATTAACCCTCACAAGGCTATAGTAAGTAGTTCCCTCACGTAGCAGGAATAACCTTGTGAATATGCGTACATAACCCGTGCTTCGCAAGAAGTAGTCACCGCTAAAAAGCTACGGCCAACAGTGCATCGGAACGCGGACGGGAACACATTTTTAAAAACTAACAATATGAGAAAAATTGCAGAAATGACCGAGCAAGAAATACTTGCGCTAACGGAGGAAGACGTGCAAAAGCTTATTAAGCTCCGCATGATGGAGGAAGGAATTAAAATCATGGATAAGCCAATTATTCCTGAATTATTTGAAATCGAGCCTGCTGATGTTCAGATTTTCACTATTCCTATTCTTGATGGCTATGCCTTCACGGACATGGAAGAAGTAAAGAAAGTAGCAGAAGCATTACAAAATGCTAAGTCATTACGGAAGACCGATTATGACTGGCAAAAATTAGGGAGCGATTACAAGTACCTTATAAAGAAAGAACGGTACGCCTATAGAGGTAATTCTGATTTTGATGTTATGTCCGGCTGGGTATATTCAAAAGAGCTTTATGCTAAAATAACGGACTTTGCTGTACAAAACAAGGCGATGAAAGAACAAGCCGAAAAAGACAAAAAGGAATATGAACAACAATTGCAAGATACCTCTGACATTGTCGCTGAAATTCGAGAACGAGTATCAGAGGTGAAGGATAAGTATATGCGACTGAATACACTCACAAGAAGGTTTGCCGTTGACTATTATCCCCTTTCTGATAATAACGAAGAGATGGCTATAAAATTCATGGTGAAAGCATATTCTTTAAATGAGGAAGAAAAGACGTATGTCCTCGCAAATTACAAGAAAGAATTAACCACAAGTGATGAATAAATTTATTAGTTATTGGCTCCTTGCTTGTGAAAGTAGGGAGTCTTTCATAGGAACCTCAAAATTCAATATATGAATAAAATAGAAGATACGATCTATGATCTTCCCAATGAGGAATATCATCGTGGAGAAAGGTTTAAAGACTACCTTAGTAGTACGCAGATTAAAGACTACCTTGTATCTCCCAAATTTGCCCGATATAAGGCATTGCACCCGGAACTATTCGAGATCAGCGTAGAAGCGTCAGAAAAAGGCTCTCTTTACCATGATGCAATGGAAAGTCTTGCTAACACTGGTAAACTGGAGAAATGGAGAAATAATCTTCTCGTATTTGAACCTCCAATCAATCCTAAAACCGGCAGTCCGTATGGCCGAGATACGCAAAAATATCAGATTGCATTGATAGAGGCAAAAGAGGCTAACCCAGGTAAAACCTTGACAAGTACGACTGATATACAGTTAGTTGAGACAATGGTTTATGAACTTCTCAACAATTGTAGGGACACCTCGAAACAAATCAGACAAATACTAAAGTGGGGAAAAGCCGAGGTTAGTCATTTTGTTGAGTATGAAGGATGTAAGTTTAAATATCGCCCGGACATTGAGACTGGAAAAAAGATTGTTGATTGGAAAACATTAGCCGTTGACGATCTTCATGAAGAAACGGTCAATCGGACTATTGCCAAATTTCATTATGGAATATCCGCTGCCTTCTACCAATTCTTTGAGCATGAACGTACTGGCGTGTGGAAAGAATTTTATTGGGTAATGCAGCAAAAGACACCTCCTTATGATGCAGTGTTCGTTAGTGCAGCAAATTGGGCTTTTCACATAGAAGACGGTATCGTGAAAATGGGTGCAAGTGCTTTAGTCTTCAAGAAGTTACTGGAACAACACGTTTACTGTACTCAACAAAACGATTTTGATGGCGCACAGATATTCATTCAGCCCGGCTTTAGGGGACGAAGAATTATGATGCCTGACACTCCAGCATTTGAAAAAAATAGGATGTTTAACTTTTATAATAATCAAGAACAATGAGTAAAACTGAAAATCAGTCCTCACAAGGGACTTTGGAAATGGGACAGCAAAACTCTCCCGATCCAACAAAGACAGAACCGGCCTCCCCAACACCTTCCACAGCGCAGGCCCCAGTACCTTTTACCCCACCGGCTTTTCCTTCCCAGCTAAAAGGTTTGGAAAACTGCTTTATTTCTCCCAGGAAAGCTTTTTTGGCTGCTGGAGGAACAGAACAGCAATTCGCTCGTGAGGTCAACTTTGCTATGCAGGCAATGTTGAATAACCCCTATCTGATTGATTGTGCGCGGCAATATCCCGATCATCTTGTCGAAGCTATCAAGAATGTATCTCTTACTGGATTGACACTTAATCCCGAATTAAAGCTTGGCTATCTCGTCCCCTACAAGGGCAAAGTGAAATTTCAGACTTCATATATGGGTAAGGCCGACATCCTGATCCGCACTGGTGTTGTGAAAGATATTTATGCAGATTTGGTTTATGCAAATGACGAGTTTTCCATGACAAAAGGAAATGCTGGTGCTCTTACTCACAAGCCAAATGTGTTTGGAGATCGTGGCGAACTACTCGGTGGTTATTACTTCGCCATATTAACTTCCGGCGTAGTAAAATTTGATGCGATGCCTAAATCTCGTATTGACGAAATTAAGAATCGCAGCGAAGCTGTAAAGAAAGGAAAACAATCCCCGTGGGACACAGACTTCGAGGAAATGGCTCGAAAAACGATTATCAATTGGGGATTCAAGTTTCTACCCAAACTTGGCATATCACCTTCAATGCTCAAAGTCCTTGAAACAGAGAGCCAATTGGATGATGAAATGTTTGAGGACTGGAAAAAATCACAAGGCCAAAAACCTGATGATTTTGAAGAAGAAGATACTCCATACGCAGAAGAAATCAAATAATGGATTCGCGGGAAAAAGTAAGCACAAGTATTGCGGTAGCCAAAGAACAGACTGATAATGAAGCTCATTCTTTGGCTGCTTTGCATAAAGCGAAATTACTTGAAAAGGAGCTTCATAATGCCGGGAAGTTGACTCGTATTTCCACTATAAACGGAGTGATAGAAACAACTTGCCCCGAAAAATACAATGAATATAATAACCAATTTAAAATCAAAGTAAAATGAAAGTAACAGTTGAAGTGCCCGAAGGACACACAGTAAAGATCGTGAAAGATGAAGAGAGTATGCAACCTGCTCAAAAAGCTGCGGGGGGGGGTAAATTTGAATTTGAAGGTGAAACATTCGTACCTGGTGATGTAATTATCAATCCGAAACGCGGCGGTGGTTGCATGATGATTCTTTCCGAAATAAGAGAAGAAAAGTCTCTTTCATTTTTGCCACCAGTGAAATATCCTTTGGGGTATATTAAATATATACCTTCCAATGATGAAGGTGGAAGAGTCTTTGTCGAAAGTCAGCCACAAGCTGGCATTGGTGGAATGGAAGGTTTTCGCAAAGCAACCGAAGAAGAGAAGGCTCAAATGCTTTCTGTTGTGAAAGAAGAGAAGCATTTCTCTTTCAATTTTGAAAAGTTGGAGCCTGAATATATTCCTACCATTGGCGATGTTGTCATTTTATGGGATGAAGGAAACAGGAACGATGCTGTAGTTGGTCTTTTGATGGGAACGGATGAATCAGATGATCCATTCCAATTAAACGATGGAACTTGGTACAATCATTGCACTAAATTTATTTCAGAACAACAATTTAAAGATTTTATTAATGAAGAAGAACAAAGTCCTTCGGGAAGGGGTAGTTGCGGAGAATCGCACTCCCCTTCTTACTGCTCGTCCAAATGGAATGAGCTACCGAGAATATCGTGAACGTAGAGCCTATCAGAACGCATGGTTGAAAGAGCGTTTGAAAGGCTTTATTTGTTATGTATCATCTGAACTGGTTGTATATGATAAAATTACGGGATTACCCCAATTGTTCAATCACCGTACAGATGGTATACACAAAGCACAAGTCAGAACTAATCCACAACCATTTGTCGGCTCTGCCCGATATGACTTAAAACCGTTATAATATGGAAAAAGAACTCTTTAAAGATAAGAATCCACTGCTTCGCAGACAAATGTTGGAAGACAATTGCGCAGCAGTTGAAAGAATCACTTATACCTCTCCTTTCAGTGAGGAAGAAATGGGTGAACGGAAAACAGAATTGGCAAACATTGATCTTGATATGGCTGCACTGGAAGAGGAAAAGAAGGCTTTCATGCAGGCATATAAAGATAAGCTGAAACCCAAGAAAGAACGTAAAAAGACATTGCTTACGGACATTAAACGTGGCTATGAAGAGATTACTGATGAATGCTTCAAATTTATGGAACGTAGCACTCGCACCGTCGGATATTATAATGGCAACGCCGAATTGGTTAAAGAACGTCCAATGGAAGCACAAGAAATGCAAAAGACTATCTATGAAGGTATCGAATCAACCGGAACGGAAGGATAAGCCATGAGAAAGGAAGAATTAATTAAGCGAGTAGCTGATTCAACCGGAATAGCTGCTTGCGAAGTACGAGAAGTCATAGAAGGTGCTATCAAAAAGTCTATGGATGCCGTAGCCGAAGGGAAAACTCTATATATAAGAGGTTTTGGTACTTTATCGCCAAAACATTATAAGAAGAAAGTTGCTCGTAATATCGCAAAGAACGAGACAATCACCATTGCAGAACATTACACTCCGCATTTCAAACCAGCTAAATCATTTAAAAATAGAACTAAAAAATTGTAAAACCGTATGGAAAACGAAAAGATGCAAGTGAATTTTGCTTCGGGTGTGACCGAAGCTACTCTTCGAGTTATTGAACTTAACGAAGAAAATGTATTGCCAGTGCTGGAGCCTGACAAGGTGAATTTAATTGGAACAATCGAAAGTGTTCACGAATTTCTTCTGAAAAGAATTTCCGAAAAGGAACAAATCAATCAGAAGCGTTGCTATATCCTTGTTGACCGTGAAAATATGTCAATCAAACTTGTTACGAATGAAACCGATAGCAGAAACAAAGCCATTGTACAAGGTGAATTAAAGTACTATCCCAAGTTTCTTGAATTTGGTATCAACACAAACAAAACATGGGAGCCGGTACAACTTTCAAAGTTCTTTAAGATGAATCGTGCCTTTTTCAAAGATGCACAGTATAACATGGAATTGGTTACTGTTTTAAAGAATTTCAAAGCCAGCATTGATTCAAAAGTAGAGAACTCCCGTCAAGACAACGGTAGCCGAACCGACAATTACAGTCAGGTTGTTAACTCCAATCTTCCAGCTTCATTCAATCTCATTGTTCCTATCTTCAAAGGCCGTCCGGCAGAAGAAATTGAAGTAGAAATCATTGCTGATGTAGATGGACGCAATATTCGGTTGTCGCTCTGTTCTCCCGGTGCAGAAGTAATTGTAGAGGAAGAACGCAACAAAGCTATTGACGAGCAACTATTGCTTATTCGCAAACTGGCACCGGAAATTGCCATTATTGAACAATAACAGTGAAGTGGGACGGGAAAATACCTCTGTATGGTATCGCTCCTGAATTTCTTAAAATGACAAAGTAATGGCAACATTTCAACAAAGAAGGGAAACTATTTTATCCCAATTTGCACAAGCTAAATCCGATTTGGAAGTTTTGAATAGCGATATTGATAAGGAAATTGAAAAGAATAAATCTGAAATTTCCTCTTTAACTACTAAAAACGCCGAACTTACTTCTCTAAAGAGTAGTAATGAAGGATCAATCAAGACTTTCGCAAAGTTTTTAAAGCAATAATCATTAACCCGATTAATAATCAGCTATCCCGGACGGGCTTGACCGCCTTTCCGGGAACCATATCCTCACCCTTTTTTCTTCTCTTTGCAAGTCGAGCCGAGTATGCTGCACAGTGCTCCACGGCGGTAGAAACTACAAAGAGTCTTTTTGTTCATCTTAGAAAACGCCTCTGTTAGAAGGCAGAGGCAACCGGATAAGTGGCGAAATTGGTAAACGCTTAGTTTCAGTGGTAAAAATGCACGAATAGCATCACGAGTTGGGTAATCATGCTATTAACGCCCGATACACGTCCAATCGGAAGCTGAAACGACAGACTGATTGCAACAGTTCCCGGTTCGAGTCCGGGCTTATCCACATAAATCAAAATATTATGAGAGTTGAAATACCTGACTATCTTTTAAAATCTATGTTACGACATTTTGAAAGAATAACCGATTATTGCAAGGCTGCACCTTCTGATATTAAAACTGGTGAAGCATTGAGACTTGGGAAAAAAGATATTGTGAAAATCAAAAGACTAATAACTAAAAACGAAAGTAAAGATGTATAACATGATTATCGGCATTGATCCCGGAGAAAAAGGCGGTATTGCATTTTATTCGCCTAAGATCAATAAAATTGTAGAGGTTATTAAAATGCCTGAAACACCCCAAGACCTATACGATAAACTATATTCATATAGTAATAATACGATTTGCTATCTTGAAAAAGTTGGAGGTATGCCAGGACAAGGTGGCTCTGCAATGTTCAATTTTGGCAAGGGGTATGGAAATTTAGAAATGGCTTTGTTGGCACTTAAAATACCAACTGTAAGTGTTACGCCACAAGTATGGCAAAAGGCTTTACAGCTTGGCACCCGTTCAAAGACAATGAGTAAGACAGAATGGAAAAACAAGCTCAAAGCTAAAGCTCAACAACTCTTCCCCTATCTTAAAATAACATTGGCAATTTCGGATGCCCTTCTTATATGTGAATATGCTCGAATTAAAGAAAAAGAATAGTATTATGGAAACGAAAAAATGTAGTAAGTGTGGCCGTGAACTTCCGGTCAGTGAATTTTGGAAAAATGCCTCAACAGAGGATGGTTTGCAAACCTATTGCAAAGATTGCGGTAATGCTTATGCCAAAAGCCGCAAAAAATCTCCGGGGGGGGGTAATTTGAAAAAAGTATATTCTAACCCTGAATTAGCGAGGTTTTCTCCACGAGAACTTATCGCAGAATTAAAATCCCGCGGCTATACTGGAGAACTAAAATTCACCCAAACAATATCATTATAATGGAAAAATTGCGTTTATTGGTTACAACCCAATGCCCAAATAAATGTCCCATGTGTTGCAATAACTCATGGGATTTTGATAAGCTCCCGGTGGTAAAACACTTCAATTACAAAGAAGTGATGATTACTGGAGGTGAGCCATTACTATTCCCTGATGAAGTAGCTATCTTGTCAGATGCTATTAGAAACGCTAATATGTTAGCATATAACCATGAGGTGAGCATTTTTATATATACTGCGCTTGCTGATGGTATTCTGACTGTTCTGCCTCATGTAGATGGAGTTGTTTATACCCCGCACTCGGAAAAAGACATTGAATCTTTTTTAAAGACAAATAGAGCAATCGGACTGTTCCCCGAAGTAGCCCGAAATAAATCTCTTCGTCTTAATCTATTTGCCAACATGAAGGCTCTTATACCTGAAAATACTGATTTATCTCATTGGCAGATAAAAGACATGGTTTGGATAAAAGACTGCCCGGTTCCTGCCAATGAAGAGTTTAAAAAAGTTGGAAATTTATGGGAAAAGATTTAGTCCAAAAAGCAGAGGAATACTCAAAAGCATTTCCTGACTGCCAAGAAGTAGCCAAAAAATCGTGGCTCGCTGGCTATGATGCCGGAAAAAGAAGTAAATCCAGTAAAAAGGAACTTGATTTATCATTTGTCCCGGCAGATTATCTCCCCATCATTGAAAGGTGGGTGAAATATAAACAAGAACGGAAACAAGCTTACACTCAATCAGGGATAGAAGCATGTTACCATAAACTACTCGAATTGTCAAACACCAATCCAAGTATTGCAACGTCTATTGTAGAACAGTCTATCGCAAATAATTGGGCTGGATTATTTGAACTTAAAAATGGAACAGGAACACAATTTAGTTTTAGCCAAAACCAATCTCCCGGCAATCGAAAAGAAAGCGTTGAAAGACTTGCTGACCTTGCAGGCGGAGTATTACAAGGGCTTGCAAGTAAACTCGATTAAGGATGCAATTCTGAACACTCCTGATTTGCCACTTTCTATCATAAGGAAAGAAATCACATTAGCCGGAGCAAGGGCTATACTCGTTATTGCGATCAATGAACTTGTGTCATTTTTCAATGTAGGAAAAACTATGAATGCTACACAAGTTGCCCTAACCGCCGATTTGATAATAGACAAATTCTACTATCTCAAATTGGAAGAAATAAAACTATGTTTCCGCAATGCAATGACATCCGGCAAAGTTTATGACCGATTGGATGGAAATATAATTCTTGGCTGGCTGATGGAATACGATGCACAACGCGATGAAGTAGCTTCTTCTCTTTCCATAAATGAAGCTAACGAACAAAAATCCGACAATAACGGAATATTTTATGGAGAGTATATTGCCCACCTTGTAGAAACAGCAAACGGTGGGGATGAAGAAGCAAAAAAGCTTTTAGAGTCTCACTATTCATTTATTGAAAGAATGAAAGTTGATGATAAAGAGGCAGCTTTCAATAAATGGAAAGAAGAATATTATGGAAGAAATAAAAAGTAAACTAATAAATTGGGCAAACCAATACGAAACACCTGACTTCATAAAAGACGATCCCATATTTTTCCCACGCAAATATAGTGATAAAAGAGACATTGAAATCAGTGCCTTCCTTACTTCATGGATAGCTTTTGGGAACCGTAAACTGATTATGCAGCAAGCAGAGAATATGAATAATCTAATGTATAATTCTCCCTACGAATTTATTATGAATAAGGAGTGGGAACAGTACAAAGGAAGCATTACCACATTCTACCGAATGTTTACCTACCATGATTTCTATTGCATTTGCCAACGGTTATATGACATTTACAAAGAATGGGATGATTTAGAAACCTTCTATGAAGGGTATAATAACGTCATTTGTGAGATTCAGACCGATTTTGGAGGTGTAAAAGGTATTCCTAAATTAGAGCGCGACTCTCCATGTAAACGTATTTGTCTCTTTTTAAGATGGGTAGTGCGTAAATCTCCAGTAGATTTAGGCATTTGGACTATCCTTCACCCTTCGGAGTTACACATACCTTTGGATGCACATGTCGCAAAAATGGCACATCAACTTGGCATTACTTCTCGCAAAACAGAGGATTGGAAAATGGTTCGTCAGATTACGGACTACATGAGACAAATTTTCCCGGATGATCCGTGCCGGGGAGATTTTGCATTATTCGGATATAGTATTAATAATAAATAGTTTACGTCATGTCAAAAATTGAAATTACCCAAGAAAAGGTTACGGCCGCATTCAGTGAAGCAAAAGATTGCTCTAAAGCAATTGGTATTTTAACAGCTTTATTCGGGAAGCAAAAGCCTGATTATACCGACTATCACAACATTAAGACTTATGAAGATGCTTGCGATGCACTCGGAGTAAAGCCGATCTCTCGTTTACTTGTAGAAAATGAAGACGGTCATAAAGAAGAAGTAGATGATATTGCTCAAATTGCGTACATGAAATTATGTACAATTGCCCGTGCATTAAACAATGATCCTGATTTTCCACGATTCACCGAAAACGAATATCGCTATGCTCCGTGGTACTATCTTTACACACAGAAAGAAATTGATGATATGGACGAAGAAGAGCGGAAGAAGCTGGTTCTTTGGGGCGGTTCTGCGCCTAGCGGTGCGTATTGCGGCCTCGCCTATGCGAACTCGTCTTACGACTGGTCGTACTCGTCCGCGAATGTCGGCTCTCGCCTTGCCGTAAAGTCAAGTGAAATTGCAATTTACTTCGGACAACAGTTCAAAGATTTGTGGAAGGATTTTCTCATTGGAAAGAAATAAACTACCGGGAGGCCGCAGTTAAGCGGCCTTCCATTTATAATTGAACCTATGACTCCTAAAGAATTTTTCGACAAAGTTGTAGAAATGCGCCGTTGCCAAAAAGAATATTTCAAAAGCAAGAGGCAAATAGACTTACGAATAAGCAAACAGATTGAACGTGAAGTAGATGGAGAAATTGAACGTGTTCAGAAAATCCTTCACGACAAACGGAACCCTCAACTCTTTTAAACTATGGATAATATGAAAATCCTCGATCTGCCATTAAAAGCTAAATGGTATGAAATGATAGAATCCGGGGAGAAGAAAGAAGAATACAGAGAAATAAAGGAATATTGGATCAAAAGATTAGCCAAATGTGAAGGTCATAATTCCTATGAAAAAACTGGTTTCTACTGCAAGAAAGTCATTTGTTTTTCTTGCATCACACGTGGTAATGGTTTCCATCCCAAACGATACACTCATGTTCGCTTTCGTTTTGGCTATACTAAACGGACAATGCTTTTTGAACTCAATTCTATCATTGTTGGAGTAGGCAATAGCAATTGGGGAGCACCAGCCAACGAATGTGTATTCATACTCAAATTGGGAAAATGTATCAAAAAAAATTAGAAATCAAATGAAAGTAAGGACTCAAAAGAATTTCAACCGAAGAACCTGTGAGATAGTATTCGGTATCAGTATTATGCCTGATGGTGGCAGGAGATTTTGCAAATATCCGATAGGACACCAAGAATACAGAGATTATTCCCAAGCATACCAAGCTATGAAAGATGTACAAAAGATATTGGATGATGGAGGTCGGTTAGTATATTCTCCCAAAGGTAGTGCCGGGATTAATAAAAATGAATATGTAAAAATAGAATTGGCATAAAATGAAAATATTAGTAAGTTTTTCAGGTGGCAAAGATTCACAAGCATGTTTGATCCAAGCCTTCAAACAATATGGGGGGGGAATTTAACTGCTGTATTTTGTGACACTGGTTGGGAACACCCTGACACATATAAGCATGTGAATGATGTTTGCTCGCAAATGGGAGTGAAATTACTGACTCTAAAATCAAAATATGATTTCGTTTCATTAGCCGTCCACAAGCAAAGATTCCCGTCCTCACAAGCCCGATTCTGCACAAGTGAATTAAAAATGAAACCCATGATTGACTATGTACTTTCTCTTAATGAAAGTTGTATTATCATACAAGGTATCAGAGCCGGAGAAAGTGCAGAGCGCGCAACAATGGAAGAAGAATGTATGTACTTCAAATCGTATTTCCAACCTAACAAAAAAGGGAAAACTGAAATTTACCGAAGTAAAGATGTTAAAGACTGGTGTTCTAAATATGACGCTTCTGTTTTAAGGCCGATATTCAAATGGACTGCACAGCAAGTTATAGATTGCATACTGGATGCAGGACAACAGCCAAATCCACTATATTATCGCGGTTTCTCCCGTGTAGGTTGTTTTCCATGTATTATGTGCAGACATAAAGAGATCGGACTTATTGCCAAAAATGATCCTGAAATGTGCCAACGTCTAATTCAAGCAGAAAAGACTGTAGAACATTCCTTCTTTCCTCCATCATACATTCCTCAAAGATTTTGTAAGAATAAGCAATATCCCTATGTAGAGGAAGTCTTGGAATACGTAAAAGAACATACACCTGATATGTTTGAGCCGGAAGGCGGCTATGCTTGTATGAGTATGTTTCACGGTTTATGTGAATAGTAATTATAGAAAGGATGAATGTATGTGTGATGATGATCGGCTTGATTTAGGCGATGATGATGAATATGAGGATTAACTAACAATTTAATGAAATATGGATAAAATCAATCTACTATACATAGACTTATTTTGCGGTGCGGGTGGCACTTCAACTGGAGTAGAAAACGCTCGACTGGACGGTGAACAATGCGCAAAGGTTATCGCTTGCGTAAACCATGATAAAAACGCAATAGCGAGCCATGCGGCCAATCATCCTGATGCGCTCCATTTTACAGAAGATATTCGTACATTGGAACTTTCTCCATTAATTAGACATCTTGCTAAATGTAGGGCACAATATCCCGGCGCACAGGTTGTTCTTTGGGCTTCACTTGAATGTACCAATTTTTCAAAGGCTAAAGGAGGACAACCGCGCGATGCAGACAGTCGGACACTTGCAGAGCATTTATTCCGGTATATCGAAGCTATTTGCCCTGATTACATTCAGATTGAAAATGTTGAGGAATTTATGTCATGGGGCGATATGGACGAAAACGGAAAGCCCATCAGCATGGAAAAGGGCAAATGTTATCTCCGTTGGGTGCGTAATGTGAAGAAGTACGGTTTTGACTTCGACCACCGAATATTGAACGCCGCCGATTATGGAGCTTATACAACACGGAAACGCTTCTTTGGTATATTCGCCAAGAAAGGTCTGCCAATTGTATTCCCGGAACCTACTCACTGCAAAGGAGGTAGGTTAGATATGTTTTCCAAACTGGAGAAATGGAAGCCAGTAAAAGAGGTGCTGGATTTTTCCGATGAAGGTGCAAGCATATTCCGTGAGAAACCGCTTGCGGAAAAGACACTGGAACGTATTTATGCTGGTCTTATCAAGTTTGTAGCGGGTGGTAAAGATGCTTTCCTTATCAAGTATAACTCTATGAACCGTACGGGGAAATATAACGCTCCTGGGATTGACGAACCATGTCCGGTGGTAACAACACAAAACAGACTTGGAGTAGCGCAAGTTTGCTTTCTTTCCAAACAATTCAGCGGACATCCCGAAAGCAAGAATGTATCAGTGGAAGAGCCTGCCGGAACAATCACATGCAGGGACCATCATGCCTTCGTATCAGCGCACTATGGGAACGGCTTTAATCGTTCGGTAAACGATCCGTCTGCGACAGTTACAACAAAAGACAGATTATCATTAGTAACTCCAAGGTTTATCGCCAATGAGTATTCCGGTGGAGGACAACATACAAGTATTGACAATATTTGTCCGGCAATTTTAACCAATCCCAAGCAAAAACTTATAACATGCAAGCCTTGGATTATGAATACTTCTTTCTCAAATATTGGTAGCAACATAGAGGAACCGGCACAGACAATAACCGCAAACCGGAAATGGCATTATCTGATGAATCCACAGTTCAACAGCGCTGGCAGCTCCGTTGATAACCCTTGTTTCACTCTTATTGCTCGCATGGATAAGATGCCGCCCTACTTGATTGCCACTGAAACCGGACGTGTAGCGATTGAAATATACGATACTGACAGCCCAATGACGCGGAAGATAAAAGAGTTCATGGCCTTGTATGGTATCGTTGACATTAAAATGCGGATGCTACGCATACCGGAACTGAAAAAGATAATGGGCTTCCCGGAAGATTACAAATTGATTGGCACACAAGCCGATCAAAAGAAATTTATAGGAAATGCTGTTGAGGTAAATATGGCGCGAGTCCTTTGTGAAACAATTAGCAGGAGACTACGTAAATTTAGGAAAGAGGCTGCATAAAATTCAGAATACTAAAAGCAGAAATAAATTATGATAGTAAAACATAACGGATTAATATACAAAGATGATCAAATAGAAATATTCTCAACTGGTGCTATTTTTATCAAACCACTCAAAAAGGCATTTTGGGAGAATGAGTTGGAGTTTGTTAGCAAAAACGGGAAAGCAATATCAGCTTTCAAATCATCCCCTTTATTCATGGTTTATGTAGATGGTGGATGGCAACCAAAGTTTAAACATGATGATATAACGTCTGCGGAAAATGAGGCCAAAAGGCTGGCCTTAATAACTGGACGAAAAGCGTATGTCTTGTGCTCTTTGAAATCTTATGAAGTACGTGGAGTCATAGAGACTGATTGCCGCCCAATGTTGAATGATAATGATGAATTGCCCTTTTAATAAATCAAGATTAGAATATGAAAATAGGTCTAACTATAGGAACTCGTGATCGCCATTGTGGTAATTGCCTATATTCCAGGGGTGGAGCATTTGATGTTTTTGTGAAATGTGATGCCTATAAGTTCTATCCATTCAAGCAATTAGTTTGCGATAAACATAATAAATCAATAATAGTATAATCTAAACAAACAAGAACTGTATAATGGAAACAATAAAATGCCAAGAAAAAGTTGACAATGGAGCAAGCCGTGTCCGAGGATTTCACAATACTTCTGATTGCAAGTATAAAGCAAAGTGTAAAGTGATTTATCCAAATGGACACGTAGAATACTTATGCGGAGTTCATAAACGTGCCGTTTTGGAAAAAGGATACAATGTAGTTGTAGAAGAGTTAGCGTAAAACAATATAGAAAGGAACATTATGGAAATACATAGAATGAAGCCGGAGAATCCTATTATCATTGTTGATGAAGCAGAGTTCGACCGAATTGACTCAATAGCCAAACTAAAAGAAGAAGAGGTGGAAAAACTTGCTAAAGAAATGTTCTTGCGTCATGTCAAATCAAGTGGAATATCAATGCGCTTCCGTATAAATGGCGTGGAGAAAGTAATAAGACAACAAGTTATTACCGAATTAAATTACGATGAACGTGGCTACCCCGAATCTGTATCTGATGAGGTAAAGCACATCATTGTTGATGATATTACCCATTACATTGACAAACATTTTGAACACTATAAAGACGATTGCAAAAAGGTTGTGGAATATGAATGGAGTCTATATAAAAGTAGGAATGAAAGAAGAATCAAGTATTGGAAATTTCTTTTTGGCATTACTTTTTTCGTGTTATTGGTCGAATGTACTTGTAGAATAATTCAATAATAATCAACTATGAACGAAAAAGAATTAGCAGAATTTTCTTGTCCTTTCTTCGGACAAGGAGAAGAGATAAATGACTTTGGGCATTGTTGGAACAAGAATGGAGAATCCTGCATACAGAAATGTAACGGGCTGTTAGCTGATGGTAAGACTCCATGTGCATATAGGGCTGGTGTAGAATGGCAGTCGAAACAATCCTCGTGGAAAAAGGCAAAAGACGAACTTCCATTTGTAGATGAAAAAGACATATCAGAACAGAGCGAACCTGTACTGGCCATAACTTCCGCTAAGGGACACTATGAACCGGAAATCTTGGTTTACAACAAACATTATCACGTATGGGACACAGCAGATGCGGATGATTATTGTTGTGATGTATCTGATAATGACTTGTGGATGCCTATACCAAGTTTAACTAATAAATAGTAGCGATATGAAGATTGGACTATTGGTGGTCGATAGTAATTATCCGAATCTTGCTCTGATGAAGATAAGCAACTATCATAAAGCACGTGGCCATGATGTAGAGTGGTATAATCCATTATCCCCATACGATAAAGTATATATAGCAAAAGTTTTCACCTTTACACCCGATTATAAATATTATATTAATGCCGATCAAATTGAAAAAGGTGGCACCGGATATGATATAGAGAAAGTACTTCCCATCGAAATAGATCGTATTCAACCTGATTATTCCATTTACAACATTGTTCCTGATTTAGCTTATGGTTTTCTCACCCGTGGTTGTCCCAACAGATGTAAATGGTGTGTTGTCCCTCAAAAGGAAGGAAAAATATCGCCTTACATGGATATTGAAGAAGTCGTAGCCGGACGAAGGAAAGCTATTCTCATGGATAATAATGTATTAGCCTCCGATTACGGATTACATCAAATAGAGAAGATTATTAAATTGGGTGTCAGAGTGGATTTTAACCAAGGGCTGGATGCTCGTTTAGTCACAAATGAAATTGCTCAACTACTTGCAAAGGTAAAATGGATAAAACGTATTCGGTTCGGTTGCGACACTCCAGGACAAATTGCAGAAGTTGAACATGCCACTTCCCTAATTGATAAGTATGGGTACAAAGGGGAATACTTCTTATATTGCATCCTTATGAACTTTGAAGAGTCTTTTGCTCGTGTTAATTACTGGAAATCCAAAAGCCGCCGTTTCCTTCCACATTGCCAACCCTTCCGTGATCTGAATGATCCTCACCAAATTATTCCACAATGGCAAAAAGATATGGCACATTGGGCTGATAGGAAAGCAATCTATATGAGTTGTGACTTCCAAAATTTTTCTCCGAGAAAAGGATTCTTATGCAGTGAATACTTTAAAACATTGTAATATGAAATTAAACAAAAAGACAGAACAGCTTATTGAACGTAGAGCCGCAAAATTAAAAAAGTTCTTTGAAACTCCTGATCCCGAAGTCGATAAGATTATTTCAGAATTGAGAGTAGATGCGAAGAACCGCCCACAGAATATGAGCAAAGAAGAAGAGATTGCTTACATTCTAAAACAGGCAGACGAAATTTGCGATCATATAGAAGTTCGTAAAATCCTAAATGAAAGTAACAAATGAACACATCTTTTGAACGATCTGCAAATGCTTCTGATGAATGGTACACGCCACGAGAAATCATTGAAGCATTGGGACAATTTGACCTTGATCCTTGTGCTCCAATGCACCCTCTTTGGCCTACAGCAAAAATCATGTATAACAAACAAGACAATGGCCTCATACAGAATTGGGGGGGGCGAATTTGGCTTAACCCTCCATACTCTAAGCCACTTATGTGGCAGTTTGTAGAGAAACTTGCAGAACATGGTAACGGCATCGCACTACTGTTTAATCGGTGCGATAGTAACAAATTTCAAGATGTCATTTTCACTAAAGCAGCAGGAATGATGTTCTTGCGAAATAGAATAAAATTCTACCGTCCTGATGGAACGCGTGGAGATAGCCCCGGTTGTGGTAGCGTCCTTGTCGCATTTGGTAGTGAAAATGCCGAAATCTTAAAAGAGTGTTCTCTACAAGGTAAATATGTAAAACTTAATAACGATAAATCATGAAAAGTCTATTTTTTATAATTCTTTTTGTCATCGGCCTTTTATGGATCGGTGATTTTTCTATCACTTTCAAACCTTTCTCCATATCCTTTCCTTGCTGGTACAAATCCATTGGCATACTTCTGTTTTGGTTGTCAATGACTGTATATGTTGTAGGTGAGCACACTAAAAACTATAAGGAAGGATTTGATACCGGAGTCAAAAAGTGCATTGAGATACTTGATAAAAACTTTCAAACTAAAGAAGCAAACAATGATGAAACAGTACAGAATCAATAAGACTACCATATGGGTAGAAGACCATTGTAACGGGAAAAATGAAAAATATGTTCTTCCCAATTACGAAGTACAAGTCAAATTTGCAGGAATTTGGGTAACAGTTAAGCCCTTCTATGATGAAGATGAAGATTATGCGAAGAACTGCGCAAACGAACTTCTCGATAAGCTTAATGAAAAGATTTGATTATGCGCATTGATAAATTGCAAGACTATTTCTTGCCATCAGTACGGAAAAGAAATGGAGAGATAATTATTTGGATTTTAAACTTCAAAATTACAATCTATGCTTTCAAAAAATGAATTTCCTTACACCCTCGGCGGCTATGTTGAACAGCAAAATTACAAAAGTTTCGACATAGCCGTTTCCATTCGTAGATACAAAGGAATATCAGCTTATGTTATTTCCTCGGAGAAAAGGTTGATCCGTGAGGAATCCGCGGCTTTTGCTGATAAAGAAGACATGTTCCGCTGGGGACGTGAGGCTGTTGACCGCTACTTGGAGCTACAAGAACGCAAGAAAGAAGAGAATACAGTCAAAAGAGCCGATTACTATAAGAAAAAAGCTCGTGAAGCTGCATTAAAAGCCTTTAGCTCTGCCATGTATTTTTCTAAAATCGAGAATGAATTATATGACAAAGCGAAAGGTTTTTTTGAATATGAATTAGACAGAGAACATGCAAAGATTAAATGAAGACAATTGATATAATACAAGGGTTTTGCGATCATGTTTTCCGTGACAAAAAAGGAAATCGCATCTTCCCAAACATTTTTGTTGGAAAATGGGAAGCTGATTTACTGGAAGTTACCCGATCACGGCTAACCTATGAGTATGAAGTAAAAGTAAGTAGATGTGACTTCCATAAAGATAAAAAGAAATGTGATAACCGAGGAAGAAACAAATTCGATGTTGTGACTTCCGGTCAACGCACCAACTACTTCTATTATATAGTTCCCAAAGATTTGATTAAGCCCGATGAAGTACCTGACTTTGCCGGGCTTATTTATGCTTACGAAGGCTCAACTCAATGCTGGAGCCTTGAAAGAGGAAGATATACCTCCAAAAGAGTATTTTTTGACGTAGTTAAGCCAGCCCGGAAAATTTCAGATATGAAAGCTGATGATACCTTCATTCGCAAACTTGATCTATCAATGTACTATCGTTATCACCAAATGAGAAGAGACAATTACAAAAACAAAGAACAAGATGGAATTGAGATTGGAACCGGAAATACCAGTGACACGAGTAGTCAACGGACACAATGTTTTTAATAAAGGGTATCATCATGGATTAAAAGGCAAAACCTATGAGGAATACTACGGAGAAGAAAGAGCCACTGAAATCAGAAAGAGACATAGTGACGCTTTGAAAGGACATAAATACTGGTCTAATGGTAACGCCCATGCTTTTGCATGTGTGGCTATTACTCCCGAAGGTAAATGGTTTAGATTTGACTCGATAACCCAAGCCTCACAAATTTTAGGTTTGAATTATGCTACTGTTCGTAAGTATATCAAACGAAGAGTAAAGCCGACAAATGGTTGGCTATGGTTTTTGGAAAAAGATACTAATTGGATAAAACTTATAGATAATGGGAAAATTGAATGAGATAGCTCAAATAGCTTATGATTGTGCCGTCAGGCGTGGAAAGATTGATCCTGATAATGATAAAAACAACAATCTTCGCCGTGATCTACTCGAAGAAGTTGCCGAAGTTTTTGAAAGTACGGGTGATAAATCCCACCACATAAAAGACTACTTGGACGTAGAAGAAGAATTGGCAGATGTAATTCTTGTTGCATTGAGCACATTACACCACTTCAAATGCGACATTGACTCACTTGTTGAGGCCAAAATGAAATTTAATCAAAAAAGGACAGACTGACATGGCAATAGGAAGACTTATTATGGGGGTAATTGAAACAGTTGCCCTCATTGTTATATTACGTTTCATTATTAAAGATTTGATAGACGTATGGAAGGGAAGATAAGCGACATAAAAGACAAAAAGTTGAAAGCTGAAAATATAACATTGGCAGCTATATACAATGTATTGTTTACCAATGATATTGTTTGTGCATTGGTTGTGGATATGTTGAACGCATTACGTAAATCGGGGCTTTGTCGTTTCCAAGCAAAACAACAAAGTAATAAACTTGAAAATCTAACTCGCCAATACGAGAAGAGAATCAATAAGATTGTAGGGCATCGAGCCTTTTTCATGGCAGACGCTAACCAGTTCATTGCGGATGAAATTCAACCTGATTTATTTAAAATGGAATACTCCATTAAATTAGAGTTTGATAAATGCCATATCGAAAACAGTGGTTTACTGGCTAAATTGGAACTAACAAGATGTATGGCAAAGCTTGCTTGTTTATCACTGGATAGTCGTATTAAAGAAGTCCACCCCTATAATAAAGATGTGGCCGGAATTACATACCTCCGGCTTACTGATATTTATAAAGTTTTAGAAGACCTCTCCAATCTCCTATACAAAGGTTGCTATTGTGACCTTAATCAAAGCGAGAATTGTAAAAGAGGTATGACTATTATACAACGAAAACTTACTGATTGTGATATTATCAGCCGCGCAATCAATGAGTCTGACAAGTTAAATCCGGCTGACGATAAATAACAGTATGGAAATATGGAAAGATATTAAGGGATATGAAGGGCTATATCAAGTCTCTAATTACGGCAGGGTTAAATCTATCGGACGACATACCAAATGGAAAAATTCTACAAGATTCATCCGAGAACGGATGTTGGTATTTGGTGATGATGGATTTGGATATATGCAAGCGCATTTATGCAAAGACGGGAAAGAAAAGATATGTAAAGTTCATAGGCTTGTAGCCGAGGCTTTTATCCCTAATCCGAGGATATTTGCTGAAATTAACCATAAAGACGAAAATAGAAGGAATAATCATGCCGATAACCTTGAATGGTGTGATCGTTCTTACAATATAAACTACGGTAATCGAACAAAAAGGACATGCAAGTCCATATCCCAATATAATACTAATGGAAGATTTATAAGAGAGTGGAATAGTAGTATGGATATTCAAAGAGCTACTGGCTATAGGCACCAAAATATCTCTGCATGTTGCAATGGTATAATTGATTCTGCTTATGGATATGTATGGAAGTTTAATTAATAAAATAACATTATGAGTTTAAGTATTTCAGGAAAAATCATTGTGGCACTACCGATGCAAAACGGCGTGTCAAAAAGTGGAAAGGCTTGGCAACGGCAGGATTTTGTATTGGAAATCCCCGGGCAATACCCTAAAAAAGTCGCCTTTACAGTAATGAACGACAACGTTCAGAATTTCGGGCTGGCAGTCGGTCAGGACGTAGATATTGAAATAGACATCAATGCAAATGAATGGCAGGGTAAATGGTACAATTCCATCACTTGCTGGAAGGCCATACTCTGTAATAGTCAAGACTTAATCTGACAGTTACGCATAAAAAGAATAATTTTGTAACAGAAAACAGATTGAGTTATGACAACATCAGAAAAAGTCATCAAGAACAAACTGGGATTGCTAGAACTCTCCCAACAGTTAGGAAACGTATCACGTGCTTGCAAGATTATGGGCTATAGCCGTGACAGTTTTTATCGTTTTAAAGAGTTGTATGAACAAGGAGGTGAAGTTGCCTTGCAGGAGATTTCCCGCCGTAAGCCAGTCATAAAGAATCGTGTGGAAGAACACATTGAGCAGGCTGTAGTAGGAATGGCAATAGACAATCCGGCGTTGGGGCAAGTCCGTGTATCCAATGAGTTGCGGAAGAAGGGTATTCTTATTTCGCCGGGTGGAGTACGCTCCATTTGGTTGCGGCATGATATGGAAACCTTTCAGAAACGCCTGAAGGCATTATCCGCAAAGGTGGAACAGGAAGGCATAATCCTCGACGAGAACCAGGTGGCGGCATTGGAGAAGGCAAAGGAAGAGAAACAGGCTCATGGAGAGATAGAAACCTATTATCCCGGTTTTCTTGTCGCACAGGATACTTATTATGTGGGACACATCAAAGGTGTCGGACACATTTACCAGCAGACAGTCATTGACACTTACTCCAAAATCGGATTTGCCAAGTTGTATGACAGGAAGAATGCTCTTGTTGCGGCTGACATGCTCAATGACAGAGTAGTTCCTTTCTTCGAGCAGCATGACTTAAAGTTAATGCGTATGCTCACTGACAGAGGAACGGAATACTGTGGAAACAGAGAGAACCATGAGTATGAACTGTATCTGGCCGTGGAGGATATAGACCATTCTAAAATCAAGGCAAAAAGCCCACAAACAAACGGCATCTGCGAGAGATTCAACAGAACCGTGCAGAACGAGTTCTATGCTATCGCATTCAGAAAAAAAATCTATACCACTATTGAACAGCTACAAACAGACCTCGATGCGTGGATGAACTCTTACAACACGGAAAGAACACATTCCGGGAAGTATTGTTTCGGGAAAACGCCCATGCAGACGTTTATCGAAGGGATCGCCGTGGCAAGGAAATACCAGCTCCAAAAACAAGATGTAATAAAACCGAATGACGTTAATAAAACGCCATCCGGTTCTGAGAATGAAGAAAGTTGTGTAACTTTGCATGGAATAGCTGACAGTTTTTTTGTCCGATAGCAAATAAACTGTCAGATTAAGTCTTGACTATTACACATACTCCGTAACCCAGGACAACCAGCCATGCCTCAACAACAGCCGTCTTACAACCACACGCCACCTGCCCCGGCTCCCGCCGTTCCTCAACCTCCCGTAGATTTTGGGGATGCCAAAGACGACTTACCTTTCTAAACGAAAAAAGGGAGCAAAATGCTCCCTTACCTCAATCTTCTACTTTCACAATTTCATTGTAAGTTATCCTACCTCGTGGGTTATAGTTGATTATCGTTTGCTTATAACCTTTTGTTCCCCACCTCCACCAAAGGAATTTATGCTTGTGTATTCGACTTATTACAGTCGAAAGACTATCTCTTACCTCATAAGTGAATATGCTATCAGGTACACTTGCATGGAAATCTACCCACTTATCCGAATAATCAAAGCAACTATTCTTCAAAACGAATACAAGACTATCTTTTGTGATAACCTTTGTATTAGTAATGTATTCCACTTCTTTAGGCCGCAATTTCAGTTCTTTTATCAACTTTGCATCTGCACTACGCAAGTCTTCCAATTCTCCGACTTTGAGCCTCAAAACACGGCTCTCGGCCACATTCAGACTATCCCTTATCTTGTATTGCTTCAACTCCGTACAAAGGCTTTCTACATTACCTGCTTGACGAGAGCTTTCTTCCCTTTCTTTTTGCCACAACCGCCACATAGAAGCGGTAACAGCAAGGAGTAATATGATAATTACTCCTATGCAAACCTTCCATTTCATAATCAATCAGTATATACGTTTTTACCAGCATCCGCAATAACTACCCATGCACCATTACAATAGCCATATATTTTGCCGTCATTTGCAGGCATTTCAGGTATTGTATTGAGCTTTGTTTCATTAGTGGTAGCTTTACTTAATGCAGTTTGAGCCGTGCCCTTTGCTGCGTCAGCCGTAGTTTGTGCAGTGACGATCTTTCCGCCCGTTGCTGCCAACATACCGGTTAACGTCTTTTCATTGGTAACTCCAGTAAGAAATGTCTCTATCTCTTTGAAGGTATCAATGGCCGTAGTAGCATCAACAGTACCAACCAAAGTATCAAGTGCAGTCTTCACATCACTTATAGATTGCTCCAATTGGGATTCAGCCAATTGCGCACGTCCACTTTCGGCCAAAATATCAGATTTACTTGCAGCACTACCTCCGTCCGCACTTTCCAAGAACGAACAACTCATGGGTAATTCATTGCATCCCACTTTAATATGTTGACCGGCAATTAGTCCATCAATGTTCATATCACAAAACTCTCCGGCACTAAGCACTGTTTTATAAGGCACATAGTCCTTTCCATTAGAACTTTTATACACTACCACTCTATTATCTTCCGAGTCACCAAAATTGATGCTGATAGCCAACTTCCCGCTGGAAAGCTGAACCGACTGGCTTTCATACCAGTTTTCTTCTTTAAGAGTAAAATTTAAGTTTGTCATATTCTTACAATTTTATGTTTACCAGCTAATTATATCAATTCCCAGCCTTTCTTAACATCGGTCATATTGGCTGGTACACCATTCTCCACATAACTCATTGCGGCCACAATTGAAATAAGCTGATCCCGATTATTCCGGCTCAAAACTGTATGGCGCGAAATCCCCGAACGCTTTTCTACTGTAGTAATATACGCATCCGTATTATTTTCACATGGCGGTGCCCAGCGCATAATGACATCTTCAAGTTCGTTTGAAACGCCGTCTTTATCAGTATCGTACTTATTCAGAATATAAGTCTGAATAGTCTTAAAGGCAGCGCGATAGCCGTATGCCATAGACATGAATTGAAAAAAGCTCTTGTCTGTTTGTATTGCAGACAAACCTTGCCATTTTGTATTATTTCTCCGTATATTTAACGGGTTATTGTTCCGTAGTCCTCGTGTCATTTTTATTCTCCTTTTCTTTTTGTGATTCAAACAATATTTGTGCTGCCAGCCGAGCAATATCATCCTTATTCTCAATAATGATGCTCATAGTCTTTTCTGCCTTCCGAAGTTCTTCCTTTTCCCAACTCTTTTCGCGTACGCTCTTAAACTCGCAAAAACATACATAAGCTGCCCATAACATCGCAAATATGGGGAATGGAATGACTACACAACAGATAAGATCAATCATAGTCAGTACCAAAAATGGACTGAAATATTTCTTTGCTTTCGTTGCTGTCTTCTTATACTTAGCTGATGTACGAAGTTCTCCACGTTGCTTTGCCTTTTGAACACCTGAAATAAAGTCCATAGCCATTGCCACTATGATAGCTGCCGTACTTACGGCAATCAAAACCAAATGCAAAAACAAGTGGTCTTGAATAAACGTTTCAATTATATCTTTCATATTTTCGTGTTTGTGTTTTGAATGTTATCCCACTAAAATCTTATCTATCGCATCTATAAAGGCAGGTGAACATAAGCTCGCGTATTCTCTAACCATGTCACACTCTCTATCGTCATATTCCGTCTCTCCTTTAGAGTTGAATATTTTAAATGCGAGGGCGTGAGCCTCTATACCCCTACCAAGTTGATAAATGATATTGGAAAAGTCTTTCTTATAGTTTTCAACAGAACACCTTGTCTTATCAATATCAACAAATATTTCAATTCTTTCAAAATTTATCTTCTTCATAATCTACCAGTTATTATCTCTAAAAGCTCCAATAATAAGACCTCTACCAAGTAAATTGGAGGCTGGTGAAGGATATGAGAACGTTTCTAATTTTACCACCTCTGCTATTTCCCCACCATTCCATGCGACTTTACCACCGTTAACATATATATCTACATTGTTTCGATCATTATTTGCATTTACTACCAGTACCCTTTGAGATTCTGCCATACTCAAATCATATCTATAAGTGGTTGAAGATATAATTTTGAATACAACTATATCTACTGGCATACCGGACTCATCTCCAGTAGTGCTGCCATAGCAAGGTACAGTATGATAAGTCTCATTGTTATTTGAGGTCGCAGAAGTAAGAGTTACATACACCCCTGACGTATTCACTCCTTTTGTGTAAAAATACCCATAAGAACCTCTAACCTCTAAAACCGTCCTTTCCCTGGCACCGAACATGCCTCGACACCAAATATTCGCCGAATAGAAACGATAACTTCTGCCTTTTGAACTATCGTAACCTTGATGAAACATATCGCCGTCAAACCACATTTTTCCATCACTTCCAAAACTAATGCCTCCAAGAATATCTCCATCCTTATTAACGCAATTCAATCGGGTAAAAGAACCTGATACACCTTTTAATGTTCCTTCAAAAGTGCTATCGCCAGTAATAACGGCACCGGCGGCATAAAGCTTTCCGCCTATACTAACCTTAAACGGTGCACTTCCCGGTGCTGTAGCCCCAACCCACAGAGGATAATCGCCACCCACAAGTCCAGCTGCAACAGTACTATTGTCCGCTTTCATAATCAAAAGCTGATTACCCTGCATAAATCGGAGAACCGCATTTTGAGCCATAATAAGCGGAGTATAAACCGGTACTAAAGAGTTAAACTTTTGCCAGTAGGTTGTATTAGTAACTGGAATGGAAGCACTGGAAGTATGCGTCTTCAAGCATTTGTAAGCATTAAACGTATTGGCACCAGTAGTTACAATTGCAATATCCAAATATCGGGTGCCGGAAGTCAAAGCCTCGTCATTGCGAAATTCTATGCCTTTAGCCCATTCAGACTGCCGGAGAATACAGCCTTGTAAGCCGTCATTCCCCGGTTTGCCATTAGAACCGTCAGTTCCGTTTTTGGCCTTTCTTCGTATCAATATATGACCTTGTGCTTGCATAAAGGATTATTTTATGTTTTCCAAGACAGCCTTTGCAACTTCTTTAGCTTTGGTACGGTAATTCTGATAGTCCGCATATTCTTGCAAGTATTCTGTACGCTTTTCTTCTGTTAATCCCGAAGTCGTATCGCGTGCCATTTCCAAGTTGGCGAAAATGGCATCCCGCTTGTTTGCATCATAACGATCCATGATGATAGCACTTACTATGTTATCATAATCATGTTCACCTTCAACGTCCACATTCTCGCATACATACTGGTCTTCAACCACTACGTCTTCCGAACCGGCACTTCTTACAGCGTCCTTTCTTGCAAAGTCAAAGTAAATACGCAATAATGCACCTTCAACTACAGTTTCTACACCAGTCGGCAATTCACCGATAAGAGTTCCATAACTTTTCATAATCTACCTCCAGTTTTAATTTTATTCTTCAAAATAATAAGCACTCTTCCCGTCACCCAGCGAACGCCGCTTTATAATCACATTCTCTACCGGAAAAATCTTCTGACCGTCTTTCTCCGCTATGCGAGCCTGATCCAGTACATCTTTCAGATTATAGCAGTTAGTGATAAACTTGCTACGTTGCCCGTTCTGCTCAAAAAGAACGCAATAACGGCCTTCACCTTGTTTTGTCTTAACGTTTGTCTCAAAATCCACAATAGTAATCGGGATATTGAGAATATTCATTAATCTTGTTTCTTGTACATCAAAGAACTTCTTTCCATCCTTTGTTTTTCCACTCTGTTTGATACCTTTATCCGCAAAACTCATATCATTATTACTTATAGTTTTCCACAAATTTTTGCAATCTCCCCACTTGCACCAGCCCCAATAAGCGGCCAGTATCTCGTGTCGCCGTTTCCGGCTTTTTATCCGTTTTACTTTTCGGGCAAAATTCTGTTTCATGCTTTTACGCATCCTCACATTATTTTGTGTGAAGCAATAACCCAAAAAGTTAATCCTTCTTCCTCTTGCTTCGTTTTCGCTTTCTATGCCTTTTGTTTTCATTTCTAATCTCTGCGCCTATCGGAGCAATACAACTGTTCGCCTTTACTATTAGTCCATACTTTGCACTCTCCCGTTCATATACCCGGAGAAGGAACAAGGCTTCTGCCTTTGACCGGGCCAACATGCAATTATCATCACAATAGCGGTGCAGGCATTTCACCCGGTAGCGTTCCTTCATCACATGATCTATCGGGCTTGCCGCGAAATTTCCGAGAGGTTGGCTTGTAAATGCTCCAATCGGAACACCTCTTTTTACGTTCAATCTCATTTTTCAATACTTCTATTAATTCTTGCTCACTGTTATACGACAATACAGCGATTTCAATCAGTTTGATAAATCTTTCGTCTTTGAATTTCCGTCTCAATGAAGCTATGATAACCTCGTGAGGAATACTTTGATAGAACTTCTTAAAGTCAGTCTTTACAAACCATTTATATTCCGGGTATTGGCGTAGAAAACGCTTCATCCTTTTTACTCCAAAATGAAGTCCCTTACCCTTTATACATGCACTGGTATCATAAATCAGGCTTTTATAGACATCTTCTCCGATTACCCTCATAATTGCATGATGCAATATACGCCAAGGGAAATACTTTTGTTTGATAATATCTCTTACCTTTCCGGCATCACTTTTCACCTGCATCAAGCTATATTCCGGTGGTGGGAAATTAAATGTCAATATCATTTCTCTCAAAGCTATCAAGTCTTCTTCCGGGTGCATATTATGTCGGCGAATAAAACGGTTCTTTTTCACTTTTCCGTCTTGCGCTTCTCTATCAGCCTCCCTAAGATTATCCATGTCGGCAATGCGTTCTATAATATGTCCCTTTCTTTTTACCATATACTACATTCTAAAATTTACACCATACTTTAAATTTTGTCTTTTCAGACTATTCTAATTATTCCGATAACTGCAAGCCCTCTATGCTTGCTTGAATAATTCGCCCGGAGCTTTCGAGTTTCAACCTACTAACACCGCTTGTTGCCTTTCGCAAGTTAGGCAACCTTTCTGCATACTTGATTTTCTGACATCGTAACCTATTGATTACTACGTTGCAACGGCATAAGCCCTGCAAGGTCATGGCTTGGGAAACTCGTAGATTTCTCTACGATAAATTAAGTATGGCGAGAGCCGATATTCGCGTTCGAGTTCGACCAGTCGTTATTCGAGTTCGCATAGGCGAGGCCGCAATTCGCACCGTTATTCGCATTACCGCCCCAAAGAACCAGCTTTGTTTCCCTCCGCCAACCGTCCACGCCTTTCAGCTTTCGTCCCGTTATCCGTTACCGCAAAACGAGAAGGTGGACGGGTTTTAATTAATTGAAATTCAAAGAACTATCATTTTAAATTCATTAGACGGACATCAATGCTGCGCCGCTAACAAATGTTAAATTTCCAAAATAAGCAAGGCGAGAGCCGACAGCCGCGGACGAGTACGACCAGGCGTTACTCGAGGCCGCAGAGGCGAGGCCGCAATACGCACCGTAAGACGCATCACCGCCCCAAAGAACCAGCTGGCCAGTAGTGTTTGCCCAAGAATAGTCAGCCCAATAAGAAGTGCTACTCCCACCTATTTTTTTCGGGAATATATCGCAGTGTTCACCAAGAATAATCTCTTGAACCTGACCAGAAGCCGTCTGCCGGGTAGCTTGTCTGTATTCACCATTAGGGTGCGCAGCCAATTCAGCAGTGGTTGGGAGTCTGTTCCCCTTGTAAATAAAAATTTCCGTTCCGCTTTGCGCACTGTTATTGGAACTACCGCAAAATACTCCTTGCAGAAACTCCCATTGCCAACCGTAAGGATCTTCTATTCCCATCATATTTACCCGAGAACAATTCACGCCGGTAACACTGCCGTTTACTACAGAAATGCCGATCTTCCCCCAATTATCCCCAAGACTCTTGGTTGCTCCGGTTTTCAATGCTGCCGCAGTTGCCCATAAGTCCAAATTAGAACTACCACATACACCATAACCGAGTTTTGCTTGGATATTAGTGTCGCCATATTCAGAGAGGCCAAGCATCAACATCAACTTACGCTGATCGTAGTCAGTCAGCCCCCATTCCTTACCGTTCACTTGTGCAGCCGTCCAAAACGCATTGATAGTCTTACTACCTGCCGGTGCCACTCCCGAACGAGATACAAGTGCACTTCCATTCATAGAGCCTTTGTATGCACCAATACAGTTATACATTCCACCATTGGCCCCACCGACAAATTCACCGCCAATAGGTAGCATGGAAAGCCACAATACCGGCACACCACTTACACTGTCAGTCTGTACACGATAATACAGACGGGGGCCGATCCACATCACATGACCTTTAGTTTCATCCACCGTAGTACCGTCAGCGAATACAGCACTGTTGGTAGGAGACATCTTTGCCGCCCTTCCGTCATTTGCCACGAGATAACGGCCACAATATAGCTTGTATTCTTCCCAAGCAGCCGTATTACCAATCACACCATAATTTGTGCTACTTTGAGTGGACTGTTTGATTGGAATCCCCCAAGCAACTTGTCTCAACATCTGTTCATCGCCGTTATTGATAGCGTTCATAAAGTTCTCCACCGTAATGCGCTTTACGCTACCTCCAACTTCCACCAGCACTGTATTTGAGCGCAAAATGGAAGTCACTAATGTTTCATTTCCTAATTGTTTACTCGCCATAATTCATTATTTGTTTCATATTAATTAAAATGACATTCTGCCATGACATCAACATCGTATTGAGTCCCGTTTCTGTCCGTTTCCGTTGTTGTTACAGATATGGAGTTTGTTGCTGCATGTTTCAAACTCTTCCAACTTTCCTTATCCATCACGTCCATGCTCCAGGTAGCTGCCGAAGGAGCATAAGTTGCTCCGGTAGTCATGTTCACAATCTTGGCAGATACGGTTACGGGCTTTCCATCGTCCACTTCCTTGTTAGCAGAAGTTATATAGCATACTATCTGAAATTCATCAGCAGTATCAATAATGCGAACCCCGGCACGGGCTATTGGTTGTGATGCACTTGAAGTCTGATAAACTTCTGCAATGAATAGTTGCGTACCGTCCACATCATTACGAGTCACGGTTATGCTTTTCTGTCCGTTTTTGTCTGCCCAAGCTGCCGTGTCCTTATACCATTTGATATAATAGTCAGTGATGGCATTGGCACCGGCATAAAGTTTAGACGTTAAAGTGCAACTTGTAACCTTACTCGTCAACTGTTCAGTACTTGCAAGTATCGTAAGATAATAGGAACTTGCACCCATATTCTGAATGGCAATGGGCAGTTCTCCAGTTAAGTTATACTCTACGCCCGCAGTAGATGCAACACATGAATAAGTAAGTGTATCACCTGCAACATTCGTTTTGCTTGCCAAGTTGCCAACAATCTTGATTGCTCCAGTACTAGTATAGAGCGAGAACTTTCCCGTACTATCTTTCTTCCAGCCCCCACTTTCAGCACCATTGAAGTTCAGTGCTACACCGTTATATACCCAACTATGGCGGGATAAGCTAACAGCCAAGCCACGTGCCGAAGTCACCTTTGGAGTACGCACCGGTTGGTTTGCCGCCACAGTCCAGTCAGGCGATACGGCTCCGCTTTCTTCATCCACTGCCTGAAACAAAGCAATGCCGTTATTCTCGAAAGTCAGCATCAGACTGTCATTGGAACGAAGACGTTTAATGGTAATGCTATTTTGAGCACTATAACTTTCTGCCATATTCCCAGCCTCCTTCTGAAATTATTTGGTTAATACTTGTGTTTGTATAAATTGTCCCGTCTATAGCGGGCAACCTTTCATCCAGTCCTCCCGTAAGTGAAGATAAACACACCACTTCCTTTTCATTCAAGATGATTAAGTCCTCTTTCGTCAAATGTCCCATCAACAGAACTCCGACATCCATTGCCTTCTCTTTATTTGCTATGACATACCTCATATCAATTATTTATATAAATGTTTCCACTAATATCCGTATATTCATTCGTGCCGTCCGTAAGCACCGAAAAAGCTTTCTTCTGTTCAGCCTTAATGTACACGTCCAGCCAATCATCGAGATATGTTTCACCAATGCCAGTTGCATCCAGCATGATTACTGCCTTGTCACCTTCTTGCCACTGTACTTCGGTCTTATTCGCACTATCTGTAAACCATACCATGCGGATGATAGGTGCCGGTATTGATACGATTTCTCCATTCCATTGCACCATAGCCACGTTTCGGTGTAGAATTTCATCAGGGTTGATAGATGCTTGACTTGCCGGTACACATGTAAATTTGGGATAAACACGATTAACCGAAAATTGCTGCCTTGCAACCTCCTTACTACCAACCTTTATCAACACTAAGTAGTCACCTTTCTCTATCAGACGCAAATCCAATGTAAGGCTGGTTAAGGACAAAGCAATTACTTCATGGTTGGCCGTAGTTAGCCTCGTTTGACTTGATGCACTATTCACTTGATAAAGCTCAACAGTATATCCCGTGGTAAGCTTATTCACACCTTTTGTCACCATTAACGGGATGGTACGCTCGTATGAATTTTCATCCAAAGCGGCGTTTCTATTAGCCGTAGATGCAGAAATTAGTTTGTTTGCTACCTTATAATCATACAATAAGAGCTTGTCAAGAAATGGATTATATTGAATAATCTGACTGTCACCTATAGATAGTCCGTAGGTATCTTCACTCTTATCTACCGTTGTCAGTACAATAGTGTCCGTTTTCACGGGAATATTCACGCCAAGACGAGTATCAGCTATCACACCCTCAAAGTGTAACTCAAAATTTTCTCCTGTAGCTACATTTCTACTAATAGTAATGGCACCGCGGGTATCTCCAACCGTATCTATGCTGTACTTTCCACTCCATGAACTTACTGTAGAAAGATTCTTTCCATTAGCAAACCAGTTCATTTCGGCCAATAAAGAATTGACGTAAGGCATATCCCAGCTTCCATCAGAGGTATTTGCGATAATTTCCGGTAAAATAACTAACGGAGTAGCCCCACGGTCAGGATCATACTCATTAACCGCCGAATTATAGACCTGATTGGCCGGGCTGTTCGGTGTCAATATTTTCAAGCTTACCGCAAGGGTAAGAGGTTGAAATTCCTTCCTGATTCTTTTCTTCTCACTTTCTATCATATTGTCAAAATTGCTTCTACAACTGCCGTTTCATTTGTTGCCGTAATGGTAAATAAGGTACTTACTACCGTTACAGAATTATTTCCTAAATCACTTATTTCCTTTGTGTTATATATTGTAATTGAACCGTTAAACTCTTTGTGTTTGATGTTCCATGCCTCATCGTCAGCAGTATCTCCACTATCTCTTCGGATAGTCCACTGTCTCACCGTGTCCGTAATGTCTTCCCAGCCTTTAAAAACCTTGCAAGTAATATCCATTGACTCGCCATAAGCCAAAAAATTATCGCCTTGTGTATCAATCTCAATACGTACAGGAGCTTCTATTTGCAGTTGCTCTATTGTACCGGTCATATAGATATTATTCAGATAGGCAGAGTAACCGGTCATTTCCAGTCCGAAAATATTAAGGTTACTCAAATCTCCGTCCTGCATGGCAATCATACTCTTTGTAAATTCCCAATCATTCATCCCAACCAAGAAACGGCGATAAGTTCTTGTCTCATAAGCCGAGGTCTGACGATCTTTGTTGGTGAAATTACCATAAGCCACGAAATGCAGGGCAGCGCACGGATGAAAAGAATATTGCCAACGGTCAGAGATACCACGGAGCACATAACGGAATCTTTTGTTTGTTCCGGCATCGAGAATTTCAGTAATACGGAAATAGATCGTGCAAAAACCGGCAAACATACGATTGCCACGGCTATCATCCATATCAGAAGTAGCATTATTAGCCAATACTTCATAGTCATGGAAATACCCCATACAAATATCATCTACAGCCACAGCACCAATTTCACCGTCTTGTAGTTTCAGAGTCACGGTGCCCGAACGTAACATATTACCGTCAGCATCATAATCAGGTTCTACACTTTCAATGATACCCGCACCGGGCGAACGCCATTTGTCACCGATTACAATTTCGGCACGATTAAAACGTAATTCGGGCACCTCTAAGAAACGGCGTAAAGTAAGACTTTCCATATAGCCACGCCCCATACTGTCTATCTTTGCACCAAATCCGGTCAGACCTTCGGCAAATCCGCTTGCGCCAAAAATGGCACCGGCCAAGAAACTGATAAGTCCGGCCGCTGTATCATTGTGAGTACGGGAAAGGAAAAGCTGGTTACCCAATGAACGGATTATAGATTGTATCTGTTGGGTATTCAAGCCACCGGTGCCTTGCCCACCGCCCGCAATAGAATCTATTTGATTTTGAATTTTGTCAAGTGATCCTACGGCCTTTTCATTCCGAAGCGTCATGGTGTACTTCGGTATCATATCTTCACCCTCTTTGATAACAAGGGTATCAATTATGATACTTCCATTAATGCCGAGGTCTTCATCCGTGAACAACATCAGATCACCT
The DNA here is from genome assembly GCF_038448625.1 of Bacteroides sp. GD17. Lineage (NCBI taxonomy): Bacteria > Pseudomonadati > Bacteroidota > Bacteroidia > Bacteroidales > Bacteroidaceae > Bacteroides > Bacteroides sp. GD17. The sequence goes on from NZ_JBCEZS010000006.1 coordinate 257,577, forward strand.
TCTTTAATCGTGTCATGTATGCTTGATTCGCCTCTTGCAATAGCTTCGTCATGCTGACGTGCCATGAATATATCATCTACTTTTGGTTCATAAGAATAGCGTACATAGTCATTCTTTGCAAGATATTCCTTTGCTGCGGTAAGTAGTCGTTGGGAAGCGGCCTGAATATAAACATCCGGCATATCAATATACAATAGCACAAACTTATCCCCAGCCTTAATATTGTAGTCTTTATAAGGGAAATAAAGTTTCAATCCTTCATCATAAACGCGATTACAAGTCAATACATACTTATTTCCCTGCTTTTCGCATTTTGTAATCTCAAACTCCCGTCCTCCGCACATTCCGTCTTTCATGGATATGGCGGCTGTTTCCGAAGTCAGATAATCATTAATATCAAAGCCTACATCTTTCAAAGTCATGGTAAAGGGAGGAATTACTTCGCCTTCCTTTAAATTATCCATTGTACCATCGTCCGTTAACTGTTCGGCACCGGCCACTTCGTCAAGATTTCCATTATCACCGGCATCCAGCGAAATGCTGATACCTGCATCCCTCAATTGTTGTGCGGTCATTCCCTCCATTGAAGGATATATTTCTTCCAGATCACCGGTACCGTCAAAATACACACTTCCTTCCCGTATGCCAAGTGCAGTAATATTCTTACTGTCGATATACGGATCAAGTGTAGTCTTCGGAAAACTGGGCAACATCAAATTTTCCACCGCCATGTTGTTTGGCAGGAAATTGGTAAGAGAACTATTTGCCAGTTTATTGTAATACCGGTTAGGCATGTTTTGAGTACTACCATAAGCCCTCAATCGGGTAATAATTTGCTGGTCGGCCTCTGCTGTTCGCTGTATTTCATACAAGCCATTGCCACGGCCGTATTTGAAGATGTTTCCAACCGCTATTCCCGCAGTTCCGATTGTGATAGTCCGGCCGCAGATAACAAAGTTTGCTCCGAATTTTGAATTGAACAATTCCAGTGCACCCCACACTTTGATATTGTTTATATCAATATTCACGTTCGTAGTGCTCACATACTCCGGATGCACTACAACCGTCCATTTTTGTTCTCCGGCATATATACGGTCAAGATTAACCTGAACACGGTCTGCCAAGTCTTGTATGGATGAAGCAAAGAAACTGAATTTGGGTAAAGATGTGAAATGTATCTGATTATCACTTTTCACATAATCAAGAAAATCACATCGTGTCAATTCATCACCCGGCCAGTTGAACTTTACACTGTCATAAATGAATGCTTCCCCCGAAGTTTTTCTTGCTGCCTTTTTGAGTGCCGTAGGATCATAGTTTATTTCAAACTTCTCACCACGGTACGTTATGTAATCGCCTATTTCAAAAGATATAGGTACAGCACTTTTCAGGGTGCTTGTCACGAAACATGCCCCCATCCACGTACCGTTATATTCCAAATTTTTGATTATGCAACGTACCGTATTACCAGTTTTATCATAAACCTTCCACGCCATACTACTTCTTTTCAACCAATGAAACTATCTTTGTAGGTTCGGCCACGCTGTATGAAGGAACTATTTGAGTCCGCGGATCAGTCACCCGGAATTTCACCGGGAAGGTCAAGACTTCATCCATATTGGACTTACTAAACTCAAAATCCCCAACTTCCAGTAAGTAAAGCCCTTGTCGTCCGATACCCGTATGCGAGTTGTATATTTTTAGAGTGGCACCGTCACCGTTTTCACCCGTGAGATAATTTTGAAAAGCCATTATTTTATCGTATGCAGTACCCAAGTCTCCTTTATAGCACATCTTAGCCTCTAAGTCGTATGCCTTCAATGGTAGTTTATCGGGTATGTAGGTATCTTCACCGTTTTCTCCCGGCCAATCCCGTTTCGGTAGGTCTTTTGTTTCCCCACCTGGCTTGAACGGAAATTCCGTACATACAATCTCGAAATGCACCAAGCTATCCTTAACTGGCGCGTTCTCCATTGTCTTCTGCATCAATATTGAATACGGTTCATTCATACACACATATAAAAAAAAAGCTTGCCGCAGAGATATTTATACCTCTACAACAAGCTCTATGGCCTTACATTAAGTTATTTCAACGCAAATATAATTGTATTTTCCATATTATCATAGAAAATAAAACTCTTTTTAATTTTTAAAGCATTATATTGTATGCCATAATAGAGTCTGATTTGTGAAATATGTTGCAAAACATAAGAATAGACTTTGATGGTGTTTTTAATAATTAATAACTTTGTCATATTATAAAGGAAGACAAATAAATGGAAGAAAATGAAGAGCATAAAATTCACCGGAATAAGCCCACGACAAAGAGCAAAGTCAGAAGCATCCGATTCGACTTAGACTTGGTAGAGTATATCTACCAGCAACCCAATATCAGTAAATTCATTAACGAACTAATCCGAAAGGAGAAGGAAAGGACTGAACAGATAAAGATTGCCGAAGTGAATGAAATATTAGATAATTGGGATTATACGGAAGGGACTTTTTTAGATGATTAGCTATGTTAGGATTGATAGTTTGGATAATTATAATTCTCCTGATCTGTTTTTGTGTATTTGGTGGGCCGTGGATGATTCCTCTTTATATCATCTTTATTGTTATACTGGGTTTTATTTGGGAATTAAATATATAGATAAATTGTAATATTATGTGGCAATGCAAAAAATGTTGTACTGAAAATGACGATCAATTAAGCTACTGCAAAAGTTGCGGAATGAGTAAGATCAAATCACTTCGTCAGAGTCCGAAGAGGAAAACTAATGGCACAAACAAATCATTTCCAATAGATACTAATTTCTTGCTGGGAATATTTGCCATCATTATTATTGTCGTTGTATTTTTCTTCTCCCTAAGAGCATGTAATACTACCGATAGGGCAACAGGTGCAGATTCTGAAATGTCCAATCCTCTCAATTATACTGATGATTTTTATATAGTAAAGGATTGTGCTGCCACTTATACAAAAGAAGATTTTGAGACAATGATTGATTACGTAAATAGAGGTAATAAATCCAGTTTTGAAGACATGGTACTTAATGGAAGAATAGTTTATCTCTATAAAGGCGACAATGTGAAGATTGAAGAAATGGGCTTTGGCTGGGCAAAAGTTAAAACTGAAAAAGGTCAGTTTGTATATGTTGTAAAGGAGATACTATCTGATAAAGTTTATGATTCTAATGGAGATATGAAATATCATCATCAGGAAACTGGTGATAAACAAAAAAGATATGGCGGTAGTGCCGAGCAGCAACAAGACTTGGAAATGATAGATGAATATGCCAAAACGCATCCTGACTTTTAACTCAGTTAATGGGCTGGTTCATAGTCCAGCCCATTATTATTATGGTATTTTCTTCAAATCATCCAACATCATTTGACCGTCCATCTTAGTAAAATCAATATTCCCAAAGCATTCTATTGCGTATGACATATCACCAGTGCATGTTTCAAGCATAAGTTCTAAGGATTTCTGAAACTCCACACCTTCATTGTATGAAATTGGAATAAAACCATTGCCATCGTGGATAATGCCTAATCCAATTCCATTGTCTTCTATATGGCACCATTGTATCTTCATCAAGCTATCCCTTTTTCTCTAATTAAATTCGATATAATGCTGTATATCTTATCAAGAAAATGGTTACGTTCGGCAACATCAAGATAAGTTTCTTTTTTCTCTTTCTTATACGCCTTTACAGAAATATGATATAAATAATACAGCTGATCGTAAATCTTATGCCATATATCTCGTTGTTTGGTATTTGTTGCATTGGCATACCGATTTACCAGTTGCCGGATATTATCACGTACTGACATTTGAGGTATTAAATCAGGTGAAACAGTTACGGTCAAAAGCATTTTCCCGTTTTCTTCCCGTTCTTGTTCCATTGCATCAAGACGTTTTTCAACATTTGAAATGCGTTGTTCATATTCAAGGTTAATATTAGCCTGCATTGCGAACATTTGTGCAGAAGAAAGAGGTTTCTGCGACTGTTGTTCTTTCAAGGCTTTCTCCATTGCGTTGAAGGCTGCAATATAGTCCAGTTTAAATTTCAAAGCCTTCTTCCCGGTAAATCCCATTGCTAAAAGAGTAAATCCATCACGGTTCATTATAAATCTCCTTGCAGTTTTTACACCTCCATTAGGCTGAGGAACGTCTTCTGTATATTCAACGAACATGTCCCGTACTTTTACGTTACATTCATTATCAGCGTTTTGCAATAAATTATCTATTGATCTAACTACATCATTGGGTTCTTTCCCAAACTTTCCTGCCACAAGAATACTGTTTGTCAATGCTTGGCAATTTTCACCTTTAAAAACTAATTCTCCAAAATTTTCCATATCTTTGCACTTGTAAAGTTAATGCTTTCCCCATCAGCGGCTCGGACATTTCCGCTTTTGGGGAATTATTTTGTCCGATCTTGTAGTAGGTAGGGAATCGAACCCCAATACGCCATTACTCGTACCTACCGAACCCTCCTTACTATATAGCCACACCTGACATAATAATAAAGAGAAAGGGTAAACATTAAAGAAGCCTATTGTGGTGGTTTGCTTCAATAATGAATACCCATAATATTTTTTTCATCATCCAACCACCACGAGGAATGATTAATAACGTTGTTTCTGATGCAAATATAAAAATGATACATTTAGTACGCAACACACTTAAAATCAGAAAAATAGCATCAGTAAGTATCGGTAAGAAACGGTAAATATCAGTAAATAAAAATAGCTATTTATGCGCTGACATTTAGACACAATATAAATAAGCCTACATACAGATATGTCGTAAGCCATTTCCAACTCCTAAATATGATACCATAGCAAATAAATGGAATGGTAAACGTCACAAAACGAGCATGTTACGATTTTATGTTAGTCCCTATCCGTTTTATATCTCACCATTACATTCCCCTCGCTTTCTACATTACAGTCTTTACTAAGAACATATACATACACCTTAGCAACATCACTTTGCTTAACGTGCACCTTAGCCCGGTCATAAACACTCACGAAAATTTTGGCACAACCTTCCACTTCAATATTCAATTCACTATCATGGCGCAAATGAAGTGTAGCGGCTGCAAATTTCCCAAAAGAAAGTTTCCCGGAACATTTACCGTTCACAACATACACACCATTATCCCCACCGGCCACTGGCTCATCAGCAAAAACATGATTTTTATGAAGTAAGTCCCGGTCAAAATTTGCTTTTATGTATTCCACGGACGGATAGTCATGCTCAATACAAAAATCAATGCCGCGTACATACATATCAATCAATTCTTGCTGGTTTTTACTATCTTTCCAGTCACCTTGCCACTGTTGGCAGAGGCCGCACGCCACGGCGCGACCTCTTAATTCATCATTTAACTTATTCATAATCATATATGGAATTTGTTTACACCATTTACATTCTTATGCAATATATCTCTGATTTCTTCCACCAGTACAGCATTTTTTGCTGTATTAATCTGTATCATAGTCAACTGTTGTAATTGCGCTTGTGCTATCACGTTGTAGGCCGGGAACAAATCTTCAACCAGTCTGCGCACATATTCACGCTTCATGCTTACATCTGCCCGGATAGCATTGATATAAGAGGCCAATAGGTCAGCCGTGTTCTCCGTTACACTCTGCACCCCTTTAGATAGGCCGCTGCTACTTTCTTCTTCCTCCTTCATGCTGACACCATACTTCTTTTCCATATAGTCATTCAATTTGTCAAGCATGGAATAGTAATCGTCAGTCTTTTCACTGACACCCATCAAGTAGTCGGCAATGCTATCCAATTCTTTATCATCGAGAGAAAAATCCTTCCCGAAATAGCCATTCGTACCATCCTCTCCGAAGAGCATTGTTTGAAGTTGCTGCATAGCTGGCTCCAATATGCCTATTTTAAGAATAGAGTTCATCACATCGCCCATAATGTCTGCAACCTTGTTTTTAAAGGCTACGGCTCCATCTTCACCCTTTTGCCAAGCCTCATACAGAGCATCCCCCAATTGTGAAGCCCAATCTTTTAGGTTGATACCATAAAGAGATTCTGCCGTTTCTTCGGCAAAGTCCTTTATTTGTTGCTTCATTTCGGCGATCTGATTTTCATAGTCGGCCACCTTGCTATCATCAGTCTTTTTCTTATCAATTTCAGCTTGGCGTTGCAGTTGTAATTCTGAAAGTTGTTCCTGCATCAATGCCCGCTGATAACCGTATGCACCACCTTCATCGTATGCAGTAACCCGTTTTTGCAGTTTTGCTGCTTCTTGCTTATATTTCTGCAAGGACATTAAATCAAAAATGTTAATCTTGCCTTTGCTACGTATTTCATTAATCTGACGGTTCAACTGATTCAACTGGCTACGGTCATTTTCAGCATCTACCAACTTCAAATCAGTACCACTGCCCAAGAAACGTTCAAGAATACCGTCAATCTGTTCATATACATTCTGCAACTGTTGGGCGCGAAGCTTACTCTTTTCAATAGCCTTATCAAGTCTCTTATCATGGGCTTGTGCTATCTTCCCAATCCAGTTAACAGCTTCACCGGCTGCGGCAGCAATACCACCCACAATACCACCTTTGGCAAAGCCTTGCCCAATATTGCTTATAGAAGTCATGGCATCTTGTACATTACCCATAGAGTCTGCCATTCCTTCATTGCCAAGGGCATCAAACATACTCGACATCTGCCCAGCGAATGCTCCGACAAGCTCCGCACTATCCGCGGCACTTTCACCAATAGCTGATAATTTTTCAGTTAGGCTCTTTTCGTCTTCATCCCCATTCTTTTTCGAGAAAAGGTCTTTTATATTTTTTACAAGGGTAGCAAAAGGATTCTTTTGCAAACCTTCTTTGTACAAATCTTGTATAGCTTTTCTTAACTTCTCTATTTGGGAATATGTACCACTAACATCAACTTTGTTGCCATCCGCATCGTTATACCATGAAGTATAAGAAACTGGTTTACCATTCTTATCTTTCTTTACGGTAGCATTATCAATAATTTGTTGTGCATAGTTGGATGCTTCTTGTATCTGCCCATACGATTTGTAAGTCTGATCTCCGAAAATCTGTTCCCATACTGGAAGTAATTCAAGCAACTGTCCCTTTAATTTCGTCACTTCTTCTTTATATTCGGTAAATAAAGCTTTCTGCCCAGGAGTCATGCCGTCTTCATTTCCAAAAAGTTCATTGTTCTCACCTATGAATGTACCGGTAAGTGGAGCATACTTTTCACTCAAATCTCGTATCTTTTCAGCTATGGACTTATACTTGTTAATAGCATTTGCTTCCTTCAATTTTACTTCCAAGCTGTCTTTCTCAATGGCATCCTTTGCCTCTTTCCACGCACTGAAGAACTGCTTATACAAAACACTATCCTTGCCGCCAAAAGCTTCGGTAGCCTCTTCTTCTTTAAAGCTAAAAGGTACATATATACCTTTCTCTTTCATTTTCTTCTGTACGCTGTTTGCTAATTCCTCGGCCTTATTTTCATATTCAGACAACGCACCGAAAGCATACAGTGAAGCATCCCTCTTATTTGTTCCGGCATCGGTAAGTTGCTTGTAAATATCCCATTTCTTCGAGACATCAGATACATACTTCTCAATCTCTTTAGAAGCCTTATCCGAAGCCTCTTTCATGGCATTGGCATCAATATCCAAAAGAACTTTCCGTATGGAAACCTTCAATTCCCTGCGTTCTTTAGTCTTGTCGTCAAGCTGATTCAGAACTTTATTCAGTTCATCCCGGTAATTATCAATATCTACCGGTTCCTTACCTTTGAACAAAGAATCAAATATCCCCGATTCCTTAACCTTATTGGCCGCTTCATCTTTCCCTACAAGAGCAATCCATTTTTTGTATTCAGCATAGGCATCTTTTAATAGACTGACACGTTCCTTCATCTTCTCGGCAAAGGCATCTTTCTTTGTACTATCCTTATTTGGATCAGTAAGGGAGAAGCCAAGTAACTTTGCCCCCTTTTCACCTCCCGTAGTTATTCCCAAAGCCTTCTTTACAGTATCAGCTACCGACCGGAGCCAACCATCAAGTTTGCTTGTATCAAGATTTTCAATTCCTTCAATATTAATGCCAGCTTCAATCAGGATAGGTTTCAAATTAGCGACTGTTCCTTTGGCCTCTTTATATGCTTTACGGATATTATTGACAATTTCATCAGGATCAGTAGATACTTTGATTTGAGCCTCATACTGCCCGTCAGTAGCTTCATTGAATTTCTGTTGCAGGTCAGATAAACTTTTTATCTTGTCTTCAAATTCAGCATTTATTTTGATATTGAATTGCTTTTCAAGAATTTCTCCATTGAGGAATCGGCGTATATGAATCGGCATTTCTTTAAACTGATCCAAAAAAGCACTTATATCCAAACCAATTGCAATTTTTTGGGCACCAGTCAATTTATCCAAGTCCCAGCCAGCGGCTTGTAACCTCGATTTGTATTCCGATATGAAGTCCTGCATGTCAGGTGCAACCTCTTCATCGAAAACACGCTTAGAATTTTTCCACGCTTCACGTAAATGGAAAATATCATCCCTATAACTGCCCAAGAATGGCAATTCATTATTCAGCCGAGCTAATGCTTTAGGATGTTCTTTGATAATATTCAGTTGCTCTTTCAAAGATTTTCCCAAAGCAACTTTCGCAAAGTCCTCATGTTTGGCTATAACCTTTTGCATAGCGGCAGAATACTCGATATAGTTGCCGGTCATGCTGTCTATGATTTTATCAACCTTCTTTTCAGATTTGATATAATCTTCGATATTCTCACTGAAACTATCATCAAAATTTCCATCAGTAGCTTCATTGGCATACTCTGATGCGCCTTTTATATCATTCAACAACTTGTAGGCTTCTTTGGTATTATTCAGTGCATCCCGAAGCAATACATATTGTTCAGCAAGACTCTTTACACTATTCCCTTCCTTGTCAATTTTGAAAGTCTCATTGAAAGTTTCAGCCCAAATCGGCGAATAATCTTTTAATGCCGTTTTCATTTCTTCAATAGAGGAAATAAGCGAAGCGTCATTGGCTTTAAAAGGATCAACGGCAATGAATTTTTGAGCCTCCTTTGTCAGATTCTTAAAGCCGTCTTGTGCTCTTGTGGTAAGGTCAGAAATGCGTTCATTCATTTCATCCGCTTTCTGCCCAGACTTAAACCAAAGTTCACTGATTGCAGTAAGCCCCGCAAACAAAAGCATGTATGGATTGAAAAGCAATCCTTTCAATGCAAGTCCTACTTGTTTAATACCATACCCCAGTGAAATCATGGCAACGCGCCATTTACTGGTTGAGAGTGCTGCTGTCATTTCTGCACGGGAAATGCCAAGTGTCTGTATTATATGCCCAGCCTGCCCGGACTTCAATTTACCGAGAGCCATCAACCGCAAAGCATATTCCTTAGTCAAAGCCCCGCTACTTGCCAATGCTTTCCAGTCAGCGGTTGACATAGCTTTACTCGAAGCTATAACCCCTTTCTCTGCATTGGTAAGAGTACGATAACTGGAAGCGACCACCAAGTTTGCAGCTGCTTTTTGTTTTGCCGCGAGCGTATTCTTTATAAGTAGGGCATTTTCAGTACCAATCAAATGATTGGCTCCAAACATGGCAACCTTATAAACTCCAAAGGCAGCAACCGCCGCTTGAATGGCCGGAACCACTTCTTTCCAGTTTTGCGCAAGCACGGTAAGGCTTTCCGCAGTCCATTTTAATGATTTTCCCATGGACTCTGCCACGTCCCCAAGCATAATGTCAATAGCATCAGCCAAGTTCTTCCATTTGGATTTTACAGATTCAGAAAGAACTTCCTGCATATTATTGAACATGCCGCCTTCATCCGTAAGCCCCCAAAGAACATCTTTCACGTCTTCAAACGTGACTTTTTTCTTTGAAATCATATCCAGCACTTCACCGGCACTAACAATTCGGCCTTCCAATTTGCTAAAGCGTTCTGCCAACTTATCCACCATAGGAATATTAGCCTCTGTCAGTTGTCGAAGTTCCGTTCCTTTCAAAAACTTCGCTGCCTTAATCTGACCGAAGGCCAAGATGATACGCCCCATATCGACACCTACACCGGCAGAAATATCAGCCAGCCTCTTCATTGTGTCGTATAGTTCATTGTAGGGTATAGAGTATGCCGAAAGTTGTTTCGCATACTGGTTCAAATCCATAACTCCGAAGGGAGAAACAACCGCAAGTTTTTTGATTTGGTTGAAAATAGTAGTAGCCTTACCTTCATCTTGCAGGATGGAGGCCATAGCTATTTTCTGATTTTCCAATTCACCACCAATATCTACTACCGCACGTAGGAAATTCTGTGCTGCATAGATAGAATACAGCCCCAAAAACTCATTTTTCAACTGCCCTACAATACTGAACTGGCTTCTCATTGCCCCATTCATATTTAGGGTGGCTGTTACGTGCCGCCTTGCTGCATCAGCAGATCGCATACGGGCATTTGCCAAATCCAATTCGGCCTTAGTAGCACGTGCGGCTCTTTGTCGAGCAAGTTCACGCGAAGCAGCGGCAGCGGCTTCTGCTTTGGATTGAATAGCCGCAGCCTTTGCCGCACGCAAATCACTTGCCGTAAAGTTGGTATTAAGCCCGGCGGCTTGCAATGCCGCGCGAACGGCTTGCGTGGTGCTTGCTTTATCTATTACGACATTAATTTTAAATTTCTCGCTTTGAAGCAGAGTCTTCATGTCACCAACCAACTTCTTTTTGTCAAAACTTACATCAAGCTTTGCTTTCAAGTCTTTGGTGATCTCCGCTTTTATTTTTTTTCGTTGTTCCGCTGTCTTATCACGGAACATTATATCAAAATAAAGATTGCCAAGATCAGCCATATTTCATTGTGTTTATGTTACTTATAGTCGTTTATGCAAACAGCCACATTGCCATCACTGTATTTCTCTTTCCAACGGTTCGCAGCAACTTCAATCTCTTTGGCCGAAGGAGATTTAAAACCTTTTTTGTCAGGCGATTTTCCATTATCATCATCATGGTCTGTAACTACAATAGATACGTCCATTGCCAATAACTCTATTTGAGCATTTGTCAGCCCCCAATAAATCCCGAACAAAGGTTTGCTCACCGGAATGCCCAATATCCTTAATGGTTCGGTCAACCACGGATAAGATTTACCTATTTCCCAGCTTTGCCCGTAGAAGGTTCGTGAAGGATATGCTCGGCTTCCTCTTTTGTCATTGTCATCATCGTGTCCTTCATCGCGGTCAGATATATGGTAGCTGTCAAGTAGTCTTCCACTGGAATTTTTTTTTTGCCGGTAGCGATAACCTGCATCAATTCATGGTCGCCATATTGTTTGATATAGTAGAACCAACGCCATAAGACTGGATAGAAGAACTTGATTTTCCAATACCCGTTCAGAATGATGGATGCTGCACACTGGCAACTGATTTTATCATCATTCCCTGATTTCTGCATGGCATTGGTAAACTTGCGTATTGTCCCTCTTCTTAGCCATGAGATAGCATATTTCTTCCCCCGGACTTCCACATAGTCCACACTGTTTTCTACAATGTCATTCAGTAGCTTTTCATCTTCCGGTGCCGGAAGAGTAATATCTTTTTTTGCCATATTCTACTTGTGTTTAAATAAAAAAGGTGGTGGCCGGTATCAGTAGCTCACCACCTTTTCGTTAATATGAATTTTGCAAAGTATTGCCTTACGCCCCAGGAGCGGTCACCTTCTTGCGAAGAATGTAAATAGCTGCACCATTCGTATCATTCAACGGAGACACTGCTACATTAAAGTAACCGGGTTTCTCACGTTCGCTCACAAAGTTGCTGTAGCCTTCAATGTTCGGTAAGAACAAAGCGGCTGCGCGGTCTTCGCTGCGCATAAACAAGCCACCGATAACCTTTTTCGGTTCAACATTGTAACCTTCACCTTCATAGGTGATGCCGTCAATGGTAGCGGACATTTCCACGGTTTCCACTACTTTGTTCATCAGCAAGTCATTGATCTTGCCAGCTACAGAAGGAACTTGGAACTGAATATCTGCATCACCGGCATTAGCAACGGAAGTCCAAATGGCACCGGTGGTAATTTTGATTTTTGAAATATCGGCCGCACCGGTATCAAAGGTAACGCCATCATCCAAGACGGGAAGCTCCATATCGAAAGCTTTCAGTGTTGCCAAGTCTGCATTAGGAACAGTCAAGAAATAGACCTCTTTCATCTGATTAAAGAGTGTCTTCAACTCTGCCAATTTGGTAGTAATAGTCATTTCTGCCATAGTTGTAATTATTTAAGTTTTGTCATTTATTAATTATAAGTCTCGCTTGTATTATTATTGAATGAAAGCCGAGTCCGTTATTTCCACCGGGAAGAAGTCGCGGGCTTACAGCCGAAAATAAATCTGTCACAATTGGGAACTTTTCAAACACACCCATTTGCATTTCATCCAAACGGACGGTATTTTCAAGTCCATTAGCGCGGTCACGTGCAAATACATTAATCTGACAATAAGTGTCTTGATAAGTACTTCCTTTATCCTGAATAGCTTGTGGAAGCCGGACAATAACAAAGTCCTTCATACCCTTTTGTTCCGCAGTTGAGCGATCCGTTACAAAAACTTTCTCGCCAATGCCGGTTACAGCGTCAACAAGTTGTTTCAGAATGTCCTTGCGTCTATAAACTATTCGTTCCATTATTTTATAGGTTTAATGTTCCTTGATAAAGTGTTTTGCGCTCTTTGAAATGTTCCAGTCAATACATCTGCATTTAGTACATTCTCCAAATAGGTAGAATATTCAGTACCCGTACACATCACTATCTCAAATCCATTACGTGCCTTTGACTTGTACCTTTTTAGAAAATTGAAAGAGAAAGCTTCCCCAAAGCCCTTGTCGGTTTCCACCGTCCCGGTAAAACGTCTGTTCTGATTATCATAACTGATACCGACAAATGTTTCGCCCTTAGTCAACTTCACTCTTACCGGTTGTGCCATAGAGTCACCACTGCAAACGAAATATGAAAATTTCCCGTCCATGAATAACCCGCACGCATAACTCGTTATCGTATTACCCGTTAAGTTCCGAAAGCCGGATTTGTTCTGAACGGCATCTTGGATAAGGTCTTCACAGCATTTTACCAATAGGTCGAAAATATGACCTGAAATTATTTCTTTGGCCTTCTTCATACCCTCGTCAAACAGTACACTATTATCCCGGCTATCCATCGCTAATTCTTTGCAAGATTAAAATAGACCGTTGTACCTAAGTTCCCGGCATAGCTATCAGAAACCACGCATTGAATGAAAGTCCCTTGTCGGTCAGTTACATCTATCAAGTCACCGGCCATTATTCCTTCTATAATTCCCGGCAGACTCAAAGCATAGTTACTTTTAATCACGTTTTCCGTTTTGAAAGTACGGAGTGAAGTACCACTATACTTTCGGCATACGCCTTCATACAATATCTGTTTCTCTCCTTCATCAAAAGAGGTTTCATCAATCATTCGATAGATGGTGCATGTATGCGGAAATCTTGGATTGCTAACTTTCATATTCAAAAATTGATAATTCTGATTTTGCTGCCTTTCACGACATTTTCCCCCCATTTCTCATATAGTTCTTTAGCCATTTCCCGAAGTTGCCGCTTGTCATACGCACTGGTTTGCCAACCACCTTCTTTGTGCTTCCAGCCCCCGTCACTGTCCTCCGTGTCATTCTTACTGCTTGGAGTGCTTGCGCACCACATGTAAATGTCGGCAGTTGCAAGGTCGAGTTGCCTTTCAGTCAGTTCGCTTACCGTTGTTCCGAAAGCTATCTCCCGCTTCACAAGAACCCTTTTGAGGGCGTTGTCCGCTATTTCATAAGCAGTCGCGCCACTCAAAAAGTCCTCAATGGTCATATTTTCTGTATGAGAAAGTTCTCCAGTCATTCTTGTAAGGAATAAGAGGTTATACAGTCACGGTCGAGATGAACATATACTGCGGAATCTTCGGCACACACAATTGAGCCGCCTCACTCTCAATGTAGATTGAGTGTGTTTCAGGATTAGCTCTTTGCGTCAGTTTCAAACGGCCACCGTCATAAGAAGCCACTTTGTTAGCCTCATAACCCAGCGTCAGAGGTTCTACCCCCTGAATAGTACCAAGCTGACCGACCGGAATAAAGGAAATGTTGGTTGCCTTGAAGTTTTCCACTTGTTCAGTGATAAGATCAGGCTGGCCATCCGTATCTTTACCGGGCTTGTCAACGAAAGCGAAGCTGTCACGCGCTACAATGGAATCCACTTTTACCAGCTTTTTGAAGATTGATTTCAGTCTTTCTTCATCTTCATTCTGCGCGTTTGCCAATACGGTTTTATCGTCCGTAATAGTCGGATATAAAGAGTGACCGATACGAGTCAGCACTTTGGTATGCGACATAAGATCATCCCATAAATCTTGTGCAAGCTCCATTTGGATTTTGCCCAAATAATGATACTTACGGCGAATCTCCTTCACTCTGTTCTTTACGTCCATAATCGGATCAGAAGCCGAACCTTCATTAGCCGGAATATGCTCGTCTTTAGTCCACCAACGGCTTGTGCCGGTCAGTGTTTGATAGTGACTATCGGGGATATTGAAATCAATAGTGATACCCTTTAGACCTCTCGGGTTGTTTTCAGTATCAATAGTGAATTTACCCGTAGAAACAATTCTCATTCGCTGATGTGTCAGTGCATTGTAGTACGATCCAATAAGACCGTCAGCACTTTCATCAAGCAAGCCCAAGAATACATCTTGCATTTCTTGTGTCAATGCAGACATACCAACACGTTGCAAAAGTTGCAATTGCTGTCTTACCGTAACGCGGTTAAGACGGTAGAACTTCTTTTGAGTCGGGATATTACCCGTCTTTCCTTCAAGTTCTCCCAAAGCTGCCTCGTAACCCGGGCTTTCCGGATCAACATAGGCTGGAAGCGTTTTCACGCCGAGACTTGAAATAAGTTGGGAGAAGGTATAGTCCAGCTTGGTAGCTTCAAAATCGAAACCGTCAATTTGGAGAAGATCATATTTCTCCTTATAGCGGTCGATAAATTCCTGCCAAGTGTCCCCGCCAAGTCCATATTCGAGAACCTTATACAAGTCAATAGGTAGCGTATTCATATCGTTATCCTGATTTTAGTTATACATTCAATTTACTGTACCCACACAATTTGAGGAAGGGTTGCCAAAGCTTTCAGCTTGGCTGCAACCTCTGCATCAAACATATACTCATAAATTTCACCAGCATAAATCACCGTACCGGTGGCTATTGTGTTGGCATCCTTTATGCGTGCATCTTCCTGCAAATACCCATTAATGCCAAGCGTAGTGACGTCTTCGGCGGCTTTAATTTGTGCATCGGTAATTGCAGTAATCTCATTTGTTGAAGCATCATACTTCACGGGAGTTCCACCCGGAACCTTACCCATAGCCACGAAATCGGAAATATTCTTAATGGTGCCGCCAGCCGGGTATCTGTGACGGATTTCTCGCCACACCTTACGTGCGTGCCCATATTTCAGCGAATCGCGGTCAAATGTGTTACCCATTGTTCCCATACGTTTACTGTTTTAATGGTTAATAATCAATTATTTCTTCCAACCTTCCTTTTTGCCTTTACGCTCAAAGTACTTGCTGGCAGCATTGTGATGTGTTCCACCTTCATTGTTGGTTGTTCTTGGAGCAACGCCATTTCCTCGGCACGCTTTGTATTCAGCATCATACTTTGGAAGATATTCAGCAACCAGTTCATCCACACTTTTTGTAGTATCAAAGGTTGCACCTTGCAAAGTCTTGCCCAACACGTAATCATCGCTTGCCTGCTTGTCCTTCATAGCCGCTGAAACCTTCTTCATCAAATCAGCCTGGACTTTTGCATTTTCTTCTTTCATTAGGCGTGCTTCAATTTCTTCCAATTTCTTCGTCAGTTTATCATCGTTTGTCGGTGATGTTGAAGAAGTAGAAGAAGTTGTTGGAGCCGGGGGAGTAGATTGAGGCTTATAGTTTTTCTTAAAGTCCTCTATCTGTGTGGCAACATCGTGACTGAAATTTCCGTCAAGTGATTTTAAAAAGGTGACGTGTCTGTTCCAATAATTTTCATCAGGTTCAGCACCTTCACCCGGCAGATTACTCGTTACATAATCAGTCAGTGTTTTTTGTGACAAACTGGTTTTTCCAAGTTTCTCGGTTAATGTGGATAAGATTTGTTCTTGTTCCATCGTGATTTTATTTTGTGTTTATGTTGAAAAAAAAAGAGTCAGACAATGCTTTTTGCATCAATCTGACTCTTTGGTCTTATCTTTTATTATGTGGGCAGTATTGGACTCGAACCAATGAAGACGAAAGCCAATAGATTTACAGTCTATCCCGTTTGCCGCTTCGGTAACTACCCATGCCGTTGAGACACAAGGATTTGAACCTTGAATAGCAGAACCAAAGTCTGCTGTGTTACCATTACACCATATCTCAATTTGTGGAAAGAGATGAAATCGAATCACCTTAACCGGATTTTCAGTCCGGCGCATACACCGCGTCTGCCATCTTTCCGTGTCTCCGTTTTAGTGTACGGAGCGACACCAGCTTTTAATTTTCCCGCGGGAATCAACCACCTTCCGGTTGGGCATTATGCCTCGCTGTAACCCACTTCTCCAATCTATTGTTACGGAAGACGGACTCGAACCGCCGTTTTCGAGGCTATGATCCTCGCGAGATACCACTTCTCCATTCCGCGATATTATCCTGAAAACTACTTTGTACCCGTAATATCTACGCTGATATAGTTTTTGCATCTTCGGCACTTTACTCTCAAAATAACAACACCATTGACATAGTTAACGTCAGTTAGCTTTTGCCCACATATCGGACATAAAACTATCTTGTTGCATATTTCTCTTTGATCTGTGTCTTTATCTGCATGTACCTTTATCATATCCTACGTTTTCGTTGCAAATATATAGACTGTATTTCTTATCTCAAAACTTTTTTCATATTATTTTCTATTAAAAAGTAGAAAATAATACTCTTTATGCGTATTTTTGTGCTGTAATATTTGAATCAGAGCTTATAGGCCGGTCTGCACATAGATTATGTGAAGATCGGCTTTCCTTTTTTTTATATGGAGAAATACAGTGGAGTCAAAACAACAAATGATAATTTGGTTCTCAATTATGAGTATATCCAAATACTAAGGGATGCGGATAGGAAAATACCTAATCCCAACAAAATCATTGCGCAAGGTGGAGGGCAGGAGAATATGCTTTCTACTCCGGCTGACATTACCATTTGTGGAGGGTGCCGTGGAGGAAGTAAGACATTCACCCTTCTTATGGAAGCTCTAAAGGATATAAAGAATAAGAATTTCCGTTCAGTTCTCCTTCGCCACGAGATAGAAGACCTTTCCGATATGGTAGAAACTTCATCTACACTTTATGATGATTTCGGAGAGTACAACAAATCGAAGAATGATATGCGCTGGAACTTCAATAAAGGAGGGTTCCTGAAATTCAACTACCATGCAGATACGCTTGATGATTTCAAAAAGCGTTTTCAAGGTAAGCAATTTGCCTATATAGGTGTGGACGAAATCACGCACATGGATTACTCTAAATTCAAATATCTTATCACTTGTAACCGTAACGCTTTCCATATCCGCAATCGTTTCATCGGCACATGTAATCCTGATCCTGACAGTTGGGTAGCCAAGTTCATTGACTGGTGGATTGGTGAAGACGGCCTTCCTATCCCTGAACGGGATGGTGTTGTGCGTTACTGTTTCATGGATGGTGATACCGTAAGTAGTATCTATTGGGGTGATACCCGTGAAGAGGTGTATGAACAATGCAAGGATATTATTCAGAGCTACTGGAAACCCGAATACGAGCAATACGGTACGCCACAAGAACTATTCATCAAGTCTGTAACTTTCATCGAGGCCAAACTTTCCGATAACGTGAAGTTGATGTCTTCCGATCCTACATATTTGGCGAACCTTGTTAACCAGTCAGACGAGCAACGCGCCCGTGATCTTGATGGAAACTGGAAATACAAAGCTACCGGTGACGACATTATCAAGCTCACCCACATGGAAGGCATTTACCGAAACTCCATACAGATAGGTGACGGAATACTCCGGGTATCATGCGATGCCGCTTTTGAGGGTGGAGATAGCCTCGTTATGTGGTTATGGGAAGGTTGGCACATAAAAGACGTTTTTGTCTGCAAACTGGATAGCAAGAAAACGGTCGATACAGTAAAGGCAAAATTAGAAGAATGGCATGTCAGAGAAGACAATTTCACTTATGACCTCAACGGCCTCGGACAAATATTCAAAGGGTTCTTCCCCAATGCAATGCCATTCAACAACAAAGAAGCCGTAGAAGAAAAGTTTAAATACATCTATGCGAATTTAAAATCACAAGCTGCATGGCTCTTTGCGCAGAAAATAATTAATCGTGAAATCTCAATTGAACCGACACTGCTTGAACGTAAATTCTCCGGCAAAGGGTTTGAGAAAGTTCCACTTGAACAAATACTCAATAAAGAGAGAAGAGCGATACGCAAAGACGAGGATAGCGAAGAAAAAGGCTGGACTATCATCAAGAAAGCGATTATGAAGAAACTGGTAGGCCATTCCCCTGACTTTATAGAGGCATTACTTATGCGAATGATTTTCGAGATTAAACATAAACGCAAACACATTAAAGGATTAGGATTAGTATGATAACAGAAATTCTTTCCAAAAAGCCTTTTGCAAGGGTTACTCCCGAAGGTTACTTGCAGGGCAAAATTACGAGCGACTTAAGAAACGCATCGTTCTCAAAGAATAATGATAAGCTTGTGTGGCAAATCATTTCACAAGCAGATTTTATTCGTGAATTTTATCCTTCGGGACATAAGATCAATTCGGAGATTTTTTATCCGAACAAACTGAAATATGATGAAAAGACCGAACGCTTTTTTGAAGAGAAAGTTTTCCGGGCTTCTTTCCCGTTTCAGATGATTATTACGATCCAACAACTCGTTCACCTTTGCGGGAATGACATTCATCACGAGTTGACTGATACCAAGTTAGATGAAAATTATCGGGAAACATTTCTTGAATTTCAAAAAGGGTGGCTTGATAAGAACATGGAAATTGCTTTCTATGAATACGCTAAAAGTGTAAAAATCACGGGGGATGCTGCAATCGTATTCTACATGCACGAAGGTAAAGTTTGCACAAAGAATCTTTCTTATCTTGACGGTGATGCACTTTTTCCTCATTATGATTCCATTACCGGTCAAATGACACTATTTGCCCGGCAGTATAGTGATTATGACGAAGAAGGCAAAGAACTTATATCTTGGGTAGAGGTATGGGATGATAAGTTTATGTATCGCTACCGTCAGGACAAAAGAGGTATTGCTGGCACCATTAATAAACTGAAAGAATACTTTGGCATTGAAGGATATACCTTGGTTGAAAAAAATGCTCATGGATTTACAGAATGCCCGATAGTGTACTATCGCGATAGGCACGGTGCTTGCTGGAGCTTTTCACAAGACAATATCGACAAGTACGAATTGGCAATCTCACATCTATGCCAAAACAACATGGCTTACGCCTTTCCTATCATGCTACTCAAAGGCGAAGATGTTGAAATAGAGGGAGATATGTACGGTGCTGTAAAAGCTATCACTATGGGAAAAGATGATGATGCAGGCTTTATGAATCGCCCTGAATCATCGCAATCATTTGAATTACAGATAAATACGCTTCTTAAAATGATATTCATGGGGAGTTTTGTTGTCATGCCTCCCGAAATAAAATCAGGAGATTTACCAGGTGTGGCTATCAAACTGATATATTCTCCTTCACTGGAGAAAGCCATGATTGACTGCAAGGAATTTGACGACTCCATTGATAAGATGAAGCGGCTGTTTCTCTATGGATATGGTGTGGAGAAAGGGCAGCTTACCCAATATATCAACTTGAAAGTCTTCTCCTGGGCAGTTCCATACGTTCATCAAAACTCTGCCGAATTAGTCTCTAATTTGGTACAATTGGTTGGTGCCGGTATTTTATCCAAAGAAACTGGTTCAGAAGAATCCGGATATGGAAAAAATAATGAATGGGATCGGCTTATGCGCGAATACAAAGAAGAACAGCAAGCCGACCTTCTCTATCAGCTAAAAACCAAACAAGCGCAACAACAAACCACTAATAAAGAAGGGAGTGATAAATGAGAACACCTACCGACAAAGAAATAGAAGATGCAAAGGAATATCTTCGCCAACGATTAAGTGCTGAGTTATCCATGCGCACAAACCTCCAGTCTGTACTTACGGAAGCGGCCAAACGGATTATAGAAGTTTCATACCGGTATAATGTCCGGCCTGAACAGTTTCGTTTCTCGGCCAACCGTCAGTTGCAAGAAGAAGTGGACGCAATCATTCTGTATCTTCTCGAAACCATTGAAGATTATACTTGCACTTTAGCAGTAGCAGCACATGAAGATAACAAAGAGGCAATTATAGCATACATTACAAGAGAATCATACGAAAAGACCTTCACACAACGAGGAAGAGAGTACATTGAACGTTTTGCAAAAGAAATAGAAACGGCCATTGCCGCCGGGTTGCTTTATAGCATAACAAAGGAGAAGTTACTATCCTCTATCAAACTATCAATAAAAACTCCGTTACTCAATGAATACGTACAAAAAGCAATTGCAGATGGTAATCCCATAATATCAAGACTTGGAGTTCAGGAATCATTCGGAGTGGGACGTACTGCGAGTTCTTGGACGGCATTGTCTGATCTCACGGAATATGCGGTAGCCGAAGGCTGGATGTACCACTTGGGATTACAGGCAAAAGCCAATGGAGCACTTGGTTTCTTTGTAATGCGTGGCAGCAGCTATCCATGTTCGCAATGCGATGATGAAGTAGGTTTTCATACAGAGTGGGAAGGTCTTCCACCTTTTCACGGCCATTGCAAATGCTTCGCCATACCAATATACTCAACTATTTTTTAACTCACTAAATATCAAAGTTTATGTTTGGAATATCATTTATCAGAACGAAGAAACTCGATCATCTTACAACGGAATGTAGCAAGTTGGCAATTACCAATGTAGAGCTTTCAAAACAAAATGCCCGTCAGTCTAAAACGATTATGGAACTTACCGGAGAAATCCGGGTGCTCAATTCTAAAATCCTTTTGGAAGAGAGTATAAACGATGAACTTCAAAAGAAGCTCAATCAGAAATACCCGAAAAAGCCTCTCAACAAAAAGTTGTATAAAAAACGATAAAGCTCAATCGAACTTTTCGGGATTTCCGAACTGTTCGCTACATTTGCAACGTAGAAGTTTACTTATCAATAAGTGTTGAAAAAGTAAAGTCTTCGTCTTATTTTTAAGCGAAGATAGTATTTTCTGATGTATAAGTACATTGGATTCAGAGCGCGAAGTACAAGAATACTTTCGCGCTCTGCGTTTTTCTGCCATCAATCATCAATGACTTTTTTCATTTCATTCATTACTTGTTGTTCCTCCAACACCTTAGCGTCTTCCTCCGGTGAAACGGATGGCTGCAATAGTCGCATCCTTTCAGCAAAATCAGAATAACTTTTAAAGAACTCCTGCATGAACGGAACGTCAGGCGTTGCATTGCTGATAAGGAAACATACTTTTATCCATGTCTCGAAATATTCGTGACATTCCTTATTATTTGCCAATTCTCTAATGCTGGCGAACACTCCATTATCATCACGGAACCGCATACTCCAAAAACCGGATATGGCTTTAATGCTGATCCAGTCATGTTCACTACCATTAACCCTCGTAACAATAAAGTTACCTACCTGAATACCATTTGTTTTTTTACTCATAAATTTCCTTGTTTAACTGTTTATCAATAAGTTGCTTTCTTTTATATCGCATTTCCCCAATGTCGAAGTTATGCCTCCACCATTTCATCCTTATCCCGAACAAATGTCTTGGAATAGGCATATCAAAATGTATATACCTATATGCAGCCTTTTCCTTCCAATTCCTGCCCATAATCAAACATATACTATTTCAAATTCATCAGCATGTTTCTTGCCGATCCATTCTTGCTTCTGCCTTTCAGTAGCACTTTCATAAATTCTGCCTCGTTTAGAAAGATGCCTTTTCCTGAATATAGCATCTTCTCCAAGACGAAAATATTCATCACGTCCGGGCGATAGTCCCTTTGCCTTGCAGAAGAAAAGTCCCGTTTCTTTATGTTTGAATTTCACGGCCATGCTCTTATTCCTCCCACGGGTTTTCGTCTTCTTCCTCAACGTAAATCTGTTTTAGCTTATCAGATACCTCTCTCAATTCCCGTTTCATTTGATTTACATGAAACTCGGCTGGCATGGGAATTTCCATAGCCCCTAACAGGTTATCCACTTTTTCAATAACCTCTGCAAATTCATCAGGCGCAATCATACTATTTAGTTTTTATATTAAGTTCTTTAATAATCGCTTTTACCGCTTCCAAGTCAAATACGGTTGTTCTTCCTTCCATGTGGTATGTCCCTTCCAGTTTATTCTCCCTGAATAGGCGTTGAACTTGGTAGGTGCTCAATGATAAACAAGCCGCAAGCCCTTCGTGGGTATAGGCGTATGCTTTTCCATCCTTATAAACCGGCTTCGCAATTCTCTGTTTGTAATTGCCCCGCAAGTCCTCGCGTTTCTCATAGTAGAATTTCTCCGTTAAAGCTGTTCCATACAAGCCATATACTTGACCGTTTGGAGTTCTCTTTTTACGATAACCGGCCTCCGAAAGAATACGCCCGAATACCGTTACATTTTCTTCTTTGGTATCGTTATCCTTACACCACTTGCAGTATTTGCGATATAGGATAGCCGAAGACATCCACTTCGGTTCAATATCGGCAATTTCTTCATATCGGCATAAGTAGTTCATTTGATACATGAACTTCATCACCGTACTACTTTCCGACTGGTATTCGTCCATGACCGTTTCCAATTCCTTGCTGTCCGTTAGCTTATAGCCATTCGCAATAAACCGGTCACGCCCTTCCAATATCCAGTTGAAAATAGCCGGATATTCCGCTTCCAAGTCCCGTGCCAACTCTTTTTTCTGCCGGGCTTTGGGTATCTCTACTTCAAACGGAATAATACAAATACGCCGTCTCATGCCATAGCTCCAGTCTTTTAAGTAGGGCATTTGATTGGCATTTGCCATCAACAACGGAATGTTATAGGCCGTAAAATTATCTCCATAGATAGGCCGGGCCTCGCAAGGTTCACCGCTGATAAGGCTTTTCAGCGTATCGCTATCCTTACCAAACTCCAATGCTTGTATTTCAGAACAGTAATTCAATCGCTTGCCGTTAATGAAAGCTATGTTCTTCTTCCGTTCATTACCAGTAATCAATACGCCAATGCCGAAATTGCTGACATTCTCCCGGCCAAGTATTCCCATGATAGTTTCAAAGACTACACTCTTACCATTGGAGCCGGAGCCGCGAAGTACAAGCATTGTTTCCATCTTGGCAATACGCCGGTCAACGAAAATACTTCCAAGAAATTCTTGCAATACCTTCTGCACATTTCGGTCAGGCAAAACTTCATCCAGGAACATCTTCCAAAGAAATACATGCTCTTCCGGTTTGTAGTCATACGGCACGCATGTAGTCTGCACCCAACGGCGATTGAAGGAATGTGCGCGCCGGGTATTCATGTCAAACACGCAGTTATTGAATACCACGATAGCGTTATCCGGTTTCAATGCTTTCCCCGATACAACGCGCTTGCATACTTTCAGTACCCCTTCCACACGTGAATAGTCACCGTTGGGCATCTTGCACTTCCGCATCAAGTCATACACCAAATTACCGAAATCATCCCACGCCATTTCTTCGTATATTCGCCCGCCGAAATAATAGGGAGTACCGTTGAACTTGGAAATAGAAGAACGTATAATCGCCGCACGCATCAAATCCTGCACCGCATCCACACGCGCCGCACTCTTAGACTCTTGCAAGGCAGCATCCAGCTTTTCCCCCTTCATAAGCCCAAAGACCTCATTCAGCAACTTCTTATACTTTCCCTTCTCCATTATAATTTATGAATTTGGATAACCCACACGGTCTAAAGCATCGGTTATATATTCTGATAAATGACTTATGGCAATATCACCCAAATACCCCAGCCGCCATAAATCGGCCTGCCAATCCTCCAATGATGTATCACATGGGATATTATACTTTCTCATAATATCACGCATAATTGCGCAATCTTCATACCGTTCTTGCACCTGCGCTTTTCGGAATACGGTCACAAAGACGTATCTCCCATAGTCAAACAATATAGACTCAAACTTATCCATGCGTTATGTCCTCCATACCAATAATATCTTTCAGAGAATAAATATTGCCATCTTCTGCATAATAACATAGGGCGAATATATCCTTTCCAAAACGCCGTATGAATGGAATTGCATATAAACTCTTACCACTTATCAGTCTGATTGTGTCCGGTTTACGTATCATAGCACTTCACCTTTCTTTATAATAAGGACAACACAACCATTCTTCCTTATAGTAATTCTCATACCTTTCAGAACCTTCCACAACTTACCGCCATTTCGACAATCTATGCAGCACCAAATAGCCAAACAATGCCCGCCTATATAAGCATTTTTTCGGGGAACATATATAGGCAACAGCTTGTTATAAATCCATCTTGCAATTTTACTCATATCATTATGTCTTATTCAATTTCAACTCTATCAGGTGAAGGCATTTCATTCAAACGTATGGCTTTAATGGTTTCTCTGCCTTCCAAGATAGCCTTACATAAGCGATGATACCCATCTGCTATTTGACCGCAATCATCAAGAATAATAGGATAATCAAGAGAACAGTCATTCACCCTCTTCATCTGAAAAATAAAGCTATGTAATTGGCTGCACCACTCAAATGGAGCATCAGTCAAATCAATACACCACAGCGGCATATCCAATACCGGACATTCCTTTGCTTTAGCATAATCGTACAAGGTTTGAGCTTTCCAAACTTTATTACCCCTACGAAATTCACTCTCGCCAAAAGGCATACTATTTATAGAAACTACCATACTTCTGAAATTTATGACCGAAAACAAGGCATTTCCAATAGCTTTTTACCTGTTTTCAGGTGTTTTACGCCTACAAATATAGCTTATTTTCCATTAAAAGCATAAATAATTCATGCTATTTTCTATTATTAAATGGAATAAAGCCAACTTTTTGAGCATTTTTATAGTATTCCTATCCATGTAATTGAAGGATTATATGTAAGATAAAACTCTGTTAATCAGACAATATCACATATATCCCCAAAACAATCATAAGTAAAATACTTCCTTTGAAGTGTAGGGTTTATGTAGGGTTGAAGGGGCTACTATACATGTATAACTGATTGATATATAAAACAATGGAAAAATAATGTATAGTATGTATAGTTGGAAGACCAAATCACTATATATAATATTTTTCTTATGTGCAATTTACATATAAACTATACATACTATACACTAAAATTACATTGACTTAATAATTAATGATTTACACATGTATAGTTAGGTAGTAAACTATACATATACTATACATTTTAGAAAGTAAAACTATACACAGACCATTCACTTTTGTAAATCACGATTGGAAAGTACTTGAAAGCACCCATTTTTCACTCCAATAATGAAAAAAAATAAAAATCTCGACCGGGATTGAAACACGCTTCGGTCGGGCGTAGCCCGGGGGGGGTACCCCCGGGTGCTTCTACGGCACCGGCCGGCAGTCAGGAAAAGGCCGCATTCCACACCATTTTCTTTATATTATAAGTATAATATAAAGTTTATGCCTGGGTTTCCCCTTCTTCCTTCTTCTTCTTGGCCCGATCTGCAAGGAAAAGACTACACCGATAACATTGCAGTGGCAGGTAGTAATGCACTGTTTCCTCTTCTTCCGTGTTTTCGTCCTTCTTCATCTGTTGTAAGTCTGCAATCTTCATTAATACGTCTGCTCGATCCTTTCCACGCAAGAAAGGCAAAGTTTCTTCGAGGCCTGAAAGTACCGCATCTTTATCCCGATATTGTACAACATTCCCGGCCTCCCCTTCCGTTTCCGTTGCTTTCTTTTTCTTCTTATCCTTGCCGGTGGGTTCAATGTCAGGAAGGAAGGCGGCGCGGTTATCCTCAAAAGATTTGATCAGCTTATTAATGCCTGGTTTATCTTTCGCAAGTTGGGCGGCTCCGCGCTGGGCTGTTTCTAACTTGGCCGATCTTGGCCGGAAGATGATGGCGTATGCTTCGCCACGGCTGGCACCTGATGAAACGAGCATACAAAATAAAACTTCCTCCGGGGTTAATTGATAAATTTGTTGTAGGTCTGTTACGCGCTTACTGTACACCATATAAAGAGATATAAAAGGGTTTATATATGGCGTCTCGCGCTCTGTAACTTGGTGGCAAAGATAATTAAACGCCCGGAATAAAACAAATACGGTTCCCGGGGTGCCATATTTTGATTATATATTTACTTTATAAATACTTTCCAAATACTTTCTATTTCAATGCTAACATGTTGATAATCAACATATTGCATTATTGTTAAAAGGTGCTAAAACAAAGAGTAATACTTGAAAATATTTGCATATATTATTGTGTAGTACAAATAAAAGCACTATATTTGTATATGCAAAAAGGGGTTAACGTCTTCCACAATATAACCTTTAATCTCTTCTTGTAAGGAATAAGACCGGTTAACGTCTTCCACATGTTTTTCCCGGTCTTTCCTCCCTGATAATGTTTAACTTGAAATATATCAAGATGGAATTACAAAATTTATCTAATCTCGTATATGGTTATGAAAAGACCATTAAAGAGCTAACAGAAAAAAGAAAGAATCTTGTTTTTGACTACTGCAAAGAACAAGGTTTTGAAGACGGAAAACGTTATATATACGATAATCCGGAAAGCCCCAATAACGGCAAGTTATACGAGGTCGTTTTTAAACGTCCTTTAGATTGCCGGATAATATTAAACTGCATAGACGGAGCGCGTGTATTTATCAAATGTTATCCAGTCAAAAAAGACGGCTCCCGTACCTTAATCGGAGAAACAGAGCTTTATATTAATGATTTAATTGCAATATAATTATGGAAGTAACATTAACAACATTAGACAAACGCAACGTAACCTTAAACGCTGCCTCTGTGGTTCCTGATGGGACGCCGTGTAACTATATTAAAGTTCATTTTGACGCTAAAACAAGCTTTGATAAGCTTCTTTCTCTATCAGTTAGTAATGCTTTCGCATTATTCCGGTATCGTGACGATCATGTTGCGTTACTGGTTCCGGTTAGACGGTTGCAAAGAATAGCATACTAACAAAAAAGCCGGATCAGTCCTCTAACTATATCCGGCCTCCCTTTAAACTTTGCGTTTATCGGTTAACGTCTTCCACAACGTTTAAATGCAAAGTTAAGGGAAAAACAAAGACAAACCAAGTTTCACCCTTTAAATTTTGCAGATATGAAAACTATCTCCTTACCTTCTTCGGCTATCTTAGCCAGCAAATTTAATTTCATTTCAAAAGAAGAAATTAAGTATCAAAAGAAAAACAATGAGTACAAAACAGAAAGAGGCTTTTTAAATTCTCTTTCCCGACTTAATTCTGATTATCAGGCACGCGCCGAAATGCCGGACGTTTTAACGCTTGAAATAGAAATAGAGTGGCGCAAGTCTAATACTTGGGGCTTTTGTCCTGTTGCTTCTATGCGCTGGAAAGATGCAAACGGATGGCATTACGAAGAAAGGGCCGCTTATGCTTCCGGGTGCGGATATGATAAAGAAAGTACGGTCGTTGCTAAATGCTGTAATAAAGTTCTTTCCGGTATGCTATGGAGAAAAAAGAACACAAGGAAAAATATACCGTATGGCATTAGTTTAGCAAATACCTTTTTCCCTCGTTTTGATGGCGGCGTAGGAATGTCTTGTTATTATCGTATTGCGTCCTTTTTAGGCGGAAAACTGGAACACGTAGCAAGCGGAAAAACTTACGATAAGTATATTTTCACCTTTGGAAAGAAGGGAGGCGTAAAATGACAACTACAATACAATTTAATGGCGTTTCTTTCGCTGTGTCCGCTTCTTTAGTTTCCTCCGGTGTTCCTTTCCCTTACGAAAAGAACAGCCGCCCACAACATAACAAATACCGTGTTAGTGTGGTTTGCAATAACATTAAACGTTCATTTTCGTATTTCGATAGCATTGCAAATTATATGGCAAATAAAAAGGAACTTTCTGAAAGTGATTTAAAAGAGGCTTTTTACTGCTTTGTTTCGGATTCTGTAAGCGGGGAAAATAGTTTTGAGGACTTTTGTAGCGAATTTGGGCATGATTCCGATAGTCGCACGGCTGAAAAGATTTGGCGGGCTTGCGGTCGCTCCTACGGTAAATTGAAATCTCTTTTGCCTCCCGATGTCGATATATACGATCTTTTAAATTATTTGATTGATTTAGAAAACGCTGGGTAATATGAAAATAGAGTGCATTATAGGCGGCGTTGAGTTGTCGCTTAAAGAAGTTGAAGAAATCTATAGCAACGGCTTATATATCGTTACTTACGGCGGTATATGGCAAGTAAGCTACAGTATTCCGCAAAAACAATATTACGGGTACCTGGTAGTAGTTGAAAAAGGTATTGCTCCCCGTGGAAGGTTTTACGCAATGAAGGGCGAAGCAATAAATAAGATATTAGGAAAAGATATTTTAAATTAATCAAGATGTTTTGTTTAATGCTGCTTTTATTCGGTGCCGTGGTCTTTATATCCGGCACCGATATAGAAAAAATACGCGATTTTATAAATAAAAGTGATGAATCAGATAAATTTTAAATGAATATGAGCGATTACAGATGCTATGCTTTTCGTAATTACGAAATAAGCAAAGAAGTATATAATTACCTTCTTCCTATTTATGGAAGATGCGCTTTTGAAAACGGTTTTAAAAGAGATTGCGGGAGCCCGTTTATTATTGAGCGCGATGAAATGTATTTTTTTTGCGGAACTACTCAGGATTACAAAGAAATGCAAGAAAGATGTAAATATATATAGAATAAAGAAAAATATTATCAAAATATAGATGTTTAATTCATCCGCTCCGGGCGGTTCCCGGCATCCTTGTTTGCAAAAGGCTGAAAACATGTGTTACCGTTATTTTTCCAGTCTTCGCTTTTGGCTACGCGCAAACCTTGTTAGGGCGTATGAAAAACAAATAAAAGCAAAGTATAACATTAAATTTTAAAGTTATGACAAAATACATAGTTGAATCTCCTTTTGGAGAAATACACACCTTAGAAGTGTTCCACAATGAAACCGGGTTTAATGTCTACGTTGACAACTCAAATATTTGTGAGAGTATAACAGAAAAAGAACTTTTAGAAGCTCTTGAAAACCCTTCTTTCTAATATGGTAGGCGTAATAATATGGCTAATAGTGATTTTATTAATCTGCTTTAGCGTGTTTGGTGGCCTTTGGTTACTTCCTATTTACTTGCTGGCTTGCGTCGCTTTAGGCTTTTATTTTAGTGTCAAATATCTAACTATATAATATTATGAATGATAAAGAGTTAAACGGCTTGATATTGGCCGAATTGGTTAAAATAGCAAACGAAGTTTTTACAAATGAAATAGAAATAGCTTCCGGCACATATACCGCCGCGGAGCTTGCAAAGCTGAAAGATGCCAACGGTAACGAGATAAATATAAAATATCTTTGCGTTGATGCCAAACTAAATATAACGGATTTTAGGACTGTACAAGTAAACAGCTTTAAATGTTCCTTTCCAGTGGATCAGGCTTTTAATCTTGTTTGGCAATTTGAAAAGCTGATAGGCACCAAACAAGTTAATAAAACGAGATTCACCAAAATAGAAGAGCGTGAAAACATTGTTTGTTCTTTCGATATGTGGGTAACAAAAGAACATGTTACTTTGTCTAAGTTTGTAGATGATGATCCGTCACGGCCGGTTATGAACTTTGTTTTTCTCGATCCTTATAATTCGGCCTTAGTTGCATCTGATGGACGAATACTCAAAGAATACCCGGTTATTGTTGAAACGTCCGGCCGTTTGCCTGATGGCTTGCAATTATTTATTAATCCCAAGCATTTAAAAGAATTGGTTGGCCGGTGCTCTGTTTGTGTTTACAGTCAGGAAGGCGGCTATATCACTGAAATAACTAACGAGAAGAAACAAACATTTGTTTGTGATCTTGCTGGATGCTTCCCGAATTATAGGGGTGTATATCCTTGCGTTTCAAAGGAGGGCTTTATAAAGATTCAGAAAAACGAATTAAAAGCGGTTTCTACCTTCCTAAAGAATATTATCAAACGTAATAAAAAGGGGCGTTTCTCGTTTCGTACCTTTGCCGGTGAAAACAAGGTTTATTTATCTTATAATGATGCAGACTACAACGAACAAAAAGAACTTTCTGCAACTTTAGAAAAAGCTGCTTTATTTGATATAAAGATAGGTCTTTTCGCTTCAAACATTATCTCTTTGCTTTCCGGCTGGACTGGCGGCATGTGGTTAGTGGCACCTGATCGGGCGGTTATTTTTGACGATAAAGCGGCACGCATTGGCCTTGTTATGCCTGTATGTATTGATGATCCTATTGATCCATGCCTGAACTGTAAAACAAAAGCTTTGGAGCGTGCAAATATTCCTCCAGTGCTTGAAATGGAACCGGAAAAACATTTGCCGGCCGTATATGTGGATGCACAAACAGAAACGCCGGCCTTCATTTTCGCTTTGGTGGCCTTGATAGATTTTATTTCCCGTTGGTTTTATCAGGATCAAATAAACCAGGCATTACAGAGGCTAAAAATGTTATCCGAACTATCCGGCGTTTCATTGCCTGAACTATTGGCCGAACCAATTAGCGAAGAAATAAAAGCAGTTGAACCACTGCCAACCCTGGAAATAGAATCAGCACCCACGAATACACCCGAACTATTGCACGTTGTTCGGCCTTTAGTTTTCCCAGTGTCTATCTTCGTACATGGGCAAAAGCGTCTTGCCGCCCGAACTATTGCGCCCGAATTATTTTCGTGTCAATATATGGGCTTACTATTCATTTCCGCAATGTTGCCCGAACTATTGATGTGGTGTAGTAGGGATTTTGCCCCACTATGTGCAAATGTAAATGAGCTATTCTTAGATGATTTCAGGCGGTTTCATGCAAAAGGTAGTCATCGTATAAGGGACGGGACTATAAAGGTAAATAAGCCCCAATCTGAACTAATACAAACGAATTATTAATCATAACAATATGGAAGGAAATAAGATTCACCGGAATAAGCCCACGACAAAGAGTAAAGTCAGAAGCATCCGGTTCGACTTAGACTTGGTGGAGTATATCTACCAGCAACCCAATATCAGCAAATTTATTAACGAACTGATCCGAAAGGAGAAGGGGGAAAGTATTATACATAATCATGAAAAACGTAACGAAAATAGCCAAGAAATCTGCCGGACTTAGCCAAAGGTGCTCTATTTGTCCGCTTTTGAGAAGATGTACTCCGGAAATAAGCAAAATTTGCTTTGATAGTTTTGTGGAGGGGTTCAAGAAAGGCGCCAAAGCCGCGGAAAAAGAAATGAACAAGAAATTTAAAACTGAATAGAAAGGAATAATTATGAGTTTAGGTAATGCTCAAAGAGTAATTTACGATTGTTACACAGATTGTGTAGAACGTACAAAGAAAAACGTTAGTCTTAGTGATGATGTCGTTTACTTTATGCTTGACACTTGCAGTATTATTGAAAGAGACGGTAATACATCATATAGTAAAACCTATGATGCCGTTAGTCTGATTTGTCATAGACTTTGCCCCGGAGAATGGTGCACGCGTACCCACTGTGAAAATTACAGCAGACATCATGCTTATAACTGCATAAAGACACGCCCTAAAGTGTGCAAAAAGTATGCTAAGTATATAGCTGATAAAGCAGAAAGAGAAAAACAGCGTAATGAAACAAAAATGAATAAAGATTAAAGTTATGAAGGTAAAGATTAAGAGAACGGGAGAGATTATTGAAGTCACACCGTGTTTTGATAGTGGATACAGCGATAAGAACGGATTCTACTATATGAGTTCAGAAGTTGAATTAATTGAAACAAAACATGTATGAACACTTTAAGAGATTCATTTTTAAAGAAATACCCGAAGTATGAGATTATACTCAATATGTATAGCAAAGCAAACGATTGTCCGGCCACATGGGAAACGCTTTCAAAGCTTCGGTTACAAACATTTGTTGATTACATGGAAGAACGGTTGGCACCAAACTCTGTACGTCAATATGCAGCAAAATTGAAAGCTGTTTTGAACTTGTATAATGAAGAGGTTGAACTTCCCAAAGACTACAACAAAATTCTTTCAGTAAAAAATGTCAGAAGCACCAATGTTTGGCTAAGTGATGAAGAACTTGAACGAATTATTGCCTACATGCCTAAAAACACCAACGAACTATTAGTACGTTCACAATTTCTAATAGGTGCTTTTACCGGGTGCCGACATAGTGATTACACCCGGCTGAATGGCCGCAATATAGTAGGAGGCATGATTTCGTATGTTAGTCAAAAGACGAAAACTCATGCTACGGTGCCGCTAAAGCCGGTTGTGAAAGAATTATTAATGAATTTACCCAAAGATGAAGTTAGTGATCCTACTTTTAATAGTAATATCCGCAATATTTGTCGGAAGGCAGGAATAACGGAGGTAGTGAAGATCTTCAAAGCCGGAAAAGAAATGGAAGGCGAAAAATGGGAGTTTGTATCGAGTCATACTGCGCGCCGGAGTTTTGCGACAAATTTGTATCTGCGTGGTGCCGATCTTTATAGCATTAGTCAGATGATGGGACATGCAAGCGTTGAAATGACTCAAAACTACCTTTGTTGTGGCCTTCGCGAACAATCGGTACAAGTTATGGAATATTTCAAATGAAATGAGCCACGCTAAAATGAACGACTTTGTTTTAGCGTGGCTTGTACTTTTATGATAAAATCCTTTCCAGCATTTCAAAGTCCTTTTCTACTTCGGTATTCAGGACTTTGGCATATTCTTGCGTGGTACGTACATTCGTATGGCCGAGCATTTTGCTTACATTTTCCATCTTGGCACCATTGTTCAGGCACATTGTCGCAAATGTGTGCCTACTCATGTGGACGGTCAGATTTCTATCAAGTCCAGCATAATCAGCAACTATTTTAAGCCGCAAATTGTATTGCTGATTACTGATAACTGGCAGTACATAATCGTATTTCTTCAATATTTCCATTGCAGGAGATAGTAATACGATAAAATAGTTTTCTTCTGTTTTTAAGCGAATATCCAATATAACATACTTGTTACCACGTTTTTGTACGTCACGTTTGAAATTGAACTTAGCAAGATCGGCATAAGCAATTCCAGTATATGCCTGAAAAATGAAAAGGTCACGAACTCTACAAATTGTCTCCGAATCAATTTGGGCGTCCTTCACCTTTTTCAACTCTTCGGCAGTCAGGTATTTTCTGATTGCGTGTTTGCCACGAGAAAAACGTTCGCCCTTATACGGATCATCTTTCAGTAAATCAAACCTTATGGCCTCATGAATATAGCGTTTGTTGCGTTTATGATAATTGTAGATCGTAGGCTGCGAATAGCCTTTGGCATGTAACCAATCATCATACAGCGTTATATTGGCTTTTGTCAGGTCGGAAAAATACATTATTCTGTCAAATTCACGTAATGAGGCGGCAAACGTCCGATGGGAAGCTTTGGTGCTTTCCGTTATATCTCCACGTTCCTCAATTCTTCTTTCTACAAAATCAACGTAACTTTCCGATTTATTGGTATATCTCAAAAATCTATCCAGCTTATCAAAATCGAAAACTTCTTTTTTACTAATAAGTTCATTAATCCAATTTTGGATAACCCGGAATTGTTCATCAAGACATTGGTTCAATTGAATCATTTCAACTGAATTGATTATCTTCTTTCGATCATCCCATTGGTCGGAATAGACTTTAACGCCGGTTCCAACCCATTTTCTCTTACCTTCGCTCAAAACTTCAAGTTGAACGAGTCCCTTGTGTGTCTTTGTCGCTACCTTTTTGCGGTCAAAGACAAATCTCATTGTTGGATATTTCATATTCTTTTGAGTTTTGGTATCTACTGATTATCGCTACAATAAAAAACGGTATCAAAGGCGGTATCATAATAGGTGGAAATATCGGTAAAAATCGGGAAATACTGGTAAGTTTCCGGTAAATAAATACCCAATTTTTGTATGGCTTTTATCCACATCCGATACTTTAACTACCTGATACACAACAAAAAAGGGAGTAACTACTGTTACTCCCTTTCGCGGTGCGTACGGGACTCGAACCCGTGACCCCATGCGTGACAGGCATGTATTCTAACCAACTGAACTAACGCACCATTATTTCATTCTTTTGTTGCTATCTCTCTCGATTGCGGTTGCAAAGGTAGGCAAATTTCTCATATCTGCAATAGCTTGAAAGAAAAAAAATCATCTTTTTTTTAACATAGGTTGATTATAAGAGATTTATGTTACCTTTGCAAAACTAAATTAATATTAGAATCATGAAAAATACCCCTATTGAACGAAAATTGATCGACGAAACTATCGAAGATTTTCATATCGCAGACTTTGCCAAAGCAACCATCCGCGAAGTAAAAGCCATCGCTGCCAAGGCAGAAGCTGCATCAGGCATAGAATTCATTAAAATGGAAATGGGCGTACCCGGCCTCCCTCCCTCTGCCGTAGGCGTGAAAGCGGAAATAGAGGCATTGCAGAATGGCATTGCAAGCCTATATCCGGATATCAACGGACTGCCGGCACTGAAAGAAGAAGCATCGCGCTTTATCAAGGCCTTTATTAATGTAGATGTAGCAGCCGAAGGTTGTGTACCTGTCACCGGCTCCATGCAGGGTACATTCGCTTCGTTCCTCACTTGCAGCCAGTGCGATGAGAAGAAAGACACCATTCTTTTCATCGACCCCGGTTTCCCGGTACAGAAGCAGCAACTGGTAGTAATGGGACAGAAGTTCGAAACCTTCGATGTTTACGATTATCGCGGCGATAAACTGAAAGAGAAACTGGAAAGTTACCTCAAGAAAGGCAATATCTCTGCCATCGTCTACTCCAACCCCAACAATCCCAGCTGGATTTGTCTGAAAGAGGAGGAATTGCGTATCATCGGCGAACTGGCCACCCAATACGATGTCATCGTCCTGGAAGACCTTGCTTACTTCGCCATGGACTTCCGCCAGGACCTGAGCAAACCGTTCCAACCGCCTTACCAGCCATCTGTAGCCCACTATACCGACCATTATGTACTGCTCATCTCCGGCTCCAAAGCATTCAGCTATGCCGGACAACGTATCGGTGTCAGTTGCATTTCGGACAAACTCTACAATCGTACTTATCCGGGACTGACGAAACGATATGGAGGCGGCACCTTCGGTACGGTATTTATCCACCGCGTGCTCTATGCACTCTCCTCCGGCACAAGCCACTCGGCACAATACGCGCTTGCCGCCATGCTGAAAGCTGCCAATGAGGGACAGTACAACTTCCTTGATGAAGTAAAAGTGTATGGTGAACGTGCCCGCCGATTAAAAGAAATTTTCCTGCGCCACGGTTTCCACTTGGTATACGACAATGATTTGGGTGACCCCGTTGCCGACGGTTTCTACTTTACCATCGGCTATCCGGGAATGAGCAGTGGAGAGCTTGCCAAGGAACTGATGTATTATGGTGTAAGCGCCATCTCACTGGTGACTACCGGAAGCCATCAAGAAGGACTTCGTGCCTGCACTTCCTTCATCCAGGATCATCAATACGACCAACTGGATGAGCGCATGGCCATCTTTGCCGAAAATCACCCTATCCAATAAAAAAGAAACTACCAGTTATTGCCGGTGTCCCACCACAATCGGACACCGGCATTATCTTGTCCGCCCAATGCCTCTACAAGGGCAGCATACTGGTCGGCATTTTCCGTTTTCAGTCCGCCGGGAAAGTTAAGGCGGCGAATCATAGTTTCCGTATCGATGCATCTGTCCTTACTATGGTTGAAGCGCACGGGGAACAGACGGGGATATCCTGTTCTGCGTTGCTCTGCCCATGCCTCGCAGCCTTCGGGAAACATGGCAATCCACTTTTGAGTGATAATCTTTTCCAACTTCGTGTCCCTGTCGGCCGTTTCTATCCAACGGGGCGAAACCCGGCAACGGGCTTTTATATCATTCTCAGCATCGTAAGTATCCACAAAATCGGCAGGTAGCAAGTCACTGTCCAAATAGCTTTCGGGTTGCAAGATACCGTACTGGCGGAAAGAAGCAATGACTCCCTGCTCATAGCATGTCTTTGCAGACTCACCGGTCCAACCGCGTAAAGCAGCTTCGGCACGCAAAAACCAGACTTCGGCAGCCGTCATAAGCACTGCATCCGTCTGCTGGGTGACTTTCAGTTTCGACAAAGTATTATAATAGTTATGCGCAAAGCAGGTACCTTGGCGGATACCGCGATATTCTCCTTTGTAGTCCCCGCTCTGGCAGGTTGAAAAGTATATTTCGCGCCGGGGATCTTCATATCCGTTCAAGATGGATTCCATGGGAGCACTCATATATGCCTCGTTCCATACAAGATTTATCTCTCCCAACGGGTTGGTATATCCGCTTCCCGTGGAGACAGCTACCAGTTCATCCGCTTCCCGAAGCACTCCATATTCATTGCTCAGCGCTTTCATGAATTCAGCCTTCGCCTTCTCCGGACTGACAACCGCCATACGCATGGCAAGCCGCATCCGCAAGGAATTGGCAAACTTCATCCAAGAAGTGTATTTGCCGTCCATCAAAATATCGAAACGGGCAAATTCGGATGCATCCTCGTGTTGACTAATATAGTCGGAAAGCACTGCCGTTGCCGTATCGAGTTCACAGAAAAAGGCCTCATAGACTTCTTTCTGCGCATCGGGAGTATATTTCCCTTCGGGATCAGCAAAATGGCTGTACACAATGGGACCATAATAATCGGTAACACGATGCATCACCTCTACCTTCAATATCTTGGTTATACCGAAAAAGGCAGGCATACGACTGCGCGTAGCATTCTCCGACTGGTATATTTGAGGAAAAATATACTCGTAGGTATGCCCCCACATCGCACTGTTCCATCCATCCTGCAAGTTGTAGTCCGAATTGTGCGAACCACCATTCAACGGCTTGGCATCGTGCATGTAGCCGCTGAACATGTCGGCATTCAGGTTTTGTGTCAACTGAAAAGGCCAGTTCTTACCCTTACCGTAGTCGTAATTGAAGTAAATGCCTTGCTGGATAACACCGAGGCGGATGCCATGTTCGTTATAATCGGCCTGCAAGTCCTTGTCCGTAATGCCGGACTTGTCAGTATTGATATCCTTGAAATCGCTCGTACAAGAGAGAAACAGAAACACGATACTTATCACTCCTATTATCTTCTTCATATATTATACCCTCCCCTATTTAGAACTCACATTTCAAGGTAAATCCCCAACTACGCGTAGTAGGCATGCCGTATACGTCAATCCCCTGGTTATCATTCCCCGTAGAGAGCACCAGATCCGGGTCGAAGGGGGCTTTTTTGTAGAAGAAGAACAGATTGCGGCCTGAAAAAGAGAGTTGTGCCCTTTTAAGCACTTTCGTCTTTTCCACCCACGAAGCAGGGAGCTGATAGGCTACAGACAACTCGCGCAAACGTATATTAGTGGCATCGTACATATAATATTCCGTTACTCCGGCACGTCCGCCTACTACATTTTTATAGAAGCCTTTCACATTATCAATACGTTGTCCTTCGAGCATTACGTACCCTTTATCTCTTGCATTGGCTGTGACCTCGGAAACTCCATACATATCCATATCTGCCTGCGTCTGCGACAAGAGATCACCCCCATAACGGCAATCGATCAGGAAATAAAGGGTGAAGTTTTTGTAAGACAGAGAATGATTCCACCCCAACAGGAACTTGGGATTGACATTCCCTACCTCCACCGTATTGCCGTCTCCTTCTACCAAAGGCAATCCTTTGTTGGCACCTTCCGTACCATAGACTATGTTACCGGCATCATCTCGCACAAATGCCTTACCGTAAATATCGCCTATGGAACCACCTTTGACCAGCTTCATGGCATAGCTGGACGAGAAGCTGGTAGGTCCGTAAACAAACTCTTTCAGCGCTTCATGAAGGGAGATTATCTTATTCCTGTTAGTAGAGAAGTTCAATTCTGTTTTCCACTTGAAATGATTCATCAGCACGGGTACAGCATTCAGCGAAATTTCCCAACCCACGTTCTGTATATTGCCTGCATTGACGTAGCGATAGGCATATCTATCGCCCGAAAGCGTAGGCAGTTTGAAGAATTGGTTGTGAGTATTCGTCTTATAAAAAGTAGCATTCACTCCGATACGGTCTTTCAAGAAACGTGCTTCGATACCTGCCTCGAAAGAGTGTGTCATTTCCGGTTCCATATCCTTGAACGGGGCGGCATCGCTTGCCAAAAATTCCCCGCCTGCCGTAATGTGGGAAGAAGGATTAGTGATGAACATAGGAATATCATTACCTACCATGCTATATGCACCTCGTACTTTGGCAAATGAAATCCATTCGGGCAGAGCCACCAGCTTGTTCAGGAGCAAGGAAAAACCTGCCGAAGGATAAAAGAATCCGCTTTTCTCATGGGCTGTATAAGCCAAAGTGGAAGCCCAGTCATTGCGCGCCGACAAATCAAGATAAATAGACTCATTGTAACCCACCTGGACCGTAGCAAACAAAGACTGCAACTGACGTTGTGCATCAATCTTCTGGTCGAGGGAGGCGGAACCATTCATGATAATATTTGCCAAATTGAACACATTGGCATATTTCAATGAGGCTGTTTTCGAGTCATAGCGGGTAGAATTCACCGTCTTGTCATTGATGCTGGCACCAATAGCTGCATCCACCGAAAAAGCATCCCATTTTTTCTTCATCATAAGCATTGCATCACCGTAGAACTGAGTTTCCTGATAGTCCATCTCTATATATCGCCCGTTTACACCGGCCAACGCCGGAGCGGTGGACGCATAAAAACTCTGCCGCATCTTATCGCTGATATAATCGACGTTGCCACGCGCCTGCAAACTGAGCCAGTCGTTTATCTTCAAACCGGCAGACAAGGAGACAATGGCATGCATACGGGTCTCCTTCGTCAGAATCCGGTTGACAATCCAATAAGGATTTTGCTCAAAGTCCTCATAAGAGGTATGCCAGTTCTGTATATTCAGATTCCTGCTTTCATCATAAATCTCAAAGTTCTCCTTATAATAAGAGATGTCTTCTCCACGAGGAAAGCGATAGAGCCCCACCAGAGGATTCATATAAAATCCACCTACCGTGGGTCTGTTTTTTGTGACCTGGCGCATCAGGTTCACATTACCGTCCAACTTCAGGCGAGAGTCGAAAAGCATGGAGGTTTCCCGGAAAGTAAGATTATGCTTAGACAAGTTGCTCTTTCCGATAATTCCATGCCCGGTGGTGTTGGCATAAGAAAAATAATTCTGCAACATCTCGTTGCCGTGGCTCACGGAAAGAGAAGTTATGGAAGTGACACCGGTTGAGAAGAAGTCTTTCAGATTGTCGTACTCAGGAAGATTTGCACGTTCGCCCCAGCTATCTACATCGTCGCTCACTCCATACCGGTTCTGCATTTCAGGTAAGGAGAAAGCAT
This sequence comes from Bacteroides sp. GD17, assembly GCF_038448625.1. Classification (NCBI taxonomy): domain Bacteria; kingdom Pseudomonadati; phylum Bacteroidota; class Bacteroidia; order Bacteroidales; family Bacteroidaceae; genus Bacteroides; species Bacteroides sp. GD17. Next base: position 297,457 of record NZ_JBCEZS010000006.1, read on the forward strand.
TATCGAACATCAGGCTGGTTGAAAAAGAAACGCTGCGCTGTCCTTGCGATTTACCTTTTTTCGTAGCAATAAGGATTACCCCGTTGGCAGCCTGGCTGCCATACAAAGCTGCGGCTGGAGCTCCTTTTAGAATGCTGATACTCTCTATATCTTCAGGATTCAGATTGGAGATGCCATCACCTCCATCACGATTGCCGGCATTGGCTGTTCCACCGATGGCAGAATAGGCTTGCTCAGAAGTGGAGTTCAACATGGGAACGCCGTCTATCACATACAAGGGCTGGTTATCGCTCGCCACAGAACGGATGCCGCGCATGCTGACCTTAGCAGAAGCTCCCAAACCGGAGGACACTTGGTTGATCTGCACACCCGCAGATTTGCCGGTCAGCGAGGTGATCAAGTTGGGCATTTTTACCCGGGTAAGTTCCTCGCCTTTTATCTGGTCGGCAGCATAAGAAAGAGAATGTTCTTTCTTCTCAATGCCCAAAGCCGTAACGATGACCTTATCCAACTCTATCATATTTTCCACCAATATAATATTGAAGACAGCATTTCCCTTTACTTCTGCTTCCTGAGATATATAACCGATGAAAGAGACATGCAGTACTGCCCCTTCAGAAACCATAAGGCTGAACTTCCCTTCCGAGTCGGCTACCGTACCATTGGCAGTCCCTTTTTCAAGGATTGTAGCTCCGGCTAAAGGAGCACCGAACTCATCTACCACGCAACCGCTGACCGCTATTTTGGAAAGGCGTGTTTCCAAACGCTGATCTCGTCCTGCAAAAACATCCGGACAATCTAACCATCCTATAGAAAATAAACTAAAGATTAAAGAGTATACTGTTGATTGTTTCATTGTATCAGACACCTAAATTATTGCAAATCTATACAATTCCCACAAATAAAAAACTTAAAAATCTTAGAAAAACTATTTTTCCATTGAAAAACAGAGGAGAATATTTGTACCTTGTAGAATATTTTGTATATTAGGGGCATGTATACCGATATAGATATATTCAAGATAGAAACGAACCATGTAGTTCCTGCCCGGGGTAAAGTATTGATCTCCGAGCCTTTTTTGTGCGACCAGACATTCGGGCGTTCTGTCATTCTATTAGTAGACCACACACACGACGGCACCATGGGATTGGTCATGAACAAGCCTCTCCCCTTATTCCTGAACGATGTTTTGAAAGAACTCAATTACCCGGAAAGTATACCTATTTATAAAGGCGGTCCGATCAGTACAGACACACTGTTCTATCTGCATACCCTTGAAGGAGTGGCAGGAGCATTGCCCATTGCTACAGGTTTTTATCTGAATGGCGACTTTGAAGCCATTAAAGAATACATCGTACATGGCAATCCCATCAAAGGTAAAATCCGGTTCTTCTTGGGATATTCCGGCTGGGAGTACGAACAACTGTGCCAGGAAATTCAAGAGAATACCTGGCTGGTAGGCAAAGAGGATATTGCTTCGCTAATGGACGAAAAATCCAGCAGTAAATTCTGGAAAAGAGCCTTGTGCAAGTTGGGAGGCAAATACGAAATCTGGTCACGCTTTCCGCAGATTCCAACTCTCAATTAAGTTAGCGAAGACGCTGCAACAATGCAACATCTTTAAAAGTTCCTCCTGTACACCACCATTCCTTCAAAAGTCCGCAGGGCACAAAGCCACAAGATTCAAACAACCGCATACTCGCCTCATTATCCGTGGCAATATGCACAATCAGTTGTTTCAAGTGCAGAAAGCCGAAAGCATAGTCGCATAGCAGGTTCAATGCTTCTTTGGCATAGCCGTTTCCCTGATACTCCCTCCGTATCGCAATGCCAACTTCTCCACGCGAATGCATAGGGACAAATTCGGTTATATCAATCGTGCCCACCACTACATCATCTTCACTGCGTACAATCATCATACGCAACTGGCGGTCGGCAAACATATCGCATTCGGAGTTTTCGATATATTGTTTCAAAACAAACTTGGAGTAAGGCACAGTGAAGTTAGTCACATCCCACGTCAGCGGGTCATTCTCCATGGCATACATCACTTCCAAGTCTTCCGGCTCCATAGCACGGAGACGAATTCGCTCGCTACTGAAATAAGATTTCATACTTTCGGCAGGTTATGTTTATTCTTCTTTATTGATATGCAGTTCTTTACGCAAGCGTTCCTCACCAGGAAGGCAAAACAGAGAGGCAGTCAAGGCGATCAACGCACAAAGCACTCCCGTATTGCTCAACACCATATAATAAGTAAGGAAACCACCCAAAACCGGCAGGGCAAGCAATGCCAACCGTACGCCGCTCCAAAAGGAATAGAGCCGAAGAGCTTCGGGAAGGCTCACAACATCTATTTTCCGAGTCAGCACCCACGAAAAGAGCTTCAAGGAGACAGGTACACAAATGGCAGCCAACAGGATAGTTATTGTCTCCGCAGTATAGGAAGCGCGCACATCGCCTGCATACATACCTACCCAGTCTCCTCCGGTTTCACCGAGGATGACAAGCAGAACAGGAAGCAGCCAGAAATATACAAAACCAGCCTTTACACGTGCTGCGGTCTTCTTAATTTGTTCTTCCATTTATTCAGTCAGTAAATCATAATTCATAAATTTCTTTCACACAGTTCCGGTGAATGGAGTACGGTTGACGATGCTGCGTCCCAGCGTCACTTCATCAGCATATTCCAGTTCGTCACCTACGGAGATGCCACGGGCAATAACAGAAAGTTTCACTCCCATTTTTTCCAGTTTACGATATATGTAGAAATTCGTTGTATCTCCTTCCATCGTAGTGCTCAAGGCAAGGATAACCTCTTTTATTCCTCCGGCAGTCACCCGTTGCACCAGGCTCTCTATCTGCAAATCACCGGGACCGATACCGTCCATCGGCGAAATAACCCCTCCCAACACATGATACAGGCCGCGAAATTGCTGCGTAGCCTCCACTGCCATGACATCACGAATATTCTCCACCACACAAACTACCGAAGCATCCCGTTGCGGATTGGCACAAATACGGCATGTCTCCGTGTCCGATATATTATGGCAAATCTTACAATACTTCACCTCATGCTTCAGCGTAACGATAGCATTACCGAATGCCTCTACCACCGCCGTGTCCTGACGCAGCAGATGAAGCACCAGTCTCATAGCCGTCTTACGCCCCACTCCGGGCAACTTGGCAAACTCGTTTACCGCCTTCTCCAATAATGTAGAGGGAAATTGTCCATTCATACTTAAAATTTTCCTAATTGGCGGCAAAGATAATGCAAACCGAGTGCAGAATAAAATGAACCGGTTCATTTTTTACGCTGAGTTGCCGCTTATCTTTGCTTTCCCAGCAAAGATAGTGCTATCTTGTGAAATAAGTGCTACCTTTGCCGCACGTAAAATCAAAAAATAGATAATCAAATGGATATTACAAGCGCTGAATTCATCATCAGTAACACTGACGTGCGGAAATGCCCTGCAGGTACACTCCCCGAATATGCTTTCATCGGACGCTCCAACGTAGGAAAATCCAGCCTCATCAATATGCTCACAGGACGCAAAGGACTGGCCATGACTTCCGCCACACCGGGGAAAACAATGCTTATCAACCATTTCCTCATCAACAAAAGCTGGTACATCGTAGACCTTCCCGGCTATGGCTATGCCAAACGCGGAATGAAAGGCCAGGAACAAATACAACGCATCATCGAAAGTTATATACTTCAACGCGAACAGATGACCAATCTATTTGTTCTTATTGATAGCAGACTGGCTCCGCAACCCATCGACCTCGAGTTCATAGAATGGCTGGGAGAGCATGGAGTGCCTTTTGCCATTGTCTTCACCAAAAGCGACAAACTGAAAGGCGGCAAACTGAATATCAACATCAGCCAATACCTCAGGCAGTTGCAGGAGCAATGGGAGGAACTGCCCCCCTACTTCATCACCTCTTCCGAGAACCGCATGGGACGCGAAGAACTGCTGAACTATATAGAAAGTATCAACAAAGAAATGAATAGCAAATAATTGAATTTACACAAAATGAAGAAATCCGTATTTTGGCAACTACTGGCTGCCGCCCTGCTGTTGTCTGCCAACAGCCAAGCACAATCCATCAAAGACTTGTTCAACAAAGAGAATATTGAAAAAGCAGTGAATGCCGTCACCGGAAAAACAGTGACCGACATTACCGGAACCTGGATGTATACCGGCGCTGCCATTGAGTTCGAGTCAGACAATCTGTTGCAAAAAGCCGGTGGTGCCGTTGCCGCGACCACTGCCGAAAAGAAACTGGACGAACAACTGGCAAAAGCAGGCATCAAAGCCGGACAAATGTCATTCACCTTTAATGCCGACAGCACATTCAATGCCCAGGTAGGGAAAAAGAACCTGAAAGGAAGCTACTCCTACGATGCCTCCGCTCAGAAAATAAACCTGAAATTTATAAAGTTGATAGGACTGAATGCTAAAATAAACTGCACTTCTACAACAATGGACCTGCTGTTTGAGTCGGACAAATTACTGAAACTGATAGCTTTTCTTTCTACCAAAAGCAACAGTGCCACTTTAAAAACCGTCGGTTCCCTGGCCAACAGCTATGACGGAATGATGCTGGGATTCTCCTTGAAGAAGCAATAATCCCCCAGACAACAAAAAAGTCCCCGCAAGCATTGCTTACGGGGACTTTTTTATTTTACATAAAATGGAAAAAACTATAAGAGCGGAAAACGAGACTCGAACTCGCGACCCTAACCTTGGCAAGGTTATGCTCTACCAACTGAGCTATTTCCGCATTTGATGACCCCCTTTTCACAAAGAGAAAGTGCCCAGAACAGGACTCGAACCTGCATGCCTCTCGACACACGCACCTGAAACGTGCGCGTCTACCAATTCCGCCACCTGGGCATTATGGCCATCTCGCAAATTAAAAATGAGCGGAAAACGAGACTCGAACTCGCGACCCTAACCTTGGCAAGGTTATGCTCTACCAACTGAGCTATTTCCGCAAACTATCAAAGTATGTGAAGAGAAGGAGACTCGAACTCCCACGACATAATTGTCACTACCCCCTCAAAGTAGCGCGTCTACCAATTCCGCCACCTCTCCATCTTACTTTCAACACTTCAAAGAACCGACTGCCTTACCTCAGTGCCCAGAACAGGACTCGAACCTGCATGCCTCTCGACACACGCACCTGAAACGTGCGCGTCTACCAATTCCGCCACCTGGGCATTATGGCCATCTCGCAAATTAAAAATGAGCGGAAAACGAGACTCGAACTCGCGACCCTAACCTTGGCAAGGTTATGCTCTACCAACTGAGCTATTTCCGCAAACTATCAAAGTATGTGAAGAGAAGGAGACTCGAACTCCCACGACATAATTGTCACTACCCCCTCAAAGTAGCGCGTCTACCAATTCCGCCACCTCTCCATCTTACTTTCAACACTTCAAAGAACCGACTGCCTTACCTCTGTGCCCAGAACAGGACTCGAACCTGCATGCCTCTCGACACACGCACCTGAAACGTGCGCGTCTACCAATTCCGCCACCTGGGCATTTGGTAATTGCAATCTTTCTGCATAGAGCGGAAAACGAGACTCGAACTCGCGACCCTAACCTTGGCAAGGTTATGCTCTACCAACTGAGCTATTTCCGCGATTGCGGATGCAAAGGTAGATATTTTCCTTAAATCTGCAAACATTCCGCATACTTTTTTCACACATAAAAGTAGACATTAGTATCAAAAATGTAAGCAGGCTTTTGATTATCAACTCATTCGGTCACGATAATCTTCATAAGAAAATTGCTTGAAGACTTCTGCTTTTTCCTCTTTTGTCCACATAGCGATGGCAGGATGGTGGATTCCATTGAACATATTCGTCTTTACCATGGTGTAGTGTATCATATCTTCGAATACGATTCTCTCCCCTATTTGCAGTTCGTGGTCGAAGCTCCAAAGGCCCATATAGTCGCCACTCAGGCAGGAATTGCCGCCAAGGCGGTAGATATAAGGTCCGTCATTTCCCATTTCGGCACCACGCACGGCAGGCTGGTAAGGCATTTCCAGGCAGTCGGGCATGTGGCAGGTGAAGCTGACGTTAAGAATGGCGGTGCGGATGCCACGGTTTTCCACGATATCCACGACTTCGGAGGTCAGTACACCGGTCTGCCAGGTAAAGGCGGAGCCCGGTTCAAGGATGATGCGCAGATGGGGATAACGTTCTTTCAGCCCCCTCAGCAGGCGAATGAGGTGCTCTACATCGTAATCTTTCCGGGTCATCAGATGTCCGCCTCCCAGGTTCAGCCACTTGATTTGCGGGAACCAACGGGAGAATTTGGCCTCCAGATGTTCCAGGGTACGTTCCAGTTCGTAAGAGGAAGATTCGCAATGGCAATGGCAGTGGAAGCCTTCAATGCCGCTGGGTAGTTCCTCGGGGAGTTGGTCGGCCATCACACCGAAGCGGGTGCCGGGGGCACATGGATTATAAAGTTCTGTTTCTACTTCCGAATATTCGGGGTTGATGCGGATGCCACAAGAAATGCCGCTCGCCTCAGCTACGACCATCGGATAGAAGCGCCGGAACTGTGCCAGGGAATTGAACGTAATATGGCTGCTGCAACGCATTATCTCGGGGAAGTCGGCTTCAGTATATGCGGGAGAATAAGTATGCGCCTTGCTTCCGAATTCTTCCAGTGCCAAACGGGCTTCGTAGACGGAACTTGCCGTAGAGTGGTCTACGTATTCCCTGAAAATAGGGAACGATCGCCACATGGCAAAGGACTTGAAGGCAAGGATTATTTCTACGTCAGCACGGTCGGCGACACTCTTTATCAGGGTGAGGTTCTTCCTCAACAAGTCTTCCTCCATGATGTAGCAGGGGGAAGGGAAAAGGGAAAAGTCTATCATATTATTATCTGTTTATTGTTTTACCGGGACTCTCAGCCGATTACCTTGAAACGCGCAAAACGCAGTAAAAGTTGCTTGTCTCCCGCATTCTTAAAGCGAATGGTTGCTTTGGCATTATCACCTTCGCCTTCTACTCTCAGCACCTCACCCAAGCCGAAACGTTCGTGTTCGATGAGTTGTCCTTGCTGCACATGGTTAGGTGCACTGCCGCTAACGGAAGAAGATACGCCCACTGCACTTGCAGAAGGCGTCACCCGTTTCAGGTTGCGAGACAAGCCCTCTTCCTTATTATAGATGGGACGTGAAAAGCCCCTATTGTTCTCCCTGCGGAAAGTCGTTGCTTCTTCGTCAATCTTGCGGGCCATTCCGGCATCCTGAGGCAGACGCAGGAAGCGCACGTCGATATCTTTCAGGAAGCGGCTGGGACTGCCGAACTCCATCTTGCCGTAACGGAAACGCGTCTTGGCATACGAAAGGAAGCAATGCTCTTCCGCGCGAGTAATGGCTACGTAGAACAATCTGCGTTCTTCTTCCAACGCACGGGGCGAGTCGCCCACCATGCCGCTGGGAAAAAGATTTTCTTCCATCCCCACTACAAACACATTTCTGAATTCCAATCCTTTGGCAGAATGTACAGTCATCAGCGTGATTTTCTCGTCATCTCCATCCTTATCCGAATCCTGGTCAGTAAGCAGGGAAACTTCCGACAAGAAGTCGCCCAGCAGAATATTCATATTTCCTTCCTCCTGCCGTTGCGCGCAAAAGTCACTCATACCGTTCACCAATTCCTCGATATTCTCTTTACGACTGAGGTTTTCGGGAGAATTATCCTGGCAAACATCATTGATGATGCCGGACTGGCGGATGATATCCGCACCTACTTCATAAGCGTTCTTCTCCGCCACCATTTGTATGAAACCGGATATCAGATCGCGGAAGCCTTGCAACTTGCCGACAGTACCCTTATTGAAATTCAGTCCGTACGTCAGCGGTTCGCAAAGCGCTGTCCACAAGCTGACGTTGTGCTCCGTTGCGGCAGCTATGATTTTGCCTACCGTCGTATCTCCAATACCGCGCGCAGGATAGTTTATAATTCGTTTGAAAGCCTCTTCATCATTAGGATTGACCACCAGACGGAAGTAAGCGATTACATCTTTAATCTCCTTGCGCTGATAAAAGGACAACCCGCCATAAATGCGATAAGGCATGCCCCGCTTACGCATGGCTTCTTCGAAGATACGGCTCTGTGCATTGGTACGGTAGAGTATGGCGAAGTCTGAATAGGGATAGTTTTTCTCACGCCGCAGTTCGGCAATCTTGTTGACCACAATATCCCCTTCTTCTACATCACTATATGCCTGATAGACACCGATAGCCTCTCCTTTCTCTTTCTCCGAAAAGACTTCTTTGCGTATCTGCCACTGGTTCTTCTCTATCAAACTATTGGCAGCGCAGACAATGGTCTGGGTAGAACGGTAGTTTTGTTCCAACTTGAAAACCTTGGTGTCGGGATAAACCTTGGTGAAGTAGAGGATGTTATCAATATCGGCCCCGCGGAAGGAATAGATGCTCTGTGCATCATCCCCCACCACACATACGTGCTGGTGATTCTTAGCCAACTGCAACACAATGCTGTGCTGTGCAAAGTTGGTATCCTGATACTCATCGACCAGAATATAGCGGAACTGATCCTGATAGCGGGCCAGCACCTCGGGGTGGTCGCGAAACAACAGGAAAGTATAGAACAACAGATCATCAAAATCCATTGCATCCGCCTGCCGGCATCGTTCCCAATACCTGCGGTAGATATCGCGGATTGCCGGCATCTTTACCGCACGGTCTCCTTCGTAGGCTTCTTTGTTATTGGCATAACCGTCAGGGGTGACGAGATGATTCTTGGCATTGGAAATGCGCGCCTGCACTACTCCGGGTTTGTACACCTTCTCATCGAGCCCCATCTCCTTAATGATAGAGCGCAGAAGGCTTTTACTGTCCGCCGTATCGTAAATGGTGAACTGTGAAGTAAAGCCCAGGTGCTGCGCCTCGACATGCAGCATGCGCAGAAACATGGAATGGAAAGTTCCCATCCACAGATGGCGGGCACGCTCCCCTCCCACCTGGCGGGCAATACGCTCTTTCATCTCACGTGCCGCCTTGTTGGTAAATGTCAGGGCAAGAATATTCCACGGTTGATAACCGTTTTCCAACAAGTAGGCTATCTTATAAGTCAGCACACGCGTCTTTCCCGAACCGGCACCGGCTATCACCAGCGACGGACCGTCGTTATAGAGCACCGCTGCACGCTGTCCTTCATTCAGTTCTTCTATATAATCGGGCATATCCGTATCATCTTAAATTGGGTAAAGCTGCGCAAAGATAGAAAAAGCTTTGGAGAAGGGCGAACTTTTCAGCAGGTTATCGCGTTTATATACTAAAGTTCACAAACTAAATATATAGAACTTATGAATACATTATTAATGACTTTAATGATAACAATTATGACTTACGAAATGCCTAAACTTCCTTACGCAAACAATGCGCTGGAACCTGTAATCAGTCAGCAAACCATAGATTACCATTATGGTAAACATCTGCAAACCTACGTAAACAACCTCAACAACCTCGTTCCGGGAACGGAGTACGAAGGCAAAGACCTGGTAACCATTGTTGCCACTGCACCGGATGGTGCCATCTTCAATAATGCCGGACAAGTACTGAACCACACTCTATACTTCCTGCAATTCTCTCCGAAACCTGCCCAAAGCGAACCTACCGGTAAGCTGGCAGAAGCCATCAAACGTGACTTCGGCAGTTTCGAGAATTTCAAGAAAGAGTTTAATGCGGCATCTGTCGGCTTGTTTGGCTCCGGCTGGGCATGGCTGTCGGTAGACAAGAACGGTAAACTACACATCACCAAAGAAGCCAACGGCAGCAATCCGGTGCGTGCCGGACTGATCCCGCTACTGGGCTTCGACGTGTGGGAACATGCCTACTACCTTGACTATCAGAACCGCCGCGCCGACCACATCAATGAATTGTGGAAAATCGTGGACTGGGATGCAGTAGGTAAAAGAATGAAGTAACATCTTTTAAAGAAAAAATTTGGCTACTACGATAAGTATTCATTAACTTTGCTAAACATAAACATTTAACAAAAAAAATGAAGCTTATCGTAGTCACAGCCCCCACATTCTTTGTGGAAGAAGACAAGATTATCACAGTACTTTTTGAAGAAGGACTGGATATTCTGCATCTGAGAAAGCCAGAGACACCTGCTATGTATTCGGAACGACTTCTGACACTGATACCCGAAAAATATCACAAACGTATTGTCACTCACGAACACTTCTACCTGCAAGAAGAATTCAACTTGATGGGCATCCATCTGAATACACGTAATCCCAAAGAACCGCATGATTATTCCGGACACATCAGTTGCACCTGCCATTCACTGGAAGAAGTACAGAATAAGAAGCATTTCTATGATTATCTTTTCTTAAGCCCCGTATATGATTGCATAACCAAGCATGGAGTTACTTCCGGCTTTACAGCCGAAGAACTGCGCCAAGCTGGAAAAAACAAGATTGTAGACAATAAGGTTTTGGCTCTGGGCGGCATCACCCTCGACAATATTCTCGAAATCAAAGATTACGGATTTGGAGGCGCCGTAGTGATGGGCGACTTATGGAATAAGTTCAATGCACGTACCGACCGCGATTATCTGGAAGTAATCCGGCATTTCAAGAAACTAAAAGAAATGGCTGATTAGCACCGGATCAGAACTTACCGTACTCTTTATATTCTGCACTGGCAGGCAACGTAAAGTAGAAAGTGGAGCCTTCTCCCTTTTTAGACTCAACACCTATGCCCCCGCCATAGTGTTCAACGATAGATTTTGTAATGGATAACCCCAGCCCCGTACCTTTGATGTTATAGTTCATCTTTACGAAACGCTCAAAGATAGCCCGGCGACCTTCTTCATCGATACCACAACCCGTATCGGCTACATAAAAATAAAAGTTATTATTGCTCAGCCTTCTACATCCTATCTTCACACTGCCTTCTTCAGTAAACTTCAAAGCGTTTCTCACTAAGTTGCCTATAACCTGGGCAAAACGTACACGATCTACTACTAAACGGCATTGAGGCAATTTTTCTACAAATTCCACTTGGATACCCGTAGGATGAGAACGCGCATTTTCTGTTGCACAAACTTCGCTGATAAGTGCATTCACGTCTACCTCTCCATCATTATAATCTAAAGTATGAGCCTCTATTTTTGAATAATCCAGCAGGTCATTGACCAATTGCAAAAGCGAGTCCTTATTTTCATTGATTTCTTTCAGGAAAGCCATGCGTGTCTCTTTATCCAAATTATCCATTTCGGCAAGCATGGTTGTAAAGCCCACAATAGCATTCAGCGGAGTACGTATTTCGTGGGTCATATTGGCTATAAAGGCATTCTTCAGTTGATTGGTTTCTTCAGCCATCTCGTTTATACGCTGCAAAGTTTTCACTCTCTTACTTTTAGTGATAGAAACTATGATCATAATAACCAAAAGCAAGAGGACTATTACTGCGAAACTATATAATAGCGCCTCATTTCTTCCAATGAAATTGTTCGTTCCGGCTTCAAATATTACTGAAAAAGTTTGCATCATCGTTTTTTGAGTTTGCTTGTTTTTTTGTTCTTCATGATTAATAAGGAGCAAATATAATAAAGAAAAAGCAAATAATTAAATAGAATATGCAGTTTTTTTCAAACAAAATAGGTTGTATGCATTTGCCTCAGCAAAACATACAACCTATTTACATGCTATTTAATTCTTACATTTTAGCCTTCTATCGCTGCCTGTGCCGCCGCCAAACGTGCTATAGGCACACGGAACGGTGAACAACTGACATAATTCAAACCAACTTTATGACAGAATTTCACAGAGGAAGGTTCGCCTCCGTGCTCGCCACAGATACCGCACTTCAAGTCCGGACGAACGGCACGACCTTTTTCCGTAGCCATACGAATCAACTGTCCTACACCATTCTGGTCGAGAACCTGGAACGGGTCTACTTTCAGAATCTTCTTCTCCAGATAAATCGGCAGGAAGGAAGCAATATCGTCGCGTGAATAGCCGAAGGTCATCTGCGTCAAGTCGTTCGTACCGAATGAGAAGAACTCGGCAGAGGAAGCAATACGGTCGGCAGTCAATGCAGCACGCGGAATTTCAATCATGGTTCCTACTTTGAAGTCAATGCTGTCGCCTACCTCGGCGAACAATTCTGCAGCTTCCTTACGGATTACTTCTTCCTGTTGCTGGAATTCGTACAAGATACCGGTCAACGGAACCATTATTTCGGGATGAGTTTCCACTCCTTCTTTCTTCAATTCCAAGGCAGCGCCAAGAATCGCGCGGGTTTGCATCTGCGTGATTTCAGGATAGGTATTACCCAAACGGCAACCACGATGACCCAACATCGGATTATGCTCGCAAAGTGCCTCAACACGTTGCTGAATGTATTGCAGGCTTACGCCCATCGTATCAGCCATCTCCTGCTGTCCCTTCAGATCGTGGGGAACAAATTCATGCAAAGGAGGATCGAGCAGACGAACAGTTACCGGACAGCCTTTCATAGCTTCAAAGATACCTTTGAAGTCAGCTTGCTGATACGGCAGAATCTTACCTAAAGCCTTGCGACGGCCTTCTGCATTTTCCGCCAGAATCATTTCACGCATTGCCTTAATCTTCTCGCCTTCGAAGAACATGTGCTCCGTACGGCAAAGTCCGATACCTACTGCACCGAAATCACGGGCAACCTGAGCATCATGAGGAGTATCGGCATTGGTACGCACTTGCAGTTTCGTATATTTGTCAGCCAGGCTCATCAGTTCGGCAAAGTCACCGGACAATTCGGCAGCTCTTGTTTCAACCTTATCTTTATATACCTCGCCGGTACTGCCGTTCAAAGAGATATAATCGCCTTCTTTTAATAATACGCCGTCAACCTCTACCGTGCGGGCTTTATAGTCGATGTTCAAAGCACCTGCACCCGATACACAGCATTTACCCATACCGCGGGCAACTACAGCAGCATGCGAAGTCATACCGCCACGAGCCGTCAGAATACCTTCGGCAACTGCCATACCAGCCAAGTCTTCGGGAGAAGTCTCGATACGTACCATCACCACACGCTTGCCTGCAGCATGCCATTCGGCTGCATCGTCGGCAAAGAATACGATCTGTCCCGTAGCAGCACCCGGAGAAGCCGGAAGACCACGCGTCAACACTTTGGCCTGCTTCAAAGCAGATTTATCAAATACCGGGTGAAGCAATTCATCCAGCTTATTCGGTTCGCAACGCATCAGAGCCGTCTTCTCGTCAATCATACCCTGACGGAGCAAATCCATGGCAATCTTCACCATAGCAGCACCGGTACGCTTGCCGTTACGGGTCTGGAGGAACCAAAGCTTACCTTCCTGTACGGTAAACTCCATATCCTGCATATCTCTGTAATGATTTTCCAGTTTGGTCTGCAAAGCATCCAACTCCTTATAGATTTCCGGCATGGCCTCTTCCATTGAAGGATATTTGGCGGCACGCTCTTCTTCGCTTACGCCAGCCAGCACAGCCCAGCGCTGAGAACCGATCTTGGTAATCTGTTGCGGAGTACGGATACCGGCAACAACATCCTCACCCTGAGCATTAATCAGATATTCACCGTTGAAAAGGTCCTCACCGGTAGCGGCATCACGGCTGAAACAAACACCCGTAGCAGAACTTTCGCCCATATTACCGAATACCATAGCCTGCACACTGACAGCTGTACCCCATTCATCAGGAATACCCTCCATCTTACGATAAAGAATGGCGCGTTCGTTCATCCAGGAATTGAATACCGCACAAACGGCACCCCACAACTGTTCGTAAGCACACGTCGGGAAGTCCTTTCCGGTCTGAGCCTTTACAGCCGCCTTGAACTTCTTCACCAGTTCTTTGAGATCTTCCACTTCGAGCTCATTATCCAGTTTCACGCCTTTAGCATGCTTCACCTCTTCTATAATAGCCTCGAACGGGTCTGTATCTTCCTTGTTTACCGGCTTCATACCCAGCACCACGTCGCCATACATCTGTACGAAACGACGGTAAGAGTCCCATGCAAAACGGGCATTCCCCGTCTTACGCGTCAAGCCCTCTACCACTTCATCATTCAATCCCAGATTCAGAATCGTATCCATCATACCGGGCATTGATGCGCGTGCACCGGAACGTACGGAAACCAGCAACGGATTCTCTACGTCACCAAACTTGGAACGCATCAGCGTCTCTACATGCGCAATGGCTTGCTCAACTTCATTCTTCAACAGAGCAACGACTTTATCCTGCCCCATCTCATAATATTCTGTACAAACTTCTGTTGTAATTGTGAATCCCGGAGGAACCGGAACTCCTATCAGATTCATTTCTGCAAGGTTGGCACCCTTACCTCCCAAGAGGTTTCTCATGTCAGCCTTTCCTTCTGCTTTACCGTTACCAAAGGTATAAACTCTTTTTTTGTCCATAATTAAATTTAAAGTTTTTGATTGTGATTTCTTTCTTTTCTGTTCGCAAATCTAAGTATATTTCGCAGACTAGAAAACTATTTTAGAAAAAACTTTATGCTAAAATGCAATTTCGACATTGCAATCTTTATTATTTCATTTCATAGAGAGAAATCCGAAAAAAATACCTATTTTTGCCTCCGAATTTATTAGAATGGTGTAAAAGTGGCAAGAAAGAGAAAAGAACTTCCCCTACTGGAGAAGGTGACAATTACGGATGTAGCTGCCGAAGGAAAAGCTATTGCAAAAGTCAATGATTTGGTGGTTTTCGTACCATATGTCGTTCCTGGTGACGTCGTTGACCTGCAGATTAAGAGAAAAAAGAATCATTATGCCGAAGCCGAAGCGGTGAAGTTTCATGAGTATTCATCGGTAAGAGCAGTTCCGTTTTGCCAGCATTATGGTGTATGCGGCGGTTGCAAATGGCAAATCCTCCCCTATTCCGAACAAATAAAGTACAAGCAGAAGCAAGTTACCGACAACCTTACCCGCATCGGTAAAATAGAACTTCCGGAAATATCTCCTATATTAGGTTCTGAGAAAATTCAATTCTACCGAAATAAACTCGAGTTCACATTTTCAAACAAACGTTGGCTGACGACAGAAGAAGTGAAGCAGAACGTAGTATATGAGCAGATGAATGCGGTAGGTTTCCATATTCCCAATGCTTTCGACAAGGTACTGGCTATAGAAAAATGCTGGTTGCAGGACGACATATCCAATCGCATCCGTAATGCGGTACGCGACTATGCCTACGAACACAACTACTCGTTCATCAATCTGCGTTCGCAGGAAGGAATGCTGCGCAACATGATTGTACGCACCTCCACCACAGGTGAACTGATGGTAATACTTATCTGCAAGATAGAGAAAGAAGAGGAAATGGAGTTGTTCAAGCAGATGTTGCAGTACATTGCAGATACATTCCCGGAAATCACTTCCCTCTTATACATTATTAATAATAAGTGCAACGACACCATCACCGACCTCGATGTATACACTTTCAAGGGAAAAGACCATATCTTCGAAGAGATGGAGGGCCTGCGTTTCAAGATAGGGCCGAAGTCTTTCTACCAGACCAACTCCGAGCAGGCTTACAACCTTTATAAAATAGCGCGCAATTTTGCCGGACTGACGGGCAACGAACTGGTATACGACCTTTATACAGGTACGGGAACCATCGCCAACTTCGTTTCCAAACAGGCGCGGCAGGTAATCGGCATAGAGTATGTGCCCGAAGCGATTGAGGATGCAAAAGTCAATGCAGAAATCAACGGCATCAAGAATACTCTGTTCTTTGCAGGCGACATGAAGGACATGCTGACGCAGGATTTCATCAACCAGTACGGGCATCCCGATGTTATCATCACCGACCCTCCCCGTGCGGGCATGCATCAGGATGTAATAGACGTCATTCTGTTTGCCGAACCGAAACGCATCGTATACGTCAGTTGCAACCCGGCTACTCAAGCACGCGACTTGCAACTGCTCGACGTGAAATACAGAGTAAAGGCTGTTCAGCCGGTAGACATGTTCCCCCACACCCACCACGTAGAGAATGTGGTACTGCTTGAATTGAAAGAGAATCACCAACCATTAATCACTGAATAACGTGGCAAAAGAAAGAATCACAGCAAGAGCCCGCACCCAATATACGGACTATATGGTAAAGGAGCCGATGGAACTTATGGAGTTCCTGGCAGCCAAAATGCCGGATGCAAGCCGTACCAAGCTGAAATCATTGTTAAGTAAGCGGATCGTATATGTAGACAGTGTCATTACTACGCAATACAATTTCCCTTTGAAACCGGGTATGAAGGTACAGATCAGCCGCGAGAAGGGAAGAAAAGAGTTCAATCACAAACTGCTGAAGATTGTGTATGAGGATGCTTATATCATTGTTATCGAGAAGATGCAGGGATTGCTGTCCGTCAATACGGAAAGGCAGAAAGAACGTACGGCTTATACCATATTAAATGAATACGTCCAGCGTTCGGGCAGACAGCACCGCGTATACATAGTCCATCGTCTGGACCGCGACACTTCGGGACTGATGATGTTTGCAAAAGACGAAAAGACGCAACGCACTTTGCGCGATAATTGGCATGATATTGTGACCGACCGCCGGTATGTAGCTGTAGTAACGGGTGAAATGGAAAAGGATGCAGGCAGGGTGGTTTCCTGGTTGACGGATCGTACGCTGTATGTATATTCCAGTCCGACGGACGACGGAGGACAAGAAGCCATCACGCACTATCGCACAATCAAACGCGCCAACGGATATTCTCTTGTAGAACTGAACCTTGAAACGGGACGCAAAAACCAGATACGTGTACACATGCAAGATTTGGGACATCCCATTATCGGTGACGGACGTTATGGACTGGAAGATATAAACCCCATCGGACGCATGGCATTGCATGCCTTTAAGCTTTGTTTTTATCATCCGGTTACGGGAGAGTTGATGCAGTTTGAAACGCCTTATCCGGGAGATTTTAAGAAACTGTTCTTAAAGAAATAAGTCACAAAAAAAGCGGAACGAATAATTTGTTCCGCTTTTTTGTGACTTATTCATCTCATTGGCGTCGCATTCGGAAAGGTTGTCCATTAATCCTATCCTGATATTCTCTCCAACTATTATACCAGGTACCGCTAAAAGAATTAGCATCAGCTTCAGCTCCCCAAATATATGCCATACTTCCATCATCATAGAATTCCAACTCCATAAGATTATAGGAACCGTCATCTACCCAATTCCACCTGAACATAAGATAATTCGGATCGCCCACTGAGCCAATAGTTCCTTGATAACGTGCATTAAATGTCATCACTGTACCTCTCCCCCAAGTATATGCACCAAAGTCTATCTCTTCAGAAGTATACCATTCTCCCGGAAGATTATATTCTGTATCTTCCTCAGTATCACATGAAGTCAATCCCAATACCAGGACAAACAACAATAAGATCTTTGTATATTTCAATGTATTCATAAAGCATTTATTTATTTACATAATTTGCGTCCGTCAACATTATAATCTTCCCCTCCATCTTACCGGAAAGATAATGATCACGCACCCATACATTTTCCAAGTATTTCACCTTACCATCTGCAAATGTCAACTTCAAGGTTTCTTTGCTATCATCAGTCCAACGCCAGCTGAACTCTCTGTCATAAGTAACTTTACCATCCGTAGTGTAGGTAGTAGACACCTCTTGCCCTTTTTTGTCTTTCTTATAGAACCTCAACTGATATGCTCCGGTTACTGCTCCATCAGTTTCGTAATCTTCTACCCATGTTCTTTCACACAATTTGTCGTCACTATTCTGCATGGTATAATATACATCATCACCACACGATGCCAAACCAACCGTAAATACGCATAGCAGTAGTATCTTCACATAATTCAAAGTCTTCATAATTTATCGAGTTTAGTTAATACTTGCGGACAAACATACGCAAAAATATTGAAACACTTCATATTTTGACTGAAAAATCTTAAAGAAGACAAGGAATACGAACCGGTTCTATTCTCTGACTTCAATCACATATCCGCCTTTGAATACACCTTCCGGTGCCAAATGCTGCATCCAGTCCTTATCCTTATATTCGCCTGCATAGTGTGCACGGTCGCAACGTCCATACCACGGCTCGATGCAGATAAACGGCGCATTCTTTGCAGGAGGCGACCATAGCCCTACCACCGGTGCATCAAAATACAAGCTCAGAGTCGGTTTCTTCTCCTTATTATATAAGGTAACTTCCTTTATCTGGCTATTCTCCAAAATCAAGGCATCTTTATCGAAAGTATGTATATCCAAAGGCAGCAAGCCGTCCGTCAGTTCCAACGGATATTCCTTATCCGGGTCGGCACAACCTTTTTCTGAGATAAGAATATAGTGCAAATCTTCCGTTCTATCGAAGCCGAAGTAACCTCTTTCTTCCGTTCCCGCCTCATAATCCGGATAATAGAAAGCCGGATGGGCCCCAATTTGGAAATGCATCTCCTCACTCCCCGTATTACGGACTTCCCAAAGCACTTCCACCTTCTTCCCCTCTATCCGATAACCTATTTCAAGGCAGAAAGGGAAAGGGTACTTCTTACGGGTTTCTTCATTATCAATCAGTCGGTAGCGTATTTCATGCTCGCTTTCAGAAAGCAGCTCAAAGTCCATATCGCGGGCAAAACCATGCTGCGTAAGGGAATAGGCAATGCCCTCATGGCGGTATTCATTTTCCCACACGCTTCCCACAATAGGAAAAAGTACGGGAGAGTGGCGTTTCCAATAAGCCGGGTCTGCCTGCCAGAGATATTCTTTACCACCACAGCAGATGCTGCACAATTCGGCTCCATGTGGAGAGACTTGAATCCTTAATTGAGAGTTTGACAAAGTTTTCATATCTTGTATTATTTTTAGTCGTATCGCAAAAATACGGTATTTTATTTAGAATAGGCTTCCATGCTCTGAAAAATATTCTTTACCTTCGCACTGTGAACACATATTCAAGCCGCGCGAATACATATTCAAGCCTTGCGGATATGTATTCGCGCGCTTTGAACAGAGATTATTTACTAAAGAACAGGGCTGACGCATTATATTTT
>NZ_JBCEZS010000007.1:0-299948 GCF_038448625.1 Bacteroides sp. GD17
AAAAGTCATTGATATGTATGATTAACCGAGAAAAAACATTACCTTTGTGGGCGTTCAAAAAACGAACGTTTAATGAACGCTTCCCCCTTCATAATCTCCTGAATATTTACGTTTTACGTCCTTCTATCTGTCCATCGATAGAAAAAGCACTTTTGGCGACGAAAACTCCCCCAACGTCTATCGTTTTTGCATACCACCTCCCCACCCCCTACATTTGCAAATGTAAAAACCATAGCAAAACGAAAATATGATGAACGTAAAAAGATTGACAGTGATAACGCTCTGCATGGCAAGCTGCACGTGGCTTGGCGCACAAAACAGTGCCAACGTGCAACCCGCCATGCAAGAGAATGCACCGCACGACAGCCTCCCTGCCCAATGGGACTTGCAGGCCTGCATCGACTATGCCCTGCAACAAAATATCACCATCCGCAAGAACCGCCTCAACGCCGCAAGTGCCGAAGTAGACGTGAAAACCGCCCGTGCCGCCCTTTTCCCCAGCCTCTCGGCCAACGTGAGCCAGCGCATCGTGAACCGTCCCTACAGCGAAACGAACACGATTATCGACGGTGACAACATCACCAGCAGCCAAAGCAAAACCTCATACAACGGCAGCTACGGCATCGACGCCAACTGGACCCTCTACAACGGCGGCAAACGCATCAACACCCTGAAGCAGCAACAGCTCAACAATCGCATCGCCGACCTCAACGTAGCGCAAAGTGAAAACAGCATCGAAGAGAGCATCGCACAGACCTACGTACAGATTCTCTATGCAGCCGAAGCAGTGAAAGTGAACGAAGCGACCCTCGAAGTGAGTCAGGCGGAATGTGAACGCGCCCGGGCATTGCTGCAAGCCGGAAGCATCGCCAAGAGTGACCTGGCACAACTGGAAGCGCAAGTCAGTACGGACAAGTATCAGCTGGTGACCGCACAAGCCACCCTGCAAGATTATAAACTGCAACTGAAGCAACTCCTCGAACTGGACGGCGAAGCGGAAATGAATCTCTACCTCCCCGCTCTGGGCGACGAGCATGTGCTGTCTCCCCTGCCCACCAAAACGGATGTCTTCCACGCCGCCCTCGCCCTACGCCCCGAAATAGAAGCAAGCAGACTCGACGTGCAGGCTTCGGAGCTGGACATCAGCATCGCCCGTGCCGGCTACATCCCTACCCTGAGCCTCAGCGCGGGAATAGGAACCACCAATGCCAACGGCAGCGACTTCACCTTCGGCGAGCAGGTGAAACAGAACTGGAACAACTCGCTGGGACTGACCGTGAGCATCCCCATCTTCAACAACCGCCAGACGAAAAGCGCCCTGCAGAAAGCCAAACTGCAAAAGCAAACCAGCGAGCTGTCTCTGCTGGACGAGCAGAAGACGCTGTACAAGACCATCGAAGGCCTCTGGCTGGATGCCAACAGTGCACAGCAACGCTACGCCGCCGCCGTGGAGAAGCTTCGCAGTACGCAGACCAGCTACGACCTCATCCAAGAGCAGTTCAACCTGGGGATGAAGAATACCGTAGAACTGTTGACAGAAAAAAGCAATCTGCTCAGCGCACAGCAGGAAACGTTGCAAGCCAAATATATGGCGATACTGAACGCACAGTTGCTGAGGTTCTATCAGGGAGAAAGGATTGAGTTGTAAAATGACAATTTAGCGCAGCAAAGCATCAGCGCAGCAAGCCTGAAAGGCTTTCAGCTATAAGCCCAGGGCAACGCCCTGGGTAATAATGCACTCCTATCTCTGCGCCCTGAAAGGGCAAAAGCCCGTTATACAATCTTATGCCCTTTCAGGGCGTAAGATGAGGGGACGTTCTTAAACCCAGGGCGTTGCCCTGGGCTGATAGATGAAAGCCCTTCAGGCTTGCTGTGCAAGTAATCCGAATGGAAACCTTGCTCCAGCGCTACGCTGGTAAATTCTCATTTAAGGAAATAAGAATATCAATGTAATATATTAATAAGTATGAAGAAGAAGATTATCCTCACAGCCATAATAGTCGCCGTAATAGCAGGCGGAGGGATATGGCTTTTCGGAGGTGCTAAAGCCAAGCACAAAGTGACTTACGTCACCGCCACCGCCAGCAAAGGCGAAATATCAGAGTCGGTCACCGCCACAGGAACTATCGAACCGGTGACGGAGGTGGAAGTAGGTACACAAGTCAGTGGTATCATCGACAAAATTTATGTGGATTACAACTCGGTGGTGACGAAGGGCCAACTCATTGCCGAAATGGATCGCGTGACGTTGCAAAGCGAACTGGCATCGCAACGCGCCACCTACAACGGCGCAAAAGCCGAATACGAATACCAGCAAAAGCTCTACCAGCGCAACAAGACTTTGCACGAGAAGCAACTCATCAGCGATACCGACTACGAACAATCCGTCTACAACTACGAGAAGGCACGGAGCAGCTACGAAAGCAGCCAGGCCGCACTGGCCAAGGCCGAACGCAACTTGTCGTATGCCACCATCACTTCGCCCATCGACGGCGTAGTCATCAGTCGCGACGTGGAAGCCGGGCAGACGGTAGCTTCCGGCTTCGAGACGCCGACACTGTTCACCATCGCTGCGGACCTGACGCAGATGCAGGTAGTGGCCGACGTAGACGAAGCCGATATAGGTGGTGTGGAAGAAGGACAACGCGCCTCGTTCACCGTAGATGCCTATCCGAACGACGTCTTCGAAGGAGTAGTAACGCAGATACGCCTGGGCGACGCAACTTCCAGCAGCACCAGCAGCACATCGAGTACGGTTGTGACATACGAGGTGGTCATCTCCGCCCACAATCCTGACTTGAAATTGAAACCGCGCCTCACGGCCAACGTCACCATCTATACGCTCGACCGCAAAGATGTGCTCTGCGTCCCCGCCCGCGCCCTGCGTTTC
Organism: Bacteroides sp. GD17; assembly: GCF_038448625.1. Taxonomy (NCBI): domain Bacteria; kingdom Pseudomonadati; phylum Bacteroidota; class Bacteroidia; order Bacteroidales; family Bacteroidaceae; genus Bacteroides; species Bacteroides sp. GD17. Next base: position 2,891 of record NZ_JBCEZS010000007.1, read on the forward strand.
ACTCCCGAGAAACCGCTTATCGGAGATAATGATATCGTAAAGGATTGCGAAGGCGAGCACAAGGTATGGACACGCGAAGGCAATACCTTCACCGCGCACCCGGTAGAAGTAGGCATCTCGAACGGCATCAATACGGAAATCATCAGCGGACTGACTGCCGGGACGAATGTAATCACCGAAGCAACTATCGGCAGCATGCCCGGCGGCGAAGGCGGAGCAGCCATGAGTCAAGAAAGTGGCGAGAAGAGTCCCTTCATGCCTGGCCCTCCGGGAAGCAATAAGAAGAAGAGCAAATAAGCCCTGATACACACTAATATATAATCATTATGAACAAAGTAGTCATTGAACTCCAAAATATCAAACGGAACTTCCAGGTGGGAGACGAAACAGTCCACGCCCTGCGCGGCGTTTCGTTCACCATCAATGAAGGCGAATTCGTCACCATTATGGGTACCTCCGGCTCGGGAAAGTCGACGCTGTTGAATATCCTCGGCTGCCTAGACACCCCTACCCAGGGCGAATACTTCCTGGACGGCATCTCCGTGCGCACCATGAGCAAGCCACAACGTGCCGTGCTGCGCAACCGTAAAATCGGCTTCGTCTTCCAAAGCTACAACCTGCTGCCCAAGACCACCGCCGTTGAAAACGTAGAGCTTCCGCTGATGTACAACTCTGCCGTCTCCGCCTCCGAGCGCCGCCGACGTGCCATCGAAGCCCTGCAAGCCGTCGGCCTGGGCGACCGCCTGGAACACAAATCCAACCAAATGTCCGGCGGACAGATGCAGCGCGTCGCCATCGCCCGCGCCCTGGTAAACAATCCCGCCGTTATCCTGGCAGACGAAGCTACAGGTAACCTCGACACACGCACATCTTTCGATATATTGGTTCTGTTCCAGAAGCTGCATGCCGAAGGACGTACCATCATTTTCGTAACCCACAATCCTGAGATTGCCCAGTACAGCAGCCGTAACATCGTGCTGCGCGACGGGCAAATCAAGGACGACAGTATCAACAGTAACATTCTGAATGCCGCCGAAGCATTGGCTGCATTACCCAAACAGGAGGAAGACTAATTACACCTTATTATATATATATATATGAACGGAACAAACCTTTTCAAAATAGCCCTGCGCGCCCTGAACAACAACAAGCTGCGCGCTTTCCTCACCATGCTGGGCATCATCATCGGTGTGGCATCCGTCATCACGATGCTTGCCATCGGACAAGGTTCGAAGAAGAGCATCCAGGCGCAGATCTCCGAAATGGGGTCTAACATGATAATGATACACCCCGGAGCGGATATGCGTGGAGGCGTCCGTCAAGACCCCAGCGCCATGCAGACGCTGAAACTGGCCGACTACGAAGCCCTGCGTAACGAAACAAGCTTCCTCGCTGCCGTCAGCCCCAACGTCTCCTCCAGCGGACAGCTCATCGCAGGCAACAACAATTACCCCTCGTCCGTGAGTGGTGTAGGTACCGATTATCTCGAAATCCGCCAGCTCAGCATAGAGAACGGAGAGATGTTTACCGAAGCCGACATACAGACCTCGGCCAAAGTCTGCGTCATAGGAAAGACCATTCAGGATAATCTTTTTCCCGGAGGCGAAGACCCCGTAGGACGTATCATTCGTTTCAACCAGGTTCCTTTCCGTGTGGTAGGCGTACTCAAATCGAAAGGTTACAACTCCATGGGTATGGACCAGGACGACGTCGTGCTTGCCCCGTACAGCACAGTGATGAAGCGGTTGCTGGCACAGACTTACCTCAGCGGTATCTTCGCCTCTGCCCTCACCGAAGACATGACGGACAATGCAACAGAGGAAGTCACCGAGGTACTGCGAAGGAATCATAAGTTGAAAGAAAGCGATGACGACGACTTCACCATCCGCAGCCAGCAGGAACTCAGTACCATGCTGAACTCCACCACTGATCTGATGACCACGCTGCTTGCCTGCATCGCCGGTATATCGCTCGTAGTAGGCGGCATCGGTATCATGAACATCATGTACGTGTCGGTAACGGAACGCACGCGCGAAATCGGTCTGCGAATGTCCGTCGGTGCCCGTGGCGTAGATATTCTGAGCCAGTTCCTGATAGAAGCTATCCTTATCAGTATCACCGGAGGCATCATCGGTGTCATCATCGGTTGCGGCGCCAGCTGGATCGTGAAGAGTGTAGCACACTGGCCCATCTTTATCCAGGCTTGGAGTGTATTCCTCTCATTCGCCGTATGTACGGTGACCGGTGTGTTCTTTGGCTGGTATCCCGCCAAAAAGGCAGCAGATTTGGACCCGATAGAGGCGATACGATACGAATAAATATTATCTTTGCATCATTATGAAACAGCTTCCTAACTCCCGTTCCCGCCTTGTCGAAGTGCTGATACACGTTATCGGCTGGGGAATCGTATTCGGTTTCCCCTTCCTGATGATGACGCGCAGCGGCTTTACCATCACTTGGATGGACTATCTGCGCCATGGCAGTATCATCCCCCTCTCCTTCCTTATTGTATTCTACGTGAACTATTGTTTCCTGGTTCCCCGATATCTGTTCGAAGGACGCATCAGGCAATATCTGCTGCTGAATGCATTGCTGATACTGTGCGTTGCCGCCGGTGCGCATCTGTGGCAGGAGTATGCATTCCAGACGTACGCCAAAGGTAGCGGCGATAAAGGTGGAAGGCACATGGGACCGCCCAAATGGATCTTTATCCTACGTGATGTCTTCTCCATGGTACTGACCGTAGGACTAAGCGCCGCCATCAAAATGAGTGGCCGATGGGTACAAATGGATGCCGCCCGCCGCGAAGCCGAAAAGAACCGCACGGAAGCCGAACTGAAGAATCTGCGCAACCAGCTCAATCCTCACTTTCTGCTCAATACGCTGAACAACATCTATGCCCTTATCGCCTTCGATTCGGAGAAAGCGCAAGCTGCCGTTCAAGAGTTAAGCCGTCTCCTCCGCCATGTGCTCTATGACAATCAGCAAAGTTTCGTCACCCTTGACAAAGAGATGGACTTCATCCGCAACTACATCGAACTGATGCGTATCCGTCTGTCCTCCAATGTCACCGTCGAAACACAAATCGACATCCGACCGGACAGCCGCACGGAAATAGCTCCGCTCATCTTCATCTCCCTCATAGAGAATGCCTTTAAGCACGGCATCTCCCCTACCGAACCTAGCTTCATCCGTATTCACTTCAGCGAAAGTCCCGGAGAGGTGCGATGCGAAATCAGTAACAGTTACCACCCCAAAAGTGAAACCGATAAAAGTGGAAGCGGCATCGGCCTGGAACAAGTACAAAAACGCCTCGATCTGACCTATCCCGGTCATTACAACTGGCAACAGGGAGTGAGCGAAGACGGAAAAGAGTATAAATCGGTTTTAGTGATAAAGGTATAATTACCCTTAAATATTCAACATCATGAATCTGAATTGCGCCATCGTAGACGATGAACCTCTGGCTTTAGGCCTTCTGGAAAGCTACGTCCATAAAACCCCGTTTCTGAAACTGACCGGAAAGTATTCCAGTGCCGTGCAAGCCATGAAAGAATTACCGGAAAAGCATATCGACCTGCTTTTCCTCGACATTCAGATGCCGGAACTGAATGGGCTTGAGTTCTCCAAAATGGTAGATCCCAACACGCGTATTGTCTTTACCACAGCTTTCGGCCAATATGCCATAGACGGCTACAAAGTCAATGCCCTGGACTATTTGCTGAAGCCTATTTCTTATGTAGATTTTCTACAAGCAGCCAACAAGGCTGTACAATGGTTTGAATTATTGCAACAGCCCAAAGAGGAGATCCAAAGCATCTTTGTAAAGAGCGACTATAAACTGGTACAAATAGAGCTAAATAAAATTCTATACATAGAAGGATTGAAGGATTATATCAAAATCTACGAGGAAGATTCTCCCAAACCCATTTTGTCATTAATGAGCATGAAGGCAATGGAAGAGCTTCTGCCTACTTCACGCTTCATGCGTGTTCACCGTTCTTATATTGTTCAAAAGGATAAAATACGCATCATCGATCGTGGACGCATCGTATTCGGAAAGAATTATATCCCGATAAGTGATAGTTACAAACAAGTATTTCAGGAGTTTTTAGACCAGCGGAGCTAAGGAATCTCTCTAATTCGTCGATAAAATTAAAAAAACCGTCGATTTATTATACAATTCTTTGCACATTAAAAGATCTTTTTTTATCTTTGCATCGAACAGATAGGAGTTGTGAAACTCCCCCAATAGAATAGTTTAGTTAAGTCTAGTTTAGTTTTTGTGTGAAGCACTTCCTCCGTAAGCGAACGATAGGAAGTGCTTTTTTTCAATCTATCAGCTACTTACGGAAAAAGCGGATTTCCATCACTTCACAACTCACCCCATCGCTCAACGGGAAGCCAATTGTCATATTATCAAATAACGGACGGATGTGTCATAGTTGAGAACATATCCGATTTGGCAAGTCTTGACAATACAGGGAAGAAATAAAAAGTGAAATCTTAAACAAGAACAGTTCTCCCCTTGTTATACAACAAAGTTAAATGATATAATCCAAATAAAAACATGAGAAAAACAGCAGCAATAATTTTTCCGATATTGATATGTTTCTTTGTCGGATTGACCGCAAGTTACTTTCAGGCGGATGCTATTAAAACATGGTATCCTTTTCTCAACAAACCTGCCTTAACACCTCCAAACATAGTATTTCCTATTGCGTGGAGCATTATCTACCTCTGTATGGGAATATCTATCGGAATGATTCTTCTCTCAGAGGCAAAAAAGAAGAAAGAACTCAGCAACCTGTTCAGCATTCAGCTAATTTTCAATTTTGCATGGAGCATCCTGTTCTTCTATTTACGAAACCCCTTATTAGGGTTTATAGATATTATTATCATTGACATTTGTGTGACATTATATGCTGTCAGAAGCTATCCTATAAGAAAAGCAAGTTCATTACTATTTATACCTTATATCATTTGGATTTATTTTGCAACATATCTAAATGGTTACATTCTACTAAATAATTAAAACTATGTGTTTTCATTGTATAATGCACAAACTAAAGAATGTAAATTAGCCAAAGGTCATTATGACAAACAATATTACCAAAGTGATTTTTTATTGTCCATTTTTCTCGACTACCGGCAGTTCGAACCAAAAACAAGCTCCCCTACCCGGTTCACTCTCCACGCCAATAATCCCGCCAAGATGCTCAACAATACGTTTGCAGATGGAGAGACCAAGCCCTGTACCAGGCATAAAACTGTTCAACTTGACAAAACGACTGAAGACATCCTTCTGCTTATCAAGGGGGATACCCACCCCTGTATCCGTTACGTAAAAACGCAACTTGCCAGTAGGCATACGGTCATACCCCACACGTATACTTCCTCTGGCAGTAAACTTGAGGGCGTTATTCACAAAATTAGAGAGAACTTGTTGCAAACGGTTGTAGTCGCTTACAATAGTGCATTGTGGTAAGTGGCGGTCAAAAACCACTTCAACACCCGCAGAAGCTTTTAATTTCATGCTACACACAATATTGCTACACAACTGGTTCACATCCACCTCTTTCAATACGAAGTCGTAAATTCCCGCCTCTATCTTTGCTAAATCCAAAATATCGTTTATAAGTTGTAGCAGTAGGTTATTATTGCTTTCAATGATTTCCATATAATTTCGACATACCTTCCGATCTTCCTCTTCTGCCAGCAAACTTGAGAAACCCACGATAGAGTTGAGTGGCGTACGTATTTCATGACTCATATTAGCCAAAAATGCACTTTTCAAGCGATCGGACTCCTCAGCCTGCTCCTTGGCAATGATCAGTTTGGCCTCAGTATTCTTAAACTCCGTTACATCGTAGTTCACACCCAACAGCTCTACGACTCCTTCTTCCGGTTGGTAACAGGTCACCATCAGTACCAAACGTATCCACTTCCACTCATCGCTATTTTCAAGCCGCCGCACGCGCACCTCTTTCGTAAACCTCTTTGCCGTACCTTCCTTAACCTGCCTTATAAACTCCTGCACCTCACAGCGGTCTTCGGGATAAAGGTTAGGATACATCTCCTCACAACGCTCCGGCAAGAAATCTTCAGCCTCGCTCAGGTTCTTGTGCCACTGCTTTATGGTGTACCCTTTCATATCTACCAGGTTCAACTTACCATAACCTAGCTTGGCATAGTCCGAAATCATCAAAAAGAAGGTTTCGAACTCACTGATGCGTACTTGCGCCTTCTCCAATTCTTTGTTATCAGAATTGATAGACACATACCCCAGAAAGTTACCAATACTGTCATACACCTTACTGATACGGCAATATATCTTGATAAAATTATTCTTCACGCTATGATAGTAATTATCCACAGTAGAGAAAGAATAGTCCAACCATGCCTCCGCCTTACCTTCGATACTTAGTTTTTCAATGAACCAGTGCGGTAAATTTGGATTATCGAAAAGGTTGATTCCCACCACATCGGCCTTCGTGGAAATACCAAATATTTTCATGTCTCGCTCGTTGATGTCAAGCATGATACCGTCTGTATCGTATATTTCCACACCAGTCAAAATGTGTTCAAAAAGATTATCTAACAGTATTTTAGTACGATCCCGTTCATAATTAACCGACACCAATTCTGCTTTATCGGGCTCGTTGATACACTGCAAAGTACCACGCAACAACAGATTTCCATCCGACTGAATTTCCCGCTCGCCCACAAGAAGTTTCACCCAAACCACACCTTCCACTGTATGAAGCGGAAAGCTCACATCCTCCATTCCATTAGGGCAGATAGTAGCCAACATATTAATGCGATCTTTGTAATCTTCAGCCACGTTCTGACAGAAATCGTCAAAACTTATAATATTACAGGAGATTCCCAGCAACTTATAGATAAATTCAGAAAGGAGATAACGACGAGTAGAGAAGTCCGCTTCCCACCAACCTACCCGTACAAGTGCAGAAAGATTACGCCAACGTTCTTCTTCTCTAAAACTAGAAAAAGCCATACCTATTCAATATTAAATTCATTTAGCTTACAAAGATAAAGAATATATAAGGCATAAAATATCATACAAATTTTTGTTATTAAAAATAGTCCTTCATGATATAAAAAAAAGTATTATATTGCTTATAATCTATCATTTACAGCCGAGAAACTACAGACAAATAAACTATATATACCACCCAATTCAAGACAAAGCACACAAGAACCTGAATATCAATATGTAGTACTATTTTTAATAAGTTTGAAGATTATTTTTAATAACAATTATCCATGATATTAAAAACGTCTTTAAGAAATTATTTCTTTTGCAGCAGAATAAAGCTCCATTATATATAATCTATATAATGTATTATTCTAATTCGGTTTTTAATCTGAGAAGATTGGGAACATTTTGTTTGTTTGCTTGCAATGCACTCTAACTAAGCGTAGCTAGAGTGCATTTTTATGTTATAGAGCACAAAAAGACATCCAAAACGAATATTAGATAAAAGACATAAAATAGAAGTCAATCTTAATTAAAGAAAAACTGCTATCTTTGTGCATAACGCAAAAAAAGGCTATGAAGTTAACCACAAAATATAAAGGAAACATATTCCAGCAAAGTTACATCACTTTGTTGCTACTCCTCGTATTCTCCGCATCATTGTATGGAAAAGAAAACCTTAAGTCTGTATCAGACTCTCTTGATTATGTAATGAACAATAAAGAGCAATATATAAAGCAAAAAGAGCTGGAAATAAACAGTCTCAAAAAACTACTCAACAAGAAAGGTAATTCGCTGGAATATGAATATGAAATAAATAGAAAGCTATCCGATGAATATAAGAAATTCCGGCTGGATTCTGCCATACACTATGCAGAGAGGGTCATTGAGATTACAAAAATCATGAAGGATCCGCAGCTGAAAGCCATATCAGATATAAACCTTGCTTGCTTATATTCTTATTCCGGAAGATTTCGTGAATCGGAAGATATATTGAAACATTGTCATTCCGACAAGCTTTCTCCCCAAATTCTTCCCGATTATTATGAAGCATACCTGCGCTTCTTCGAGCACTATTCAACCATCAGCAACCAACCCCAGTATTCAGTACAAATGGAAAGATATCGTGACTCACTGCTCATTGTACTCAATCCCGCTTCCTTCGAATATAAAATCAATTTAGTGCATAGATACGTAGATTTGAAAGAAGTGACCAAAGCAGAAGAGTTATTGCATGCCTTGCTTCAGGAAGAAAAAACAAAAACTCCCCGATATGCCATAATCGCACATTACCTTGGAAATATCAGTGAGATGAAAGGTGAGCCGGAACAAGAAAAGATATTCCACATGCTGTCGGCCATTGCCGATATAAAAAACTCCATAAAAGAGAATGCTTCTTTCCAGCGACTAGCAATCATATATTATAATGACGGAGATATCGAAAAAGCCTTCAAATACTCCCAATTCGCCATTACAGATGCCCTATTCTCCGGAGTTCAGTTCAGAGCGACCCAAATTTCGGCACTCTACTCTATCATCAACGCCTCATACCAAAATAAGGAAAGCGAAATAAACAAGAAACTGAAAACATACCTGACGTTGATAAGCTTCCTCTCACTTTTCCTGATTATATTGGTGGCTTACATCTATAAACAGATGCACAAAGTTTCGGTCATAAAAGAAGAGCTCTCCCATACCAATAACAAGCTGAATGAACTCAACAGTGAGCTGAATGACAAAAACGACATGCTGAAAGACCGCTATGTGGAGTTATCTGAGTCAAGCATCGTCAAAGAACAGTATATTGCACAGTTCTTCGACATCTGCTCCACGTACATTGATAAAATGGAAGAGTACCGCAGAACGTTGTATAAGCTTGGAATCAACAAACAATACGATGAACTGATAAACAGACTGAAGTCCACCTCAATTATCGATAATGAGTTGGAAGAACTATATTCCCATTTCGACAAGATCTTCCTGAACCTATACCCTACATTCGTTTCTGAATTTAATGACTTGCTCGTCGATGATGAAAAGATTATCTTGAAAAGAGGCGACCTTCTGAACAAAGAACTTAGAATATATGCATTATTCCGTTTGGGTATAACGGATAGTGCCAAAATAGCCAGCTTTTTACGCTGCTCGATGAGTACAATATATAACTATCGTACAAAGATGAGGAACAAAGCAGCCGAAAAGCGGGACGAATTTGAGGAACTAATCATGTGTATAGGCAGGAAAAGCGCTCCAAGTCATCTACAAAAAAACGACGAATAAAAAGCATATTATTCTGATAACCAATTAGTAGAGCATTTTATCATTCTACATAATTAGGTTTAAGCTTTTGAAAGGTTTTATTTAATCCTAACTTTGTGAAGAGGAAAAAAGTTTGATTCTTATATCTGGCAAACGATTAAAAATAACCTATATTTAATAACACGAATAACATGCATACTATAATTAAAGTTGGACTGATAGGCTTCGGCCGAATGGGAAGATTTTATCTTGAAGAAATGCAAAAGAGCGGAAGGTGGGAGATAGCATATATATGTGACAAAGACCCCAGGAGCCGCGAACTTGCAAAACGATTGTCGCCGTATTCAAAAGTAGTGCAGGACGAGCAGGAAATACTTGATGACGAAACAGTACAAGTTGTCGGACTCTTTGCCCTTGCCGACTCAAGAAAGGAACAGATTGAAAGAGCGATCCGAAGCGGAAAGCATATAATAAGTGAGAAACCTATCGCCGATACTATCGAAAAAGAATGGGAAGCTGTAAGAACAGCCGAAAATACAAATCTCTTTTCTACTACTAACCTTTACCTTCGCAATTCCTGGTATCACAATTTCATTAAAGACTGTATAGCCAAAGGTGAAATTGGAGAATTGGCCATCATACGGGTATGCCACCTTACTCCCGGGCTTGCTCCGGGCGAAGGACACGAATATGAAGGCCCCTCGTTCCATGATTGCGGCATGCACTACGTAGACATTGCCAGGTGGTACGCCGGATGTGATTTTAAAACGTGGAATGCACAAGCAATAAGAATGTGGAGTTATAAAGACCCATGGTATTTGCAATGCCACGGCACTTTCGAAAACGGAGTTGTCTTTGATATTACCCAAGGACATGTGTACGGACAACTTTCGCAGGTGCAGACGCATAATTCATACATTGATATAATAGGTACGAAAGGAATTGTACGCATGACCCATGATTTCAAGACTGCTGTGGTCGAACTTCACGGAATCTCCCAGACCATCCGTGAAGAAAAGCCTTTCGGCGGGAAAAATATAGATGTGCTGTGCAGATTGTTTGCCGACTCGGTTGAGTCGGGAATCAGAGACCCGCACTTGCCTACATTACGTGATTCTGCAATAGCTTCCGAATATGCATGGAAGTTCCTCGAAGATGCCCGGAACAAGGATCTTCCGGCTATCGGCAACACGCAGACTCTCGATGAAATATTGCAAAGAAGAAAAACCATGAAGAACGGATATGGATTGTTGCGTTCTAAGTATATTATTGTTTAAAATCAATTAAAGTTATGGCAAATTTTACAAGAAGAAAGTTTCTAAAGACGGGAGCAGCTGCAATAGCAGGGCTTACGATTGTCCCGAACACAGTTCTGGGTAAATCATTCGGTCATGTGCCCCCCAGTGACAAACTCAACATCCTCGGTGTTGGAGTAGGAGGACGTGGTGCGCAAGTATTGCGGGACATGAACTCACAAAACATCATCGGACTTTGTGACGTGGACTGGAAATACAGCGACCATGTTTTCAAAGAGTATCCGAATGCGAAAAGATATCGTGATTACCGGAAGATGTTCGACGAACTGGGCAAATCTGCCGATGCGGTCATGGTAGCCACTGCCGACCACACGCATGCCCTGATTGCTTCACAAGCCATCACTATGGGGAAACATGTGTATGTAGAGAAACCGTTGACACATACTGTATACGAATCCAGATTGCTGGCCAAGTTGGCTGATAAATATCAAGTGGCTACTCAAATGGGTAATCAAGGTTCATCAGGTGAGGGAGTGCGCAAGACGTGCTCATGGATATGGAACGGTGAAATTGGCGAAGTAACCAAGGTAGAAGCCTTTACCGACCGCCCGATATGGCCTCAAGGCTTGAACCGCCCCGAAAAAGCGGAAAAGGTACCCAGTGCATTGAGTTGGGATTTATTCCTCGGCCCGGCCCAACAGCGTGAATATAACTCCATCTACACTCCGTGGAACTGGCGCGGATGGTGGGACTTCGGAACAGGTGCGTTGGGCGATATGGCTTGCCACATTCTGCATCCCGTATTCAAAGGCCTGCAATTAGGATATCCCAGCAAGGTTCAAGGCAGCTCAACGTTGTTGCTGACAGACTGTGCTCCGAATGCACAATCCATTAAATTCACATTCCCGGCACGCCCCAACCTTCCGAAGGTTGCCATGCCCGAAGTTGAAGTTTATTGGTACGACGGAGGATTGAAGCCGATGCGTCCCGAAGGATTCCCTGCAGGAAGAGATATGAATAACCAAGGTGGTGGCGTTATTTTCCACGGAACCAAAGATACACTGATTTGCGGTTGCTACGGTGCCGATCCATGGCTGTTGTCGGGAAGAACTCCGAACACTCCTGAGGTATTGAGAAAAGTTGAAACTTCTCATCAGATGGACTGGGTACGTGCATGTAAAGAAAGTGCGTCAAACCGCGTTCAGACAGCATCTCCTTTCAGCGAAGCAGGCCCGTTCAACGAAATGGTGGTTATGGGAGTACTTGGAATCAGACTGCAATCCCTCAACCAGGAACTGCATTGGGACGGTGCAAACATGCGTTTCACCAACATCGATCCTGCTGCTACCATACGTACCGTGATAAAGGATGGATTCCATATCAAGGACGGACATCCTACATTCGACAAGGCAATGACCGATCCGGTAAATGCACAGGCATTTGCCCAGGAGCTTATCAAGCACACATATCGTGACGGCTGGAAATTGCCCGATATGCCATAACAAACTTAAATAATTAACAATCACTTTAAATTAAATAGTCATGAATAACAAATTATTATATGCATGCGGATGCATCCTACTTTCGGGAGTTATAACTTCTTGTGGCGGAAAAACAGCAAAGACAGAAAGTGCTGAAGAAACGGCAGCTATGCCGGAATATCAAGTATTGGACAACCCTCAGGTAGACCTGGCCGGATATCCGACAGATAAGGACGGCTATATCGTACTGTTCGACGGAAAAGAGATGAAAGGCTGGCGCGGATATGGCAAAGACTATGTTCCTTCTAAATGGACTGTAGAAGACGGCGCTATAAAATTCAACGGTTCAGGAGGCGGTGAAGCCCAGGAGGGTGACGGCGGCGACCTGCTATTTGCACACAAATTCAAGAACTTCGAACTGGAAGTAGAGTGGAAAATCTCCAAAGGCGGTAACTCAGGTATTTTGTATCTGGCTCAGGAAGTTGAATCCAAAGACCCTACCACCGGTGAGATGAGACTGGAACCGATCTATATCTCTGCTCCCGAAGCTCAGGTGCTGGATAACGAAAACCATCCCGATGCCAAGTTGGGTAAAGACGGCAACCGTAAGTCCATGTCTCTCTACGACATGATTCCGGCCAAACCGCAGAACGCAAAACCCTACGGTGAATGGAACAAAGCCAAAATAATGGTATACAAAGGAACAGTGATTCACGGACAGAATGATGAAAACGTTGTGGAATATCACCTCTGGACACAAAAGTGGACCGATATGTTGCAGGCAAGCAAGTTCAGCCAAAAAGACTGGCCGCTCGCATTCGAACTGCTGAACAATGTAGGTGGTCCTAACCACGAAGGTTACATTGCTTTCCAGGATCATGGAGATGATGTATGGTTCCGTAACATACGCATCAAGATTCTGGACTAAGAAATCATCAAATTAAAATCAGTTATCATGAAAAAACAAGCATTATTCATTTTTCTCCTCGCCTGCATCATTGCAGTGCCTACTTCGCTGAAGGCGCAGAAAAAAGACATTGCAGTGCAGATGTATTCGGTAAGAGATCTTATCGGTGGCGACGTAAGCCAGCCCGATAAGTACAAGACGTATACAAAAATTCTGAAGAACTTGGCAAACATGGGATATACTGCTGTCGAAGCAGCCAACTATAACAATGGCAAGTTCTATGGTCGCACTCCGAAGGATTTCAAGAAAGACATCGAAACTGCCGGAATGAAAGTATTGTCTTCTCACACCGGCAAGGGACTGTCTGAAGCAGAAATAGCTTCCGGAGACTTCAGCGAATCACTGAAGTGGTGGGATCAGGCTATCAAAGATCATAAAGAAGCAGGCATGTCCTACATCGTGACGCCGTATCTTGGTGTTCCCAAAACGCTGAAAGAACTCCAGGCATATTGCGATTACTTCAACGAAATTGGAAAGAGATGCAAAGCCAACGGACTGAAGTACGGCTATCATAATCACTCGCACGAATTCGAGAAAGTAGAAGGCCAAACGATGTACGACTATATGATTACGCACACCAACCCTGAATACGTCTTCTTCGAAATGGATGTATATTGGGTAGTAAGAGGCCAGAACAGCCCGGTAGAATACTTCAAGAAGTATCCGGGACGTTTCCATATACTGCACATCAAAGACGATCGTGAGATCGGCCAAAGTGGTATGGTGGGCTTCGATGCTATCTTCAACAATACCAAGGTAGCGGGTGTAGAAAACATCGTAGTCGAGGTAGAAAGATACAACCTGCCGGTAGAAGAGAGTGTAAAGGCCAGTATAGACTACTTGCTGAAGGCACCTTTTGTAAAAGCAAGCTACAGCAAGTAAGTCTTTAAATCCGCTTTAACAGATAAACCAATGAATAGATTGACAACTATATTTCTGGCATGTAGCCTTGTTCTGCTGGGTTCATGCAGCAGCACTTCCCCCAACAGGGAATTATTCGACGGAGCCAATCTGGATGACTGGCAGACATCGGGTAATGTCATGGTAAGGGATAGCATGCTGATATTGTCCGGGCCCGATTCCCGGGCTGTATTGAAGAACAGCAGTTATAAAGATTTTGATTTGCATCTGCGGGCGCGTACCACACCCGGCGGAACAGGCTATATAGGCTTTCATACAGACGACTCGGAAAAAGGGTATCGCGTTGCCATCGACAACGACAACACTACTCCCGTCTGGTGGAAGAAGACCGGCAGTCTGTTGTCAGTCCGCAATCTGACCAAGAGTTTTGTAAAAGAGAACGAATGGTTCGATATGGATATCCGTGTTGAAGGGCAGGCAGTTACTATATGCGTGAACGGCGAACCGGTAGTAGAATACATAGAACCGCAGCATCCGTATCGGATCTCTCCCAATGAGAAAGCCCTTTTGTCGGAAGGAACCATTGAACTCACAAGCAATGGAGAGGGGAGTGTTGAGTTTAAGAACATCTCCATCGAGACGCTCGACAGAAAAGGCATCGATGTATCCGCTCAACTTGCCTTGGCAGGTGATGAGCAGACGGATGACATCATCAAGCTTCATCAGGAAGATTTTCCGGTTCTGGATTATCATGTACACTTGAAGGGCGGCCTCACCAAAGAGGTCGCCGCCAAGCAGTCGCGGAGGCTGGGCATCAACTACGTCATAGCTCCCAACTGCGGTATAGGTTTCCCGATAACGGATGATGCCGGAGTCTATTGTTTCCTGGACTCCATGCGTTCGCAACCTTTCATCCTTGCCATGCAAGGTGAAGGCAGAGAATGGCCTACTACCTTTTCGGAGGCTGCCAGAAAAGAGTTCGACTTTGTCTTTACCGATGCGCTGACTTTCACCGACAAGAAAGGAAGACGTGTCCGCCTTTGGATAGACGACGAGGTATTTATTGACAATGAGCAGGAGTACATGGACTTGATCGTAGACAAAATGTGCGATGTGTTCAAGGAGCCTGCCGACATTTATGTAAATCCTTTCTTCCTGCCTACGTCGATGAACGACAGATACGATCAGTTCTGGACAGAGCAACGCGTAGACAGAGCCATCAGCGCTTTGAAGAAAAGCGGCAAGGTGCTGGAGATAAACGAGCTTTATCAGATTCCGAGCAAGGCTATTATTATGAAAGCCAAAGAAGCGGGGCTCAAGTTCTCCTTTGGTTCCAATAACGTAAAGCCGGAAGTAGGGAAGCTGGAGTATGCCATCCGGATGAAGAAGGAATGTGGTCTGACCGCACAAGACATGTATAAGCCTAAGATCAAGCTATAGACTTGAAGGTAATGATAGAATGGAAAAGAGCAGCCCGGTGGTTGCTCTTTTCTTTTTTTCAAAGCATTTATCGTACATAAAGATACTAAATTCCTCATTTCATTGACACAGCAGTTTCCACAAATGGGAGTAAATAGAAATTCCCTGCATAAATGCAAGGATAGATATACAGCAATACTGCATATTATACAGTGATTATACAGTATACAGTTACAAAAAGTTAGTTTCATGCGAACAGACTATCTGTTTCATGTAAACAAACTATCTGTTTCGTGCCGACAAACTATCAGTTTACTATATTTAAACCATCCGTTTCATGCCGAGAAACAAGCAATACCTCGTAAAGAAACCAAATAAAGGAGTTATATCAAGCTATAAGGGAAGGAAAGAAGAACCACTTTTCAATATTAGATTATCAGCACATCAAGCGTAAAGCATACTTTTTATTGTAAAAGGAAAAAGATTCAGCTCTATATGATTCATATATTGCAAAAGACCATCCATACCGATAATCCCCTAATCGGCGAGAATCCCCTACTCTCTTTTTCTTCACCCACCATAGAAATACAGGACAAACAGCAGCGTTTAAAAATACATTTTGTCACTTTGCAAAAGTCTCTTTACCGGGAATAAGTAGCATCCGCATAAATAAATCTTAAAACAAGGAACAAAGCCTGCTTAATGCTGTTGGAAGTGGAAACTTTAAAAACAACAGTTATGAATTACGGAATCAGTATTCTCTTCAGAGCCATCCCTTTGCTGATGGCCCTATTCTGCTTTGGTTACGGAGCCTTTGTGCTCCACGAGGGAATGGATTCGGCCAAGTTTGTAGCCGGTCCGGTAGTATTTTCCCTGGGAATGATTTGCATCGCCCTGTTTGCCACGGCGGCAACGATTATCAGGCAAATTATCCACACTTACAACCCCATCGCCAAATACGCCCTGCCTATCATCGGCTACCTGGCAGCTATCCTGACCATCATCTACGGCTGGGGACACATGTACGAGGCATCTACGGTAAGCAACTTCGTCTCAGGTCACGTCATTTGCGGAGTGGGCTTCATCACAGCCTGCGTGGCTACTACGGCTACGGCATCTACCCGCTTCACCCTCATCCCCGCCAACTCCGAACGCACCGACCACACACAGCCGGCCGACGCATTCAGTTCTGCCCAAGGAAACATGCTGATTGCTATTGCTACCATCATTGCAGTAGTAGCATGGATATGGACCTTCATGCTGCTGTCTCAAAGCGACAAACACAATGCCTACTACGTGGCGGGGCACGTCATGGCAGGACTTGCCTGCATTTGTTCCAGCCTGGTGGCATTGGTGGCAACCATCGTCCGGCAAATACGCAACAACTATATGAAAACGGAACGGAAGCGGTGGCCTGCCCTTGTTCTTGTAATGGGAAGTATCAGTATTCTTTGGGGATTCCTGGTATTGGCAAACAGTAATCCGGCATTGTCTTCCACCGGATATATCATGATAGGACTTGGATTGGTATGCTACAGCATTTCGAGCAAAGTTATTCTGCTTGCCGCCATCTGGCGGAACACTTTCAAGCTGGCAAACCGCATCCCGTTGATTCCGGTATTCACGGCACTGCTCTGCCTGTTCCTTTCCGCCTTTCTGTTCGAGATGGCAAGCATACACGACGTTTATTTTGTTCCGGCACGCGTACTCGCCGGCTTGGGAGGCATCTGCTTTACGCTGTTCTCCATCGTGAGCATCCTCGAAAGCGGCACTTCTAAATAGCCGCTTTCCCCCTGCCTTTGGCCTGGTCGTCGAGGAACAGCTCTACGTGTTCGGCATGATGGGCCACGTAAGCTGCCGGACCGGTATCACCCGAATCAAGAATATCGCGGACAACGTCTGCCTTATTCTTGCCGGTGATAAAGAATATCAGCTTACGGGCGGCAAACAGCAGGCAACCGGTCATGGCAATGCGCTTCTGCCCGTTATACGGATTGACACTCACCTCGTAGGGATGGAAGGAAGAGAGCAGATACTCCTGCCCGGGAAAGATGGAAGACGTATGCCCGTCATCGCCCGCACCAAGCAGCACGGCATCGAAAGCCGGGAAACCGCCCCAAAGCGGAACAGTATTGCACACCAGTTCCGAATAACTCTTTGCCTCTTTCTCCGGAGGGTTTGCTCCGTAGATGGGATAGACATATTCGTCCGGTATGCCTACTTCGTTCAGCAGCAGGCGGCGCATGTTGCCGTAATTGCTTTCGGAATCTTCGGCCGGCACACAGCGTTCATCCACCCAATAGATGCGCATCCGCATCCAGGGAGTGACACTCTTATACTCATTTGCCCAAATGTCAAACATCAGCGAGGGGGTGCTTCCCCCGCTGAATGCAAAGTAGAAAGTTTTTTCAGGCTCACGCTTCATCATCGCAATAAGATGTTTTATCAATGCATGTGCTGTCTCTGTGGCGGTATGGTAGATATAACTTTTCATAACTCACAATATTCATCGGTATTTGTCAGATTCTTGCACGGATTAGTCCAGTCGGCGCCATGTTCGTGCATCATGGCTTCACTTTCCAAGGGTCCCCAGGTACCTGCGGGATAGCCGTACAGAGGAGCATTGGGATGCTCTTTCCAGTAGCGCAGCACAGGGTCGAAGAAACGCCAAGAGGCTTCCACGGCATCGCTGCGGGTAAAGAGCGTGGGGTCTCCTTGTATACAGTCTTCTATCAGGCGAGCATAGGCATCGCCCGTAGGCAGTCCGCCCAGCTTGTCGTAGCTGAAGTCCATCATCACCTGCTTCACCTCAAAACCGGGGCCGGGCATCTTCATGCCAAACTTCAGCACAATGCCTTCGTTGGGTTGCAGGCGAAGAATCAGTTTATTGGCGCGGGGACAGTGGCCGCCTCCGCAATGGAACATCTGATGGGGAGTCTCGCGGAAGTGGACAACGATTTCGGTTACCTTCGTCGGCATCTGCTTGCCCGTGCGGATGTAGAAGGGCACTCCGTTCCAGCGCCAGTTGTTGATACCGATCTTCATGGCGATGTAGGTCTCCGTACGCGAGTCGGGGGCTACGTTCTTCTCCTCCCGGTAGCCTGCCTTAGAGCCCGAAGCGGTATACTGGCCGCGGACGATATGTTCGTTCAGGTCTTCCTCCGTCAAGGGGGCAAGGGATTCGTACACCTTCACCACTTCGTTGCGGAAGTTATCGGCATTGAAGACAGCAGGCGGTTCAAGGGCGGTCAGTGCTACAAGCTGGATGAGGTGATTCTGCACCATGTCGCGCAGCGCACCGGCTCCTTCGTAGAAGCCTCCACGATTTTCGATACCCAGATTCTCTACGGCGGTGATTTCTACATAATCGATGTAGTTACGGTTCCACAGCGGTTCGAAGATGCCGTTAGCAAAGCGGAAGGCAAGAATGTTCTGTGCCGTCTCCTTGCCCAGGAAGTGGTCGATGCGGTAGATTTGATGCTCCTCGAATACGGAAGCATAGATTTTGTTCAGTTTCTGCGCCGACTCCAAATCATATCCGAAAGGCTTCTCTACAATGATACGCGTATGGGGACGATTCAGATGAGCCGTCTTCAGGTGCTGAGGAATGATGCCATACAGGGAAGGAGGTGTGGCCAGGTAGAAGAGCAGGTTGTCCGGCTTCTTCTCTCCGGTGAGTTCTTGCAGGCGCTCATCCAGACGGCTGTATCCTTCGGCCTCAGCAGGGTCCAGGGTAAGGTAATGCAAATGGCTGCAGAAGTCTTTCATCTTTTCTTCCGCCTGTTCCTTGGAGGCTACGAACTTGCCCAGCTCACCCAGGATATATTCCTGGTAGAAATTGTCTGTGTAGTCGGTACGCCCTATGCCCAGGATGGAGAAATCATCCGGCAGACGACCGTCTTTATATAAGGTATAAAGCGCAGGCATCAATTTGCGCTTCGTCAAATCGCCCGAAGCGCCAAAGATAATCATCACAAATTTACTCATATTTCTTCTTTTGTTAGCTGTTTCTATACATTTACACGTTGTAGCTGCCCGACTTCGTATCTCCTCCATGTCCCGTCCAGTTTTCGTGGAAGAACTGTCCGCGCAGTTCATCTACACGCTCAAAGGTATGCGCACCGAAGTAGTCGCGCTGAGCTTGAATCATATTGGCAGGCAGTTTGGCGGAAACAAGCGAGTAGAAATAGTTCAACGCAGACGAGAAGGCAGGTACCGGAAGCTCTTCCTTCATGGATTGTGCCACCAGGTGCTTCCAGCCGGAAAGCAGTTGTTGCATCTCGCTCTTGAAGTAGGGAGCCAGCAGCAGGTGCCGGGGTTTGTCTTTGGCTTCGAACGCAGCGGCGATATCATTGAGGAAGATACTGCGGATAATGCAACCTCCCCGCCACATGCGTGCGATGGATGCCAAGTCGAGGTTCCACCCGAAAGCATCGGAAGCGCGTTGAAGTACGGCAAAACCTTGCGCATAGGACACCAGTTTGGAAGCGTAGAGGGCAGAATGAATATCTTTCACCAGTTCCGGCTTATTGTACACAGCCTGCGAATGCTGACGGACATAATGCTTGGAAGCCGTCTCGCGCAGTCCCTTCTGTGCCGACAGGCTGCGCTCGAAGACTGCCGTAGCAATCAATCCCAGCGGCATACCCAGTTCCATGGCGTTGATGACGGACCACTTGCCTGTTCCTTTCTGCCCGGCCGTGTCCAGTATCTTGTCTATCAGATATCCGCCCGATTTGTCTTTGTGGCGCAGGATGTTGGCAGTAATCTCAATGAGGTAACTGCGCAGATTGCCCTCGTTCCAGTTGGCAAAGATTTCCGCCATCTGTTCGTTGTTCAGGTCGAGCAACTTCTTCATTACCCAATAGGCTTCGGCGATGAGTTGCATATCGCCATACTCTATGCCGTTGTGTATCATCTTGACGAAGTGACCGGAACCGGCAGGGCCTATCCACTGGCAACACGGAGTACCGTCGGAGGCCCGGGCCGCAATACTCTGTAAGATAGGCTTCACTTCTTCCCACGCGCTCTTCGAACCTCCGGGCATGATGGATGCGCCATTCAGCGCTCCTTCTTCACCACCGGACACACCGGCACCTACAAAACGGAAGCCTTTCTTTTCGGTCAGCGCCACACGGCGGTTGGTATCCTCATAATTCGAGTTTCCTCCGTCTATCAGGATGTCTCCCTCGGACAAATGAGGGAAGAGTTGTTCCATCAGTTCGTCTACCGCACTACCGGCACGAACCATCATCATTATTTTACGCGGAGTGGCAATAGACGCAACAAAACCCGCGATGTCCGTGTAACCTTCGATGCTTTTTCCTTTGGCACGACCATTTACAAAACGTTCTACAACGCCTTCTTCTATTCCCGGAACCGTCCGATTATACACCGAAACATTCCACCCCTTGTCTGCCATATTGAGGGCCAAGTTTTCTCCCATAACGGCAAGGCCGATAAGACCAATGTCTGTTTTATTTAAATTTTCCATTTCTCTTTAAATTTAATTCAATATGAAAACAAAGTGCTAATAGCATTTGTTCGTATGAATTTCGAAAATAAAATATTACTTTTGTCATCTATAAGCTATATCACTAAAACAGAAACTCTAAGCCTATGAAGAAGTTCCATGTCGGATTATTGCCGCGCATCGTTATTGCCATCATCCTGGGTATCCTTTTCGGCAACCTGCTGCCGGGTGCGCTGGTGCGCTTATTCGTAACGTTCAACGCTATTTTCAGCGAGTTCCTGAACTTCTCCATTCCCCTCATCATTGTGGGGCTGGTGACCATCGCCATTGCCGACATCGGAAAGGGGGCGGGAAAGATGCTGGTCGTCACTGCCCTCATTGCCTACGGGGCTACGTTGTTCTCGGGGTTCCTCTCCTACTTCACCGGAGCCACGATATTTCCTTCGCTGATAGAAACCGGGGTGCCACTGGAAGAGGTCAGCGAAGCGCAGGGCATCCTTCCCTATTTCTCCGTAGCCATTCCCCCGCTGATGAATGTGATGACGGCGTTGGTGCTGGCTTTCACCTTAGGCTTGGGGCTGGCGCACATGGAGAGTGATGCACTGAAAAACGTGGCGCGAGACTTTCAGGAGATTATCGTCCGTACCATCAGTGCAGTGATACTGCCGCTACTTCCTATCTATATCTTCGGCATTTTCCTGAACATGACGCATTCGGGGCAGGTGTTCGGCATTCTGATGGTTTTCATCAAGATTATCGGTATCATCTTCCTGTTGCATATCTTCCTGCTGGTATTTCAATACTGCATCGCTGCCTTGTTTGTCCGCAAGAATCCCTTCAAGTTGCTGGGACGGATGATGCCGGCTTATTTCACGGCATTGGGTACGCAATCCAGTGCCGCCACTATTCCTGTTACCCTGGAACAGACCAAGAAGAACGGGGTTTCGACCGATATAGCCGGTTTCGTGATCCCGCTTTGCGCTACGATTCATCTGTCGGGCAGCACACTGAAGATTGTGGCATGTGCTCTGGCGTTGATGATTATGCAAGGCATGCCCTACGATTTCCCTTTGTTTGCAGGGTTTATCTTCATGCTGGGCATCACGATGGTGGCTGCTCCGGGTGTTCCGGGAGGTGCCATCATGGCTGCGCTGGGCATTCTGCAATCCATGCTGGGCTTCGACGAATCGGCACAGGCGCTGATGATTGCGCTCTACATCGCCATGGACAGTTTCGGCACGGCCTGCAACGTGACCGGCGACGGGGCCATTGCGCTGATTATTGACAAAGTGATGAACCGGAAACGATAAACTGAAAAAACATTCGGATCTTTGAAACGTCAAAACCAAGTATCAGGAAAGGAGCAAGAAATAATGAACCATAGAATTTACCCCATCGGAATACAGAACTTCGAGAAAATACGCAAAAGCGGATATGTGTATGTAGACAAGACCGCATTGGTCTACCAGTTGGTGAAAAGCGGCAGTTACTACTTCCTCAGCCGTCCCCGGCGTTTCGGCAAGAGTCTGCTTATCTCCACCCTGGAGGCTTATTTTCAAGGCAAACGAGAACTGTTTGAAGGACTGGCCATGGAAAAACTTGAGCAGGACTGGACGGAACGCCCCGTGCTGCACCTCGACCTGAACATCGGCAGATACGACGCTCTGGACAGCCTGGACAAGATACTGGATAACGCATTGACCGAATGGGAGCAGATATACGGCACCGGTATTGCCGAGAAAACCCTTGCCCTGCGTTTTGCCGGCATCGTCCGCCGTGCTTGCATGCTGACAGGCCAGCGCGTAGCCATCCTCATCGACGAGTACGACAAGCCCATGCTGCAAGCCATCGGCAACGAAGAACTGCAACACGAGTACCGCAATGCCCTGAAGCCTTTCTACGGCGTACTGAAGACCATGGACGGATGCATTGAGTTCGCCCTGCTGACGGGAGTAACCAAATTCGGCAAAGTCAGCGTATCCAGCGATCTGAACAACCTGAACGATATCTCCATGGACCGCAGGTATCTTTCCCTTTGCGGAATTACAGAAAAGGAGATTCACGAGAACTTCGAGGAAGAGCTGCATGAACTTGCCGCCGCACAAGGTGCAAGTTACAAAGAGACATGCACCCGGCTGAAAGAGTGCTATGACGGTTATCACTTCACTTACAACTCCGAAGGCATCTACAATCCATTCAGCCTGCTCAATACATTCGACAAGAAAGAGTTCGGCAACTATTGGTTCGAAACCGGTACGCCCACCTACCTCGTGGAACTGCTGAAACGCAACCACTACAACCTGGAACGCATGGCGCACGAAGAAACCGATTCCGATGTACTGAACAGCATATATGGAGACGAACAGCCCATCCCCGTCATCTTCCAAAGCGGATATCTGACGATTAAGAGTTACGACAAACGTTTCGGTCTGTACCGTTTAGGATTTCCAAACCTGGAAGTAGAAGAGGGATTTATCCGGTTCCTGATGCCTTTCTATACTCGTTTCAATAAGATGGAAGCCCCGTTCGAGATACAAAAGTTCGTATCGGAGGTAGAAAAAGGTCAGCCCGACGCCTTCCTGAAAAGACTGCAAAGCTTCTTTGCCGACACGCCCTACGAACTGGTGAAAGACCTGGAAGTGCACTATCAGAATGTACTGTTCATCGTTTTCAAGCTCGTAGGATTCTACACACAGGCAGAATATCATACCTCTGAAGGACGTGTGGATTTGGTAGTGAAAACAGACAGCTACATCTACGTCATGGAGTTCAAGCTGGACGGAACCGCCGAAGAAGCCATCCGTCAGATAGAAGAGAAGCACTATGCACGCCCCTTCGAGGCAGACCCGCGCCGGCTCTTCAAGATAGGCGTAAACTTCTGCAACCAGACGAGGAATATAGAGAAATGGATTATTGAGTAAAATATTCCGGCAGAAAGATATTCGGGAAAGAAAAGAATTATTAACTTTGCACCCGAAAATAAGGGGGGCATATCCCCCTTCATTATAATAAAAGACACAAGCATGAAAGCCCGCGGTATACCTACCTATACACACCTCCAACCTGCGCAGCAGGCGGGGAAAAAGGCTTTTACCCCCCCCCCCCGTTAATGTAAATATAATTAACCTGATATCAAGCAAGATAGTCCTCTCTTGCCGCCCCGAGCGCCCGTACAGCGAGCTTCATCAGCCTGCCGTGCGGACGCTCGGCGTATATACTTTTCCCAAGGATTCAACAACTTATTTTAAACCGATAAAGACAATGAACAAGAAAGAAAAACAGACGTACGTGCCACCGTGCATCGAACTGATACACGTGGAGAATGAAGGAGTGATAGCCGCAAGCGGCGATAGTGTGAACAATTTCGGCAACGGAGGAAACTGGGGCGGAGCACCCGCCAGAAACGCCTACGGTACGCCCGCCACAAGGAGCGACATCGAAGACATGCTGGAAGACCTCTTTACCATAGAATGATAGTAACAGAACAACATTAAAAACCAAGAACAATATGAAACAGCAATTATACAGCCAAGCCTGCAGCGTCCTGCTGACGCTTGCACTGCTTGCCGCCGGATGCAGCGACGACCTCTCCGGCCTGAAGGAGCCACAACAACCCGCCGACGGCGACGCATCGCCAAGAACCTTCATCGCCACCCAGGGAGTGAAACCGCAGACGCGGCTCGGATATGTGGAAGAAGTGGGCGGAACCGTAAGCGTGACGTGGGCCGCCAACGACAAAGTATATGTGGCAAAAGCACCCGCAACCGACCAATGCGCTGCAAACTACAGCTCCTTTACACTGACAAAAGGGGAAGGCACCAGCACCGCCACCTTCACCGAAGATGCTACCCCCGGAGAAAGCTGGCAAGACGGCGAAACGCTCTATGCCATCTATGGGCAACAAGCCAACATCACCGTGACGAACGTAGCCGGAACCATCTACGCCGACTGCGACTACAGCGGACAGCAACAGACGGCGGACGGCAATAACAGCCACATCGCGGCTTACGACTTTATGTACGCCAAGGGCGAGTACTCGAACAACGCCCTGCCCGGCTTCGCCTTCAGCCATGCAGGGGCACTGATGAAGTTCGTCCTCACCCTGCCCGATGATGCCGCCGACAAGAGAGTGAACACACTGAGACTGGAAACGAAGGACGGAACAAAAGCTTTCGTATCACGTCTGAAAGTAGCTTTGAGTGCCGACGGAAAAGCCCTAACAGAAACCGCCTCCAGCCTCTCGCTGCAACTGGGCACGGGCGAAGGTATCGGCACAACCGACAAGGTACTGACCACCTATATGATGGTGGCGCCCACTACCGACGTAGATGCCGCATACACGCTACAGGACAGAAAAGTATCGGTAACAGTAGGCACAACGGACGGGAATTATTATACCGCTACCCTGGTCGGTTCGCCCATCGAGGCAAAACTGTTCTACACCGTAGAGAGAACGCTGAGCAAAGACAATACAAGAGTGGCAGTCAGCACAGGAAACCTGAAGAGCATATTGGAGAATCTGACACTAACGCCGGGACAAACGGAACTAAAACTGATAGGGAAGTTGAGCGATACAGACTTGGCACAAGCTGACGAAATGTTCGGTGGTAGCTATACCTACAAATCCAGCGTATTGGGCAACTGGCTGAGAGTGAAAGGAACCAGCATCACCACCCTCGACCTTTCTGAAGTGACGGGACTGACGAGTATACCGGATTATGCATTCTATCACTGCTGCAACTATAGCAATAATGGCAATTCCTCCCTTATCAAAGTGATATTGCCGGAGAGTGGCATTACGAGTATCGGCCAATTCGCCTTCAACTCGTGCTATCTGACCGAATTCACTATCCCAAGCAGCGTAGAGACTATCAAAACTGGTGCCTTTTACGACACCAAACTATCCTCCATCACTATTCCGGCAGGAGTGACCTCTATTGAAAACATTGCTTTTATGATATCCTCCCTCCATACCATTGTCTTCGAGGGAGATAATCCTGCTGAAATATACGCTGGAGGTACCTTAATACAAAATCAAAGCATTACCAATATCACCGTCTATCTGCCTAATGTGACCGATAAGGACAAAGCAAAAGCCTTACAAGAAGAATTGCAGTATGTATGGGCCTCAGACCTCACTCCCTATTACTACGCCCCCGTCATCCGTTACAACTGGGACACCACCAAAGGCGGCGACTACGCCACCGCCACCGATGCCCAAAAGATGAACGGCGACAATTACACCACAATCGATGCAAAATACGGGTCTTAATCCCCGCCCCATACTATTATTAACCCAATAAAAAATGAAAGACTTATGCCAACAACCGACATCAAGTACACGTTGAACGCCCAACTGGCGGACAACACCGTAACCGTAGACAACAAGGACGACAAAATCGCCGTCCTCGTCTCGGCAGGCACTGCCGACAAGCAGCGCATCATCTCCGAAATCATGTAATTGAAACCTGACTTGGAACGCAAACCCTCTACATAGGCAAAGCTCCTGCAGGCGGTGGTGGCAGTGAAACTCCGGGCAGCGGAAGCAGTTCCGACAGTGACCAGAGTGAAAATCCATTGGGATGACACGAATCATCGTAAGTAGCTTTACGAAGGACTGCACGTAAGGGCTTTAGACATAACCCATGTCTATCATCATCATACACTTTCTAATCCTCAAGGGCGGCACTCAAAAGTTGTGTCGCCCTTTTTCATCCCCTCCCCCTGCATTTCCTCCCCTCTCCTTGGAGTTATCAGAAAAGAAATAACTACTTTTGCACACGGACAATAGCAAAACAAGTCATAATA
Organism: Bacteroides sp. GD17; assembly: GCF_038448625.1. NCBI lineage: Bacteria > Pseudomonadati > Bacteroidota > Bacteroidia > Bacteroidales > Bacteroidaceae > Bacteroides > Bacteroides sp. GD17. The sequence continues at coordinate 29,415 of NZ_JBCEZS010000007.1, forward strand.
TGAACCCCGATACCCATCACATAGATGAACAAAGCCTTCAAAAAGCACAACGGCTTTTCGAAACCGGCGACATCAACAAGATAGAAACCGGTACCTCCCGAGGCTTGTGCCAAATACACAAGTATCTCTTCGAAGGACTATACGACTTTGCCGGCCAGATACGTACACTCAACATCGCCAAGGGCGGATTCCGTTTTGCCAACTGCCTTTACCTGGAAGCCATCCTTCCCGTCATCGACGGAATGCCCGAAAACACCTTCGAAGAAATAATAGCCAAATATGTAGAGATGAACATCGCCCACCCCTTTATGGAAGGCAACGGACGAACCATGCGCATCTGGCTGGACCTGATTCTTAAAAAGAACCTCGGACAGGTAGTAAACTGGCAAAACGTAGACAAAGACCTCTACCTGCAAGCCATGGAACGCAGCCCCGTCAATGATTTGGAACTTCGCTATCTGCTGCAGCCTGCTCTCACCGACAAGGTGGACGACAGAGAAGTGATATTCAAAGGCATCGAGCAATCTTATTATTACGAAGGCTACAGTAAAGACAAAAAAACTCAAAACCAATAACGATTAAACCCCGAAAACAACATGAAAAAAGCCCTTATATCCGGCATTACCGGCCAAGACGGTTCGTTCCTCGCCGAATTCCTCCTGCAAAAAGGATATGAAGTACACGGCATCCTGCGCCGCTCTTCCTCTTTCAATACCGGACGCATCGAACACCTCTACTTCGACGAATGGGTGCGCGACATGAAGCAGAAGCGCACCATCAACCTGCATTACGGTGACATGACGGACTCGAGTTCGCTCATCCGCATCATCCAGACCGTGCAGCCCGACGAGATCTACAACCTTGCCGCCCAAAGCCACGTAAAAGTATCTTTCGACGTACCCGAATATACCGCCGAAACCGATGCCGTAGGTACCCTGCGCATGCTCGAAGCCGTACGCATCCTCGGCATGGAGAAGAAGACACGCATCTATCAAGCCTCCACATCCGAACTCTTCGGCAAGGTGCAGGAGGTTCCACAACGTGAAACAACTCCGTTCTATCCCCGCAGCCCCTACGGCGTAGCCAAGCAATATGGCTTCTGGATCACCAAGAACTACCGCGAAAGCTATGGCATGTTTGCCGTGAACGGCATCCTCTTCAACCACGAGAGCGAGCGCCGCGGCGAAAACTTCGTCACCCGGAAGATAACCCTGGCTGCCGCCCGCATCGCCCAAGGCTTTCAGGACAAACTGTATCTGGGCAATCTGGATGCCCGCCGCGACTGGGGCTATGCCCGTGACTACATAGAGTGCATGTGGCTCATCCTGCAACACGATACCCCTGAAGACTTCGTCATCGCCACCGGAGAAATGCATACCGTACGCGAGTTCGCCACGCTGGCTTTCCGCGAAGTAGGCATCACGCTCCGTTGGGAAGGCCAGGGAGCAGAAGAAAAAGGCATCGACACCAAGACCGGAAGAATACTGGTAGAAGTAGATCCCAAATACTTCCGCCCCGCCGAAGTGGAACAACTGTTGGGAGACCCCACCAAGGCTAAAACCCTGCTCGGCTGGAATCCACGGCAAACCAGCTTCGAAGAACTGGTACGCATCATGGCAGAGCACGACATGAAATTCGTAAAGAAGTTGCATCTGAGAGCAAAAGAAAATCAATAACTCATGCTTATAAAAGAATAAAGTTATGTTAGACAAGAACGCCAAAATATACATCGCAGGCCACCGCGGACTGGTAGGCTCTGCCATCTGGAACAATCTTCAGGAAAAAGGTTATACCAACCTTATCGGTAAAACCCACCACGAACTCGACCTCCTCGATGGAGTAGCCGTACGCCGCTTCTTCGACCAGGAACAGCCCGAATATGTATTCCTTGCCGCCGCTTTCGTGGGCGGCATCATGGCCAACAGCATCTACCGCGCCGACTTCATCTACCGCAACCTGCAAATCCAGCAGAACGTCATCGGCGAAAGCTTCCGCCACAACGTGAAGAAACTCCTTTTCCTGGGCAGCACCTGCATCTATCCCCGTGACGCCGAACAACCCATGAAAGAGGATGCCCTCCTCACCTCCCCGCTGGAATACACCAACGAGCCGTATGCCATTGCCAAAATTGCCGGACTGAAAATGTGCGAAAGCTTCAACCTGCAATACGGCACAAACTACATCGCCGTGATGCCCACCAACCTCTACGGCCCCAACGATAACTTCGACCTGGAACGCAGCCACGTGCTCCCCGCCATGATACGCAAGATACACCTTGCCCACTGCCTGAAACAAGGCGACTGGGATGCCGTGCGCCGTGACATGAACCAGCGTCCGGTAGAAGGCATCAGCGGAGACAGCAGTAAGGAAGAGATCCTCGGCATCCTGGGGAAATACGGCATCAGCCCGGAAGAAGTCCGTCTGTGGGGCACCGGTACCCCCTTGCGCGAATTCCTCTGGAGCGAAGAAATGGCCGACGCCAGCGTCTTCGTCATGGAGCATGTAGACTTCAAAGATACCTACAAACCGGGTGATAAAGACATCCGTAACTGCCACATCAACATCGGTACAGGCAAAGAAATCACCATCCGCCAACTGGCAGAGCTGATCGTCTCCACCGTAGGCTACCAGGGCCGCCTCACCTTCGACAGCAGCAAACCCGACGGCACCATGCGCAAGCTGACCGATCCCAGCAAGTTGCACGCCCTGGGCTGGCACCATAAAATCGATATTGAAGAAGGTGTACAACGCATGTACAGTTGGTATCAAGAAAAACGATTTTCCCGCTAAAAGTTTGCTTTCTATATATAAACCCTTATATTTGCACAAATTTCAACTAAATGTGCAATTAAGATCATGGAACAAAGCTTTATCGCCTACATAGAAAACAGCATAAAAGAGAATTGGGATTTGGATGCCCTGACCGATTATAAAGGAGCAACCCTACAATATAAGGATGTAGCCCGCAAAATAGAAAAGCTGCATATCATTTTTGAGGCAAGCGGTATAAAGAAGGGTGACAAGATTGCCGTCTGTGGCCGTAACAGTTCCCATTGGGGAGTCACCTTTCTTGCTACTCTGACGTATGGAGCTGTTATTGTCCCCATCCTCCACGAGTTCAAAGCGGACAATATACACAATATCGTGAACCACTCCGAGGCCAAATTGCTCTTCGTCGGCGACCAGGTTTGGGAAAACCTCAACGAAAGCGCCATGCCCCTGCTGGAAGGCATCATGATGATGGCCGATTTCTATATCCTCGTCTCCCGCAGTGAGAAGCTGGACTATGCCCGCGAACATCTCAATGAAATGTTCGGTAAGAAATATCCCAAGAACTTCCGCAAGGAACACATCGACTATCACAAAGACCAGCCCGAAGAACTGGCGGTTATCAACTATACCTCCGGTACTACCAGTTACTCCAAAGGAGTGATGTTGCCTTACCGCAGCCTTTGGTCGAATACAAAATTCGCATTCGAAGTGCTGCCGCTGAAGGCCGGCGACAGAATCGTATCCATGTTGCCAATGGCACACATGTACGGACTGGCATTCGAATTCCTTTATGAATTCGCCGTAGGATGCCATATCTTCTTCCTTACCCGTATGCCCAGCCCGAAGATAATCTTCCAGGCATTCACCGAGGTAAAACCGAACCTGATCATAGCCGTTCCGCTCATTATTGAAAAGATCATCAAGAAAAGCGTATTGCCCAAACTGGAAACGCCGGCCATGAAACTGTTGCTGAAAGTGCCCATCATCAACGATAAGATAAAGGCTACCGTACGCGACCAGATGATACAGGCCTTTGGCGGCAACTTTGCAGAAATCATCGTAGGCGGTGCCGCCTTCAACCAGGAAGTGGAACTATTCCTGAAGATGATAGAATTCCCCTATACAGTAGGTTACGGCATGACCGAATGCGGCCCCATTATCTGTTACGAAGACTGGACACGCTTTAAACCGGGTTCCTGCGGAAAAGCAGCTCCCCGAATGGAAGTGAAAATCCTGTCGCCCGACCCTGCCAACATTCCGGGAGAAATCATCTGCCGCGGTCCCAACGTGATGTTAGGCTACTACAAGAACGAAGAAGCCACCGAGCAGGTGCTCGACAAAGACGGATGGCTGCACACCGGCGACCTTGCCTTGATGGATGAAGAAGGAAACGTCACCATCAAAGGCCGCAGCAAGAATATGCTCCTTGGCCCCAGCGGACAGAATATCTATCCCGAAGAAATAGAGGATAAATTGAACAACATGCCCTATGTGTCCGAAAGCATTATCGTACAACAAAATGAAAAACTCGTCGGCCTGGTTTATCCCGACTTCGACGAAGCTTTTGCCCACGGTCTGAACAACGACGATATCGAACGCGTCATGGAAGAGAACCGCGTAGCTCTGAACGCCGAATTGCCTGCATACAGCCAGCTGTTCAAAATGAAAATCTACCCTGAAGAATTCGAGAAGACACCTAAGAAATCTATCAAACGATTCTTGTATCAGGAAGCCAAAGGATAAAACAGCAACAACTCTAACCCTTTCTAAACTATATTTTAAATGAAAAACGAACTATTATTATCTGCCGCCATATTGCCCCTCTGCGGAATGGCGGCAGAAGTACATGGTATGCCGTCCGACGAGGCGGCACCTGCATCGGAAAAGCATCCCAACATTGTCCTGTTTCTGGTGGATGATATGGGATGGCAAGACACCTCCCTGCCCTTCTGGACACAACGTACCAAGTACAATGACACGTATCATACGCCCAACATGGAGCGTATGGCAGCCCAAGGCAAGATGTTTACGCAAGCTTATGCCTGCAGCATCAGTTCACCCACACGCGTCAGCCTATTTACGGGAATGAATGCCGCCCGACATCGCGTCACCAGTTGGACATTGCGCAAGAATACGACGCACGAAGAACCGGACTCCGTCATGATTTATCCCGAATGGAACGTCAACGGCATCTGCCAGGAACCGGGCATAGAACGAACGACCCAAGTTACCTCCCTGGCAGAACTGCTCAAAGACAACGGTTACCATACCATACACTGCGGAAAAGCACACTTCGGTGCCGAAGATACTCCCGGAGCCGACCCACTGAAGATGGGTTTCGAGGTGAATATTGCCGGACATGCCGCCGGTTCGCCTGCCAGCTACTACGGCAAGGAAAATTTCGGCAATAAAGCTGATGGGGATAGTCCGCTGGCTGCCGTGCCCGGCTTGGAAAAATATCACGGAACAGATACTTTCCTGAGCGAAGCCCTCACCATCGAAGCCATGAAGGCGCTGGACGATGCACAGAAGATTGACAAACCATTCTTCCTCTACATGGCCCATTACGCTATCCACACGCCTATACAACCCGATATGCGCTTTTATCAGAAGTACCTCGACAAAGGTCTTCCGCCGGTAGAAGCTGCCTATGCCACCCTTATCGAAGGCATGGACAAGAGCCTGGGAGACATCATGGACTATCTGGACAAGAACAATCTGACAGAGAATACCGTCCTTATTTTCATGTCCGACAACGGCGGACTGGCCGCCCATACCCGCGCCGGAGAACTGCATGTACAGAACTTCCCCCTCAACAGCGGAAAAGGTTCTGCCTACGAAGGCGGCATACGCGAGCCGATGATTGTCCGCTGGCCGGGAGTCGTAGCTCCCGAAACCAAATGCGACCATTATTTAATGATAGAAGACTTCTTCCCCACTATCCTCGAAATAGCCGGAGTAGATAACTATAAAACCGTACAGCAACGGGACGGTATCAGTTTCCTGCCTCTGATCACCGGCAAAGGTGAAATGAAAGACCGCGATATCTACTGGCATTACCCCAACAGTTGGGGTCCGTCGGGACCGGGCATCGGAGCTACCTGCTCCATCCGTTCGGGCGACTGGAAGCTGGTATATTATTTCGGTAGCGGCAAGCGTGAGCTTTTCAATATTCCCGCCGACATCAGCGAAAAGCACGACATGGCGCAGGAGAAGCCCGAAATCGTCAAAGAGCTATCCAAAAAGCTAAGTAATTATCTCCGGTCTGTGGATGCACAACGCCCTACACTACGTGCTACCCGGCTGCCTGCTCCCTGGCCGGATGAAATCTAAAAAGAAACAATATGAAACGAACCCTTTCACTCTTCTTTCTGTCCCTGCTCATTGCAGGGACGGTTTTCGCCCAGGAAAACAGTAAAAAAAGTTCTAAACCGGCATCACGGACAGACCATGGCCCGGTTGGTATCAACCTATCCCTCTGGAAAAATATATCCACGCAACGGACTGATACCGTAGGAAGTACCTGCTTCAACCTGGGTGTGTTCTCCTCCATGAATCGCTTGAACGGGCTTGGAATAAACATCCTTGGAGCCGTGGCAGGCAAAGACGTGAACGGCGTGCAGATGGCAGGGGTATTCAATATAGTGGGTGGAAGCATGCGTGGCATCCAGATGGCGGGTATCAGCAACGTCAACGGAAACAACCTGACAGGTTTGTCCATGTCGGGCTTGATAAATATCACCGGTAACAATGCCCAAGGCGTCATCTTCTCCGGTTTGGCAAATATCAGCGGAGACAATAACCGCGGAGTCACTATAGGCGGCTTATTGAACATCAGTGGAGAAGGTGCTTCCGGTGTACACTTTGCCGGGCTTGCCAATATTTCCGGCGGCAGTTTCAAAGGTCTTTCCTCCGCCGGCCTGCTGAGTGTGGTCGGTAAGAATTTTGAAGGCGTACAGCTCTCCGGACTCGCCAATATTACCGGTGAGAACATGACCGGCATTCAGATTTCCGGCATAGGCAACGTAGTAGGCGGTACGGCCCAAGGCATACAAATTGCCCCTGTCAATATGGCCATCCGTGCCAAAGGGCTCCAAATCGGACTGTTCAACTACTACAAGGAGAAGCTGGATGGTTTTCAGCTGGGACTGGTCAATGCCAACCCTAACACGAAAGTACAAATGATGCTTTTTGGTGGTAATGCTACCAAGCTGAATGTGGGTGCACGTTTCAAGAACAATCTATTCTACACCATTCTGGGTGGCGGTACCCATTATTTAGACTTCGGTGACAAGTTCTCCGCCGCTCTCTTCTATCGTGCCGGTTTGGAACTGCCGCTTTATAAACAACTGTTCATCAGCGGCGATTTAGGTTACCAGCACATCGAAACTTTCAAAAACAAAGATTATGGTATTCCTGCACGCCTCTATGCCCTCCAGGCTCGTATAAACCTGGAATATCGATTGACAGACCAGCTCGGCGTCTTCCTGACAGGAGGTTATGGCGGTAGCCGCTATTATACCAAAGGCAAGACTTACGACAAAGGAGTGATTGTAGAAGGAGGAGTAGTGCTGTTTAAATACTAACTCAACGCCCCCTTTCTTGAGGGGGCGAGAGTTCTTTATTGCTTCTCCTTGATAAACCCTGTACGATACGCCACCAGCAGCTTCTTCAAGTCTTGTATTTGCGTCACAAGTTCCTTTCCCTTATCCGTATCTTTCACCATCATACGCTGCGAATTGAATTCGATAACGAATGTAGTGGACTTGATATCCTGCCCTTCTTCTATTGCCTTCTGACGGCTTTGGAAGGGTTCGTGTTGCACCAGCTGCAAGCCGTGAGAATGATACACCAACGTATATCCGGCAATGCCCGTCTCCGGCTGATAGGCTTTTGAGAAACCACCGTCAATAACCAGCAACTTACCGTCTGCCTTGATAGGCTTCTCACCTTTGATTGTCTTCACCGGAACATGTCCGTTGATGATATGGGAATGAGTTCCCGGTTCCACCCCGAACTCTTCCAGAATGCGGTCACATACCTCCGCCTCATTTCGCAAAGTATAGTAATATCCCTTCGTTTCCTTGTGTAACTCTTTATCTGCCACAAAATAACGTTCAAACGTAGCCATCTTGTCTTTATCAAAAGAGGGAGCATTCGTTCCGCACCACATGTACCAGACGTAATCCAGTGCAAACTGTTTATTCTCCGCGCCATCCTCAGCAAAATAAGCGGTACGTATCAACTGATCGGTCTTTTGCAGCAATTTATGACCCCAATATTCCTTCTTCCCTATGCGCACGTGCTTGAAGCTGCCGTCTTCATTCAAAGGCACGGAAGCATGATACAACAGATTACTGTTGCACACCAGATACATGCCACCGTATGTAAACAGGCAACGCATGTGTTTCTTCAGTTTCTCACTGTTCATAAAAGAAGCATGAATCTTATCAACCAACTCACGTTCCTCATCAGACAGGCGATACGGATCAGCAGGATCGACCGTCGGGAAATTAGTATCGCGCAATGCGTACTCCTTTCCTTCGTACACAAATATCCCCCGCTCAAAGTCTATCTTGTGCAGCAGCTTCCGGTTCTCCATCGCAAAATCCGGGCGGCGGCTGATGATGTCCGCTTCGAGCTTCAGCTGAATGATCGTAATAGCCTTGTGCATCTGCGTAATCAGGCGCAAGGTCTTCTCATTGTACTCCGCATCGGCAAAGTTCATCTTCGGGGCAAAGATTGTACAGGGATCATCGGCATACGTATCCATTGCAAATGTAGCAAGCGGCAACAGGTTTATACCATAGCCATCTTCCAGTGTAGCCAGATTGGCATAGCGCATGGACATACGGATTACGTTGGCTATACACGCATCGTTGCCCGACGCTGCCCCCATCCACAGAATATCATGGTTTCCCCACTGGATATCAAAGTTATGATAATCGCAAAGCGTATCCATAATGATGTGGGCACCCGGACCACGGTCGTAGATGTCACCCACAATATGGAGCGAGTCGATGGTCAGGCGTTGTATCAGATTGCACATGGCAACAATGAAATCATCCGCACGCTTCGTAGAGATAATAGTGCTGATAATCACATTGATATAAGCATGCTTATTCGGTTCTATGCTCGACTCATGCAGCAGTTCCTGAATGATATACGAGAATCCCGGCGGAAGTGCCTTGCGCACCTTCGAGCGTGTATATTTGGATGAAACATTCTGGCAAACCTTTACCAACTGGTTCAGAGTAATCAGATACCAGTCATCCAAATCCGTTTCCTGCTCCTTTATCAGTTGCAGTTTCTCCTCCGGATAATAAATCAATGTACAGATTTCCTTCTTCTCACTTTCACGCAATGTATGACCGAAGATTTCGTTCACCTTACGCTTCACTGCGCCCGATGCATTCTTCAACACATGCTGGAAAGCTTCATACTCACCATGAATATCTGTCAGGAAGTGCTCCGTGCCCTTCGGTAAGTTCAGGATAGCTTCCAGATTTATAATTTCCGTACTGGCATCAGCGATAGTAGGAAAACTACGTGACAATAATTGCAAATAACGCAAGTCACTGACAATGCTTTCCGGAGTTATATTTCCCATTTTATTAATTGATAATTGATAGTTGATAATTGATAGTTACATTATTCTCTTAACCCAGCAGGAACATCAGCAATACCTGTGCAATGATGACCCGCAGGAACATGCAAAGCGGATAGACCGTAGCATAAGCCACCGACGGATTATCACCCGGAATGGTATCGTTGGCATAATTCAGTGCCATCGGATTCGCCATGCTTCCGCACAACATACCGGCCATTGTCCCGAAATCTATCTTCATCCACTTAAAGGAGATGATGCCCATTATCAGTACCGGAACTACCGTCAGTGCAAAACCGACAGCAATCCACAACAACCCTTCGGGACGGAATACCGTATCGAAGAAATGAGCACCCGCATCCAGTCCCAGGCAAGCCAGGTATAGAGATAACCCCAATGCGCGAAGCATCAGATTGGCACTGCGCGTAGTATAGGTCACCATGTGCATTCTCGGTCCGAACGTTCCGATAAGAATACCCACAATTATCGGTCCGCCCGCCAATCCAAGCCGGACGGGAGCGCTGATGCCCGGTATGGAAATAGGAATTGCCCCTAAAGCCAAACCTAAGATAATGCCTACAAACACTGCCACCAGGTTCGGCTCCTTCAAGCTCTTGATGGCATTACCCAAGACTTTCTCCACATTCTGTATGGCAGCTGCCTCACCTATTACCGTAAGGCGGTCACCTAACTGCAATCTCAATTCCGCTGTAGCCAGCAGTTGCACGCCGCTACGATATACCCGGCTGATATTGATGCCATAATGATTACGCAAATGCAAAGAGCCCAGCTTCTTACCGTTCAGTTCGGGACGGGTCACCACAATGCGTTGCGAAATCAACTGGCTGTCTATAGCATTCCAGTCTATATCTTCCTTGTTCCAGTCGGTATGTTCCTGCTCACCGAAAAGAACGGTCAGCGCGGCAGTGTATTTTTCAGAAGTAATCACCAAAAGGCGGTCACCCTCTTTTATCACTTTCTCAGAAGTAGGGATGCTCACGTTTCCATCTCTCCATAAACGGGAGATAACAAACTTAGGATAATTCAGACCGCCTATTTCCTTGATGCTCTTATTGAAAATAGCAGGATTGTGTACCTGAAACGCTGCAATATAAGGTTTGTTCACATCGTCCTTCTCTTTCAGTTCCAGATCTTCCTTATGCGCCAGCACCTTGCGGATAGCCAATATAGCCAGGATTACCCCGACCACACCCAACGGATATGCCACCGCACATCCCAAAGCCGGCATACTGGATTCCAGCCCCATCTGTTTCAACGTTTGCTGTGCCGCACCAAGAGCCGGAGTATTCGTTGTAGAGCCACAAAGAATACCTACCATATTCGGCAAAGAGATTCCCAGGCCATAGCTGCCAAGCACCGTCATCAACGTGCCTATCAGCACTACGCCCAGAGCCAGCATGTTCAGCTCTACCCCTCCTTTTCGGAAGGAACTGAAAAAACCCGGGCCCACTTGCAGCCCCAAGGCATATACAAATATCACCAAACCAAAGCTTTCCGCATAATTCAGCATCTGCGGGTCAATGGAAAGCCCGAAATGTCCGGCAATGATACCTGCAAAAAACACAAACGTCACTCCCAAAGAGATGCCGCAAATATGTATCTTCCCCAATCCCAGCCCGATGGCAGAAATCAGCGAAAGCACCACAACCGCCTGCAAAGCGGAATGCTCGACGAATAAACTATACAGCCAATCCAATGTATATCAATTTACGATTTCAGTCTGCAAAGATAGGAAGTATCTGTGGAGGTCAAAAATATTAGGCAAGAAACATTCGTAAAACTAAAAATAAGGCCAAGTTCTTCCTTGCATTTTAAATAAATTTTATACTTTTGGCACGCACCTCAAAAAGATTATTTTCAATGGCAAAAAGAGAACTCCCTTCGGCGGCATTTGCAGACACCAAACCGCATTATGAGATACTTGACGGGCTGCGCGGAGTAGCGGCTATCATGGTGGTATGCTTTCATTTATTCGAAGCCTATGCCACCAGTCATATAGACCAGCAAATCAATCATGGATATCTGGCTGTCGATTTCTTCTTCATCCTTTCGGGCTTTGTTGTAGGATATGCTTACGATGACCGCTGGAAAACAATGAAAACAAAAGATTTTATCTTGCGCAGAATTATTCGTCTGCATCCGATGGTGGTTATCGGAGCTATCATCGGAGCCATTATGTTTTATACCCAGGGATGCCCGGTATGGGATGTTTCAAAAATATCCATATCCATGCTGCTTGTAGCTACCTTGATAAACATCTTCCTGATCCCCGCCACGCCCGGCAGCGAGATTAGAGGAGTGGGCGAAATGTATCCTTTGAACGGTCCCAGCTGGTCTCTATTCTTCGAATATATCGGAAACCTCCTATATGCATTCTTCATTCATAAGTTCTCTACCAAGGCCCTTGGCGTATTGACGTTACTTGCCGGAATCGGATTGGCAACATTTTCCATATTCGGTCCTTACGGTGACGTATGCGTAGGTTTTTCAATGACGGGAGATAACATGCTGGGTGGTTCCCTGCGCTTGCTGTTTGCTTTTTCGGCAGGATTGTTTTTATCGCGTATATTCAAGCCCGTTCATATAAAAGGCGCTTTCGGGCTGTGCAGTCTATCCATTATCATCTTGCTGGCAGTGCCCCGCCTCGGTGGAAGCGAAAGTCTATGGATGAACGGATTATATGATACCGTTTGCTTTGCCATTCTTTTCCCTATCATCGTTTACCTCGGAGCCTCCGGGAAAACGACTGATAAATATACCACCCGGGTATGCAAATTCCTGGGAGACATCTCCTACCCTCTTTACATGGTACACTACCCCTTTATATATCTGTACTACGCCTGGGTGAAGAACGAGAACCTGACATTTGTGCAATCTTTGCCGGGAGCTGCCGCCCTGGTTATCGGAAGTATATTATTAGCTTATCTCTGCTTAAAGGTATACGATGAACCCGTACGCAAATATTTAACGAAAATGATAAGTAATACTCATAAAAAAAGCCCTGAAAGCCATTGACTTTCAGAGCCTTTATTCACTAAAACATTTTATTCCTGTACACCCTCAGGGATTCGAACCCTGGACCCACTGATTAAGAGTCAGTTGCTCTACCAACTGAGCTAAGAGTGCGTTACATCCGATAACCGTAGTGGATACGAGAATCGAACTCGTATTGCATGCGTGAGAGGCATGTGTCCTAACCGTTAGACGAATCCACCGATTATGTGCGGAAGCTGGGGGATTCGAACCCCCGGTACGGTTACCCGTACGTCAGTTTAGCAAACTGGTGGTTTCAGCCACTCACCCAAACTTCCTTTTTGTAACCAGCATTCTTTTCAAATGCGGTGCAAATGTAGGGCAAACTTTTGGACTGTGCAAATCTTTCCTACATATTTTTTTCAACGTTTTTGCAACAATGGAGTTAACATGTTAACATTCAAACGGTAAGAGTTAAATGTTAAAATCATTTTTGATACATATCAATTCGCTGTTTCCAATCTTTCCTTATCTTTGCGCGATTTTTTTGTGAAACATAGCGCATATATACGAACGATGATACAACAAGAAAGCTTGAAAAAGCGGCTTGCCAAGCTGGCTGCGCCTATTTTTATAGAGACGCTTCTCATCATGATGCTCGGTGCCGTAGACACCATCATGCTGAGCCGCCACTCCGACAACAGTGTTGCTGCCGTAGGAGTGGTCAACCAGATCATCATGCTTACTTTCCTTGTTTTCGAAGTCATCAACCTTGGTACCTCTGTGCTTTGTTCGCAATACCTCGGAGCCAGGATGCAGAAGAAAGTTGTCCAGGTAGTCGGTGTATCCATCCTGGTCAATCTGGTGATTGGTGTCACCGTCAGCCTATTCCTGTTTTCTTGCGCCGGTCCCATCCTCCACTTGATGGGGCTCACTCCCGAACTGATGCAGGACGGTATGGACTATATGCGTATCGTAGGCGCTTTCGCTTTTTTCCAGGCAATGTCTCTCACCCTCTCCGCTTCCCTGCGCAGTGCCAACAAAGCCATCTATCCGATGCTCGTCACCGTTGTAGTCAATATCCTTAATATCATAGGCAATTACTCTCTTATCTTCGGACGCTTCGGTTTTCCGGAACTGGGTGTAGAAGGTGCTGCCATTTCCACAGCTTTCAGCCGGGGTATTTCCATGGTTTTGCTGTTCATCATCCTGTTCCGCAAGCACATCTCCCGTTTCCCGCTGGCATACTTCCGCCCATTCCCCTGGATAGAGCTGAGGAACCTGATGAAAGTAGGACTCCCCTCGGCCGGTGAACAGTTGTCATACAGTTCTTCGCAGGTAGTCATCACATTCTTTATCAACATGCTGGGTGTAGAGGCATTGGCCACCCGCACCTATTGCGTCAACATCATCATGTTCGCCTATCTTTTCAGCATCTCCATGGCACAAGGCGGCGCTATCTGCATCGGACATCTCATAGGTGAAAAGAAGCCGCACGCCGCTTTCCTGATGGGAAAATACGTCATGAAGAAATCCGTCCTGATCACCGTAATACTTTCTTGCATTCTCGCCCTCTTCGGACATACCATCTTCGGCTGGCTCACGTCCAACCCGGAGATTATCCGCATGGGTACTACTATCCTGATTATAGACATCATTCTTGAGATAGGCCGCCCCATCAACATTTTCGCCACCAATGCACTTCGTGCGGCAGGCGATGTCAACTACCCCTTCTATGTAGGCCTGGTAGTGATGTGGAGTGTTGCCGTCGGCTTGGGTTATCTTTTCGGCATTCCCCTCGGCTGGGGCATCTGTGGCATGTGGGTAGCCTTTCTGCTGGACGAGAATATCCGCGGCATCATCTTTGTCCGCCGCTGGTACGGCATGAAGTGGGTAAATAAAAGCTTCATAAAAAATTGATATAAATCAGTTTTATTACTTATCTTTGCCGCCATAACAAACAAATTAGACTTTATGGATGCACTACTGAAAGAGACCGTAAATGCCGCTGTTAATTCCCGCTATCCAGGCATGGCACCTGAAGGCAGGAAATTGATAGAGGGAATTCTTATTCGTAAAGAAGTAGAAAAAGGCGAGTTACTTCTCAATGAAGGGCAAATCAGCCATAATATCGTATTTGTAGGCAAGGGCATGCTGCGCCAGTTCTACTATAAGAACGGGAAAGATGTCACCGAACATTTCTCTTACGAAGGATGTATTGTCATCTGTATCGAAAGCACCCTGAAACAAGAACCTACCCATCTCATGATCGAAGCACTGGAGCCAAGCATCGTATACCTGTTACCCTATAACAAACTGATGACGCTTACAGAAATTTCATGGGAAATTAACATGTTCTATCGCAAAATACTCGAATATTCTCTGATTGTTTCACAAGTAAAGGCTGATTCCTGGCGGTTTGAAACGGCGCGCGAACGTTACAACCAGCTCATGGAAAATCAGCCGGAGGTCATCAAACGAGCTCCGTTGTCGCACATCGCTTCCTATCTGCTGATGACCCCCGAAACATTGAGCAGAGTACGTTCGGGCATACTGTAACCCTCCTCGTTTACATAGAGAATACACAACTGAATTTGCATAGAGATATTATTATTTCATCCCAAATACAAAAGAATCAAACTATGCATACAATAGATACATACTCTCGCTCTTTAATAGAAGAGACAAAACAAGCTGGGCGTTACAGTACAGCCGGCATATATACTAGTACAATAAATAGCTTTCTCCGTTTTGCAGGTGATTCTTCCATCACCTTCAGTTCCCTCACCCCCGGCCTCATCAAGCAATACGAGGATCAGTTATTAAGCGAAGGCAGATCTCACAATACCCTATCAACCTATATGCGTATGTTGCGTTCCATCTGCCACCAGGCCGAGAACGAAGGTATTCCTTTCACAAGCAACGTAGACGAACTGTTCAATTTCGTATTCACTGGTTACGAACCGACCACTAAGCGCGCCATAGCTCCCGCACTATTTCGTCGGTTGCTGAACCTTAACCTGGACAAGAAACCAACGTTAAGTTTTAGCCGCGATATATTTCTGTTAAGTTTCTATTTGCGCGGCATTCCTTTTGTGGATCTTGCTTATCTCCGCAAAACAGACGTAAGACACAACACTATTTATTATTATCGCCATAAGACTCACCAGCAATTGTCTGTACATATTGAGTCGTATGCTGCACAAATCCTACAGAAATATAAAAACAAGGATGCCTCTTCACCTTATCTACTACCTATACTGTCGTTGACCGGAGAAGATGGATATAAACAGTACAGAAGTGCCCTGCGACTTTACAACCAGCACTTGCATCGCCTCTCGAAGATGATGCGGTTAAGTACCCCACTGACATCCTACGTTGCGCGCCATAGCTGGGCCACTACAGCCAAAGATGAAGGAGTAGCTATTTCGGTCATCAGCGAGAGTTTGGGACACACTTCGGAGAAAGTAACTCATGTTTACCTAGCTTCTTTTGATAATAATGCAATGAGTAAAGCAAATCGAAAAGTAATTGCAACTATTCACCCCAATAAAAAGAAAGGAAATAAAAGATAAGCAATTGTAAAACTTTTATAACATACACACAGAAAACATTTTTTCTTTTTTATTCTCTTACTTACTAGGTAAGAGAAATCTTTTTCACGCCTGCAAAGGTATAAAAAAGATTATAATAACCATAAAAAAAAGATTATTATTTCAATCAACAATCCCCTCCACATGTATATTAAACGCATACAGAGTTGCTATTTTGTATTTTCAATTATTTACAATGTAAACAGAAAAAGAAGCTATAAATATAGTTTTTATTACAGGGGGTAATATCTCTTTGTATTTTTTATCGCATACCCATTCATGCATGTGTAAGGATTTCTTTTATAGGCTTTTAAAGAATATACTTTATACAATATCTAATTACTCTTACCTAGTAAGTAAGAGAATAGCAAAACAAAACAAAGGGAACACGCCTTTCTCTTTTCTTGCCTTATAATAAGGTATATAAAGGGAGAAGCCTATTGAAACTAGTGCAGATCATGAAACAAATATTGCGCTTCAATAAAATTATTAAATCAGTCATCATCTCCGGTGACCTGTGTTTATTGAATCTCACTTTCATCTCACTATATCATGCTTTTGACTACCCAATGCTGGGCAGTGAATTCGTACATTCATTGCCCCAGCTATTGGTCTTGCTAAACCTTGTTTATCTACTATGCAATTATTCCGACGGCATCATCCTCCACAAACGCTTTGTTCGTCCTGAATACATCGTAGCCCATGCCCTGCGCAGCACTATCTGCCATGCAGTACTGTTCATCAGCCTGATCGGCCTTCTCAATATCAAGCTATCGTCTACCCGCTTCTTCATCTACTTCTACGGTATATTCCTCGTCTGCCTCACGATCTACCGGCTGACCTTCAGATACATCCTCAAGAAATACCGTAAACGTGGAGGTAACTCCCGTTCGGCCGTTTTTGTAGGCAGCAACAAGAATATGAGGGAACTGCATCAGGAGATGATAGGAGATCCTGCCAACGGCTTCCGCATTATGGGCTATTTCGATGACGCTCCTTCCGAAGAGTGCCCCGCCTCTGCCCCCTACCTCGGACAACCCCGGGAAGTCATCACCTTTCTGCAGAATCACTCTGTGGAGCAAGTCTACTGTTGTCTTTCCTCCACGCGCAGCAACGAAATAATCCCTATCATCAATTATTGCGAAAACCATCTGATACGCTTCTTCAGCGTACCCAACGTCCGCAACTATCTGCAACGCCGCATGCACTTCGAGATGTTCGGCAACGTTCCCGTGCTTACCATCCGCGAAGAGCCCTTGTCGCAAATAGAGAACCGCCTGCTGAAAAGAACGTTCGACCTTCTTTTCTCCAGCCTCTTCCTCTGTAGCCTATTTCCTTTGGTATACGTCATAATAGGCATAGCCATCAAAGCATCGTCCCCCGGTCCCATCCTCTTCAAGCAGAAACGAAGCGGAGAGAACGGGAAAGAATTCTGGTGCTATAAATTTCGTTCGATGTGTGTCAACAGCGAGTGCGACAAACTGCAAGCCACCGCCAACGACCCACGCAAAACCCGTATCGGAGAATTTATCCGCCGGACCAGCATCGACGAACTGCCCCAATTCATCAACGTATTCCTGGGGCAAATGTCCGTAGTAGGTCCACGCCCACACATGTTGAAACATACCGAAGAATACTCCCACCTCATCAACCAGTACATGGTCAGACACCTTGTGAAGCCCGGCATCACCGGCTGGGCACAAGTCACCGGCTACCGGGGTGAAACCAAAGAACTCTGGCAGATGGAGGGACGTGTACTGCGGGACGTGTGGTACTTGGAACACTGGACTTTCCTGCTGGATATATACATTATATACAAAACCATCAAGAATGCCATCCAAGGCGAAGAAGAAGCATACTGAAAATAACAAAAGAAAAAATCAACGATTCATGAAAAAGAGAAGCATTATCATCCTCATGGCAGCATTGACGCTAACCGGTTGCCAATCCTATAAGCGGGTACCTTATCTGCAAAGCTACCAATCGCTCACCGATAAGAGCTATCAGGAGATAGTCATCAATGAAGTGAACCAGCAAGATACACTCTACGACGCACATATCCAGCCTAAAGACCTGCTGAGCATCACCATAAACACCACCGACCCCATGGCGGCTGCACCGTTCAACCTGACTGTGCAGACCCCCATCAATGTGACGCAAGGCAATAGCATCAGTTCGCAACCCGCCCTGCAGCAATACCTGGTGAGCAATACCGGTGAAATAGATTTCCCCGTAATAGGTAAACTGAAGATTGGCGGACTGACCAAAAGCGAAGCCGAAAACCTCATCCGCGAGAAACTGAAGCCCTACCTCAAAGAGACTCCTATCGTAACGGTACGCATGTCCAACTACAAAATCTCGGTCATCGGCGAAGTAAACAGCCCCGGCACCTTCACCATCAACAACGAAAAAGTGAATATTTTCGAAGCGCTGGCCATGGCAGGCGACATGACCGTCTACGGCATACGCAGCAATGTCAAACTGATCCGCGAAGACAACAACGGCCAACGCCATATCGTAACACTGAACCTGAACGAAGCCAACATCCTTCATTCACCCTATTATCATCTGCAGCAAAACGATATTCTCTACATCACGCCCAACAAGACCAAAGCCAAGAATGCAAGTATCAGTAACAGTACCACCATCTGGTTTTCTGTGATAGGCACACTCGTTTCATTGGCCAGTCTCCTCATCACCATTGCAAAATAGAAGAGAATCGGGAAATAACAGAATGAAAATTAAGAATTAAAACGAAGCATCAAAAAAGAATGAAAGAAGACCTCTACGACGACCAGTTCGAAGAAAAAGACGAGAAATTTGATTTTCAAGCTTTCTTTTTCAAATACATCATTCATTGGCCCTACATTGTAGCATGCGTCCTGCTATCTCTGGCCCTGGCTTTTATTTATCTGCGCTACCAAGTGCCCGTCTACGTAGTATCCTCTTCCGTCCTCATCAAAGAAGACGACAAGAAGAACTCCAACAATGCGCTGGCCACTATGCAAGACTTCGGCATGCTCTCCATGACGAGCAACTTCGACAACGAAATACAGATCATGCAATCGCGCACATTGATCAAAAAAGTGGTGTCCCGCCTGAATCTCTTCATCAACATTGCCGAGAAACGAGCTTTCGGCTACGCCCTGCCACTTTACAAAAATGCACCGCTCGATGTATTCATGACCGCCGAAGAAGCCGACAAGCTCACCGGTAACGTTCGTCTTGAACTGACATACCAGCCCGGCGGACTATTGTTGGTACAAGCCACCTACCTGGAGAACGGTAAAGAACAGGAAGTCGTCCAAAGTTTCGGGAAACTACCTGCCGTCCTGCCCACCCCTGCAGGCGTCATCACCATTTCCCGCAACGAATCGGTGCCCATCCCTCCAAATACTTTCACTTTGGAAGCCAGCATCAGCACCCCCACTGCCACCGCCGGGGGGTATAGAGCCGCACTGAGCATAGAACCCATTTCAAAAACCAGCACCATTGCCACCATCAGCCTGAAGAACACGCACAGACAACGCGCTATCGACTTCACCAATACATTGATAGCACTCTACAACCAAGATACCAATACCGAAAAGAACGAAGTGGCACAGAAGAGCGCCGACTTCATCGAAGAGCGTATCGGCATCATCAACAACGAGCTGGGCACTACAGAAAGCGAACTGGCAGACTTCAAACAGCGTTCCGGACTGACCGACCTGAGCAGTGACGCACAACTTGCCCTGCAGGAAAGTTCCAAATATGAGCAGCAATACACCGAGAATGCCACTCAAATCAGCCTGGTAAACTACCTGCGCGATTACATCAACAACCCTGCAAACAACAACGAGGTAATTCCCGCCAACGTAGGCCTGAGCGATGTAAACCTGACGTCCGTCATCGAGCAATACAACAATCTCATCATGGAGCGCAAACGGCTGCTGCGCACTTCCTCGGAAAGCAACCCCGCCGTCATCAATCTGAACACGGGCATCGAAGCCATGCGCCACAACGTAAAAACCACCGTAAACAGCGTACTGAAAGGATTGCAAATAACCCGTAACGACATCAGCCGGCAGGCGCGGAAGTACGAAAGCCGCATCAGCAACGCCCCCAAGCAAGAGAAAGAGTTCATGACCATCTCGCGCCAACAGGAAATCAAGGCCACCCTCTACATCATGTTGCTGCAGAAACGCGAAGAGAACGCCATCACCCTGGCAGCCACCGCCAACAATGGCCGGATCATTGAAGAGCCGATGGGTAGCGGCGCTCCCATCTCCCCCGATACCCGGATGATTTATATGATAGCCTTTGCCTTCGGAATCGGCATCCCCGTTGCCATCATCTACGTACGCAACTTCCTCCGTTTCCGGATTGAAGGGCACCTCGATGTGGAGAAACTCACCACCGTGCCCATCATCGGCGATATACCTCTTGCAGAGTCGCCCAACGAGTCTTTCTCCAGCATCGTAGTCCGCGAAAACGATAACGACATCATGGCGGAAACCTTCCGCAATCTTCGCACCAATCTGCTCTTTATCATGGGCGATCCGGATAAGAAAGTGATTCTTGTCACTTCCACCATAAGCGGTGAAGGAAAAACGTTCCTTGCCTCCAACCTGGCCGTAAGCCTTGCATTACTGGGCAAGAAAGTACTCCTCATCGGACTGGACATCCGCAAACCGGGATTGAACAAGACATTCAGCATTCCTCAAAAACAAAAAGGAATCACCCAATTCCTTTCTGCCCCTCAAAGCACCGATTTGCATGCGCTGATACAGCCGTCCGGCACCATGCCCAACCTTAGTCTGCTGCCGGGAGGCGCCATTCCGCCCAACCCCACAGAGTTGCTGGCCCGCCAGGCATTGGATGATGCCATCGGCATTCTGCGCCGGGAATACGACTATATCATCATGGATACGGCCCCCATCGGCATGGTGACCGACACGCAGATCATCGCCCGCACAGCCGATGTCAGCATCTACGTCTGCCGCGCCGACTATACGCATAAGACCGATTACAAGCTCATCAATGAGCTGCAAGAGCACCATCGCCTGCCCGGCTTATGTACAGCCATCAACGGCCTCGATATGAAGAAAAAGAAATACGGCTATTACTATGGTTATGGTACTTATGGGAAGTACTATGGCTATGGCAAGAAATACGGTTACGGGGTAATTGACAATTGACAATTGATAGTTGATAGTTGCCGAGTCATAACTTTAAATTTTTAAATTTTAACTTTTAATTTTAAATTCGTTTCTTTCGTCCTCACAAAATGTGACAGGCGACCGCGTAGCGCGCCCGGACCTCAGCTATCCATGATACAAAAATTACTTCGTTTAATAGTTCCCCATAAGTTCGGGTTCCCCCTTAAGTACATTGCTATGCTTTGTACCCCGGGCTTATATCGTTTGTTTGCTGTGTGTTCCGGCGTGCAGAGCGCTGTGGCCGGGACACACTTTTTTTAACCTGAAAAGATTAGAATGAACCATACTGATACAACCCCTGCCATTTCCCACCGCCAATGGCTGGTGGCCTATGTGCAATCCTGCCTCGAAAAGAAGACGGCCGAACGGCTGACTGCTATGGGCGTGGAATGTTACTTGCCCGTGCAAACCGAAATCCGACAATGGAGCGACCGGCGCAAAAAGATAGACCGGCTGGTGATTCCAATGATGATATTCGTACATGTCGCTCCGGGAGAACGCTCATTGCCACTGACACTGCAAGCCGTAAGCCGCTACATGGTACTACGTGGCGAAAGTCATCCCGCCATCATCCCGGAGGAGCAAATGAATCGCTTCCGGTTCATGCTGGACTACAGCCCCGAAGCAGTGGAGATATGCAGCACCCCCTTGGCGCCGGGCGATGCGGTGAAAGTAATAAAAGGGCCGCTCGCAGGCCTGGAAGGTGAGCTGGTGACAATAGGCGGGAAAAGTAAAGTGGCAGTCCGGCTGGATATGCTGGGCTGCGCACATGTAGATATGCCCGTAGGCTTCGTAGAAAAGTTATAACCAATAACTCATAACTTATAACTCATAACTCCCCATACTCCCCCTTTGCATCAAAGCAAGGACAAGCCTTATGAACGGACGCACTGAGCTGGCAATGCCCCAGGATACGGGCATCGGGATAATCCTTCTTCAACTGCCGGAGCAAGTCGAGCAAGGCGCACCTCTGCGCATAAGTGCGCGTATCGGCCGGACGCCCCTTTTCGTCGAGTCCGCCTTCATAACAGATGCCGAGGCTTTTGTCATTCCAGCCGGTGGCATGGGCACCAATCTGATGGGCGGGACGGCAAATGTGCACCTCTCCGTCACGGGTGATGTAGAAATGATAACCGATATCGGCAAAGCCCCGTGCCAGATGGCTGCGACGAAGCGCTGCCACGGAAAATTGACGGTCGCAACGCGTAGCACTGCAATGAACTACCAGGAGGTTCACCTCCCGATAGTTCTGATAGAAACTGCCTGACTTCATCCGGCTAACGATTGATGCAGGAACTCAGGCCGAACACTCCGGCCAATGCAGTGGCCACGGTAACAATCACTTTGAGGATAATTCCCCACTTGGAAGACGATTTTTCTTTCATAATTCTGAAATTAAAAATTTGACAATTGATTTATAAATGGGAATTCTGCGGATAATTTTAGGCACGGATTACACGGATTTCACGGAAGCTGATCATCCGAGTGGATTTTCGCTCTGGTCTCCATCCGATCCGCCGCCGTCCGGATTGCCGCTGTCCGGATTGCCACCGGGGTTGTTGCCACCTCCCGAAGTGGAGCCTTTGGAAATATCGACAGTGGTCTGCCCCAACTTCTGCGCCCTGAGCACAGCACGCATGGCGGCACGGGTAGGCACCGGAGTAAATTCCATACCCGCAAAGAGGTTCTTCAAGTCCTCTCCGGGCACAAACTGAATATTTACTCCCGTAATGTTATTGGCAGTGAACTTTTCCGCCGACTCCGCACCATTGCTGGTTATCTGGAGACGGAACTTGCCCAGCTCGCCAAAGTCCACCTGCTTCCCGGCACGCAGGCCGTCGAACAAGTTGTCTACAGTAGAAATGAGTACCGCGCTCACATCGGCACGGCTTACGGTAGTCTGCGAGGCTACCAGGCGCGAAAGTTCCTTCAGGGTCAATTCCTCGGAGATTTGCGACTTGGCATACGCCTTTTTAGGTTCATCCTGATTGATGGGATTGCCCATCATTGCAACGCTGTAATTTAATGGCATCTTAATAGTGTTTAATGATTAATACTAAGTGATCTGTTATTAATAACGAAACAAAGATAATATGCCGGCAGAAGCGGAAAATGCAATGCGGTGGGATGAGATAAAATGGTATGAGATTATGTGAGATTAGATAAGATATATCCGTTTCCGGAGATGGTTATGCGGAAAAAATTCCGTACATTTACAGTATAATAACCAACTAAAAAGACACTTATGAAAGCCATCAGCGAAAACGGAGAAACTGAGATTGAAGCGTGGCCCGTCCGGCCATATTATAAACGCGAACTGGCAGAAGCATACGCACCGAACATCTCGTCCGCCTCTGCCCTCAACCGCCTGTCCAAATGGCTGAAACTGAACCTGCAGCTCAATGAAGCCTTGTTGCAGACCGGATATCGAGGCACACAGAAAATCTTCACATCCATGCAGGTAGAACTGATATTCAGATATCTGGGCAGACCGTGAAGCAACACTCCTATAAGCGCAAGCTAACGCTTATAGGATCGCAAGGCAACAGTTAAGGCTGCGCAGTATATCGGGCCATGGCACACTGGTTACGGTAGATTTCATCTCCTTTCAGTTCAATCACCCTATAGCCGCGGTGCCCACCGGAACGAACAGCCTCATACCCCTCCTGCTTCATCACCAGGCCGAGGCGCGTAGGACTCAGAGTCTGACGGATACCTGCATTGATATGACTCAAGATCTGAGCGTTCGTCAAGAATATACATTCCTCGCCCGGCAGGGGACGGCGATAATACACCTGCACCAGTTCGCGCTCCAGGCACGGCACTTCAAAGAAACGATTATGAA
This sequence comes from Bacteroides sp. GD17, assembly GCF_038448625.1. Taxonomy (NCBI): domain Bacteria; kingdom Pseudomonadati; phylum Bacteroidota; class Bacteroidia; order Bacteroidales; family Bacteroidaceae; genus Bacteroides; species Bacteroides sp. GD17. Next base: position 53,427 of record NZ_JBCEZS010000007.1, read on the forward strand.
GATTCACAACCTCAATCTCCTTCGGATCAAACCAGTAATGAAAGCCACTCTTCCAGAGGGCATAGCCTTGCGCATATACTCCGGTGTAGTCTATGGGAAAGTCGAAAGGACTGTCGATGGCCTCCACCTCGAAGGGGAGCCAACGGCGGTTGCCACTGAGGTCATTGAGGAAAGTGCTATTGTTGGTCGTGCCGCAGAAGCTGGCAACGTGCGGACGGCTCTCCTTGAAGTGCCCGTAAAACGCACGCTCGTTCACCATATTCATGCTGGTGATAGCCTTCAACTGGCCCACCTGGGCGGGAGTCATTTCCTCCAACTCTTCGAGACACACCAGTGCAAACTCGGTGAGGGTAAAGAGATCGTCCTTCTTAATGTGCTGACTGTTGCTCTTTACATAGAAATAGCGTTGCAGCTCGGGAGGCAACAAGCGCTGCATCCAGGTGGTCTTGTAGATGCCCTGCTTACCGACAAATACCAGAATCTCATGATTCACCACCGTAGGGTCGACCAGCGAAGCTATCACAGCCACCAGCCACTTCTTGAAATAAAGCCCGAAGAGATCCTGATCATCCTTCACGTGCACCCCGGAAGCCAGCTGTGCAATAGCGTCCGTAGTTCCATCCCATACGGGCAGGTTCTTCAGGTATTCTTCAAAGGGATTGAAGAGCGGAGTGTACTCCGAATCGAGCACAGCACGCATGTCCGTAGCACGGACCAACATACCGAACGCCTTGCTCATACGAGCCCACAGCGTATTGATATAACGGTCGGTCAGTTCCATATAGTCCTCCCCGAATTCGGGCATCAGGATTTCGAACTTGCCACTCACCACATTTTTGCGGAACTTTGCCTGCTGTGTGAAGAACTGCTCAATATCCATCACGGTGGCAAACTTGTCATCACCTCCTTGCCCACCCTTGCGGCTGAAAGAACGGGTGCCGTGCTCATCGGCATTCTCGTAGCAGGAGCCTATGACGCCCGCCACATCCCCGTCGTAGTCGGTGAAGCGTTCCACCGCCCATCCGGCAGCCGTCTTTTGCGCCACGCCATATTGGTTGAGCAGATAGCCCATGCGCATCACGTACTCGTTATGGTGATGTTCGCAGTAAGCTACTCCCTCCTCCTCCAAGAATCGTTCCGCTGCCTTCACGGCCTTCTCCAGCCGCTTGTTGCGTTTGGCCGGCACGGTATTTTCGACATCAGTGCCTTGCGGCTGAGAACCGCTTTTCATTCCTTGCAGCACAAAGGGCGTGGCATCGGGGTTGTAGTAGACGTTAGGATCGGCAGCCATCCCACTGATACGGGTAGCATTCTTGCACTGCCCGTCGCTCTTGAAGTCCACCAAATGGGAATAATAGTCATTGACCAGATTAAAGCACTTGGCATAACGGCGGAAAGCCTTCTCACCTTCCAGCCCGTTCAAGCCCTCAATGCGGCAGATGACGCGGATGCCGTGGCTGCTGATGGTGATATATGCCAGGAGCGTATGCTCGTCAGCACAGATCAGCGTCCAAATGGTGACCAGCCGTTCCGGAGGGATATGGTCCAGATCCACCAGCGTATAGCCCGTCCAGGCACGGACATGCTCACGCGTCTTGCCACCCTCGAAATGCACGGCCACTGCGAAGCAGGGACAACCGGACTTCTCGCGTTCGGCATCCCGCTTCAGATCTTGCTCCAGGTAGTAGCGATGCTTTTCGGTGCGGTCTCGCAAAGCTGCATCGCACTTGATGATATTGACGACTTCTTCGAGAGAAGTTTCTATAGGTTCTGTGTCCGAATAGCCCTTAAAAAGGCTGATACTGCGGTTTTCCATTTCTTCTAAAAATTAGTTGGTTTTTCAAATTTGCGGTACGAAGGAACATAAAAGCATCAAGATACACAAGCCGGATCGTTTCCACTATATGGAAATGATTCCGATTGTTTTTATTTATTTTTAACCATTAATACAGCGTAAAATGACGAAAAAAGAGCCGGCCGCACCGGCATTCGGAGCGTTTCTGAGGAAACTCCAACGGGAACAGCTTGTAAACGGCAAGCACCTGAGTAACGAAACCATCGCCCGAGAAGCGATGATAAGTACCAAGACCTACAATCTTTTAAAAAAGGGCTGAGTTGCAACGGCAACCAGCTGCATGCCGTAATGAATTTCTGGCGGTCTTTGATGAAGACGGACAAGGAAAAAGAGGAGCTCGAGCAACAGGTAAGAGCTTGCCAGGATAGTGATTTAGATACTTACAGAATCCGCGTAGGAGTCCTGAAGTCATAATCCTCTCCAAAAACTTGTGACACTTGTGGCACCCTTTTTTCAATACTTCATATAGGCCAATATTTATCATCCACAAGCCATGCAGGTTTGTGTATATTGATAATTTGTCTCGCGCGCGTAACATGTATTTATGTTTTAGGGGTGACACAAGTGTCATTTCGAAGAAAAAAAACGGAAGAAGGGATTAGGAAAAACGGGAAGGAATTTGTTTCTTTGTAGAAAGAAAGCTGTACGAACCGTGCAAAAAGTAGATAATATGGAATTACAACGACGACTTTATCCGATAGGGATACAGACCTTTTCCGAAATAAGAGAAAAAAATTACGTGTACATCGACAAGACGGGATACGTTTACCGGATGACACACTCCGACTCCAAATATATGTTTTTGAGTCGTCCCCGCCGTTTTGGAAAATCCTTACTTGTTTCTACGCTGCACGCTTATTTCAAAGGTCGCAAAGAATTGTTTGAAGGCCTTGCCATTGAAAGCTTGGAAAAAGAATGGACCGAATATCCCGTACTGCATTTTGACATGAGCCTGGGCAAGCATATGAACGGTGAACAGCTGAACCGTTACCTTGCCAGCCAATTGAAAGACTATGAGGACCAATATGAGATAACTGATAATCAAGTAGATGTAAACCTGCGTCTGACAGCCCTCATAAAGTGTGCTTGCCAACAGACCGGCAAAGGGGTGGTAGTCCTGATTGACGAATACGATGCGCCGCTGCTTGACGTGATGCACGAAGAGAGGAATCTGCCTGTGCTACGCAACATAATGCGTAACTTTTACAGCCCCTTGAAAGCCTGCGACCCCTACCTGCGCTATGTATTCCTGACGGGTATCACCAAATTCTCGCAACTCAGCATCTTCAGTGAGCTGAACAATATTGAGAATATCAGTATGGACGAAGCGTATGCAGGGATCTGCGGCATCACCCAAGAAGAAATACTGACACAGATGGGTGATGATATAGACCTGATGGCAAAGAAAATGAAAGTAACCCGCGATCGGGCTTTGACAGAACTGAAAGAAAATTATGACGGCTATCATTTTACTTGGCCATCTCCCGATATATACAATCCCTTCAGCCTACTCAATGCCATGGCTAAAGGCAAAATAGACTCTTATTGGTTCGGCAGCGGCACGCCCACCTACCTGATAGAAATGTTGAATAAGTTCGGCGTCCCTCCCTCTAAGATAGGCGGTGTAGAAGCTGTATCCGCAGAGTTCGACGCACCCACAGAACGCATGACCAGCATCACGCCATTGCTTTATCAAAGCGGCTATATCACAATAAATAATTACGACAGTGAATTTGGTATTTATACGCTTGATATCCCCAACAAAGAAGTGCGCATAGGACTGATGCGTAACCTGATACCATCGTATATCACCAACGACACACTGACCACAACAACCACGGTAGTAAACCTGGCCCGCGCCCTGAGCCGTGACGATATGGATGGCATGCTGCGCCTGCTGCAGGAGTTTCTTTCCACCGTGCCCTATTGCGACAACGCCCATTCTGAAGAGCACTACCAACAAGTGTTCTACATCATCTTCTCGCTGTTGGGCTACTATGCGGATGTAGAAGTGCGTACGCCCCGCGGACGGGTGGACATTGTTCTCCGAACACGTACTACCCTGTACATCATTGAGTTGAAACTGGACAAAAGTGCAGATGACGCCATGCAGCAGATAGACCTGAAGAACTATCCCGAACGCTTCGCGCTGTGCGGACTGCCGGTGGTGAAGGTGGCAGTCTGCTTTGACAACGAAAAAAAGACGCTGGGGGATTGGAAGATAGAGTAAAAAAACGAAATGTGCTCGGGGAGTACCACTACTATACAACAGGATACAAATAGAGAGCAGCAAAAAATAATTGTACTAAGAAACTGGCTAAAATATCTGAAAGAAAATCAATATCAAAGTAAAGAGAAAGAACTGAAAGAGATGACAAAATAAGGACTCCGCTATCTGTCTACCTTCTGGAATCAACTGTTCATTTAGCTGAAATATCTGTGTAAATTCTTCCGTAAAATAGTAATAGACCGTCATAATTATGAAAATCTATTTCCGATGATCATCAAAATAGACTCTAATATCTTTATAGCTCAGCCTTGTTTTTAGCGTTTTTTACAAGAGAAGTCATTAAATGGTAACTTTCCTTGGAAGGAACGTCAAATTTAAATGTTTACTAGAAACATGACAAACAATACAGCAAACAATAAGCACATAGCCCAAAACACCATTTTGCTCTATTTCCGCATGCTCTTCATGATGGCGGTGAGCCTATATACCTCACGTGTCATTCTGAGCAAATTAGGGGTAGAAGATTTCGGTATCTACAACGTGGTAGGTGGCATCGTGGGACTCTTTTCGTTCCTCAATGGTTCTATGTCCACCGCCACCCAACGATACCTTACTTTTGAAATCGGGACAGGCAACATTGAAAAGCTGAAAAAGACATTCAGCCTCTGCATTACCATACATGCCATTATTGCCATTATCATTGTGATTTTGGCCGAAACACTGGGCTTATGGCTTTTAACTACCCAAATGAGTATCCCATCCGAGCGGATGGATGCTGCAATGTGGGTATATCAACTATCCATCTTCACTTGCGTAGTATTGATGATGAGCGTGCCTTACAATGCCGACATCATTGCCCACGAAAAGATGGGAGCCTTTGCCTATATTTCCATTTTCGAGGTCACTGCAAAACTTTTGATTGTCTATCTACTAAATTGCATAGACTATGACAAGTTGAAAATATACGCCATCCTAATGTTCTGCATTCAAGTCATCATCAGAGCCATCTACGGAACCTATTGCAAACGTCATTTCATAGAGACCCAATACAAATTTGTATGGGATTCCGTTCTTATGAAAGAGATGCTGGGTTTTGCTGGATGGAATATGTTTGGCATCATAGCCAGCATAGGTATCACCCAAGGCGTGAATATCATCTTGAATATGTTTTTCGGCCCCATTGTCAACGCAGCCCGTGGCATTGCCGTGCAAGTACAGAATGCCATTACCGGCTTTAGCTCCAACTTTCAGTTAGCTCTGAATCCGCAGATTACTAAGTCGTATGCCAACCATGAAATGGAACAAATGTGTAAATTAATCTTTGCCAGTTCCAAATACTCCTTCCTCCTACTCTACTTCTTATCGTTGCCACTGCTGATTGAGACCGACCAAGTGCTACAGTGGTGGCTGAAAGAAGTACCAGCCCACACGAGCAATTTTGTGAGAATCATGCTATGTATCAGTATGATTAACGTAATGGCCGATGCTTTTGTAGTAGCCTCGCAAGCTACCGGAAAAGTTCGTATGTATCAAATATTGGTAGGAGGTACGTTGCTTTTTATTGTACCCACCGCCTACGTAACTCTTAAGCTTGGTTATTCGCCCGAAAGTGTGTTCTTCACACACTTGCTTTACGCCGTGTTAGCACAAGTAGTCCGGATATATCTAGTATGCAATCTGGTACACTTCTCCATACGCAACTATATAAAAGACGTAATAATCAGAATTATAGCTGTAGTAATTCCATCATTTATCCTCCCTCTGTTTTGCTACCATTCAATGGATGCATCCTTGACAAGGTTTCTGATAGTAGGAGCAACCGCAGTGACTTCTGTTTTTATCTCTATCTATTTCATCGGGTTAGGATCGAATGAGCGCAGCTTCATCAAAAATCAAATCCGCAAAAAACTATATCATGGAAAGAACTTATAAATCGCTCGACATCCTCAAATTAGTGAGCGCCATCTGCATAGTTGGTCTGCACTGCTTCCGGTTCAATGATGCCCTTTATGATTATTGGTTTGTATGCGCCACTCGTTTTGGTGTACCCTGCTTTTTCATTATATCCGCATTCTTCTTATTTAAGAAAACGCCTGATTGGGACAAAATGAAGCTATTTACCAAACGCATCGCCAAGCTCTATCTGTTTTGGTTGGTAACCACCGCCCCTCTTACCATTTATCTGCGTCTGTTTGCCAACCACAATCTATCTTTCACAGAAAAGTTTCTGAACTTCATCCACACCAGCCTATTTTCTACCAGTTTTGCAGGGAGTTGGTATCTTATGGCTTTGCTGCAATGTGCATTCATCATCTATTTTCTAAAGAAATATCTATCCAATATCACTATTCTGCTTATCAGCTTTGTGGTCTATGTCTTGCCCTGCATAGCAGCTTCCTATAATTATCTGTTTGACGCAGAGCATATAGTGACCCACTTCATAACCACTTTTACTAATGTTATATTCCGACCATACCATTGTTTCCCGGCAGGTCTCATCTATGTAGCTATAGGCATGTCCATAGCTGAGAATTACCAGAGAATCATGGACAGCATCAGTTTACGTAAAGGAATACTACTCTGTATATTATCTATTTGCATTTCAATTATAGAAAACCAATATATCAATGAATACTCCGGAGGCTTAAGAAAAGATTCCGACGCTTTCTTCTCCTTGATACCTTTGGCAGTATCGTTGATAATTGTAGCACTCAAAACAGATGAAACCTACTTGTTAAGAATGGATACTACTACTATCCGGCAGATTTCCACAATCATGTATTTTTCACAATTTACATTTATATTCATATTGGTGCGCCTGCAAGACCGACATATTTTGCCCATTTCCAACTTCATCTTATACATGCTAGTATTATTGTTTACCATAGGCTTGACCCATGTCCTTAGGAATTTAGCAAATAAATACCCACTTTTGAAATATGCTTTCTAAAAGAACTCTAAATATTGAAATAGGTATCATTGTACCTGTTTATAACGCTCAGGAATCCTTACACAGATGCATAACAAGCATCCTTATGCAAAGCCATACTAACTTCAAACTCATATTAATAGACGATGGAAGTATAGACGACAGTCTGAAGATATGTTATCAATATCAAAACTATGATGACCGAATAGTAGTCTACTCACAAAGTAACAGCGGAGTGAGTACAGCCCGAAACAAGGGCATTGAACTCTGCCTCTCTCCTTATCTGTGCTTCACGGACTCGGATGACTACTTGTCCCCCCACTACCTACAAAACTTTGCGGAAGGTATTGCTACTTCGCCAGACGTTGATATGGTGTTTCAAGGGATTAACCGCGTATTTACCGACCATACAGAAAGGATTGTTCCACAAATGGGAATCTATCCCAGAGAAAAACTTCTTGATGGAATCTCGGATATCAATCGATATTCCATCTTTGGGTATATCTGTACCAAAATGTACAGAACGGAGATTATCAAACGCCATCACTTGTGCTTCAATAAGAATATCAACATCAGTGAAGACCGTATCTTTGCATTGCAATATCTGGAGTATTGCAACGGGCTGTCCGTGATCAATCGTTCAGCCTATAATTACATTATCCACAGCAACGGACTGACGGCGCACAAACGCCCCTATCAAGAGATAAAGCAAGCGGCAGACGCAAATTTACAATGCGCACAACGTCTGCTCACCCTGCTCCAAAGTTCCCGCTTTGAGAACGACACCCAGCGGATGTACATCATGACTAGTTTTAGCTATCTCACGGCACTGTTCTCAACACCTCACTCCTTCAAGACTCAAAAAGCAGAAATATCCAGCTACCTGAGACTTTACTCTGCATGGCTGCCAACATATAACCCTACTAACGGTTATTACAAATTCCTAAAAAGAGCGTTAACTACTCTCCACAACAAAATTTGTATTATTGTCATCGTTTTACGCCTATACTGGTTATCAAAAAGAATAAAGCAAAAATTGCAACATAAATAATCACTCATGAGTTCCATAAAAAGAGAACAATCAATGCCCCTATTAGCCGACAGTGAACATTGTACCGGTTGCATGTGTTGCGCAAATAGCTGCAAACAAGGTGCCATAACCATAGCGGAAGACAAAAACGGCCTTTGGCATCCTGTAGTCGACGTGCAGAAATGCACCGAATGTCATCTGTGCGAAAAGCATTGTGGGGAAGTATACAACGGCATATTTCTGTCAAGGAATCCCATCCATCAATACACTCCTTATACTGCTTGGAACACCAACCCCGACCAGCGAAGCCAGAGCACTTCAGGCGGTGTATTTGCCTCCTTATCCTCTGTAATACTGAACAAGGGTGGAATAGTTTGCGGTGCTGCGATTGGCAACAACCGCGTGCAGCACATCTTTATTACCTCGCTGGAAGAACTCCCCCGCATACAAGGTGTGAAATACATACAAAGCAACCTGACAGGGATATACCAACAGGTACGCACGTACCTCGACGCACAACAAATGGTGTTATTTAGTGGCACTCCCTGCCAAGTGGCCGCCCTCTATGCGTATTTGGGTAAAAAGAGAGACAACGCAAACCTCTATACTGCCGAAGTGATATGTCATGGAGTGGTGTCCAATCTCATCTTGGACAAACATTTGGAATATAACCATGCTAACCAAATTGTATCGTTCCGCTCCAAGAGTTTGGGATGGGGGAAAGACACCTATATCACCGCCATTAAGGAAGGGAAAAAGATGATTCTACAAAACCGACATAAAAACTTCTTCTACCATGCCTTTACATCGGACACAGTAACTCGTCCCTCCTGCTACCAATGCCGGTATGCCACCATAGAGCGGGTGGCGGATCTCACTATGGGCGACTATTGGGGTAGCAAACAATCACAAGAAGAAGCAAGCAAAGGATTATCCCTCTTAATAGTGAACAACGCCCATGGACAGCAACTGTTTGAGAAATGTACCAATCTGCATACCGAAGCCACCGATTGGGAGATGTGCTTACCTCGCAACCCCCGCTTGTATTGCGACAAGCACGAATGCAGGGGCATATCCATCACCACACATCTGCACACTTTGTTTACCTATATGCCCCACTTTGTAGCTCAAAGCATAGCGGGACCGCACATCACCAAACGTAACCCCTTGGCCTACCTACGTGCCCGCTACGTGATAAAGCAGAAAAAAGTGATAGACCAAAAAGTGGAAACAGAACTAAAAAAAGCACTGGAAAAGATAAATAAAACAAAAAGAATGAAAAAAGTAGGAATATTGACATACCACCGTTCCATCAATTATGGAGCTATGCTACAAGCCTACGCCCTACGCTACACTGTACAGAAATTGGCTCATGAAGCCGAAGTGATAGACTATGGCAAGATAGGACAAGAAAAAATATTCTTTTGGTCCACCTTCTCGCTGAAAGCCATTGCAGGGTCGATAGTAAACAATTTCTTAAGATTGTTTGGTGAAAGACAGCGCATGGCCACCTTCAATAAGTTTGCAGAAGAAGTAATTGGGATTTCGCAAAAGCACTATTCCACCAAAGACGAACTAACGGCGGACTTGCACCATTATAAATCTCTCATCACTGGAAGCGACCAAGTGTGGCATCCCGTGATTTGCGAAGACGACATGAGCTATTTCTTAGACTTCCCCATGGCCGACAATCAAAAGATAGCCTACGCACCCAGCTTTGGTGTGAAACAGCTTACCAGCGAACAGCAGAAGAAATATACTCCTTTTCTGCAACACATCGGTCATCTATCTGTAAGAGAAGAAGCCGGAGTACAGATATTAAAAAAGATTCTGAACAAGGAAGTACCATTGGTAGCCGACCCCACGCTGCTATGCGACGCCACTGAGTGGAACGAGATAGCCATTGCTCCTGCCCGTAAAAAAAAATACATCTTGTTTTTCACCATTTTGGGCGACCCCGAAGGATCAGCCGAATTTGTCTCTTCCCTGAGCCGCAAATTTAACTACGAAATAGTGAAAATTGGTTCCATTCGTGACCTGGCCAACTGTCGGTATCATTCGGGAAGAGCAGCAGGTCCTCGTGAATTCCTAGGACTGGTGCGCGAAGCTGAATTTGTGGTGACCAATTCGTTTCACGGAACGGCCTTTTCCATCATCTATCGCAAAAACTTCTTCACGTTCCTCAACAAGAACGACCGTAATTCGCGTCTGGAATCCATCACGCAAGTACTTGGATTGGAAGCTCAACTCAAAAAGGGAAAATGCGCATTGCCGGAAAATCTAACAGTGGACTACACACAAGCCAAAGAACGATTGGCATTGTTAAAAAAGCAATCCTTATCCTTTTTAGAAAACTCTTTAAACTCATGAAATCTATCTTATTCTATATTGCACGCTACCCTGGCTATGGGGGAATAGAGAACGTCACCACTCTGCTGGCTAATTATCTATCATCGGAAAAGCTCCATAGAGTAAGCATCTTATCGTGCCATCAGCAAGCTGAAAAGGAATTACTGGCTAGACTGCATACAAATATAAGTTTTTTCAAATTGCCTAATCCTACCCGTGTAAATGCGGAAGAAAATCAAAACTATTATAAGCAAATAATAATTGATAACCACATCGACACCATCATCTACCAAGACAGTTACTACCCCAATGAATGTCTATTACTAAATACTCCCAGTAGAGACAGCATCAAGATTATATGCGTGGAGCATAGCGCTCCCAATAGCGGTTTAACTACATACCAGGCATTTAAGAAAAAGCCATGGTATAACTTTTATATGTACGCCAAAACAGCTTATTTCCACAGATTAGGAATGCTCAAAACGAAGAAGCGCAAACAGCAGTTATACACATACTGCGACAAATATGTAATGTTGTCGCCTGGATATATCCCCATCTTTATGAAGATGAACAGCCTTACCGATGCCAGTAAAATGGCAGTGATAGGAAATCCCATTTCATTGTCCTTATTAAGCGAAGTGCCCACAAAAGAAAAAAGCTGCCTCTTTATTGGTAGGTTTACTTCCTCCAAAGGTATCCCCCATCTACTGAACATCTGGAAAAAGATAGAACAGAGCCCTCGCTGCAACGAATGGAAACTGGTGATGGTGGGTGACGGCGAACAGAGAAACGAAATAGAAGCCTACATCCGCAGCAACCATTTGGAAAGAGTGCAACTAGAAGGATTCAAGAAAGAGGTAGCTCCCTACTATCAAAAAGCTTCCCTCTTCTTGATGACCTCTATCTTCGAAGGTTTCCCCCTCACCCTCCCCGAGGCCATGGGAAACGGAGCAGTACCTATGGCATTCAACAGTTTCGCAGCCATCCCCGACATTATAGACCAAGATGTAAACGGCATTCTTATACCTCCCTTTGACGAAGAGCAGTTTAGGATTCGCCTCACCGATTTGATGCAGGACGAGGACGAAAGAAACCGCCTGTCCCAAAATGCTTTGAAGAAAGCACAAAAATTTTCACAATCCGCCATTTGGTCACAATGGGATAAGCTGTTGGAAGAATGATCGGAGTTTACAAAAAATCAAAACAAAGCATTTATCTTGTGGTATACGCCACCATGGCACTTGCTCTCATCTGGGGACTCTATTTTCTTGCACCTACCCCCATCAAACTGATATTCTCGGCAGGTATGTGGGCTAGTATTTTTACATTCCCCTTTGTGTTAATCAAACACAATGACTTCTCGAAATGGGGAAACATACTATTACGGGCTTGTCTGCTGATGACTACAGTGCAAATAGCAAGGACGATATTCAATACCGATGCTGCCATGAATGCGTTTGGCAATAAATGGATCACCCTTTTTGGCAACGAATATACAGCTTTACTATTAATGCCCCCCTTATTTACTTATTTAGGCACTTTAAAGTACAACGTAGTTTTACTGAAAAAAGCCACCTGGATATACCTTGTGGCAGGTATTGTTTGCATTTTCGGATTCAACAATTCGCTAGGATGGATAGCCATCTATGGAGTTGTATTTTATCCATATGTGGACAAACACTATAGAGCACTTTTACTTATCGCAGTATTGGAAGGCATACTGAGCATTTTTGTTACCCGTATGTTTGTCATTATCACTGCATTCATCTTTGCAAGCTATCTGCTGGTATATGTAATAAACAAGCCACGATGGAACAAATTTTTTGTTACAGCCGTAGCCATATCCCCTCTAATATTGTTTGTTCCCATGCTGCACATCACCAAAGAGTTGACTCCATTTGAGAAATTGAGCATGTATCTCTCCAACAAGACTGATGATACATCCATATCAGCCGATACTCGTACTTTTCTATATGTAGAGATGGCAAGCGACTTGACAAACAACCACGCATGGCTCATAGGCAAGGGGGCATTTTCGCACTACTATTCGTTGTTTTTCGACCAATCAAGTATGGGTAAATACGGACGTATCACGTCCGAAGTACCTTTCCTTAACCATCTATTGCGAGGAGGCATTCTCTACGTATTGGCATACTACGGGTTAATTCTTTTAGCTGTTTACAAATCAACTTGGCAAGGAAATAATAAATTCGTCCGATCAATAGGTATTATTGCTGTAGGTTGGTATCTCAACAGTTTCGTAGGAGACATCACAGGATGCAGATTCTATCACATAGCTTTTTTCCTATTGATAGGATGCTGCTTATCAAGAAAATGGCTTAATTATACAGATATGGATATTAAAAAAATTATGAAGAAATGAAAATTGCAATCATACAATCAGGAAACTCCGGCTTTTTCCCTCGTTTTTATAAATCGTTGGCTCATGCCATAGAACAAAATCAGGATGAATGTATACTAATGGTGCCCAACAGTGGCCGCAACAAACGATGCGTACTACCCCATCAACAGATCTGGGGTACCCGGCTCAATTGGTTCATCCATTCACGTTGGTATAAGATGACCGGATTGCAAGATATATTTTCCGTTTTCGACACTCTGCATCTGTTGCACTTACTCCGCAAACATAAACCTAATGTGATTCACTTCAACATCATCAACGACAAATGCCTAAACATGCCTATGTTAGTGCGCCACGCTAACAAGTACCACATAGCCATAGTATGGACTATGCACGACTGCCGTGCTTTTACAGGTCAGTGTCCTTATTTTGACGAAGTGAATTGCAACCGTTGGAAAACTGGATGCGGGGATTGCCCTCAATGTGAAACTTGGATAGACAGCACCCAATACCAATGGCAGATACGCCAACAGTGGCATACCGCTTTCGAGAATCTTGTCATCGTTACCCCCTCACAATGGTTGGCCTCGTTCGTTAAAGAATCAATGTTCAAAAAAAATCGGGTGGAAGTGATTTACAATGGTGTAGACACAACTAAATTTACACAGAAATCCAATAGTGACGTACATAGCAAATATCACATTGACAAAGAAAAAAAAATAGTTCTGGGATGTGCTATCAATTGGGAACCCCGCAAGGGAATGACCTATTTTGAGCAAATGGCCGAATTACTACCCAATGATTATCAAATAGTGCTTGTGGGAAGTATTGGCGAAAAGAAAAAAAAATGTTTGGCCCAGAAAAATATAATTTGTGTAGGACGTACTTCCACTTCAGATGAAATAGTGGCATGGTATCAATCCGCCGCAGTATTTTGTAACCCCACATTAGCCGACAACTTCCCTACTACCAACATAGAATCACTTGCAGCTGGAACTCCCGTTGTTACCTTCCACACGGGAGGAAGCCCGGAAGCCATAGATACTAAGACAGGAATGGTGGTAGAACAAGGAAATCTGCAACAACTGTGTGAAGCTGTGAAACAGGTGGCAAGCCACAGAGATACCTATACCACTGAAAATTGCAGAAAGCGCTCATTGCTATTTTCCAATGAACAATACAAACAATATGTACAACTGTATTATCAGATAAAAAAGTAGTATGAATACCTCACTCTTCCCCGCTTTAAACCTCATTCGCACATTTGCTATTCTCCTAGTGATGCTCAACCACAACTTATGCAAAAACATAGGCCCACTGCAAGACATCTTCGTGGTGTTGGGCAAAGCGGGCGTGCCCTTGTTTCTGCTGTTAACAGGATACCTTAATGGAAGTAAAACAGTGGAAGACTACTATGTACACGGTAAGTGGAAACGTTGTATTGACATTATGATAGCCTATGTTGTATTGGGTACTTTGTGCTATTTCGGCGTAAGATTCTTCGATGGAAAAAGCTATAGTATAGGAAATTATATGCAGAAACTACTCTCCTATCACGCCACCGAAAACGGGTGGTACATCAACATGTGGATAGGACTGTTCTTTATGACACCGCTCATCAATGCCATGATTACAGGTCTTAAATATGCCAATATAAATTATAAAATAGGAGAGAAAAAGAAACAACTATCGGGCATCGAAATAGCTATCTTAACGTTCATTGCCCTTACCTCGCTGCCTGCATTCACCAACAGAAATGGAAATAACATTCTTCCTGACTACTGGATAATAGCTTTCCCCGTCACTTTTTATTTGATAGGGCATTACATCCGCTCAGTACAATGGAAACTCAAAAGAAATCATTTAATAACAGTAATAGCTACAATAGTCGTAGGAGAATCGTTAATGAATATAGTGACAGGAAACAAATGCTACCTTTATTTTTACGGAGGACACGACAGTTTAGTCTATCTGGTGCTGGCAGTGGCGTTATTCTTGCTACTCAAAGACTTCTCAATGGGAAATCGTGGCAGGATGGTGGTCAACAAAATAGCCGCACTTTCGCTAAACATTTATTTGATAGGCTACTTGTTCGACTCCATTTTCCATTCTTTGTGGTGCAGTAGCTTAGATTATCAATGGGCATACCTATATTTCCCTTACAACGTAGCTTGTTTTGTAGCTTCCATCACAGCCTCGCTAGGAATAGCATACTTATACGACTTGTTATACAAAAATATCAAAAATAAATTTCAAAGCATCAAAAATAAATGAAAAGACTAATTATAGCAGACGTGAAAAGTAATAACAATAAAGGGCATTGTACTGGTCACTATTTTGCTTTGGCACAAAACTATCTGGATCTCTATCAAGATGTGTGCCTTGTGCTAGTGGGAGGCGGGCCTGTCTATAAAATCAACTTCGAGGAAGAGGACTTGCTTGCTCTGCCTTACGACTCCGTAAATAGCAAGAGCGCCATTCGCAACAAGTGGAGGGTATTAATGAACTGCCACTATCTGTTCGGCATAACTACTCCCAAGGATGTGATTGTGTTGCAGATGTCGGGCGCAGTAACCACCTTTGTGGGGATAGCCTTGTTTGCCAAGAAGTGGAACAACATCCATTGCATTCAATATAGCGAAGAGTCTCTCTCATCGCCTATCAAACGGTGGATCTACAACTTGGCTAAAAAAAAAATTAAAGGAATAATCTGCCCCAACAGTCGCATAGGCCAAGCATACGACAGGCCATACTGTGAAGTGACAGACTACATCTACCCTCACTATGATCGGCTAATGGTCTCTACCTCATACTTTGAAAAAAAGTACGATTTTGCCATAGTGGGCAGCATTTGGCCGGACAAGGGGGTGTTGGAAGCCGCTGAATGGTTGGGCAACACTGGTCATCGGTTATTAATAGCCGGCAACACCCACGACACCGCCTACGCCCACGCCCTGCGGCAAATAGCCAAAGAACATGAAAACATAGAGCTACACATAGAGTTTGTATCCGACGACGATTATCACCGCTACATACGCCAATCACGCTACTGTATTCTCAACTACCAAGGGGTTTATAGCAACCGCAGCAGCGGTGTGGTGCTGGACACGCTGTTCAACTATACACCTGTGGTGGGTCGTCGGTGCAATGCGCTAAGATTTATCGAGGACGAGCAGGTAGGATATCTCTATGATGACATCCGCCACCTCTCTCCTGACCTGGTACTAAATGAGACCATCTACAGACAATACACAGCACACATCGAAACCTATCTACACAAGCAGAAGGAGTATAAAGAAAGAGTGATTCACTTCTTAAACCTTAAAAGCCAAGATTTATGAAAGTATTATATTGCAATCCCATATTTGCCGCCTACCGCATCCCGTTCTACATGGAACTGAATCGGCTGTTAGACAACAACTTCTATGTGCTCTATTCAGAGCGCCGTTACGAAAACGACATCCGCTTCCAGAAACTGAAAAACGACATACCCGTGAAGATGGGGCAACATGCCATTCCCTTCATCAACGAGAAGTTTTATTATACCAAGCTGATATGCCTCTCGCTTACCCGTGGACTGATACGCACCATTGCCCAAATAAACCCCGATGCGCTAATTACCGAAGGATTTGGGCAGTGGACACCATTTGTGATAACATACGCCACACAAAAGAAAATACCGGTATATATAGGCTATGAGCGCACCCTACATACCGAGAAGAACAACCCATGGGTAAAAACGCTACACCGTAAGTTAACCGACCATTTCGTAACTGGCTACTTAGTGAATGGAGCAGAATGCAAGAAGTACCTACAGTCAATAGGCATCAAAGAGAATAAGATATTCATTGGAGGCATGAACGCCGACAGTCAAGGACTGAAAGAGAATATAGCACACACCAGTGAAGCTGCCAAGCAATACCTCCGACAAAAGCTGAATCTCAATAGCAAAGGATTAAGCTTCTTGTTCACAGGAATGCTCATTGAACGAAAAGGTTTAATTTATCTACTCAAAGTTTGGAACGAGCATCTCACTAAGCATCCGCACGACCATTTGGTAATAGTGGGGACAGGCGATAAGATGGAGGAATATCAAAAAGAGTTCACCCACCCCTCCATCCACTTTGTAGGTCGGATAGAATATGACCAGATAGGGATTTATTATGACATAGCAGATGTATATATTATTCCCACGCTGGAAGATAACTGGAGCCTCGTGGTACCCGAAGCCATGGCATGCGGCCTCCCCATAGCGTGCAGCCAATACAACGGTTGCCACCCCGAACTAATAGATCAAGATAACGGTTATGTGTTCAACCCCTTAGACCCCCACTCCATCCGGCTATGTCTGGATTATTTCCACCACCAAGACTTAGCCAAGATGGGTGCACACTCCGTAGAGAAAGAAGCTCCTTTCAATGCGGAGAATAGTGCAAGAAGGGTGTATGATGTAATAATAAAAACTTGTAAAAAATAAGAAATAATGAGACAGCTTTATCTATTTTTGTATTATGCCTTGTTACAATATATCCCCATGCACCCCATGCCGGGATATAAGATAGGTTACTATCTAAGGCGACTTATTGCTCAAAAGTTACTCAAACAGTGTGGCATCGGTGTCATTGTGAAAAACGGTTGTTACTTTGGCAAAGGCGACCGCCTCACAGTAGGTAACCGCAGCCAATTAGGACAAAATGCTCGACTCACTGGTACCATCAGCATTGGCGACGACTGTGTGATGGGGCCTGACGTAGTGATGATGGCCACCAGCCACGGTTACTCTGACCTCTTTACTCCCATCAACCGCCAAGCAGGATACGAAAAAGAAATCACCATAGGCAACGACTGCTGGATAGGCACAAGAGTAGTGATTCTGCCAGGCGTGCATCTAGGCAACCATTGCATAGTGGGGGCAAATGCCGTTGTTACGCATTCATTCCCAGACAATTGCATATTAGGAGGGGTCCCCGCAAAAGTATTAAAAATCAGAGAATAACATAAAGAGAGAGGATTTATCAATATGAAAGAGAATAGTTTCATAAGCAATCTTTTTTCCCAGCTCATTAAGGAAGATATAGAATATTGTGTGCTCCGCAATTACCAGTCTCTTCCTAAGCATAGCGGAGGGAGTGACATTGATTTATGGGTATCAACCAAGGATACTCCCCATCTCTTTGCTATTTTAGAAAAGGTGAAGGATGAAACAAATAGTCATTTGGTATCGTACTTAATTGATACACATTGCCCTAAGGTTTGCTATTTGAATGAAAATGAAGGATGCCAAATAGACATTTTCAAAGGCAATATCTATTATCAGAACAATGTCATGATAACGGAAAAGTCTATTGAAACAAACCTCGCTTATTACAAGGATATAAAAATATTAGATGATTGTTATGCAAATATTATAGCATTTTTGAAAGAGATAATAAATAATGAAAGATGCGACGACAAATACATCATGCCTATATATGCAAACAAAAATGTATATCAAAAGGAATATTTGCAAATTCAATGTCCACTATTTACTCCTCTTTTTATTGAAAGATTCTACAATGCCATTCAAAAGGAAGATATCACTAAACAGATGTCTGTCTTATGTCAACTAGCTAAAAAATCAATCGTTAAAAAGAGTGTTAATTTCAATAGAATCAAAAAGATGAAACGTGTGTTCCAAAGGCCAGGCTATGTAATAGTTGTACTTGGAACAGACGGCAGCGGTAAGAGCACCATTATTAACGCCATCACTCCCATTATCAACGAAGCATTTCATAAAAGCGTAATCTACAACCACCTCCGCCCTAACGTGCTGCCGGAGTTAGGTGTGCTGCTAGGAAGAAAAGCGAAGACAGACAAGCCGATAGTAGTGACCAACCCGCATGCACAGAAACCATCAGGACCGGTGGGCTCGATATTTCGTTGGGGATATTACTTGTTAGATTACACTTTGGGATATATAAAGTCAGTATTTCCACAGATACGCACCAAGTCGAAAGTATTTATCTTCGACCGCTACTACTACGACTATTATATAGACCAGCGACGAAGCCGCACCTCGTTACCTCATTGGATATTGCGTTTGGGTGAATGCCTGGTACCCACACCAGACATCATACTCTGTCTGGGTGGTGATCCGCAAAAAATATACAGCCGCAAGCCGGAGACGAGCCTCAAAGAGGTGACCCGACAGACACGCATACTGCAAAAGTTCTGCCACAGTCGGCGTAAAGCAGTGTGGATAGACACTACAACTACTCCACAAGAGAGCATCATCGCCACCATGGAGGCCATTGTGAAAATGATGATTCCCCGATTTAAAAACACAAAGTTATAATGAAGATACTCGTAAACTGTTACGCTTGTTCGCCTTACAAAGGCAGTGAACCGGGAATGGGATGGAACTTCGTGAAATGTCTGTGTCGCCTGCACGAACTGCACATCATCACCGAAAGCAAGTTTCAACCTGACCTGAACCGATACTTCGAGGAACATCCAAAGGAGAAACCGTTCTATCATTTCTATTTTATAGAGAAAAAACGGCATAAAAAAATACGGAAAATATGGCCGCCATCGTATTATTGGTTTTACAAAGTTTGGCAAAAGAAGGTGCTAGCACTGGCCAAGACATTGGATAAGAAAGAGAACTTCGATGTGGTTCACCAATTGAATATGGTGGGATATAGAGAACCTGGATATCTGCATGAAATAGGAAAACCGCTGATATGGGGGCCTATGGGAGGATTTAACATTACCCCTTGGAGGTTGTTGCCATCAATGGGTGTATATGGCATCTTATTTTATGGCTTCCGCAACTTAATAAACCTATATCAGATGCACTTCTCTAAACGGGTGAAGGAGGCTGTAACAAAAAGCAAAATGGTGATCTGCGCCACGAGAGACGATGCAGATGCTCTGAAAAGACTATGGAACAAGACAGGAGTAGTGATTCCAGAAGTGGGGTTTACCCCGATGCCACAGTCCACAAATATAGCAAATAGAGCGGGTAAGCTAAAAGTATGTTGGTCGGGACTGCACATTCCTAGAAAATCACTGAACCTTCTGCTGGAGGCTTTGGCAGTATGTCCGCTAAAAAACGAAATAGAACTACACGTGATAGGAGAAGGATTTTGTACCG
Source organism: Bacteroides sp. GD17 (assembly GCF_038448625.1). Classification (NCBI taxonomy): domain Bacteria; kingdom Pseudomonadati; phylum Bacteroidota; class Bacteroidia; order Bacteroidales; family Bacteroidaceae; genus Bacteroides; species Bacteroides sp. GD17. Next base: position 73,317 of record NZ_JBCEZS010000007.1, read on the forward strand.
CTAAATGGAAAAGATTGGCCGAGAAGTCGCAATTAAAAAATGTACATTGGCATGGATGGGTAGCAAGAGAAAAGGCATTGCAAATAATGCAAGAATCCCATCTGTTTGTCATAACCAGCCTTTCGGATGCTACATCAACTGTATTGCTGGAAGCTCTTTCTTTAGGATTGCCAATCATTACCCTAAATCATTTAGGCTTCTCCAACATCGTCACTAATGGTTGTGGCATCAAAATAGACATCCACTCCAAGCAGCAAGTCGTCACCGACATAGCCCAAACCATAGAAAGTCTCTACCATAATGAGACAGAGCGCATGCGATTGGCCCAAGGCGCCTTGAAACGCTCTACGGACTTCGCTTGGGAAGAAAAAGCAGTACAGATAAGCAATATCTATCAACAAATAGCACACCAATTATGACCTACTTCCGATTTAAAACTTTCACCACCTCCTACTACTTTCCCACCCTACAAGCCCACCAGCAATACATGTACGGCCTCTACAGTGCCTACGGCGGCAAGCTATCTAAAATTTATTGGACCTTGTTCAAGAAATGTAGTATAGTGAGGGTACTGACAGCCGTGAACGAAGAACAACTGCCTTTCCCCCATCGCCAAATAAAGGAGGCGGACGGCACAGACTGCCTGATGGCGTTCAATATGGGTAGCCCAGGAGTGGAACAAAAAATATCCATCTTAGGATATGACAATAGTAACAACACGCCGTTCTTCGCCAAATTCTCACAGAAACCAGTGGCCAAAGTCTTAACTTACAACGAAATTGAAATCTACCGTCTGTTGAAAGACAGCTCCCTCACACCTCAACTCTTAGACTACAAAATATGCCCGGAGTATGTCTATCTGAAAGCGGAATTCGTAGAGGGAAAACGGCCAGAGACTACAGAACTCACGATGCCCATTGTCGAACTATGCTTACAGCTGAAGGAGCATCACCTTACAGCCGCTCACATTGACGACTATGGACTAAAACTTGCGCTGGCACACGGCGACTTCTGCCCTTGGAATATCTTGATGCAAGAAAACCACATGAAGCTCATAGACTGGGAACTGGCCAAAGACCGCCCACTGGGATTTGACCTCTTTACATACATTTGCCAAGTGTCACTACTGTTTGCTCCTGACATCGAACTGCTACAAGCTATAGACCGCCACAACACACTGATAGAGCATTACTTTGCGGCGTGTGACATAGACTGCTATCTGCCCTACCTCAAGGCATTTGCCACAGAGAAGGCTCTCTACGAAGAGGGCAAAGGCAACCACACTGCATACACCCAATATCACCTATTAGCAAACATTCTATCGTAAAATAGCATGAGACCTACTATTCTTTTCATTCTCCACCTCCCCCCACCCGTGCATGGCGCAGCCATGATGGGACAATACATACACGATAGTCAGCTCATCAATAAGAGCTTTAGTTGCAATTATATCAACCTCACCACCGCTAAGAGTCTACAAGACATCGGTAAAGGAGGGATATACAAATTATGGAAGTTTGTAAAGCTGCTGAACAAGATCGTGAAAACAGTATGCATAATACATCCCCAGCTGGTATATGTCACGCCAAATGCCTGTGGAGGAGCGTTTTACAAAGACTTCGTGGTGGTACAGTTGCTCAAGGTCATGGGGCAAAAGGTGGTGGTACACTATCACAACAAGGGAGTATCCACCCATCAAGACCGTTCTTTGGACAACTGGCTCTACCACCGGTTCTTCAAGGAGCTGAAGGTGATACTTTTGGCAGAAACTCTCTACAATGATATTAAAAAGTATGTCCCCTACAGCAAGGTATATATATGCCCCAACGGCATCCCAGAAACACCGCAAGCAGAACCGATGGCACGGAGGTACAACAGCATTCCCCGTCTGCTATTCCTTAGTAACCTGCTAGTGAGTAAGGGGGTACTGGTACTGCTCGATGCTTGCCGCATCTTGAAGGAGAAAGGGTACTTGTTTTTGAGCGAGTTTGTAGGCAGCGAAACAGCTGAGATAGATGCAACACGCTTCAAGGAAGAAGTGGAAAAGCGCAAATTGAATTGTATGGTAGTATATCAAGGACAGAAATATGGAAAAGAAAAACAAAGATATTTCGAAAAGGCAGATATTTTTATATTTCCTACACTCTATGAAACATTTGGCTTAGTTCTGTTGGAAGCCATGGAGCATGCACTTCCTTGCATCAGCACGAATGAGGGCGGAATACCGGATATCATAGAAAACGGAAAAAACGGATACATCGTACAAAAGCATTCACCAGAAGAGATTGCCCGAAAAATAGAGTACTTGATAGAACATCCTGAACAATGTATTGCCATGGGGAAAGCCGGAAAAGAAAAATTTAAAAAAGAATTTACACTAGATAAGTTTGAGAAGCGAATGAAAGATATCTTAGAAGATTGTGCCACTTCGACATAATTTTCTCGGGAAAAGCAAATATTATTCAGTGGCACGGACTGGGATAGCTGCACCAAGAGAGATTTACACATTAATAATAAACTGATTAAAAGAAAAAAAATCATGAATAAAAAGGTAGCATTGATTTCAGGTATTACAGGCCAGGATGGCTCGTTCCTGGCAGAGTTTTTAATTGAAAAAGGTTATGAAGTACATGGCATTATGCGCCGTTCATCATCGTTCAATACCGGACGTATAGAGCATTTGTATCTGGACGAGTGGGTGCGCGACATGAAAAAGGATCGTTTGGTAAATTTGCATTATGGAGATATGACGGACAGTAGTTCGCTGATTCGCATTATACAGGAGGTGCAACCGGATGAAATTTATAATCTGGCAGCCCAGAGTCATGTGAAAGTGTCGTTCGACGTACCAGAATATACGGCCGAAGCGGATGCAGTGGGCACACTCCGTATGCTAGAAGCTGTGCGCATCTTGGGCATGGAGAAGAATACGCGTATTTATCAGGCCTCTACTTCGGAACTGTTCGGGTTGGTGCAGGAAGTACCACAAAAGGAAACGACCCCATTTTATCCGCGAAGCCCGTACGGGGTAGCTAAGCAATACGGCTTTTGGATTACAAAGAACTACCGCGAAAGTTATAACATGTTTGCCGTAAACGGTATCCTCTTCAACCATGAAAGTGAGCGGCGCGGCGAAACATTCGTAACTCGCAAAATAACACTGGCAGCAGCACGAATCGCACAAGGATTGCAAGACAAATTGTACTTGGGCAACATGAATTCCTTACGTGACTGGGGATATGCCAAAGATTATGTGGAATGTATGTGGCTGATTTTGCAACATGATACCCCGGAGGATTTTGTGATTGCTACCGGAGAATACCATACGGTACGCGACTTTGCCACGCTTGCCTTCAAAGAAGCGGGAATAGAACTGCATTGGGAAGGTGAAGGCGTAGACGAAAAAGGCATCGACACGAAAACCGGAAAAGTACTGGTAGAGGTAGATCAAAAGTTTTTCCGCCCGTCGGAAGTAGAACAGTTGCTGGGCGACCCAACCAAAGCCAAGACATTACTGAAGTGGAATCCGCGTAAAACTTCCTTCGAAGAACTAGTGAGGATAATGGTAGCTCATGACATGAAGTTTGTAAAGAAACTGCTCATGAAGACTTTAGCTGAGAATGACAAATAACAAATGATACTTATATTCCGGGGAACAAGGACATACGTAATTGTCACATCAATGTGGGCACGGGAAAAGAAATCAGCATAAAGGAAGTGGCCGAAAAGATCGCAAAAGAAATAGGGTTTAAAGGTGAGCTACGCTGGAATGCTTCGAAACCGGACGGTACACTGCGCAAACTGACTGATGTAACTAAACTACACTGTCTGGGGTGGCATCATAAGGTAGAAATACACTTCGCTTACAAACTAAAAAACGTAAATACATATTCTATTTCAAATTTATGTTTATCTTTGCCTTACAAAAATAGGATTCATATATGGCTACTCTCAGAATAAAGAATTTTGGTGCAATCAAGAAGGCTGACTTCAATCTCAACAAAGTAAATCTGTTCATAGGATATACTTCTACAGGGAAAAGTACAGCAGCTAAATTGCTGGCAATATTCAACAGTACAGATGTGCTGACCATACCGGATGGGGATTTTGAGAGTTTCAGACAATTACTGACAGAGTATGACATAAACTTTGAATTCAAAGAAGACACTGAAATCTTTTTTGAACAAGATGAGTATTTCTGGAAAATCGGTCGGCAGACTCTACAAACCAATAATAAAGATGCCGAACTCTTCAGATACAGTGAAAATCCACAAATATTCATTGAACAATTCATCAAACAAAAAAAAGATAATATTGATTTCGCTGATGCCATAAAACAAGTAGAAGCTTATTATCAACAAGATAAAAAAACAAATCTATTAGATCATTTATATGCAAGTCTGGCAGAACTAAATATTGCCAGCTCGCATAGAATTCAATCACCCATTTATATCCCGGCCGAGAGAATATTAATATCAACTTTCTCCAATAGCATTTTTTCATTGCTGGAAGCAGGTGCTACAATACCTCAATGCATATCCCGCTTCGGTTCTCTTTATGAAAAGGCAAGAAAAAAAAGAAAAGAAACTGATATTGATATACTGAATATCAAGGTGAATTTCTCTAAAGAGGATGACAGCATCACCATGAACGACCAAACAAATATTAGTCTGAAACAAGCATCAAGCGGTATCCTTTCTGTATTACCTCTTTGGGTAGTATTGGAAGATAACAGCAAGAGTGATAGCAATAACCTGATTCTAATAGAAGAACCGGAATTAAACCTATACCCTTCTGTCCAATTAGAACTCATTAATTGGATTATGGGAAAGATAGTCACAACGAACAATAAGATTGTAATAACGACACACAGTCCATATATATTGACTGCTGTAGATGACTTGATTATGGGACAAGACGCCTATTCCAAACATGAACAAAATAATGGGATTATAGAGAAACTGAAAACTTTATTGCCGACAGAGTCTTTGGTAAACTTCAGCGATGTAGCTTCCTACTACTTCGATAAAGAGGGATCTGTAAAAAATATCAGGGATGTAGAAACACGAAGCGTAGGAGCCGAGTATTTAGATGAAGCTTCAGAAAAGACATCGTATATATTTAATGAACTTAGCAATTTATTATAATGGCGTGCAAGTGCTTTGAAAATATAGTATTACCGGCAAATCTGTCATTATTAGAAAAACTATCTATATGCAAATGCAAATGTACTGCACGTTTTTCTGCTGAAGAGAATAAAAGGATTTTTATTTTGAAGGACGCAAAAATAGAGGAGGTTGAAAAACATAAGATAGACGGAAGTATCATTAATGATACGCAGAGCAACAAATGTGACTTTTTATTCATCTGTAATAAACAAAAATTCTTTTTTGTCGAATTGAAAGGCACTGACATAAAACATGCATTGACGCAAATTGATGCAACAATGCAAGTATTTTATAAAGCAGGGATCATCGCCAATAAAGATATGCGCTGCTGCATTGTTTTCACTACATATCCCAAAGATAATGGAACATTCCGTAAAGAAGTAATCACGCTGAAAAAAAATTGGAGAAATAGAGTTGCCAACATTGAGGTAATTCAAAAAAGTAAACGGATGGAATATTCTGTAACACAAGATAAAATTATAGGATAAGCCACCTTATATAACAACAAAAAAGTATAGCTAAATTACATTTCCCTCGTTTTTCCTTGTTTATAACATACACATTCCATAAATTTGCCACATATTTCCGACAAAAGCTATATGCCTGTTCCCAATACCTTTCCATGTGACAGGCGACAGCGTAGCGTACTCTACTGACAAAAATTACTTCTCTATACATGCTGAAATTAAAAACTGTTTCTCTTCTGAAGCACAAAAGGGAACTTGACTCATTGCCCGAAGGCAAACTACTGATTAATACAATCAATGCACATTCGTACAACACCGCATTAAAAGATCCTGCCTTTGCAGAAGCTTTACTGAAAGGAGACGCATTAATCCCGGACGGGGCAAGCATTGTATTGGCTTTCAGACTCCTGAGACACGAAAAGATAGAACGTATCGCCGGATGGGATCTGTTTTTGCACGAAATGAATAAGCTGAACCGGAAAGGAGGAACCTGCTTCTTTCTGGGAAGCAGCGATGATACTCTAAGAAAAATAAAAGTGAAAGCTGTACGGTTATATCCCAACATCCTGATAGAAACCTATTCCCCACCCTATAAACCGGAATTTACAGAAAATGATAACCGACAAATGATAGCTGCCGTGAACCGCATACAGCCGGATCTGCTCTGGATTGGCATGACCGCACCCAAGCAAGAGAAATGGGCTTATGCACATTTAAAGGAATTGGAAGTGAACGGACCTGTCGGGACCATTGGAGCCGTATTCGATTTCTTTGCCGAGAATATAGAGCGAGCTCCTTTGTGGTGGCAGGAGCACGGACTGGAATGGCTATACAGGCTGATAAAGGAACCCAAAAGAATGTGGAAGAGATATATCATCGGCAACAGCCTGTTCTTATGGAATATTGCTAAAGAGAAATTTACATCTTGATACTAATAACAAACTGATTCAAAGAAAAAAATCATGAATAAAAAGGTAGCATTGATTTCGGGCATCACTGGCCAGGACGGTTCTTTCCTGGCCGAGTTTTTAATCGAAAAAGGATATGAAGTGCACGGTATATTGCGCCGTTCATCATCGTTCAATACCGGACGTATAGAACATCTTTATCTGGATGAGTGGGTGCGGGATATGAAAAAGAACCGCCTCGTCAACCTGCATTATGGAGATATGACAGATAGCAGTTCGTTAATCCGCATTATCCAGCAAATACAACCGGACGAAATCTATAATCTGGCAGCACAAAGCCACGTAAAAGTATCGTTCGACGTACCGGAGTATACAGCAGAAGCAGATGCCGTAGGTACATTGCGTATACTGGAAGCTGTTCGCATCCTGGGGTTGGAGAAGAAAACGAAGATTTATCAGGCTTCTACCTCAGAACTGTTCGGCTTGGTGCAGGAAGTGCCTCAGAAAGAAACGACGCCGTTCTACCCACGCAGCCCGTATGGAGTAGCCAAACAATACGGTTTCTGGATAACGAAGAACTATCGTGAGAGTTATGGTATGTTTGCCGTAAACGGCATTTTATTCAATCATGAAAGCGAGCGACGCGGAGAAAACTTCGTGACACGCAAAATTACGCTGGCCGCAGCACGTATAGCCCAAGGATATCAAGATAAATTGTACTTGGGAAATCTGAATTCACTTCGTGACTGGGGATATGCCAAGGATTACGTGGAATGTATGTGGCTGATTCTTCAACATGACACCCCGGAAGATTTTGTGATAGCTACCGGTGAGTATCATACCGTGCGCGATTTCGCCACACTTGCTTTCAGAGAAACCGGTGTAGAGTTGCAATGGGAAGGTGAAGGAGTAGATGAAAAAGGTATTGATCCGAAAACCGGTAGAGTATTGGTAGAGGTCGATCCGAAATATTTCCGCCCTGCCGAAGTGGAACAATTACTGGGAGACCCGACCAAAGCCCGGACACTGCTTGGCTGGAATCCGCGTAAAACTTCCTTTGAGGAATTAGTGAAGATCATGGTGGCACACGACATGAAGTTTGTGAAAAGGTTATGAGAAAGTGGTACATACTTCTCTCCCTGCTTTGCTGTACCCTAACAGCACAAGCCCAATACTCAATGGGTAACACCGGCCTGCTGAACATCCCGACAGCAGACATGCAGGAAACCGGTACCTTTATGGGAGGAGGGAGTTATCTTCCCAATGGCATGACACCGTTCAGTTTCAACACCGGAAATTACTTCGTTAACGTAACATTCCTGTCGTTTCTGGAATTGAGCTACCGATGTACTCTACTGAAAAGTAAACGGTATGACGGTAAGGAGGGCTATTATCAGCAGGACCGTTCCATGACAGCACGCATCCGGCCGTTAAAGGAAGGACGATATTACCCATCGATAGTAATAGGAGCGAACGATCCTTTTAAGGACACCGGAACCAATTACTTTGCCACCGCATACGGAGTGCTGACCAAAAGTTTCTCAATAGCCAAGGGAGACCGCCTTGCACTGACAGCAGGGTATTACTTTCCACTGAACAGTCACAGTATACAAGACGGACCGTTCGGAGGAATCAGCTACTCTCCTGCTTTCTGCAGAGAAGTAGCTGTTATGGCTGAATACGACTCGGACGGCTTCAACATAGGAGGCACTGCCAGGATATGGAAACACGTCTCCATACATGTATTTACAAGAGAATTTAATTGTATATCGGGAGGAATACGGTATGAATGCAGGCTTATACACTGAGAAGAAGATAAACTATATATACTCTGAGAGGAGATATCGTTTGAAATGTATTCTTTTTATATTATGCTGCTGTAGCTTTCCGACGATTCGTGCACAAGTAACAGAGAATCTGAAAGCTATCGGCATGGAAAATATACGATGTATACAAACATCGGATATAACCACCGTAAGCTTTGAAGACAATGTATATAGAGGAACATATCGTGGTGTAGGTAAGGCGATTGAGGCTTGTCTGCAAAGTAAAACGGAAGGCAATCTGCAACTGGTAGTGTTAGAAAATCAGATACCGAGACTGTGTATCAGCCTGCCGGACACTCTGATCAAAGCTTACAGACACGAAGAAATCAGCCTGGCACAAGTATATCAGCAAATGGGCATTACCGTAGATACAGACCGGGCTATGGAGGCATTAAAAGAAGCAGGTAAGGAAAAAGCATCTTCTGCCTGGAAAATGGATATTGTAGTGTATCCGGATCTGTTTCTGGAAAATAACACATTCGACGAATTGTACACTTATGCCATAAACCTGAATCCCGCCATAGAAATGGCATTATGGAAAGGAGGTCGGCTGACAGCTCAGGTAGTTCTACCTGTAGCTACCAATCTGAGTGGAGAAATGAAGCGGGTAAGACCGGGCGTGATTGTCTTGTCTCAAGATGTACGGTTAAGACACAACTTCTTCGGAAGATTAACCGTAGGCAACTTCACCAACAACCGCATCGGCGCCCAACTGGAAATGAAATACCGAAACAACAACGGGCGCATGGAATTCGGAGCTTCCATCGGTTCCACGGGATTCTCGGCAGTAACCTCGGACGAAGGATGGTACGTAAGCAGAAGACAACGCATCAATGCCTCCGTCACGACATCGCTCTACGAACCGCACACCAACTTGCAATTCGACTTGAAGGCAAGCCGATATGTGTATGGCGACTATGGAGTGAGAGGCGATTGCACCAGACATTTCGGAGAATATGCCATAGGTTTGTACGGTATCTATACAGATGGGGAGATAAACGGAGGATTCCACTTTGCCATTCCCCTGCCGGGAAAGAAGTGGAGCCGGAAAGGATTTGTCAGGGTAAAGCCCTCCGATTACTTTGCATGGTCGTACAGTATGATAGCAGATGGCAAATACATAGAAGAAAAGATGGGCGGCAGTTATAATGTACGTCCCGGTGAAAACCGAAGCAGCGGGTTTTACCAACCGGACTATATCCGGTATTTCCTGATCCGGGAGTTACAAAGAAAGAAATCAAGTTGAATATAAAATTATTGCATTTGTTTTATTTAATAACGAAGTATATGAAAAAGAAAAGTATGTTTTTAGGAAGTTTGTTGCTATTTGCAATAATCTTCAGCCTGACCGGTTGTCACAAAGATGACAAAGAAAATGAGATTGTAGAGGACCCACTGGAAACCAAGACGGAATATTACATTGTGGGTACAGTAGTCGATGCCAATGGTGCCGTATCGGGAGCTAAAGTGGAAATCAACAGCACAAACAGTACCACAACAGATGGTAGTGGTGTTTATTCGCTGACTGTAACAGAAACCGGTACTTATACGGTGAAATTTTCGGCAAACGGGCTGGAAGCGTATGAGGATCAAATTTCAATTGCCGGCAACGCTGCCAACCGCACGCAGGCTACTCTGAATGTGAAAATGGCCAAAGCCATCGACATAAGTAAAGGAGCATCTGCCGAGGTCAAAGAAAACGAAGACGTCGTTATAGAAACTCCGAATCAGGAGTCCGAAAGTGAAGAACCGGAAGCAACCATCAGTATTCCGAGCGGTGCTGCAGAAACAGGAACAACCGTTGCTGCCGTAGTATATGAAGAAGCACAGGCAGCTAAAGCGGAAGATGCACCTCTAACAGAACAAAAAGAAACAACTTCTATCAGTAACGTTGCTATACAGACAACTCCGACAGACGCCAAAGCTAAAAGCGACATTGAAATCAGTATCCCCAATACAGCTGACGAAAGTGATGAAAGCTACTTCGATACAGACTTTATGGAGGCACAGAAAGATAACACCGTGACAAGAGCTGCTACACGATTCGGAGATGTTACATTCAAGAACAATAGTTATATAATCACCATTCCCCAAGGCGAAACCATCTCGGGAAAATACTCGGCTAAAGTACAGTATCAGAAAAAAGCTGAAGGTGTGCAAACAGGAAGCTACAATAAGATAAACGGGCAAAACGGCGTAGTAAAGTTTGAAAATAGAGAATACAGTGCACAAAACGTAAAGCTGACTGTTGAAACCATCTGCGGCTGGCAATACACAACCAATCCGACCGAGGCGCTGAGCGCCGCCGGTGCTTCGACCGACTTGGCAGCTTCCATTCAAAAATACATTATAGCCGGTGAAGGTAAAGAAGGAACTTACAGTGTAACCAAAGAATTGAATGCAAGCATCAGCGGTAACCATGCATTGCGGTTTGGTAGTAAAGCAAAGACTCAAGCCAAAACGTATACTTTCAACATCATTGTAAAGGGAGAGAAGAAGCAAGTAGCAGTCAAACTGTTATGCTATGTCGGCTATACCGAAGAGTATGCCAATGAACCTATCAGCCAGCACTCCGGTGGTGGAACAGGAACCCAGAACTAATGACCATAGCCATTGACTTTGACGGCACCATCGTAGAACACCGATACCCACAAATAGGAGAAGAAATTCCTTTTGCCGTCGCTACGCTGAAGATGTTGATAAAGGAACGGCACAAACTGATTCTATGGACCGTGCGTGAAGGTGAACTGCTGCAAGAAGCCGTAGAATGGTGTAGAGAGCGAGGACTGGAGTTCTATGCCGTCAACCGGGATTATCCGGAAGAAGACACGACGCACAATGGTTTTTCGCGTAAATTAAAAGCAGACATCTTCATTGATGACCGCAATCTGGGCGGCCTGCCCGACTGGGGAAACATCTACCGTATGGTACAGAAGAAGCTGACATTCGAAGACTTATATTGTGAGAATAAAGAGTCTGTAACAGAAAAGAAAAAAAATATCTGGAAATGGTTGAAAAAATAACGATGAAATACGTTTTTTGACTTATGTCAAATCATAACCCGCAAGAACCTTCTAACTTTGCATCATCAATAAGAAGTAATAGAGAAATTAGTTTTTATATAAGGTAGAGAGATTGTTTTTTTAGGGTACATTAAGAAATCGAGCAATATCCGTAAATGGATATTGCTCTTTTTATATCAATACAATTCCTCCTGACCGACTTCTACAAACAGCTTTACCAACTTTTCAATAACGGGCTTTAAGTAGCGTTCTCCTTTTTCGGCAGAAGCTTTTCTAGGATCCCCCACTCCGCTGTCTACAGTAGCTTTATCCCAATGACGAGGCGCCCAGCCAACTTTCTCATTCAAAGAAGGGATGGCAAACGGCTTGCTTTCGCCATCACCGGCCTCAGCCAGATTGACCAGTTCCGGGTGATAATACATCATGGCAGAAGTCTCGGATTCACCGGCATGGTCGTCAATCTCAGCCTCAAAATAGTCTTTCGGAGGGATGATGCTGAACCAATCGGTGGCAATAATCAGAAAGTCGGGATACGTAAATGCCAAATCGCGTATCATACCTTTGAAATTATTGCCTCCATGCCCGCTGAGGATTATCAGCTTCCTCATGCCTTGTGCATGGAGAGAGGCTACGATATCCTCCAGAATAGCCTGCTGGGTGGAGTAACGGGTATGAATGCAGAATGGAAGTTCCCGCTGTCCCGGATTGTGGGCACCGAAAGGAACAGGAGGCATCACCATGCATCGCACACCGGAACGCTGCAATGCGAGTGTTGCAGCATCTACAGCAATGTCGTGCGGCAAGATGCAATCTGTGAGATAGGGCAAATGCAGATTGTGAGGTTCTGTAGCTCCCCACGGCAGAATGACGACATCATACTTCACTCCTTTTACCTTTCCATAACAGGAAACGGTAAGATCAATTTCTCTTTTTTCCATGATCGTTTATTTTTATTGCCTGCGATATTCTTTGGGTGACATCCCGGTGTGATGCTTGAAATACTTGCCAAAAAAGGATTGATTGGCAAAATGCAGTTCATCGGCAATCTCCTGAATACTTAACTCGGAAGATTTCAGCAAGGCTTTTGCTTCCAATACAACCAGGCTATCAATCCACTCTCCTGCCGTCTTTCCACTAATCTCCTTCACAACAGTAGAAAGATGCTTGGCTGTCAGGAACATCTTATCGGCATAATAAGAGACGCTGCGCTCTTCTTTATAAGACTCTGAAACGGCACGGATGAAACGCTCGAACAAGTCTTCCTTCCGGCTTTTAGGGACGCGTTCCTGAATAACGTGTCCCTGATAAATATTGTATATCTCATAGAAAAGGGCCAACAGCAAACCTTGGGTTATTTCTTTGCGAAAAGGATTGTCCTTCAGCTTCACCTTGCTCCAAAGAAAAGAATGGTACTCCTGGAACGATTGAGATTCTTCGGGAGTAATGTGAATAAAAGGCCGCTCTTTAATCATGAAGAACATAGGAAAAAGTTGTTGCATGGTAGGTATAACCATATCCATGAAATCCCTTGATACAGCAATGAAAAGCCCGGAGAAGTCGGCGGAACGTTCTCCTTGCTGGATAATCTGGTCGGGAAGAATGATACCCAACATGCCTTCTTTAAACTCGTAATGCTGTAAATTAAGTTCCATCTTGCAGTAGCCTTTCAAACATACAACCAGGCAAGCGGCATTCAGACGGGTGGGATAAACGCTTAACGGTATATCCTTTATGTCGTTGAAAATAGCAAAATCATTGCCGATGAAATCAATCATCGGCAAATGATGTATCTGGGAAATATCTACATTCCTTATTTTCTTATCTTCCATTTTCTTCGTGCTTTGGCAACAAATGTAGGATTATTTTAGGTAATACAGTTCTAAAATTCCTTAAATGGAAAAAAGAGAACACTATTAGTTCATGATCTTAAATCCAATAAAGAACGTTCTCGGCTGTGTAGGCCCGTAAAAGTAACCGGCATCGCGGAACTCACCTTTATCCAGATCTTTCTGGAAACTATTGAAGATGTTCTGCACTCCCGTATTCAACTGAAACTTGATATGATCGCGAAGGACAAATGTATAGTTCAGCTTTAAGTTCATATCAAAGAACTGGGGAGTATTCTCCATACGGTCTTTTTCAATATATCCGGCATAGTGGGGTACAATCATCTTACCGGTATAGGTACCTGAAAGAGAGAAATCAAAATTCTTTGCCGGTGCCGATGAAAAGGTGAAATAACCATAATAGTCCGGTGTACGGGGCATACGCTTGGTAGTCAAATCTTCACCGTCTACTTGCGTCCAGGCTTCCTCGCGGGTATAGCGGCTGCGTTGTGCCGTAAAACCGAGTTGGAATTGAGCCTCCTTGCCGTGGGCAATCTTGGCATCCAGATTGGCACCATATACACGTGCACCATTTCCGTTACGGCGCTCTTTGATAACATCTCCTACTTCATTCTTGCCGATATCTTCCAGCACAAATACGTGGCGCAAATCAGTATAGAAACCTTCTACCAAGATATTTGCCTGCCAGTGTCCAAGATGCGTAGTCCAGTCCACTGAACCGCTGTAACTGTTGGAACGTTCTTCACGCAAGTTATCGGCCAACTTTATCTGTACGCCTTCACCACCTACAGCCGTCACGTGCAAGTCTTCATCATAGGCTTGCGGGGCACGGAAACCGGTGGAATAGGTCAGACGTGCCTGAAAATCTTCCGTCGGCTTATAAAGCAGATTCACACGCGGGCTAAAGATCAGTTTGTCAATCAGGTTATGCTTGTCCAGACGGGCTCCGACCAGCATGGTCAGTACATTCATCTTCCATTCATTCTGAACAAAAGCACTGGCAATGCGGACGTCTTGTTCCATATCACGGTGATAACCGGTCATGACATCATGCAGAGAGTTGTCCTGATATTCCAGTCCACCTGTAAAGGTGGCAGGAGCAAAAAAACAATTGTCCATATTGCCCACGTACATACCGCCTGCAACCCAAGTCAAGTCTTTCGTCTTACCATAGGCATTTGCATCCTTCTGAGCACCATAGTAGCTATTCCGATCGGTATGCTGGATAGAAGTATAGGCAGAGATTTTATGCTTGTACTCTTTCCAGAACAAATCATAGCTGATGCCTCCGCTATTGATAATATGTTTGGTTTGCTCGGTAATATCCGTTTCGTGGGGTTGCAGGTCGAATTTGTTGCCTCCACGACGGAATTCGTTAGTAGTATGGTACTCCAGATTGATGCGGCTGAAGTTGGTGGGACGATAATAGGCACGGAAACCGAAGGTATTCATATTCAGCTTACCCAACTCCGAGAAGCCGTCTCCATCGCGATCGTAAGGATTGCGGTTACGATAGCTTTCATAAAGAGCTATACCGTAAGAATTGTCTTTGGCAACCAACGATACATTGCCTCCCATGTACTGTTCCCAAGACTTTCCATCCATATTAGAAAACATGCTCGATATCTGGAACGAATTGTTGATAGGGTCCTTCGTGATAATATTGATCGTTCCACCTACAGCATTGGCACCAAACAAAGCAGAGCCGCCACCGCGTACTACCTCCACCCGTTCAATCATGTTCACAGGAATCTGCTCCAGCCCGTATACACCACTCAGCGCACTGATGATGGGACGGCTATTTATAAGAATCTGCGAATAAGGTCCCTCCAAGCCGTTGATACGTACCTGGGGAAAACCACAGTTCTGGCAGTTATTTTCCACACGCAAGCCCGATTGATAATTCAGGCTCTTTGCCAAATCAGTGGAATTGACCATCTCGAACAGCTTGGTACTCATGACATTCACCACCACGGGAGCAGACTTACGGCTCACTTCATTGCGGTTGGCAGATACTACCACTTCATCGGTCATGAAGCTCTCTTCCACCATCGGGAAATGCACAACAGCTGTAAACTCTTTACTTACCATCACTTCTTTCTCCTGCGTCTTATACCCTACCGCAGACACACGAAGTTTATACTTTCCTTCCGGAAGTTTGCGGAACTCAAACTGTCCCTCTTCATTGGAAACAGTCCCCTGATTACTGCCAACAATCAGAATGGTGGCATACGGTATATTCTCTTCCGTACCTTTTACGATGACATGGCCGGAAATCATATTGCCTTCCTTAATAGGATTTACGGCAAAAGCTACGCTGGTGCTTACACACGTAAGTACCAACGCTAATATGTATTGTTTCATTTAATTAGCGCTCTAAATTAAAAATAATTCAAGTTTGAAAAGAAAAAACAGATTAGACAAACTGGAATTCAGCAGGAGGAGCGCGTAAGGAAAGAGTTCGTATTACTTCCCCTTTTACCGTCGGAGTGGCCGGTTCTGCTTCGAGTACAGCCAGCAATGGACGCATCGGATGTTGATCTTCGTAAACATCAACTTCGGGAGAGCAGAACGCTGACAGACACCCAATGACAACAAGGGATGTTTTAGAATGGGAGTGTGTACCATGAAAAGGATGCGAATGAGTTATCAGCACCCCATTTATATAATGAACGTGAGTAAACGCAGTGATGCTTGTCTGGTACACTATAAAAAGTACCAGCAAGCTCAAAGCGCCTATAACTTTCTTTTTTTGCTTCACGTCCAAATACTTATGTTATGAATTGAGCCGCAAAGATAGCAAATTACTTTTTAACTTTACCAAACAGGAACTCATAATCGCGTTTTGCAGCCGGAACCACCCATTCTTCGGGGATAAACTTCCACTGATTCAATGCACGCGGCTCAATCACCTTCTTCTGTTCGATATACTGCATCAGGTAATAACGCAAGTCTTTATCGGTGGAGCTGATGATACGCTCCTTCAGGTCGTCCTGTGAAATACCCGAACCTTTTGTCAGCAATTCACCTCCGCCATTGCCGCGATAAGAATTCACCGCAACCTTATAGATTTTATCCATATCAAAAGGAGTACCGTCCGCCATGCTGAGAATAGTTACCTTTTCTCCATCCGGCTTTGTTACGTCCACCGTATAGATGATACTTGCTGCCGAATCAAAGTTGAAACTGAAGTTTTTGAATGATGCCCTATCTTCGGCACCTTCACGGCGTTGTTCACGGAACAGCAAGAGATGATCATCCGGAGACTTCATCTGATTGGTCCACAAATTATATGACATTTCCAAAGCATCATGTATCTCTTTCCCGGAGAGGTTCATGGTATAAAGCATATTTTCATACTTATACAAGTTGAACATATCACTTACAAAGATATCTCCTTCACTGATTTCCGTATCATAAGATAAAGGAGCAGCCAAAGAGATATCAGCTCCACTAATTTCCAACTGCAATGTATGGATAAGATCTATAAAGGCAGAAGAGCCGAAATAAGCAGGACGAGTCGAAATTGTCTCTGTAAAAGAACCGATTTTCTTGGAAACAAAATTCTGTACAGCGTCATACT
This sequence comes from Bacteroides sp. GD17, assembly GCF_038448625.1. Taxonomy (NCBI): domain Bacteria; kingdom Pseudomonadati; phylum Bacteroidota; class Bacteroidia; order Bacteroidales; family Bacteroidaceae; genus Bacteroides; species Bacteroides sp. GD17. The sequence goes on from NZ_JBCEZS010000007.1 coordinate 90,139, forward strand.
CGGGCGCAAAGCGCTGCATAAATTCTTCGCTGACACCATAATTCTTGGTTTCGGACAATACACCGTTGACTTTCTTATCCACCACTTTGCCATCACGCAGCTTCAAGGTAACATCCACATTGCTGACTACGATGCCTGTACTGGCAGGGTCCATAATCAGCACCGAATCACCGGCAATATTCTCTATCTTTTTGCACTCACGAGCATGGTCATGGCCCATCAGCACAATATCAAAGCCCGGTACGTTACGGGCCACTTCCACCGAAGCATTTTCATGAAATTTACCTCCCATCAACTGGGCATCCTGTCCGGCATGGAAGATACCGATAACCAAATCCGGTTTTTCCTTCTCACGAATAATTTTCATCCATTTGCGGGCTGTCGCTTCCATATCATCAAAGCGCAGACCTTTCCACAGATTCTCTGACAGCCACACCGGAATGGCAGGTGTTATCATACCTAATACGACAATTTTCACACTATCACGCTCCAATACCTCATAGGGTTTGAAGTGCGTTTCTCCGGTAGCAGTATCTATAATATTGGCACCTAATACAGGAAAATGACAATCGCCTGCCCAGCGGTCAAAGACAGCACGACCGGTTTCTACATCATGATTTCCCATGTTTCCGGCATCATACCCCATAAAATTCATCATTTCCGCTGCCAGATGGCGGGTAACCGTATCAATATAATTGTAATAGTAAGCAGTGGGTTGTCCTTGAAGGATGTCACCGTTGTCCAGCAGAATCAGATTATCCTTATAAATTTCACGTTTCTTTTGTACAAAAGCATGCACACGTGCCAAACTTCCGGCAGCTTCCTTACGATGAATAAAGTCATAAGGATAGTAATTGCCATGAATGTCGCTGGTTTCTACAATCTTAAGTTTGACTTCCCGTTCCTGCGCAGGCAACACGCCCATCAGGAGGAAAATCCCGATAACAAAACAACTGAATCTTTTCATATTAGTCTTTTATTTTTTTGGCTGTTTATAAGTTCATTGGATGAGTAAACATAAATCGTGCTCCGTTTGTGTAAGTCGAGTCTATCCAAATCTCTCCACCCCACTTCTCTACGGTCAACTTGCAGATGGATAATCCCAACCCGGTTCCCTGTACATATTCGTTCAACTTTTCAAAGCGCTCAAACACTTGTTTCTGCTTCTCCAATGGAATGCCGCAACCGGTATCTGTCACTGAAAATACGGCCATTTTCCCAGTATCGTCGATATCCAGTCTCAAAGTAATCGTCCCTTCCTTGGTGAACTTGTCCGCATTGGAAAGCAGGTTGATGACAACTTGCTGCAAACGCTGTATATCTGTCCGCATTTCCACCACTTCACGATCGCACTCAAACAAGAAACGATTATTCGACTTACGTGCCTGAGCTACCGAAGCCACCACCTGCTGGCATACCTGCACTACATCGCAACTTTCCAGTGAAAACGTCACGCGGTCCGCTTCCAGGCGTGATACATCCAATATATCATTGATTAACCGGAGCAATAAATCCGAATTGGTCTTGATGATTTCAAAGAATCCACGCTGCTCTTCCTCCGAAGTTCCTCCGGAAGAGAGTACATCCGAGAAGCCAACAATGGCATTCAGCGGCGTACGGATTTCGTGACTCATATTGGCAAGGAAGGCACTCTTCAAGCGACTGGACTCTTCTGCCCGATCCTTAGCTTCACGCAATGCAGCTTCGGAGACTTCCAGCTCATCCTTCAGTTTCTTTGTATGATAATAGAAGTAAAGGGAAAGGAGCAGACCTACCAGCAGAATCAACAGAAAGGCAAGCACAGACCATATCTGATACTTATACTGCTCGTAGAAAGACGGAGTGACATTAATCAATTTTACAGGTTGCGAAATGCCGGATATATCTAACTTCTTTTCTTTTACAAGTTTCCCGTCCAGTATCGTTTCATTGGGGATTACTTCCATGTGTTCTTCTCCCTGCGGTTCGGTCAGCAAGTAGAAAGCTTGCCTCGCCATCTCCTTGCCCAATGCACGATAAGCGGGTACAATACCTCCCACCGCCCAATAGCCCAAGCCCACAGAGCTAAGAGAGAAAGTAGGCAATGTAGGAGCGGCTTCCATCATAGCATAGGTTGCATTTCGCATGAAGTAACCGTCATTCATATCTACACGCCATGTTCCCATCAGCAACGCTGTGTTTTCGGGCAGTTCATGCAACTTGTCACTGATCGTATAAATGGTGTTTACACGACCATCCAGCAGAATCAGGTTCAGTTCAGGAAACTTCTTCATCTCCTTCACTACAAAGGCTTGCATGGAGACGCCTCCGTAACTATTATCCGAAACAAAAGCTATATTTTCGGTCTTAGGAAACAGCTTCTTTATCAAGTCAATATTACCGGCTACATCATATTCGTATACAAAACCGGACCTAATAGGCGAATTGGGAAAGTCAGTAAAGAAATCCACGGATTCAGGCATCCATGTTTTCAAGTCAGCGGTACTATCCGGCAATAAGATGGCATTCCGGCTGGACAATGCACTCAGAGCAGGAGTATTACCTCGTACTGAATCATCCAGAGATAAATAGGCAGCCCATGCTTCTTGTCCGATAAGGACAATCAATGCCGGACTTTTGCTGCCTTGATACTTAGACAACAATTCCTCCATCCTCTGCTTCCACAACGGAGATTCGGAGAAACTTTTGCAGTTCATATTTTCCAACGCAATCGTATTTCTCCCCCCTAACCGCTGGAATTCTTCCATAAAGTCTGAGATATTGCCCGAGGTTTGGCGGGCATCCGGATTATAGGAACTGATTAATAATACCGGGTGCTGATCTCCCGCTTCAGGAAAAGCAGGTAAGAGATGGCATAAAAGCGCCATCAGGCATGGTAACACCCTATATATTATTTTTTTCAATAGATTCATTCAGTACCTCTCTAATTGGGGCAAATATACAGAAAAGTTGGAAGTTAAAGAAAAAAAGGTGATGAAGTTTTTATTCTTCATCACCTTTTCCAAACAATGGTTCTATCTGTTTTATGATAAAGGAACAGAAAATTCCCTAGGGACTTTTATCAGATTCTACAAAAAAACAGGTGGAATTGATGATTGATGCAAAACAAAGTATTTCTTCATGAAACCAACATAGACAAGACTAAGTAGCAGAATAGTACCCGACAGATACCAATAACCATAAGCCATACACCCTATATACCCTACAATTATGATGACTTGTACTATCATATATACTAATGATACCACCACATGAGGAACTTTCAACTCATTCGCCATGATCTGATATAAATGCTTCCGATGAGGTAAACCGATATTCTCATGAAGCAGCAGCCGATGAATGATAGTCAGAACACTGTCAACACCATAAACAGACAATAGGACAATCCAACTGAAATCCTCAGTCTGAATAATCAATTTACCAATCAGGAAAAGAAGAATGAAAGCGATACTAACAGAACCAACATCACCCGCAAAACATTTCGCTTTCTTACGGAAATTAAAGAAACAGAATACCAAGACAGAACAAAGAACCGTATAGATAAAGCCTTCTTCTACAAAAGAAACTATTTCTTTATTGATATAAGCCAGCGCAACAAGAATAACCAAAGAATAACCACCTGTGATGCCATTGATCCCGTCCATGAAATTATAAGCATTGATGATACCCGTACAAACTATTAATGCAACGATTATCCACCACCAGGATAAAGAGAATAATCCCCATTGATAGAACATCAAAGCCATAGCCGAGAAATGGAACAGCAACCGTAACTTCTGAGAAGTAGATCGGATGTCATCTACAAAACTGATGAACGCTACCAAAGTTAACGCCAACATAAACCAAGGATATTCAAAACCACTTGTCAGAAAATAAGCCAACGCTCCGAAATAAAAGATAATTCCCCCACCCCGAAGAGTTATTCGTGTATGTGAACTGCGTTCATTAGGCTTATCAATGATATTACACCTATCAGCCACCCTAAAATAAAAAAGTTCTGCCAAAAATAGCAGAACTAATACGATCAAATAATACATTCAAATAAAGAGTTTACATACCATGCCTATTCATCCGCACGGCAAATTGTACATTGTAAATTGTCAAATTGTAAATGACTCGATTGTCTTCCTTATCCCATCTTCTGCCCTTACAGGCATCCGTTCAATTCCCAAAGCAGCCTTGATCTTCACATTACTCACCACATAGTTTTCCGTCAACTTACACAAACGTTCCGTATTCAAAGGCAAATGGAGTAAGGTGCCCAATCCGGCACAACCTTCCATCATACGCTTATTCATCTTCCAGATATGCGGCTTACGCCCCAACACCTCACACATCAAAGCTATCAACTCATTCGTAGACAAAGCTTCATCATCACCCATGTGATAAATGCCACTCGAAACATCCTTCGTCAGCAGTCCCTCCACCACATAGCAAAGATTATCAATCGAAGTAAAGGATCTCCTGTTCTCAAAGTCACCCAAAGGCCAGGGAATACCCTTCTTCACCACATTATAAAGCAAATTCAGATTCCCTTTATTTCCGGGACCATGAATCATACAAGGGCGCAAGATATACACCTGCTTATCCGAGTGTATCTCATTCTCCTCCTTCGGGAAGGAGGAGTACCCGCAGGGGGAGGTGGTAGGAAATAAAAAATGTTCCTTTATATAATCTTCCGCAGCAATCTTACTTTCTCCATAAGGTCCAACCGGTGTCGGTATCACCTCTTCCGTCAATATATCCCCCACTACACTATCCGCAGCTGCCTTCACAGAACTAAAGAAAATAAACTTCTTCGCAGAAGATTCCAAAAAGAAATCAAATATCTTCTGAGTCAACCCAGTATTAATATCAAAATAAACCTGAGCAGCAGACTGGTTCTTCGTATCATGAGCTTTTCCTGCCAAATGAATAATAGCATCAAACTTAGGAAGATTCTGCAGCGGAAAAGAAGTGGGGTCAATATCTTTCCAAGAGAAAGTCTTTATCACACCTACCTTTTGGGGTGCAACAATATCCAAACCGTAAAGACGGTGATACTTCTTCAAGGCTACAACAAGATTGGAACCAACAAAACCATGGATTCCAGTAACAAATATATTCATGGAAAAAGATAATTGGATTTACAAATATTCAATATACTGTCAGCCATTTCTCTAATTATATTCTCTCTTGAATATTTCTTCTTAAAACTAACTCTTTCTTCAAAAGATAATTTATAATCTTTCATTTGACTCACAAAATCATCTACATCTGTAGGTTTAAAAAGAATATAATTAGACAGATTGTCTTTAACAAATTGTGCAGCATAGCCACCGACACCCGCTATAATAGGTTTATTGAATGCTCCATATTCAAACAGCTTCGAAGGTAATACTTTCCTAAAAGCATCCAAATCATTCAAATGTAAGAATAAGAATGTAGACTGCTTATAATATTCAAGAAGTTCTTTTCTGGATATCGGACTCAGCAACTCCACATTCGTGACTTGCAACTCTTCCAGTTTTAGCTTCAAGAGTTGTTTAGTCCCTCCGTCTCCAATCAAACGAAACAAATAATTATTTCCCAGTTGTTTGGCAGCTTGAGGAATCACCTTTTCCAATCCTTGCCCGCTACCCATATTCCCGGCATAAGTGATTATCCTAGGACGTTGTTCCCTTTCACCTCCATCAGTTTCCGCCGTCAAAAAGACATCATCTATCCCATTTGTAAAATAAGTATAAACCGGGCGTCTGTACTTACCAAAATATTCTTTAAACCCTTCCGACACCAGATTGATATGAGTGGCATTAGAAAATGTATATTTTTCTATCATCTTGGCAAATGTAATAACCGGAACCTGAAGAATTTTCCTATTTTTAAGTATATCCTTCATTGTATCTACGAAAATATCACGAATGTCCAAATAAAGAGGACAATTTTTTGAAGAGGCAATCTGTTTTCCCAAGAAGGCAGTGAAAAGCCGGGAGGAAGAGGCATATACCAAATCGAAATCCTCATGCTTTACCCTCTTCATCGCTTCACGATAATAAACGAAAAAAGACCTTGCCTGATCCAGCATACCACCTTTATGCTCCGGTATTGCAATTCTATCAATCACATAATTCTCTCCATATTCCTCTGCCTGACCGGAAATCTTGAATGTTTTATAACGGTTGGGCTGAGTGGTGATTACATGGACAAAGTCATTCACTCCCAACCGACTTCTTATTTCCTGAAACAAAGGCGTATTTCTGAAAGAACCGGCACAAAGATCCGGTTCAAAATAGAAGGATAAAAATAGCAGTCTCATCCGAATATTGTTTGCAACTTGTTTTTAAAGTATATTTTTACCCCGACGGAAGGTACTCTTTTGTTGAATTCTGGAGCATAATAAGTATCAAACAGTTCTATTGAATCTGCCCCTATAAATTTTACATGGTAATCAGAACCGATAATTTCTGCTTTCTCCAATTTTATCTTTTCAGATGGATGAAAGTGCAGATAAGCCACGGCTTCCGATGCAATGGTATCGCAAATATTATAACATCCGTCTTTCATCTCAAAAGAACGGATATGTTTTAGTTTTTTAGAAGAATATCCATCATGAACAGCAACCAGCCTGTCTGCTGTTTCCTCTAGAATTGTAACAAACGCTCTTCTGCCAACCCGATGTCCGGCCCACACCTCACTCGAATTGGAATTATCCACAACAACTGTATTATGAGCTGCTGTAGAGCGCTCATAAAAACGAATCTGATTCACTTCGTAAGTGGAAGTACCCGTATCAACTATCACCGAACGATTGTTCACATGCAACTCAAAATTGAAAGTATCCGCATGTGCATGTCCCGGCTGATAGTCAGGACCAACTTTCGCTACATCAATAACCGCCTCAAACTTCAGATTTACAAGTTTTCGGTATCCAGAATCTCTCAGTGTTGTTTTCCTATAGGACAATCCCAATCGGTCGGCATAGTCAAAAAGAGCTGCAGTTGTTGGAGCGATTTTGAATGCCGCATCATTGAATAAAGGGATATCACCGTTATTAAAAGTTATTGCACTAAGCCACCCAAGCATTCTGCAGCATTGCTTTTCAAATATCGGTAGAAGTTCCCGTGAAAAAGAAGGATTGCATTTCACCAAATTATAACAGTCGAGCACACGAAAAAGCATTATGCAATGGTACATCGGACTCAATTCAAAATTGGCACCATCTACTAAAGTTTGCTCTTCCAATTCCGGAATCAATATCCGTTTTGCTTGCTTGTAGAAGTCATTGCTACCAAAATAATAAGCTCCGAACAATAAGGCAAATCCATTCTCCAGCAAGTGATTTCCCATAAGGTGATACTCCAACTTATGCGTCAGCAACTCCAGTTGTTGAAATAGAATGACATCATATCTTTTATCCTTCAGTTTGTGTTTTATAAAGAAGCGTATCCAGTTGATACATCTGAGAGAAAGTGGATAAGACTCCAGACCAACAGAGCAAGAAAGCAGTTGATTCAAAAAATCATTTATCAATACTATCCCCTCTTCTTTTGAACAATTCCTTTGGTTCAGATATTCAAAATAATTCAGATTGTATGCCCATAGTCTTCCATAGACAAGCCAATTCCAATCTATCCCGAATGGGAACGGATGGGACAGATTCAAAAAAGAGAATACAGCACTGGAACAGATATAAGAATTGTCAAGAGGAATGGAATCTTCAAGACAAAGATCATTACTCGCGACTAACTGATATTCATTCCATATTATTTTGGCAGGAAGGAAACGTTTTAGAATCAGTTTCCCCCTATATAGAATTTGAATCGGCTTAAGATAGCGTATCGTTCTATAAAAAGTGATTATTCCACTTCCACCCATCTGTTTTCTCTCAGACTTTCAATACAGGCAAATGAGGCCCTAGTCGTATTAATTATACTCTCAAAGGGGATCAATGATTCGCCCCCATTCATGATACGATCATTCAACAATGCAAATTGGCGTTTGTGTCCTTTATCCATTCTTGAAGTCATGGAGGAAAAACCTTTTATTCCATAACCCGTAAGTTTTCTCCAATTGTCCAATATCAAGATACGTTCCTGAGCAAACACTTCCACACGTTCTTTGGAATAAGCCTTGCTGCCGTTTGCGAAATAATTGATGACAGCGTTGGAACCGTTTTCATAACGCAACAATATGCTGGCATTATCTGTATTCTCCTGCGGATTCTGTCCAAAAGCATTCATACATACAGATACGACCCTACTATTGGCCAGATAAGAACACAAATCAATGAAATGGCAGGCTTCTCCAATGATACGTCCTCCACCAACCTCCAGATCATGCACCCAAACCTCGGTAGGAATAAATCCCGCATTCATGGTTGCCACTATATTCTTTGGACCTTCCCCCATCAGCTGCTTCATCTTGACAGCAAATGGAGAGAAGCGCCGATTGAATCCAACAGTCAAAGTTACTCCTTTAGGAGCATTTTCATAAGCCTCCATAATCTCACCCAATTGCCGCTCATTCAGACATAACGGCTTTTCCACAAATACATGCTTTCCTGCTTTGAGTGCTTCCAGAACCATAGGAGCATGTAGATTGTGTCGGGTGGTAATCAAGACCATATCCACAGATTCATCTTTCAGAATCTCTTTATAGTCAGAAGTTGCATTAGCAGCACCCGCCTTCTTAGCCAATATTTTTGCAGAGAGTCCTTGAGCACTAGCTATATATTTTATGCAAGCCTTTGCTTTCATTAGGGCAGGAAGGACTGTTGCCGATGTAAAATTACCGGCACCAATAATACCTATCTGACCATTCGAACCGCTAAAAGTATTGGCATTTACAGCAACTACAGTTTCCACTCTCGAATCTGCAGGAAATTTTAGAATAGAAGCAATAGATCCTTGCTTACGCATATCACCATATATTTTCAAGTAGTCATCCAATACAACCTCTTCTGTTATAAGTGACTTTACATCCAATGCACCCGATGAAAGGGTCTGAAGAATGGTCTCAAAGTTGCGCTTCTCCGTCCAACGGACAAAAGGCAATGGATAATCCTGACCCTTATTCTCATAATTCTCATCATAACGCCCCGGACCATACGAACAAGAAACCTGAAAAGACAATTCCTTTTTATAGAAATCATCCCTACGCATATCCAGCCCAATAACACCTACGAGAACAATACGTCCTCGTTTTCTTGACATTTCGCAAGCCTGATGAATTACATCATTACTCTTGGTAGAAGCTGTGATCAGTACCCCGTCAGCCCCGATGGATTCAGTCAACCCTTCTACAAACTTGACCGAATCTACACCTTCTCTCGGATTGATGGCTATAATCCCTTTTTGTTTTGCTAGATCAACTTTCTGCCTATCATAATCCACACCTATTACCCGACAACCGTTGGCTTTCAACAGTTCCGCAGCAACCAAACCAATCAATCCCAAACCAATTACAACAATAGTTTCTCCTAACTGTGGATTAAGCAAGCGGATACCCTGCAAACCTATAGAACCTATCACAGTGAATGAAGCTTCCTCATCCGATACATTATCGGGTATCTTGGCTACTAAATTCTTAGGAATACATACAAATTCAGCATGATTCCCATTCGAAGCAACACGGTCGCCTACTACAAGGTCAGTAACTCCCTTACCAACTGCAACCACCCTTCCCACATTACAGTACCCCAAAGGCAAAGGTTGTCCCAACTTATTAAATACAGCTGCAAGTGTAGGCTGCAAGCCATCTGTTTTTATCTTGTCAAGTACCTGCTTTACTTTATCCGGCTGTTGCCGAGCCTTGTCTATCAGGTTTGCTTTTCCAAATTCAACCAACATGCGTTCTGTTCCTAAAGAAACCAAAGTACATGTTGTTCGGATTAATACAGAACCAAATTTGACTTGGGGAACCGGAACTTCTTCTAATATGGTTTGACCTGATTTAATATCTTGAATAATCTGTTTCATAACTATAGATTAAAGTAAAGATAATATTATATTTTCCCATTTCTCGAATTCTGCAACATAACAATATTTGTTATCGACCAAATCGTAAGAATATCCCTCAAATCCAAAAGGCGTACTAAGGAAGGGAACACCAGCCTCTATATACGATATTAGCTTAAGTTTTACACCTCCCCCTAAAATATCCGGATTAATATATAAAGCTTCACCTGATAATGGTATATCTGTCCCTATATAATACCCATGACCATAAATATGCATAGAGGGATCATCAAATTCCGATGTTCCTTTTCCCCATAAATGAAACTCAATATCCAACCTCCTCTTGTGGATTCTATAAAAGATTTCTTTTATAAAGTATCGTAATGAAGCTTTTTTATGAGTACTAACTCCTCCATACCATACTATTTTCTTTTTATAAAGTATAGATCCCCGATTAGCATATGCTATATTCATATTAGGCATGAATGCCCATACAACAGCATCCTTTCTACCCGTCATTAATGAATAAAAAGTACGATCTTCTTCTGATAAGAAAATTTTTTCCGCATTGTCATCTTTAAAAATTTCACTCTCTAATTTATAAAAACAATTCAAATTTACATTGAATTTCCAATCAGATTTTAAATTTAACAAACGCTTCCTATCTCTAATTCTAGCATAACAATTATGAAATCGGACTTTTATATATTTATCAGGAAAAAGTTCTCGAATAGCTCTATAAAATATCACTTCATCACAATATATCACATCAAATTCAAAACTCCTTAAAAAAAGTAACTGTTCTTTTTTTATTTCAAGGCTAGGTCTCTTAAAACATAAATTTAGAAAACGTTTTAAAGATTTATATGAAGGCTTCTTTATGATAATATCAGAAGAATGAAAATATGGAATGTCATTCTGATTTGTGTACCAAACCACTAAATCATCTTCATTTGGAAGGAGCATTTTATATGCAAAATCAACAGCTATTCCATACCCGCTATTTAGTCTTGCACATTCGGGAAATAAATACAAATTCATAATTGCAACAGTTTTTGTACCCTCTTCTTACCCGCTTCAAACGAGAAAACGTTTAAATAATCTCTACAAACAGTTAAGGGTTTAACTGAAGTATCCAGCAAATCCTTCAAAGCCAATAAAAAATCCTTTTCAGAAGAATATACTTTAAAATAGTTCTTTCCCAAAAACAGATTATATCCTTTTGCTGAAACACTATGTACTATCACAGGAACCCCATTCCTCAATGCGTCCATAACCCTTAATTTCAATCCTCCTCCAAGTCTTGTTGGACAAATATAAAGTTGTGCTTGTTGAATAATACAATTCATATCCGACGGATTTTCCACTAATTCTACGCCTGCCATTTCTCTACATATTTTTTTTATCTTATTACTTGGATTACGTCCAGCTATAATAATATTATACTCAGGAAAATTACGAATTACCAATGGATATAATTCGCATAAAAAATAAATAATGCCATCTTTTGTTTGGTAATCACATAAACTCCCTGTTATAACAATTTTTTTTGCACGTGAAACTGATGGTATAGAAATAAGTTCCTTTCCTCTATATTCAAAGCATCCAATATACTCTATTTTTACAGAATCCGATAAATCATATATTTTCCTAAATTCACGTTGATCATCTTCGCTTATTGTCAAATTTAAAGAACTATTTAGCAACGCTTTTTTTTCATTTTTATTTATATAAAAAGCAGAAATACCATACAAGGATTCAATTGTTTTAGAATCAAGATGAAAATGTCTTTCTACATTATGATGAAGAGTTATAATACGAACGCCTTTATCATGTAGAAATTCCGCTATATCCCCTAAAATCCCCCCATTCAAAACTACCGTATCAAATGTCCCCAAAGGTAACGAATGCCAATAATCGGCAAAGAAAGAAGAAAAACGATGTAAATGTCCAGTAAAAGGGAAAAATATCTTATTCAAATAAGATCTATCAGGAACTTTAACGAAACTAATATTATCCTTATATGATTTTGGTATTTTACAACAATCAGCCAACATTAGAGTCACATGGCTTGACAAATCAATAAAAGCATCTAAATATGCTCTAGTAGCAAATGCCCCTCCTCCTATCTGAAAAGGGTCCACTCTTGTTATAAACAATAACTTCATAAATATTTTAATATGCCTCTACAGGAAGTTCTTTATTAAAAATTGATTTATATGGAATATAAAGCTCTTTTCTAATTTCAATACCGCTATATAAGCGTCCTAAAGAAACAAATGTAACGAAAAAGAAAATTATTAATTTATTTTTTACATTTTTTTGAAAATAGAGTAAATATGCAAATAGAAAGATATCAAATAAATCAAAATACAAACAAACTCTAGCTAGCTGCTCCGATAAAGGAGCCAATAATATATATAAAAAAACGCCATACATATACACATTAAAAAATCCTCTCACCAAAGGATTTTTGTCCAAGACAGGGCACATGTAGAAAAAATATAAAAAAATGATTACGGTTCTTTTTATTATTCCTCTTATCAAAATAACTTGATGTGATAATTCTACACCGTAGTCTTCCCCCGAAGAAGTTAAATTTATATAATTATTAATCTTATAACCTATTAATCCCCCAATATTACCAAAAAATGAAGATAATAAAGTTTCTAACATAAACGAGAAAACAATAATTATTGCCAAGCCCAATATATAATATCGGAAATTGACTTTCACTTTCCAAAGAAAAACAACTGGTAAAAAGAAAATTGCTGTTCTATGCACGCAAAATGCTAAAACAAGAAAAAGTATAAATTTTTTATTTTCAGATGAAATTATATATTTTACTGCATACATAAGTATAGCCATCGCAATATGTTGACGAATAAAAAAAATCCCCCCTTTTGTTACTGCAAAAAAACATAGTAGACTAAATAATGGATAAACAGAATATTTTTTTATTATTTTACTTATACACAAATAAAAAATCAAAGCTTGTATGCATAATAAAGCTGTATAATTCTCAAATATTACATGGACAATATAGTTTAATAGTACAAATCCCCACTCAAAATTATTAGAGAAATCCAATTTTTGAATAGAAGAAAAGTAATCATAATATGCCTCCCAGTCAGTCCCTCGTTCCCATCGTAAGGTAGCTAGAGCAAATAAAATAAGAAAGAATACAAAATATGATTTATGAGTAAAATTCCCAAAACGTTTATCAAAGATCTCACAAAAAGAAGTAAAACAGATAATCGCAAATAGAAAATATAGCATTAGATATTAGTGGATTAAATATATCTTAGTTTCACACGAATGTAATCCATCCCCCAAAAACATGATCTCATTTGTTTCAAATGATTCAATTCAACGCATTTACAATTCTTCTACAAGCTAAACCATCTCCATAAGGATTTATAGCCTTACTCATCCTCTCGTAAACAACCGCATCGTCAAGCAATAGGCTTACTTCGTCTACAATCTTATCATAATCTGTGCCTACAAGTTTTACAGTACCTGCACTCAATGCTTCTGGTCTTTCTGTGGTATTGCGCATCACAAGTACAGGTTTTCCCAATCCAGGCGCCTCCTCTTGAATGCCACCGCTATCGGTAAGTATAATTGATGATTTCTCCATCAAACATACAAAGCACAGATACTCAAGAGGTTCAACAAAGAAGATATTTCTCAGTCCTTTAAGATTCTCTCCAAATACGTCATAAATAGGCTTACGTACGTTAGGATTGAGATGCATTGGAAAAACAAAATCTACATTCGGATATTTCTCTGTCAAATATTTGACAGCAGAACACATGTAGATAAAACCTTCGCCAAAGTTTTCACGGCGGTGCCCTGTAATAAGAACCAACTTTTTACCGTCTGACAAACGTTCAATATCATATCCTGCTTTAAGAAATGTATCTTTCAGCACATTATTCAAAGCAATATCATTCTTTATCTTATTCACTACCCAAAAAAGTGCATCAATCACCGTATTCCCTGTAACTGTAATTTTGGCTTCATCAATGTTTTCTTGAAGAAGATTCTCGCGACTAAGGGGAGTTGGAGCAAAATTAAAAGTAGCAATACGACTGGTTATCTGGCGGTTCATTTCCTCAGGCCAAGGATTATAAATATTATGAGTACGAAGACCAGCTTCCACATGTCCCACTGGAATCTGCTGATAGAAAGCAGCCAAAGCCGCTGCAGTAGAGGTTGTGGTATCACCATGAACCAAAACAATATCTGGACGTGCCTCTTTCAAGACTTCACGCATACCGGTCAAAACACGAGCAGTTACATCATACAAATCTTGTCCCTGCTTCATGATATTCAAATCATAATCGGGAGTGATCTCAAAGAGATGCAATACTTGGTCAAGCATTTCACGATGTTGACCAGTAACGCATACTATGGTCTCGAACTTCTCCGGATACTTCTGAAATTCTTTCACCAGAGGAGCCATCTTTATGGCCTCGGGACGTGTCCCGAAGACCAGCATTATTTTTCTCATGTTATAAAACTAATTGATTATTTCTTGTAGATGCCACAGAAGTCAAGAATGACTTTCCCGTCATCATAAGGAAGAGACTTAAAAGGAGTATGAGCCACCAGGAATACTACAATGTCAGCCTTTGCATAAGCTTCCTTATAGTCTGTAAGCTTAAAGACATTATGCTCCTGAACATTGGGTTCTACAACCAGAATATCTGCATTATTGCAACTTTGCATTACTTTAGTAGTAATGTATTTGGCAGGAGCCTCACGCAAATCATCAATATCTGGTTTAAAAGCAAGTCCCATCATGGCAATTGCAGGTTGGCGATGGTGCTCCAACTCAAACTTGAGCATAGCATTCTGGACTTTCTCCACACACCAGAAGGCTTTATAGTTATTAATTTCACGAGCTGTGGAGATAATCTTAGACTCCATCGGAAAATTTGCCGTAATAAAGTAAGGATCTACAGCTATGCAATGTCCACCTACACCACATCCCGGCTGAAGGATATTCACACGTGGATGCTTGTTGGCTAAACTTATCAGTTCCCAAATATTGATACCGGCCTTGTCACAAATCAGAGATAATTCGTTTGCAAAGGCTATCTGTACGTCACGCGAAGAATTCTCTGTCAGTTTGCACATCTCAGCCGTCTTACAATTGGTACGATGAAGCCTTCCCTTTACAAAACGACTATAAAATTCAATAGCCTTATCTGTTGAAGCGTCATTCATTCCACCGATTACACGGTCATTATGAACAAGCTCATAAATGACATTACCGGGAAGAACACGCTCAGGGCAATAAGCTATAAAAATATTGTCTTTCAATTCCGGACGTAAATCAAAAATCAATTCTGCCATCTTATCAGTAGTGCCTACTGGGGATGTAGACTCTATAACGTACAAATCACCTTCTTTCAGCAAAGGAATAACGGCACGAGTTGCAGCTTCCACATAAGATATATCAGGTTCATGATTCCCTTTGAAAGGAGTAGGAACAACCATAAAATAAGCATCGCTTATTTCAGGAGTGGTAGAAGCTTTCAGTTGACTGAAAGAAATAACTTCTTGAAGAAGTTCCTGCATACCTGGTTCAATAATGTGCAATTGACCTTGATTGGTCATTGCGACCACCTTAGGATTAATGTCAACTCCGGTTACTTGAATACCATGTTTAGCAGCAATAATAGCTGTGGGTAAGCCAATATACCCCAAGCCCATAAAACAAGCTTTCATCTTTTTATATTAAATATTTAATGATTTAGTATTTCATATGGGGTAGTCATCCAATTTTATAGACTGATATTTAGAGAATTATCCATATTAATCCAACGCCAATTTTAGCGAACTACACATATCGCGCATCATAAACCTATATTTTTGATAATATGTATCCGCAAATTTCTTTGCTTTCTCCACATCGAAATCTAGTATTTTCTGCATGACATAATCCGGAACAGGTGGGGTAGATAAACGATTGATACATGAACTTCGATTTTCCATATAATCAGCTTCAGACAGTATATGGTATATCTTACTTGTTTTTTCATTAGATAGCAATCCACCACGCACGTACCGTGTTCCATAATTATCAAAACTAAAAAACGGTACAGCATTATGAAGAGCGATTACAATCGGATGCATATTATGACCAATATATCCTTTTGAGTATTTAATCAAATAATACCATTCTAACGGAGATAAAGGAAGATCTATTTTCTTTTTGAGTTTATTCTCAAATTTTAATCCGTTTGTAAAAGGCATCGCCACACAGCACAAACCCTTCTCGGCTGCCAATTTTTCTATATGCTCTAACCAGCCGATAGATACTGTACGTGAATCATGAAAACTAAATAGTAAATAATCTTCCGGTAAATCGAATTTCCGAATAATAAAATCTTTATCTAAACTGATATTCATACACACATTATGATTAAATCCAAAAACAGGATCTGGAGTAATAGGAGGATTAATAGCATTTCGGGTCAAAGAACTAAACATCTTTTGTGTCCATACATCTCTTACTGAAACATATTTATAAGATTCAATAGCACCGGATATTTTTTTTCGGGTTTTCTCACCAATCAAATTGAAGGCTGTGTCTTGAGATGACGCTGATATAACAGCTATAGGAATTGGTTTCTTTAAATAATCATTAAATGTTCCCCAAAAAGGATTGGGGAATTTCCTATCTTCTGTCAACTTATTTACAGAAAACAATGTGAGTGTCGGAAATGAAATCCTAGAAATAAAAGGATGACATTGAGCAACTGCATCACTTCCAATAATTACAGCCTGTATACCTTCCATCATTATAACATTTGCTACATCCTCTGCTGTTCTGCAAAGAGAAGTCAAATGATAATACTCTTTTTGAAACTGCAAATGCATCTTATATTGGCATTTTGGAGTCACGTCTCTATAATATTCTTCTAAATCTATAGGCACCCAATTTATAACTAGGACAGATTCAAATTCTTTTTTTAAATATTCTACAGTAGACAATAACTGTAGATTTGCACCAAAATTGCATGCTGCATGATATGCTAATAGTCCAATTTTCATAAAATAATAAGTTGAATATATTAGTTTACAATAGTTTCTTCGTACAATATATCAATTTTCTCAAAACAGCATTGATTATCGAAATAATTCGATTCGGCATATAAATAAGAAATAAAAGAACTTTCAAAGGAATAGATTGCCTTGTTGTATATTTCCACATGATTTTCGTTATATCGTTTTTTTTAGCATCAGCATAAAAATATGGAGTTAATAGATTTTTCTTGGGCCGAACAGTAATATGTCCTCCTCTGATATAACCCGCATTTTTTATGTCAACAAAATCAGCTTTAACCTCTTCAAAAAAAATGTCTGCCTTTTTATTATTCAGCAATAAATAGGAGCGACCATATTTTAACCTCTCAGTATTACCTATATTCTTATTATAATAAGCCCAATCATCACCTAAAGTAAATTCCCCTACTCTTGGAATTTTGCAGAATTGACAATGACGACACGATGGACGTTGTATAAGGTTAGAATGAAACAACTGGTTAAACCAGTCTTTATCATAAGACAATGTGTCTATTTCACCATCTGCATATTTCGTAGTAAATATGACAGGAGCCCATTGAGAAGAATCCCTATAATAAGCAACAATTCGTTTTTTCTTCAGCTCTTCTACCTCTTTAATAAACCTCCGAAAAACCATCTTTGAAGGAATCCCATGACATATCAAATCGCAAGTAATAAGATTTGCATATTCTTTACGAAGAAAGTTTTTCAAACCTGCAACTTGGCAGGGAGTACCTACAAAAAGTACCAACTGATTATTATGAAGGATTTTTTCTATTTTCCGAAAAGTAAAGCCAATATCACTCTGAAAATATTTTGATCGTCTCAATGCATCAAGTTCTTCAAGGCACGAAGCTTCATCATGCCATACATGCTCTAGTCCGTTAGACTTAGCTCCAAAAACAACGCCACCTCTACTTATAATATAATTAGCAAATACTGAAAAAACGCCACCAGAGGATGATTTAAGACAGATATCATAAGAAGCATTAAGGGAATATGATTGTACTTTATAATCCTTTTCAAAACTATATGGCCTAACTGTTGGACAAATTCGATAACATAAACCACAATTAATACATTTATCTTCCTCAATAATTGGATAAGAGAATCCTTTGTCATCTTCTTTTAATATTATACAATTTTGAGGACAAATGTTTTGGCACGCATAGCATCCCGTACAATCATTATGAGAAATTGAACGAACATTCATCTGCACCATTGCACATTAGTTTTTTTCATTTCAGCAGGATTCCCCGCAAAAAGTGTATTTGCAGGCACATCTTTTGTCACAACAGCACCGGCTGCTATTACAGCATTGTCTCCAATAGTAACTCCTTTTAGAATGATTGCTCCTGTTCCTATCCATACATTGTTACCTATACAAATAGGTTTTGCATTCTCTAATTCTTTTCCATCAACAATCAAATGATGAATATCTGAATCTCGAATAATTACATTTTGAGCAATGGTGATATTTTCACCAATAGTAATTTCTTTGGAGCATACAATAGTCGTATTTCGATTAATAAAACCGGATTTAATTTTTAGAACAGCATATTCCATTACAACTATTGTAGAACCAGAATGCGCTGCAAAATCTGTTATTTCAACTCTCCCATTTGATTTGACTAAAAAAGTAGTAGGTTGTGAGAATCCCCATCCTGACCAAACTTTTCCGACCTCAACTTTTCCTACAAATTTATACGAGGCTCCACTTCTCAAAACAAATCTCGTATGCCTATAAATTCTTATATAGGCTTTATTTTTTAAACTGTAATAAATAGATTTCAGAATATTCATAAATATGGCTTTATAATTTCCGCCCATTTTATATACCCCCTGCCAGAAAGATGTACATGGTCACCACAATCATAAACAGGATCTAATGAATCATCATATTGAAAGACTGAATAGACATCAATATATTGATGATTATATAGCAAACACATTTCCTTCAATTTATTATTTATATATTTAATATCATTAGATAAAGAGAGCTTACTTGGAAATATATTCGATAGATAAACTTTAATTCCCATATCCCGTGCATCTCTCAATATCAAGTTATAGTAATACAATATTGTATCATTAGGCTCAGAATTATGAAGATCATTAATTCCTACTTCCATAAAAATAGCCTTAGGCTTCCGATCAAATGCGATATGCCGACGATAATACACTCCACGAGTATCGTCTCCACCTATCCCCATATTAATAAGTCTCAAAGAATCTCCGGGGCTTAAATACTCATTGATTAAGAACTCATTAATTAAAGAATGTCCCAAGAATATAATTTCTTTTTTTCCCTCAACTATTGGAGGTATAGACTTAAAAACTGAACATTTTCTATTATAAGCTCCTGCAATAACCTTCTTACCTGTATTATTACAACTAACAGAACAGAATAAGATAAACATTAATATAAGACAAAAACGTATAGAACTCATATGTGTAACATCTATTTCATAAGTTGTTTAACTAGATTACCTATCTTTTTCGACTGTTCGATATACTGAGGAACTACCTTTTTAAGTTGGTTTCTAATTTCATCTTCATGTTGCATAATCCATTCAAAACATTTCCAAAGATCTGTTTTGTTCTGCAAGTTCTTTATTGAAATAACATATTTTTCTACTTCCCCAAATAAATCTTTTGCAATACCTTTTGATTTTACTGAATACCCCAAAACGAGAGTCGGAATATATGTTGAGTAAGCAGCAATTGATGCATGAGTACGAGCCGTTACTAAAAATTTAAGATGGGAGATTATATATTTTATTTCAGGAGCAGATAAATCTTCATTATCCAGCAAATAAACCCGATCATTATCTACATATTTTTCATATAAAACTTTCAGAACTGATAAATCTGCATTTTTCATAACATGTGGCAACAAAAGAATCCCCATTTCTGTTTTTGCCAAGATAGTATCAATTAAATAATAATAATTGGCTAGTGCAATCTCCTTAGCGTTTGGAGCATACACATTACGTACTATCAGATTACTCAAATTTATCCCTACACAGTCTCTTTTTATTAAAATAGAAGGAAGTTCAGTTTTCTTCGACTCCATTATAAATGCTGGATCAGGACAATAAAAGGCTTTATCACCCGCATAAAGTTGCGACAAATTGCTCAAAGTTTCTGTTTCCCTGATTGTCATAAGGTCAAACCGCTCTATTTCCCTTATAAAATCAGTTGTTACAGATTCTTTATTAAGAGAACAATTATAAAGTAACATTTTGACTTTAGAATGGCGTCTTATCCAATCATGGATTTTATATAGGCTCAAATAACCTCTACCATATTCCACATCATAATTATCTGCACCCATCTCAATAAAGATATCCTGTTTTTTCACTGCTCTATATAGTGGAGAATAATTAAGTGTAAAGGATAGATCCTCCAATCTCAATATTTTAAGACCTTTCAATAAACATCTGATAATTAGCCCTATTTTAGGAAGACTACTTAAATCTCTCAAATAATAATATTGATAATATGGAAGTTCTTTAGTTTTATCTATATGAGGCTGAATAGAAGACATACTTAGTTCTATATTATCCCCAAACTTATCGTACAAAATTTTACCAGTTCCTCTTAAAAGGGCTTCTGTTCCTTTATTAGTAATACCGGCATAAACCGAAATTAAAATTTTCACTTTTCCCATTTTCTATGCAAATAACATATAACTTTATTTTTTAAAAAATCTTTCTCTCCGTTCTCCAAGCCAAACAAATATATAAAAATTAAAACCAGAAGAAAGACTGCCATATCATAAATAATCATCGCTAAAAGTGTCCTAGGTACTATTGAATTAAAAGTGATTGATAGAATAAGAGGAAGAAGGATAACTCCAAATGGTTTCACCAAACAGACCCATACAAAGTTTTTCACTGCAAAATCCATAAAGCCTTTCACAATATATAGTCTGATAATAAACGCTAATATGTAAAAGAACACATTGATAACAAAAACAATTGGAGGTTCATACCCTAGTTTTAAAAAAAGATAAGATACCGGAAGTATCAATAGCAAACAATTCCCGGTATAAAGACTATTTATCTTTAACTTTCCATTAGCTTGAATTAAAGTCATTAAAGGATTACTAAAGGCATTTACAAAACTTGCAATCAAAATTAACCGACAGAACACACATGTATAGGTCGGAACAATACCTAACCAACTCTTTAGTAATACATCGACAGATAGTAATATAGGTATTATTAATACAGATAATAAATAGAATGAGAAACGAACACTTCGATATACCAATTTTAATAGCACCTCTGTAGAACCATCTGCATAATTCTTTATTATCTGTGGATTTAGAGCCATCTGAAAATTGTTGGTAAATCCCATAACCGCACTTTGAACATTAACTGCCAGAGCTCTTGCAGCATTCACTGCCGGACCAAAAAATAAATTCAACAGTATATTAATTCCTTGCAAATAAGATATATGAGCTAGATTAGAATACATACTCCAGCCTATGTACTTAGACATAGACCGCATTGTTGTTGTCTCTATTTTAAAAAATAGTTTATGACATTCAGCAAACTTTTTATAGCAGTATATAATATTCAATACAGCAATCAATCCTGATGACAGCATCATAAGAAAGCTATACAATATCAGCTTATCCTTAGAATAATAAAAAATAGATATTGATAAAATCAATTTAAGCACTACATCAACTACAGCCAAATAGGCAAAGACCTCCATTTTTTCATTAGCTACAATTGTAGCAGAGTATGGCACTGTAATGATTGTGACTACACTCGTAAATATAGAAAACTGATATATGATATTTGCTGCAAAAATACGATCATTAGGTATTACCAGATAATTATTAACAAACCACAAGCCTATAGTTTCAAGTATAAGAAATATAATTAATGCACATACTAAATGTAGAATAAATGTTGCACTAAATACTTTTTTTCGTTCACAAAAGTCACCTATTGCTATAACAACCGAAATATATCTAGTAGAAGAAGACGTTAACGCAGAATTTATGAATGCAAAGCAAGCAACAATACCACCGACAATATTGTATATCCCAAAATCATTTACACCTAAAGCATTCAGTACTATCCGGCTTGTATATAAAGAAATAGCCATAGTAATAAACATGCGAAAATACAACATCAATGTATTTTTAGCTATTCGTTTATTGCTTTCCGATATTCTCGTCATACAAACCATGGATTTATAAACACCTCTAATTAACATAGTAAGCAGAGGGACTTTCACCCCACACTTGGATAAAAGATGTTCATAGAAAATTAAAATATCATAGAGTTCCCTCCTCTATTTCTTCAAAGGGATATGGATTATCTTTAAAGTTCTTCAGTTCTTCAACAATCTCTACTTGTTCAGTAGTCAAAATCGCCTTATCCCAACTATTAATAATTGAATGAGCCTCCTGAAACAGATATTCCTCATAAACCTCTCCATAACAATAAGTCAGCAAACGGATTTTTAACAAAGAAGCTGGAAGTTGCTCCAAAATATTAAAGATGCGATCTAAAACAGCCTGTTTTTTTTGCCCCTTATCCCCATTATCATAAATAGTAGCATTATACCCCATCAAAAGAGCCAAACACAGATTGGCTTCTTCTTCAATATCAGAACCTTTTGCTGAGAATAGAGAATCTGATTTAACAAGAACGTCTTTATTCAGCCGACAAAAATCATCAGAATAAATGGGTCCAGCATCCACATTCAGATACATAAGATCGTGAGCTGCTTGTTGAAGCTCAAGAGCACGAGAAAGTAGAGAATTCATCTTATTGAGTTTTATAATTTGCAAATATGAAATAAGAGAGAAGAGATCCTTCGACAAGCTCAGGATGACAACAAAAAACAAAAATATTTTAAGCTTTGATTATCTTCAGATAGGATTTTGGAACTTTGATGCTCGCCACCAAAACACCTGTAATACGAATAACAACGTATGTTTTATTGGCTTCCGTAGCAATTTCACCTTCAATGCCACTAAATTCCCCTTTGACGACCATAACCTTTTTGCCAATAGTGAGAGGCTCGTTGTCGAAGCAAACACCATCAGGGCTCAAATCCATCACAAACATGAAATCCTGCATTTGCTTATCAGGAACTACCAGCATGGAATGCGTGGAAAGATCCTTCATATAGAAAACTTGAACACCATAAACATTAGGGATATCACAGGCAGACTGTTTGGTGGCATGAATAAAGATAAGACCACGAGCAACTGGAACAACACTACGCTTCCGACGATATTTTAGTTGTGTAACCACAGTACGGGTGGGAAGATAGCATTCTACATCCATTTGCTCCTCCAAATTCAACTTCTCAATACGCTTCTTTACAGCAAACTCCTGTTTACTTAGTGTACGAGCTGCGAACCAATATTTTTGATTTTCAAGCACTTGATGAAGTTTAATAGATAAGTGGAAGTCAGTTTTGGGTACGCTTCGCGGCTCGATCGAGACATTTTGCTCTTTCAAACCGTATCGACAAATAAATGTATATAAAACCGTATAAACGAACGAGTTACAAGCAAAAAGCGTTCAATAAACGTTCGTTTTTTGGGCGTCAAGTTTTCAGAAAAATAAAAGAGGCGTAAAAGTTAAAAAGGAGCGGAAATTAAAGATAGAAATGTTAGGATGCAATATTCTAATATACAATGCATTATAGTATAAAAGGTGCAATCATAGAAATATTTTTATTAAACATTTTGGGAGATTCAAAAAACTGCCTTATCTTTGCGTCCATTAAACGAACGTTTAAAAAACGCCTCCAAAATCAACGATAACTCACTGATATAAAACTAGTTGTATTCAAAAAAGAATCTCCTTTCCTCAACAATTTGCATCCAATCCTTGCTCATTACTACGCAAAAGAGTATTTTCGCCATTCGTGATTTTTTTTCGTCGCTAATTATTTAGCTTAAAAAATATACGAATATGAATAAGAATAGTTATAAAAAGCAGGATAAAAAAAACTGCAAACGTGAACAGGAATAATAGTGAACTAACTTTAAAACAAGATATTAAGAAAAAGAGAGGTCCTAAACGTGGAGCAGATATACCAGGTATTTATCAAGAGCGAGAACGCTTGGAAACACTCCTTCTGGATATGTTCCTGAAAGGAGACATGGGAGTGGATCCGAAAGCCGGACTAGCTACGTTAGAGCGTTTCATTACCGAACGGAAGATATTCGTCACAAAAAGCGGAAAACCTTTATCATTCAATACAATAAAGGATGACTTTACCGAAATTTGGAAAGAATACCTCCGTAAGAAACCAAAGAATAAAAAGAATAAATAATAACAAAACACAGCCAATAATTAACGACGATCAACTTATCATGAAAAGGCTTTATCTTTGCCGCCACTTTAGCAAAGATCAAGCCACAACTGAAAAGATGCCGCTTCCTCAAGAAGAAGGCATCTTTCTTTTTATACCTGATTATCTGCTGAATAAACAACAAATTTATTAACTCAAATTGAACAAAATGAAGAAAATGAAAAAGCCCGCTTCACTTCACGAAGCACTCAAAAATCTATGGAAAATACGTATCATGCTTGAAAAGGGGTACACGGAAACGTGTGCCTCTTGGATGGCAGAAAGAATCGAAAGTCTTATCGACCACATGCAATACGGCTACGCGCTCATAGCCTATCACAAACAGGACGGGACATTCAAACTGGTAAAGGCAACCCTTCGGTTCTACGAAACAAGCTTCCAAAGAGAGTATGACATCACCAAAGTGACAAGCACCATCGTCTACTGGGACGTGGAACTGCAAGCATGGAGAAGCTTCCAAATGGAAAACTTCCTGGAATGGAGACCGATTAATTGAGAACGAAAAGTGAAAAATTAAAAACTAAAAATTAGAAGAAATGGCAATGACGTATGGGGGAATGCTATATTTCCCGTTCAAAGTAAGCTTCATGGACGAAGTACCGATAGAATTGGCAGAAGCTAAATTCGGATTGAAAAGCACAGCAGCAATTATGAAGCTGCTGTGCAAGATACACAAAGAAAACGGATATTACCTGAAATGGGATGAAGAGCAATGCCTGCTCTTCACCAATAAGGCGGGAAAAGACATCAACGAGCAAGAAATGCAGGGTATTGTGGATATACTGGTGGAAAAGGGATTCTTCGACCTGAAAACATACCGGGAACAGCAGGTACTGACTTCCATTGAAATACAGAAAGTATGGCTTGAAGCCACCAAGCGGAGAAAAAGGGACTTACCCTCCCTGCCCTACCTGCTGGTTAAAGCAGAGGGAAGCGAGAAAGATGAGAAAGATAATAAAAGCGATACAGGCAACGAAAACGGGAAAAGCAACGAAAGCAACAATGGCAATGAAAATGCTAATTGTACGCAAGAACAGGGAAATTGCGCACAACATGCAGACAATTCCTCCGAAAATGCATGCAATCCACAACAAAGCAAAGAAAGCAAAGAAAGCAAAGCAAATGAAAGTAGAGCAAACGAAAGTAAAGCACTTCCCCCTCTTACTCCCCCGGGGGAGAACGGAGGAAATGTGACGGGAAATTCTGCCATAGAAATTCCGGGATATGCCTACAACAAACAGACCCATAACCTGGAATGCCTGCTGCTGGACATGGAGCAACTGCACATCAGCAATCTGGACGAGCAGAAAACCATCCTGCGACTGTCAGACTACGGCAGGTTGGGGCACCCCGTATGGAGAATCATCCACGATACACGATGGAGCGTAGTAAACACCAAGGGAAAGTACCTGATCGCAGCCCTCGCCAAGGAGAGAAGAAACGTGAAGGGAACAAATTAACTTCGTGTCGGCCAAAGTATTAATATCGTGTCATACAAGAAACAAATATCGTGTCGGCAGGAAATTAACATCCTGTTGACACGATATTAATTGAATCCTAATCATGGATTCCGTAATAGATATCATACGGTTTGCCACCCAACTTGGAATGCTCTATTTTAGCCATGAGTTCCGTCAGTTTCTCAGCCATCTTGTCCCGATGTCCGGCCATATCGAAATCATAACGGTCTTTCAGACCTACCGGTACGCCGTTCTCATCAAAGAAAACCGTTGCACAACCGAAAGCATAATTGAATTCATCGGAATCATAGAAAGAGATAACCTGAGAATAATATTTCTTGCCGTCGATAGTAACGGGAGTTGGTCCACCATATCTCTTTTCACTTGCCGCACGAGCTTCGACAGCTACCGCAGCTGCTCTTTTAAAGACATCATCGCTCACTTGTAACGGTGCTCCTTTACCCAGAAAGTAACAAACCAGACATTGCTTTTCAAAGTCACTGTTCAAATTTGCCATAACAAACTCCAACACTTCCTTGACGTCTTTCCCGAATGCTTCTTTAAATTTCTGATTAAGCATCTCCATAACTATTCCCCAAAAGGGATTACTCTTTGCAGTTCCCATATTTTCAATATTTTTAAGTTGGTTATATTTGACAAACTTCGTGAAAAGAAACGATTTCTCCAAGAATATGAAGTTTATTTTTATGCTACAATTGTTTTTCGTACTTTTGGCGCAAAATTAAAAGACGCAAATGATACAAAACTTTCACCGCATGATATCCGACACACTCGGCATATCAGAAAAACAAATCAGCCAGACGCTCGGCTTGCTGAATGACGGGGCAACCATCCCTTTCATCAGCCGCTACCGCAAAGAAATGACGGGCGGCCTGGACGAAGTACAGATTGAAGCTATCCAGACGCAATATGAGAAGCTGAATGAGACAGCCAAACGGAAAGAAACCATCCTCAGCACCATCACGGAACAAGGGAAACTGACACCCGAGCTCCAAAAGCGCATTGAATCGACCTGGGACAACACCGTGCTGGAAGATATCTACCTCCCCTACAAACCCAAGCGCAAGACCCGTGCGGAAGCAGCCCGGCAGAAGGGTCTGGAACCACTTGCCACCCTGCTGATGCTGCAACGGGAACCTCATCCCGAAGATCGTGCAGCCAGCTATGTAAAAGGCGATGTGAAGGATGTGGAAGATGCTCTGAAAGGTGCCCGCGACATCATTGCCGAACATGTAAGTGAAGACGAACAAGCAAGAAACAGTGTGCGTAACTACTTTGCCCGCCAGGGTGTATTGACTGCCAAAGTAGTGAAAGGTAAGGAAGAAGAGGCCGCCAAATACCGCGATTACTTTGACTGCTCGGAGCCACTGAAACGATGCAGTTCCCACCGTTTGCTTGCCATTCGTCGGGCAGAGGCTGAAGGATTGTTGAAAGTCAGCATCAGTCCTAACGACGAGGAATGCGTGGAACGGCTGGAACGCCAGTTTGTACGCAGCAACAACGCTTGCGGACAGCAAGTGACAGAAGCCGTGCAAGATGCCTACAAGCGCTTGCTGAAACCTTCCATTGAAACGGAATTTGCCGCACAAAGCAAAGAGCGCGCCGATGAAGAGGCAATCAAAGTGTTTGCAGAAAACCTCCGTCAGCTGTTACTTGCGTCACCTTTGGGACAAAAACGTGTAATGGGTATAGACCCCGGATTCCGCACAGGCTGCAAAGTGGTATGTCTGGATGCACAAGGAAACTTACTGCACAATGAAAACATCTATCCTCATCCACCGGTGAACAAACCGAAAGAAGCCTTCTCCAAACTACAGAAAATGATAGAGGCATACAAGATTGATGCCGTTGCCATCGGCAATGGAACAGCCAGCCGGGAAACGGAGGATTTCTTGAAACGACAGGTATTCACGCGTGAAATACAAGTATTCGTCGTCAGCGAGCAAGGTGCATCCATTTACTCGGCTTCTAAAATTGCCCGTGATGAGTTTCCGGAATATGACGTCACCGTACGTGGTGCAGTATCTATAGGGCGACGCCTGATGGACCCGCTGGCCGAGCTGGTGAAGATTGACCCGAAGTCCATTGGCGTGGGGCAATACCAGCACGACGTAGATCAAACCAAACTGAAAAAGTCGCTGGACCAAACCGTAGAGAATTGTGTAAACCTGGTTGGCGTCAACCTGAACACTGCAAGCAGCCATTTGCTGACTTACATTTCGGGATTAGGCCCTCAACTGGCACAAAACATCGTAAACTATCGTGCCGAGAACGGTGCATTCTCCTCTCGCAAGGAGTTGATGAAGGTTCCGCGCATGGGTGCCAAAGCCTTCGAACAATGTGCCGGCTTCCTGCGCATTCCTCAAGCTAAAAATCCGTTGGACAATACCGCCGTGCATCCTGAAAGCTACTGCATCGTAGAGCAAATGGCAAAAGACCTGGGATGCAGTGTAGCCGAACTGATAGCCAGCAAAGAACTGCGTCTGAAAATAAATCCGGAACGTTACCTCTCTCCCACCGTAGGTATGCCTACACTAAAAGACATCTTGCAAGAACTGGACAAACCCGGACGTGACCCGCGCGGACCGATCAAAATCTTCGAATTCGACAAGAACGTACGTACCATCAACGACTTGCGCGAAGGTATGGAACTGCCCGGTATCGTAGGAAACATCACAAACTTCGGCGCATTCGTCGATATAGGTATTAAAGAAAATGGCCTGATACACCTCTCCCAGCTTGCCGAAAGATTTATATCAGACCCTAACGAGGTAGTTTCCATTCATCAGCACGTACGCGTGAAAGTACTCAACATAGATACTGCCCGCAAAAGAATTCAGCTGACAATGATAGGAGTATCGCAAGAATAAAAAAACGACTTTAAAATGCGACTTGAGCAAACTCGACTCCTAAACGATGAATCTGCTCTAATATCAATGCTTCCCGCTCTTTAGATGGCTTTTTAAAACCATTGATATAATTTCGCAACAGAGTAGCATTAATACCTATCAGCTTAGCAAACTCCGCTACATTTAATTCTTTATGAGCAAGGAAGAATTTCTGAAGCGGAGTTGGCTCTGCATCCTCATACACAAAACTTTCAAAACTAATGTCTTCATCTAGTTTTCTCCAGTGTATTCCATCAAAACCAAATGTATAGGAAGAGCGTTCTTCATCCGAAGCATCCTTTAGCTTAGGATACCAAAGAAGAGACTGGCGATATTCATTTCCATGTTCGTCCTTCCCATAGATATAGTCTCCATTAAACCAAATTTCTCTAATCTTCATACACTTATCTCATCTTTTAAAATAGTTATTCCAATGCTTTATTATTAAATCTTTATTTTCCTCTATAACACCGGATATACGTTTTATATCATTGGTTTTAATTCCTTGTTTCTCTTTTAAAATAAAGTTCTCACCATTCCATTCAAACTTAGCTATACCATTCGCACCTTCTACGTGCACGTGCGGAGGCTCATGCTCCTTACTATAATAGAAAAATGAGAAACCAAAAAATCTAAATATTTCCGGCATAATATATGTTTTGTTATGTTCTACACAAAGATAGGTATTATTTTTAATTCCCGCAAGTCTTTTGACGAATTGTATAATAACCAATGATAAGCGCTGTACCCACTATCATAAGAACGGTACAAAGGATGGAGCCTTCAAACCCGAAGGCTCCTCCGTTTATCAGGTTTGCTTCGGGCAGGCGAAGCGCAATCAGACTATCAGTAAATCGGTTGCCACTGACCTCATAACCCAATATAGGTCCTTGCAGCCAGTTCCAGAACCAATGCAGGGCAATAGGAAAACAAAGGTTACGCGTATATATATAAGAAGCACCCAGCAATAATCCTGCCAGCAGAATATTGAGGAACGGAACAAATGCAAAATTCGGGTTGAAGATATGCAACAGAGAAAAAATGGCCGAAGACAGAAACAATGCCCAGAATTTATTCACTCCACCATCCAGCATACGTCCTAAAACGAAACCACGCAGTACCAGCTCTTCCGTAACGCCCACCAAGAAGAAATATGTAAGGGCCATCAACAAAGAAGACGGCTGAAAGGAAGCACCCGCCACCTCCACGGCTCCCAACAACAGGGAGAGTCCGAAACCAACGGCATAGAGAAGGACAGCAAACAAAGCTCCGCTAAACAAGTCTTTCCACCGCCCTTCGTGCAGAGACAACCCCAAACTCGTAAGAGGTCGTCCGCGGCGGCTCAATAAAATCCATGCTGCAAGAAATGCAGCAACCAGCAACAGTGTTTCCTGCAATATAAGCAACGGGACATTAGTACTACTCACCTCGCTCAGCCCCTTAAACAAAAGTGAGAAAGGCATGGTAATAAAGAACGCAAAAGCTCCCCAGAGCACGATGAACAATATGACATCAAGTGCCGTCAGCCATAAACGCTTTGATTTAGACACAACAACACCTTCATTTAGCTTTTCTTCTATTCCCATCTTATTTTCATATAGATTAATATGTGACAAAAATAATAATAAAAAGGAAAAACTTCATTTATTCCTGCCGTTTTCTTCTTATATTTGAAAAGTCAACTAATCTGAAATCAGAAGCATGAAACTAAGAAAAATACTTTTAATGGCTGCCGGCTTGGGGCTAATGCTGAACGCCTCAGCACAGAAATCGAAGATATGCTACGTAGCCAAACCAGGTACTTTGGTAGAACTGCTGACCGAAGCAGAGGCCAATGAAATCACTCAACTGACCCTGCAAGGCAAGTTGAACGCCATCGATTTCCGCCATCTGAGAGATGAATTCAAGAAACTTCAATTATTGGACATATCAAATGTTTCCATCAGCACGTATGCCGGCAAGAACGGTACCTATCCGAACCGTTTTTATATCTATCCGGCAAACTGTATCCCCGCGTACGCCTTCTGCAAGCAAGTAAATGACAGCACTTTCATCGGAAAAGAAACCCTAACCAGAGTTATCCTTTCCGACAAAACCAAGAATATTGAAGATGCCGCCTTCAAGGGTTGCAAGAATCTGCATATATGCCAGATACGGAAAAAGAGTGCCCCCAACCTATTGCCCGAAGCATTGGCCGACAGTATTACTGCCATATTCGTCCCGCCAGGCAGCAGTGATGCCTACCGCACCAAGAAGAAATGGGAAACATTCGCCTTCATTGAAGGAGAACCACTGACAGTGACCGTACAGATAGGTAAAATGGGAAGTCTTGCCAGCGAACTGCTGAGAGCCGGATTACAGCCCAAAGACGTGAATTTCCTGACCATAGAAGGCAAAACGGATGAAGCAGACTTCACACTGATACGCGACTATATGCCCAATCTGGTATCTATCGACCTCTCGAAAAGCAATGCCACCACCATCCCCGACTATACTTTCACCCAAAAGAAGTATCTGCTGAATGTGATCCTTCCCTACGGTTTAAGAAGTATCGGGCAACGTGCTTTCAGCGGCTGCGGACGCCTATGCGGAACACTGGAACTACCTCCCGGTGTAACAGCCATTGAATATGGAGCGTTTATGGGATGTGAAAATCTACGCTATGTAGTAGCTACGGGAAATAAGATTACGACATTAGGAGATAATCTGTTTGGAGATGGGGAAGGGAAATTGATTTATAAATGATAATTTAGGGGCGTAGCGCTGGAGCAAGATTTCCATTCGGATTACTTGCACAGCAAAACCTGAAAGCCTTTTATCTATTAGTGCAGTAAAGCCTGAAGGGCTTTCATCTATTAGCCCAGGGCAACGCCCTGGGTAATAATGCGCTCCTATCTCTGCGCCCTGAAAGGGCAAAAGCCCGTTATACAATCTTATGCCCTTTCAGGGCGTAAGGTGAGAGGGGCGTTCTTAAACCCAGGGCGTTGCCCTGGGCTGGTAGATGAAAGGCTTTCAGCCTTAGGATGCACAAACATGCCGAAAGGAAATCTTGCCGGGGCGCTACGCCCCTAAATTCCCATTTATTTTCCGTACAAACGGGTTCTCAACTCTTTGATATGATCCGAAGTAATGTATTCGTCATATTCCATCATTTTGTCGATGATACCATTCGGAGTCAATTCAATGATGCGGTTGGCAACAGTTTGAATGAACTCGTGGTCATGGGATGAGAACAATATATTACCTTTATATGTCTTCAGGTTATTGTTGAAAGCCTGGATAGACTCCAAATCAAGGTGATTGGTCGGTGTATCAAGAATCAGGCAGTTGGCATTGCGAAGCTGCATGCGGGCAATCATACAACGCATTTTCTCACCTCCCGACAACACACTTGCCTTTTTCAGCACTTCCTCACCGGAGAAAAGCATACGACCAAGGAAGCTCTTCATATAAACCTCATTACCCTCACCGAACTGGCTCAGCCAATCCACCAAGTTCAAATCCGTATTGAAGAAAGCAGTATTATCCAACGGCAGATAAGCAGTGGTAATCGTAACTCCCCAGTTGAATGTTCCGGCATCCGGCTTCATATTCTCATTGATGATTTCGAACAGAGCAGTCATGGCACGCGGATCGTGGGAAAGGAATACAATTTTATCCCCCTTCTCTACATTGAAGTTGACATCGCGGAACAAGACAGTACCATCTTCCAATGTCTTGGTCAGACCGGAAACTTCCAATATCTGATTTCCCGGTTCGCGTTCGGGCGTAAAGATGATGCCCGGATATTTACGTGAAGAAGGCTTGATTTCTTCTACATTCAGCTTTTCCAGCATCTTCTTGCGACTGGTAGTCTGCTTGCTCTTTGCCACATTGGCACTGAAACGACGAATAAACTCTTCCAGTTCTTTCTTCTTCTCCTCAGCCTTAGCTTTCTGGTTCTGCTGCTGGCGGAGTGCCAACTGGCTGGATTCATACCAGAAACTATAGTTACCGGCAAACTGATTGATCTTTCCATAATCAATATCCACCGTATGCGTACAAACAGAATCGAGGAAGTGACGGTCATGGCTCACGACCAATACCGTATGCTCAAAATTAGAAAGATAATCTTCCAGCCACATCACGGTATCCATATCCAAGTCATTGGTAGGCTCATCCAGCAACAAGTTATCAGGGTTGCCATAAAGAGCCTGTGCCAACATGACGCGCACTTTTTCTTTATTGTTCAGCTCACCCATCAACATATAGTGCTTATCTTCCTTGATGCCCAAACCACTCAGTAAAGCAGCAGCATCACTCTCGGCATTCCAACCGTCGAGCTCGGCAAATTTCTCTTCCAATTCGGATACTTTCAGACCATCTTCATCGGTGAAGTCTTCTTTGGCATACAGCACTTCGCGCTGTTTCATGATGTCCCACAGCACAGTATGTCCCATCATTACGGTATCCATTACCGTATAAGCATCCCACTTAAAGTGGTCCTGACTCAAAACGGAAAGGCGCTCGCCCGGTCCCAACATGATGGAGCCCGTAGTAGGATCCAGTTCACCGGAGATAGCTTTCAGGAAAGTAGATTTTCCAGCACCATTGGCACCGATAATACCGTAACAGTTACCACTTGTAAACTTCAAGTTTACATCATTAAACAACACTCTTTTACCAAACTGTACTGAAACATTAGAGACTGTAATCATCTGTATATTTATGATTTTTGATTTATACCTATCTATATATACTAAATTTCGCTGCAAAGATAGGTATTTTTCTACGAATAGGCACAGAGAAGCGCTGTCAATCTGACATAAAAGTATTACCTTTGCAGCGTTTTTAGCAAAAGCAGCCAATTTGGCAAAGTTTTTGCTGAGGAACTTCATATAAACTTAAACCCTTAACCGCAATGAAAGCAAAATCATTTTACAAGAACAATAAGCATAACAATATGAATCCGAAAGAAAAAGAAAACAACCAGGAAGAGGAACTGAAAGATCAGACCACTCCTAACGAATGTGACGAAGAAGTTGCAGAAGCAGGAAAAGAAGCTTCTCAGGAAAGTGAGGCTCCTTTGACAGAAGAGGAAAAGCTGGCACAAGAGTTGGAGAAAGCCAATGAACAGCTTGAAGAGCAGAAAGACAAATATCTGCGTCTGTCTGCCGAGTTTGACAATTATCGCAAACGTACCATGAAGGAGAAAGCAGAACTTATCCTGAATGGTGGCGAAAAGAGCATCAGCAGCATCCTCCCCATTGTGGATGACTTTGAACGTGCCCTTAAAAATATGGAAACAGCGACTGATGTAGCCGCCGTAAAAGAGGGCGTAGAACTTATCTACAACAAGTTCATGTCTGTATTGGGACAGAACGGAGTAAAAGTTATAGAAACCAAAGAGCAACCGCTTGACACAGACTACCACGAAGCCATCGCCGTAATTCCGGCACCTGACGAAGCACTGAAAGGCAAAATTCTGGACTGCGTACAAACCGGTTACACGCTAAACGACAAAGTGATCCGTCATGCCAAAGTGGTAGTCGGAGAATAACATAAAACTGTATGGAAAAAAGAGATTACTACGAAGTATTAGAAGTTGAAAAGACAGCAACGCTGGAAGAAATAAAGAAAGCCTACCGCAAAAAGGCCATCCAATATCACCCGGACAAGAATCCGGGTGATAAAGTAGCCGAAGAGAAATTCAAAGAAGCGGCAGAGGCATACGACGTACTAAGCAATCAGGATAAGCGCGCCCGCTACGACCAATTCGGTCATGCCGGACTGGGTGGAGCTGCCGGCAACGGAGGTCCGTTCGGTGGTTTCGGCGGAGGTATGTCTATGGATGATATCTTCTCCATGTTCGGTGATATCTTTGGCGGGCACAGTGGTGGCTTCGGCGGAGGATTCAGTGGTTTTGGCGGCTTCGGCGGAGGAGGTAATTCTTCGCAGCAGCGCCGTTATCGCGGTTCGGACCTGCGTGTCAAGGTGAAACTGAACCTGAAAGAGATATCTACCGGCGTAGAAAAGAAATTCAAACTGAAGAAATACGTTCCATGTACCCACTGCCACGGCACGGGTGCAGAAGGAGACGGTGGTGCAGAGACTTGTCCGACATGTAAAGGCAGCGGTACAGTGATCCGCAACCAGCAGACTATTCTTGGCACCATGCAGACGCGTGCCACTTGTCCGACATGTAACGGTGAAGGGAAAATCATCAAGAATAAGTGTAAGGAGTGCGCCGGAGAAGGCATCGTCTACGGAGAAGAAGTAGTAACTGTACAAATACCGAAAGGTGTTGCAGAAGGCATGCAGCTCTCCATGGGCGGAAAAGGTAATGCCGGCAAGCACAACGGCGTGCCGGGTGATCTTTTAATCCTTGTAGAGGAAGAGCAGGATAAAGAACTGATTCGCGACGAAAACGACCTGATCTACAACTTGCTTCTCAGCTTCCCGACAGCTGCCTTAGGTGGTGCAGTAGAAATCCCAACCATCGACGGCAAAGTAAAAGTAAAAATTGAGTCGGGCACACAGCCTGGCAAAGTGCTTCGTCTGCGTGGCAAAGGTTTGCCAAGTGTAAACGGGTATGGCACGGGAGACTTGCTGGTGAATATCAGCGTATACGTGCCGGAAACTTTGAGCAAAGATGAGAAGAAGGCTTTGGAAGAGATGGAGGGTTCGGATAACTTCAAGCCGAATACGTCGATAAAAGAGAAGATATTTAAGAAGTTCAAGAGTTTATTTGACTAAAATTCCTCTAAGAGAAGTTTTCTATCAATTTGCTTCCATACTGCCACATACTCTCTATAACTCCTTATTCATCGGCATTAGAGGTGCAGTGGAAGCAACACAAAAATGGTGGAAGCAAAATTTGCTTCCACCATTTTTGTGTTATTACGAGCTTATCGAAATCACTCGATTACCCTGTGCTTATTCGTTGAAAGCCCTGTATTCTGTATGAAAGAAGAAGGGGCTTTATTCATAAAGTAAAGGGGTATGTTCCATTTAGTCCTTATGTTTATCAGCTGTTCACGGCCGTGAAGCAAGTTATTCACAGCCGTGAGGCAATTGGTTTACGGCTGTGAAGCAAATTACTCACAGTCGTGAACAATTGGCAAACATAGGGAGGTAATAAAAGAAACATTAAGGATCAACAGAAGAAACATTAGGCATTTGCACATGCAACGCATGGGACGAAGCCGACAAAGACATGCACTTGCTCGCTGCGAATTATGAGTAGATAGCTCCCTGCACTAATTCAGCAAACAAATCGGCATACTTGTCGGCTACGGCAGTAGCAAAGCGACATCCCTTTTCGGCTGTGGCAAGTTTCGGGTTCCCGATGCCGGTATCTTCAGTCACCTTCTGCCAATTACGTGGAATCCAAGCAACCTTTTCGCATAAAGACTTCGCGGCAAACGGCTTGTAACTCCCCTCTCCTGCCTCATCGAGATTGACCAACTCGGGATGATAATGCATCATGACCGACGTTTCCAGTTCGTCGGCATGGTCTCCCGGAGCATCGAAGTATTCTTTGGCAGGAAGCACGGCAAACCATTCGCTAACGGCAATCAGAAAGTCAGGATAATCTACCGACAAATCACGAATCATATTTTTAAAACAGTTGCCTCCATGACCGTTAACGATAACCATTCGACGCATGCCTTGAGCATAGAGAGAAGCCACCATATCGGTTAATATTGCTTTCTGGGTTTCATAGCGGGTATGTACGCAGAAGCTCAACTCCCGCTGTCCGGGATTTTGCGACCCCATAGCTACTGCAGGCATTACCATGCAACGCACACCGTGACGCTCCCAAGCACGCACTGCGGCATCTACCGCCACATCATGAGACAGTATGCAGTCTGTAAGGTAAGGCAGATGCAGATTATGGGGTTCCGTAGCTCCCCACGGAAGCACCACCAAATCGTATTCCAGGTTTCTCACTTTGCCGTAGGATGATACGGACAAATCAAATTCTTTATTAATTGTTTCCATAATTATAAAATAGATATCTATAGCAATCAAGAAAAATCCCGATTAACCCTTTCAGGTCAACCGGGATATGTGTTTATCGTCTGTCTATACCTATAGGATTAAGTCCCGGTCCTCCTCCCGAAGTATAGCCGCGACTTTCTCCGCTTTCCCAAGGAGAAACCCAAAACGCATACAAGTCACCATCAGTCAGATAAAATTTGAAACGGACATTCTTACCCGTCAGTTCTGACAAGTCTTTCTTATCTTTCCAGGTTATCATCTGCTTGGTACTGTTTGCCCGTTTCAATGCAATGCATTCTTTCTTCGTAAATCCCGGAACCGGATTACCGTCTGCATCTAAAACTTCTACAGACAATGCACTCTTCTTAGTGCGTACATCCGCATTCACAAACATATACTTTCCATCAAAAGACAACTTCTCTGTCGTCAGATATCCTTCCGTTTTACCGGCATGCATGGATACAAACCCGTCGCGACGCAACGTGGCAAGTCCGGTAGAAGTGTGGCTGTCCCACATTATCTTACTTAACCGACGGCCGCTGGAATAGAAATAAAGAGAGTCACCGACAATCAGAGGCGTACCATTAATGGATTGCATATTTCCCCAATTCCACGCGCCTTCCGATTCGTTGACATTCATAAAAGGTTGGTGCGTGGGGCGAGAGAAATGAAATCCATCACGGCTGTAGCCTAAGGAAACAACATTGCGCTTCTGGATGCCGTCGCGTTCGCAAACACGATTCTCCGGTCCTGCCCATGCAGAGTAGAGCCCCAGCATGATACTCTCGTAAGGAATGGCATCGAAGTTATAGATACCCGGTTCCACTTCCGGATATTTCTCATGACGGAGTTCTTTGTCATCAGGAGCAAACCAAAAGACGATATTTTTATCATCAGCGTCCTTACGCGTGCGATGCGCCAGACTGACCAACATTTCCGGATCGCTATTCTCAATGTAATAGCGAGAGCGGCTCGAAACCGGAGTACCGGCACGCATACTCAGTACCCACTTCTTGGTGAAAGGATTGTAGAAAGCAGTAGTACGGTCTCCTTGATCGCCCGACTGAGCTACACCTCTACTCCAATGGATGCCGTCTGCCGAGTACTTCAAAACAACTTGCCAACGACGGTCTCCGGGACGACGCTCTATGTTGAAGAACTTCCAGCGCTTGGCAGGGTCTTTTTCTTCACGATCCAGCCAGACGGTAGATGCATCACGATTGCAAGTATCTACAATATTAGTGCCCGGAACAATATCCTGGTTGACTTTCTTCCACACTTTTCCGTCTTCCGACTCAGCGTAGCAGGTATAGAAAGTCTGTTTATCTTCCTTATGGATAGTGCCGGCTCCGGCAAGATACCACATTTTATATTTTCCGTCTTTGTCATCGTACCAGATACCATCACTGAACGGAGCAGCATACAAGGCACCTTGAATTGTTTTTTCCCATTCCTTATCCGGCTCCAATACCGGATTTCCGGCATAGAAGTTAGGAGTATGATAAACACTCTCCAAGTTTGTTTCTTCAATCAGGAAGCGGTCAACAAACAACTGACGACCTGTATTTATAGGAATAACTGCCGGTTTGTTCTGCAAATAGGGTACCGGCATCTCCATGCGCACAGTAGGTTCAGGACGACGGGGCGGCCATTGTTCAGGAAGCGTGATGCCATTGTGCAAGGTTTGCGCAAACATCAATGGAGTTATCCCCAATATAAACAAGCTTACTAAAATCTTTCGCATAATTGTTATCGTATTAAATAAATTGAATAAACGGAAGAGAGCAAGACGCTCTCTTCCCTAAATTATATTAGTTCCAACCGGGATTATTCTCCGTAATATACGGATTTCCTTCCACTTCGTCAACCGGAATAGGCATCCATTCGTCACGGCCTTTCTGGAATCCTAAATAGGCGGAAATGTTATACTGTTTGAAATTAGGATCGGAAGCATCCAGTTCAGCAAAGCGTTCTGCTACTTTTCCCCAACGGAGAAGATCGTAGAAGCGATGTCCTTCCTGGGTAAGTTCCAAGATACGCTCATGCTCAATAACATTCATATCTACAGAAGACAAAGCGGGCATATTCACACTGGGACGGGCACGCACTTCGTTCACGGCTTGCAGCGGCGTCAGCTTACCTTGCTTACCACCCGATATAACAGATTCAGCATACATCAGCAATACATCGGCATAGCGGATATAGGTGTAGTTCAAGCCATTGGCACGCAGGTTGCCGATCCACATATTGTTACCCGGATTCTTGGAAGGAAGTGTCCAGTCGATGTTCTTGCGGCAGGCAGACTTATATTTGCCAGCTTGGGCACTGACGATGGCAAAACCTTTAGTTACAACTTCATCCTTTTCGGCATAATAATAATCATTGAATGGTTTCCCGTCGAAGACGAGTACTTTGTCACCCTCCTTTGCATTGATTTCGGGAGCTGTATCATCGAATATCAAAGTGCCGAACATACGTGAATCGGTCTTTCCATTGGCATCTTTAGAAGCTGCAAAGGTGTCGTACACCCATTGGTGAATGACATGGGCATTATTAGAGACTAATGAGGGAGGCTGATTTCCACGCGGATCTCTCCATACACCACTATCCGTCAGACCCGGATTGAAACCTGTATTGACGGCATCACCCACAAATTGGAATTCAAGAATGGACTCATCGTTGTTTTCGGTAGCTACCTTAAAGTTATCATTATAATCCGCCATCAATTTATAGTCTCCGTGTTCGCCTCTGATAATTTCGTCAAAACACTCGGCTGCTTCATTATAATAGGTCGTTGACGAACTTCCATAAAACTTTTCTATTCCACTGCGATAGAGATAAGCCTTACCCAGCAGAGCTGTTGCCGAAGCACTGGTGACACGTCCCAAGTTATCGCCTTTCCAGAAACCTTTCTTAGGCAACAGTTCTTTGGCTTTCTTCAGATCGGAGATGATGAAATCCCATGTAGCCTCCGGAGCCGACTGCGGTTTGTAATCCTTGGAAGACTTCGGGAAGTTCTCCATCAAGGGAATGTTACGGAAGTTCAAGAATAAGAACCAATGGGAGAAAGCTCTCAGGAAATAAGCCTCACCCAAATAAGCATTCTTCAATTCCACGTTCGAGAACTCTACGTCAGGAATCACCTCAATCATCTGGCAAGCCTGAGAAGCTGCCGTATAGAACAACTGGTAGGGTTGAACGATGGTATACCAGGAAGAAGTCAACGAAGCGCAGTATTGTCCCGGCACTCCGTAGTCAGTGCGATCACTACTCTCGTCACCTCGATTAGCCATGAGACGAGTAGCAGAAACGCCCATAGAACGGGGAGTTGTCACATAGGAATAGATTCCCATCACCCCTTTATTAATATTCTCGGGTGTATTATAGAAGGAACTAACGTCCTGCTGATTCGGATTAATGGCAAGTTCGTCAAAGATATCATTGCAAGAGCTTAATGACAAACCTACTATTGCCAATGCCGACATTACTATTTTACTATATTTTTTCATCGTCGTAACATTTTAGAAAGTTAAATTGAAACCGAAATTATAAGTTCTCGCATTTACTCTCGGAGCATCCTGATAGAGCCCGTCGATACCTCTGTCGAAAAGAGTGTTGCTACTAACTTCGGGGTCGTACAGGGAATAGCCTGTAATAGTAAACAAATTCTGAACACCTGCAAACAGACGCGCCGACTCTATAAAACCGGTCTTCTTCAGAAGCTTCTTGTCAAACGAATAACCTATCTGCAAATTCTTGCAACGGAAATAAGAACCGTCTTCGATGTAGAAACTACTCGGCAAGCTGTTGCCGCCATTGTAATTATCAGTCTTTGCTATTGGCAGAGAAGTGTCCTTATTGGAAGGTGTCCATGAATTCAAGGCATCCACCAGATTATTATTGTCGTAATTGAAGTAGAATTGATACTTGGCTGCAGCAAATACATCATTGCCTTGCGTTCCTTGGAAGAAAGCTGTCAGGTCCCAGTTCTTATAGCTGATATTCACATTCAAACCATATGTGAAATCAGGAGTCGGATTACCGAGCACTTGCTTGTCTTTTTCATTTATCTCAGATGGCTTCTTAGCTGTACCGTCGGCACCTTGGAACAAGAAATCGCCATCCTCACCTATCCCTACAACCTTATATCCGTAGAAGGAACCGATAGGCAAGCCTTCTTGAGTAATGGTAGGACGGTCGGAGAATTTAGAACTCATCAAGTTGCCACGAATAGGTTGTACTCCTTCGCCTAATTTGCGCACTTTATTTGTCAGGAAAGAAATATTGCCTTGTACATCTACACTCCACTTATCCCATGCCTTGCGATAGCCTAAAGTAAATTCCCAACCTTTGTTTTCTACAGACGCCGTATTATAATAGGGCAAATCTCCATCATTGACAATAATCGTCTGACCGGAAGAAGGAAGCGACTCTAACGGGGCAAGCAAATCATTGTTTCGTCTCATGAAGTATTCTGCCGTAAAATTCAGAGCATTGTCCAAGAAACCCATCTCTACAGCAACGTTAGAAGATACAGCTGTTTCCCAAGTCAGATTAGTTTGAGCCAGACGAGTGACATAGCCATACTGACGCTTGTCATTGAAAATAGTTGGAACCGGCCCGTAAGCCAATGAAAGGAAAGAATAAGGATCAATGAAATTTGCTCCCAATTCACCGTAACTGCCACGGACTTTCAATTTCGACATCCAAGGTACTTGGAAGAATTTCTCTTCATGCACATTCCAACCTACTGAAACTGAAGGAAAGTAGCCTACTCTATTACCCTTGGCAAACTTGGAAGATTCATCACTACGAATACTGAG
The DNA here is from genome assembly GCF_038448625.1 of Bacteroides sp. GD17. Lineage (NCBI taxonomy): Bacteria > Pseudomonadati > Bacteroidota > Bacteroidia > Bacteroidales > Bacteroidaceae > Bacteroides > Bacteroides sp. GD17. The sequence goes on from NZ_JBCEZS010000007.1 coordinate 131,688, forward strand.
AGACAATAAATATCGGTTCTTGTAATCATAGTTCAAACGTGCAAAGAAGGAAAGTAAGGCAGAATTCAACTCATTAGAGCCGATAGTTCCCGTACCATTGTAAGTAGTAACAGCAGGAGCTCCTAGATCGCTTACACCGGAATCGATAGACATAGTACGGTAATATTCACGCATCCAGCTGGTACCCAGCAATACATCAAAGGTATGGCCTGAGAATGAACCATTATATGTCAATAAGTTATCAATCGTATAATTAAAATTCTCACCTCTTGATTCGGACAAAGAAGTATAAGGCTGGCTGAAGTGAGAGTCGGGAGTGCCATCCGCATCCCAATAGGAAGCATAAGCAGGAGTATGCGTATATCCATGAGTGTTCAGGTAACTACCTGCCAGATTTAATTTATATTTAATTCCTTTCCAGATGTCTAACCCAATACTCAAGCTACCGGTAATATCGGTCTTCTTTGTATAACTATCTTTTGCATAAATGGAGGCAAGGGGGTTGGTAAGATCCATATTGGTAGTTGAATAACCATCGGCAAGAGGCGTAGAGATATAACGTCCCAAATCATCTTTCACTGGGAGAGTAGGCAACATAATGCTACGACCTGCAGGAGGCGACTGCTTGCTGGTATGCGCCAAAGAGAGATTTTCCGAGATTGTAAAACGTCCTTTCTTATAAGTACCATTGACACGTGCATTATATTTTTCGTAATTGGACTGGATGATAATGCCGTCCTGATTTGTATATCCGATACTTGTGCTGAAGGTAGAGTTCTCGCCTCCACCGGAAATGGCAGCACTCAGGTTCCACATGGCGGCATTCTGATAATACAGGTCTTGCCAATCCGTACTCATATTGGGATTCGTAGGATTCACATTCTGAGGAGCACGATCGAATGCCGGACTGTTATCGGCTACCATATTGGCAAAGCCTCTCCATTGCTCGGCATTCATAAAGTCGAGCATCTTGGTAGGTGTCTGATAAGAAAAAGAGCCATTAATATCAACTACAGTTTTCCCGCTTTTCCCGCTCTTGGTAGTGACCAGTACCACGCCATTGGCGGCACGAGAACCATAAATAGCAGCGGCCGAACCATCTTTCAATATCTCGATAGACGAAATATCATTAGGATTTAAAGAGTTGATTCCATTGTTACTTACCGCACCGTCTACAATGTAAAGGGGTTCGGTAGAACCGAACGTTCCGGCACCACGTATCAGAATACTAACATCGCCGCCTGCCTCACCGCCGTTCTGCAACACTTCTACACCCGGAGTACGCCCTTGTAAGGCGGAAGTAACATTAGAGGTCACCAACTTATTAATTTCTTTTGTTGATACGGAAGCTACCGATGCCGTCATACTGGATTTCTTTTGTACACCGTAGCCAACCACCACCACTTCATCAAGTTGCTCTGCATCTTCTTCCAACGTTACATTTATAGTTGCTTTGTCGCCGACAAGGATTTCTTGCGTTTTATAGCCGATATAACTAAAGACCAAGGTTGCTCCGGGAGATACTTTCAAGGAGTATTCCCCATCAATGTTCGTAATAGTACCATTGGATGTCCCTTTTTCTTGGATGGAAGCTCCAATTACAGATTCATTGTGGGTATCGACCACCACACCGGTAATCGACTTTTGCTGTGCCAGCGCAATCATGGATGCGCACAGACAAAACAGCATTAATAGATACTTCTTCATAAAATTAGATTTTGAATTATAAATAGGTAAATTTCAGTTAATCAAAGGAGTTCCTCACACAACATACAACTTTTTATCATCATGCGGGGAATGTGGAAAGGTCCTTTAAAGATATTGCCTTTGGCCGGCTGTGCCACCGTACCGTCACGGTGCAGATAGCCGTACCATTCTCCGCATTCTTTATCGGGAAAGCGGGCATAAGTCCAGTCACTTATCTGCTTGTGCATGGCAAGATATTTTTCATCATGGGTAGCCTGATAAGCATAAAGCGTAGCAATAATAGCCTCTGTCTGCGGCCACCAGAACTTCATATCTTGAGAGTAGTCTTGCACCGGAAGGTCACGGCAATCGCGAAAATTAATAATACCGCCGTATTCTTTATCCCAGCCCCATGACCATGACCAGTCAAGAATTTGGAGAGCGGTTTCTACCAACTCCTTGTCCCAATTGCGTTGTTTTGCTTCTTCGAGGATAAACCAAGAGGTTTCGATGCAATGTCCCGGATTGATGAGACGTCCGTTGCAGGTATCAATGAATTCTCCATTCGGTCCTACCATTTCGAGCAACGCCTTGAATTCAGGATGCAGGAAGTAACGACGGATAGCATCGAGGGAATCATTGATTTGTGTGTCGAGTATCGGATCGGAAATGGCTGCCCGAATGCGGGAAGCGGTATTGATGAGAATCATCGTAATGGAGTGTCCACGGGCTTGCAGCGCGGGCAGATACTTCGGTTCCAAGAAGCCGGGGGTGGAAAGGAATTTCTGTATCCTCTTGAAAAGTGCCAATGCTTTTTCTGCATAGCTCTTATCACCTGAAGCAATAGCATATTCGGACATTGCAATAGCTGCAAAACATTCGGAGAAGACATAACGGCGTTTACGCAAAGGTTGTCCGTCTTCGGTTACCTCGAAATACATGTGCCCGTCTTCATCGGCACAATATGCTTCAATAAAGTCGATACAACTCTTAGAGGCTGCCAGCCAGTCCGGATTCTTTGCTATATTGTTATAAGCCAAAGCGGCTATAAATCCGAAACGGCCTTGGAACCAAACAGATTTGGTGGTATCCATCAATCGTCCGTCACGATCAAGGCAAGTATATACACCTCCATGACAGCGGTCGAGTCCGTGCTTCATCCAGAAAGGCATGATATTCTCCGTGAAGTCCTGCCTATAGGATGCGGCCCATGTACTTAAATAGTCTGCTGCATTCATAGTATATCAATATTAAAATTTATTGCAACGGTTGAAGAAGTCAATCGCTTCGAGTTCTGCACCCATACTTTTTTCTTCTTCATCAGTCATATTCTGAAATGGAGTGCGGTTCTTACCCAAATCAAGACCTATCAGTTTCATGATACGTTTGCCGCCTACAATGTTGCCACGGTAATGACAAATGACATTAATGACTTCCTGAGAGAAATTCTGCCGCTCGCGTGCCGTTTCAAGATCACCCGCTTTCCAAGCTTCAATGATACCGACCAACTCACGACCATTGTAATTGGTAGTGCCACCGATACCCCCTTGTGCACCGCCCATAGCAAGGCAAGGTAGAATCGTTTCATCTTGTCCGTGCAGCATATCATACTTACCATTCTTATAAAGACGGCACTGATTATATTCATACAGACTCTCGAAAGTATATTTGATGCCTGCAAAATTGGGAACACGACCATCAACAGCTTCCAGCAATTTTACCATAGGAAGGAAGGCTCCATTAAATGCCGGAATATGATAATAATAGAAAGGAAGATCAGGTGCACCGACTGCTATCTCTTCAATGTACTTCACCAATTCTTCGATACGTCCGATCTTCGGGAAAGGCGGCGCCATGGCACCAATACCCCATGCACCAATCTTTTGAGCATGCTCTGCCAGCATACGGCTCGACTTTACACAACAACTGCCTACATGAACAATGACCTTAAAACCCTCAGGTGCTACAGCTACCCATCGTTCAGCCAATTTCATTCGTTCTTCATCGGTCAGCATATAACCCTCGCCGGAAGAACCATTAATAAATACTCCCTGCAACCCATTCTTTTGAAGCATCCGGGCATAGGCATCAATAGGCTCATAATTCACTTCTCCATTTTCGTAGAACGGAGTAAACGGCGCATCAATCAGTCCAATAATCTTTTCCATAATTCTTTTTATTATATGTTATACGTATTTATTCCATATTATCTGTCTTCGGGCGGAGGAAGTACAATTGAAGTACCAAAGCTATAAGAACAACCACACTCAACATGGCAAAACCTTCTCCCAAGTCTCCCCCGTCAGTCCATCGGCCCAATAATTCGGTTACCGCAGCACCAGCAAAGACGCCCGTCATATTCATTATACCATAAGCCGTTCCACGATGCTTAGCTGATACGAACTGGCAAAGAATAGGCATATTATTAGCATCAAAAATTCCAAAACCAATTCCGAAGAGTAGCCCGGCTCCGACAACAGCCATAAAACTATGACCGAATCCGAGTAACAACAGTGCCGGAACAGTTAAACCCAATCCGATGGCACCGGTGTAGACACGTCCTCGAATGTTCCGCTGCACCCAGCGGTCGGACAAAAGGCCACCAACTATGACGCCGATAAATGAAGAAACTGCAATTGTAATAGTGGATATGGGGCCGGCTTCGGACATCGGAATACCCAAACTTTCAGCAAACAATGTCGGCAACCAGTTCTTCGTTGCCCACCCGGGAAGGCTGGGAGCGGCGAAGTAGAAGAGAATAATCCAAAACGCCCATGTGGATAAGAGAATACTAAGCCCACCAAGCAAGGAAGACTTTTTTCCTCCCGCCTCCGTCAGAGTTTTTTCTTCAACAGCATGAATCGGGTTTTCGCGCAAAGCAAACATCAGAACCAAAGAATAAATAATGCCGATGATGCCAAACCAATGGAAGGTGGAATGCCAGGAGAATATAGCCGCAACCGTAGCACCAAAACCGCCAATAGCCTGCCCTACATATAACCCGGTCATATGTACACCGATAGCCAACGAACGCGATTTTCCCTGATGCCAATCTGCAATAAGAGATAAAGCAGAAGGTATATAGAGCGCTTCACTTATTCCCATTACGGCACGTAGCCAATATAGTTCATGGAAAGTATCAGCATAGCCCATCAGAAAAGTAACAGCCGACCATACAAAAAGACTACCTACAACGAGCCATTTACGATTAAGACGATCGGCAATCATACCGGCTACAGGACTCATAAAACCATAAATCCATAAAAAGATAGCCATCAAAGCCCCAAAAGCTTCAGCTTTGTTCAATTCTACAATATCTGCCTTCATAGCTTCCTGCATAGTAGAAAGCATTTGGCGATCCATATAGTTGAGGAGAGCAACCACCCACAACAGACCTACTACAATCCAAGGATATACATTTCTGTTTTTCATAACGGTTATTTAAAGCTATAATACATTTATTTCTCTGCAAATATAGAAACAGTTTTATTATATACAAAATATTTAATAAATTATTTTATTAAATATGGCATTTAATTTAAAATAGAACTATAAAAACAGCCATACATAGGTCACATAAACAAAAAATGCGGGAAGAATAAGTGATTCATTCTTCCCGCACAACAATCTATTACCTTATTATATATAACTATTGAAAATAGACAAGTCAGATTTTTACCTTAGCAATCAGCTTACGAATCTTCCCACTCCCAATTACCGGAGCATGAGGATCTTCCGGATACACAATCATAAATTGGCCGGGACACAAATCAACCCACATAGTAGGCTGTTCCTTATACAAGGCACAATCCCCTTCTTCATCATAAGGCTTAATCTCATGTCGCACATCTTCAATAGCCTTCCAGCCAATCCTCTCCGAACCCTCCAAAAGAATATGCACATCGATATACTTATGGTGAACTTCGAGCGGTTGCTCGTCCTCCGCAATACATTCCGGATTTATATTCAAAATAAATAAATCATCGCCTTCTATATCTATACGCCCCAATACTGCATGAAGTAAATCATGCTTTTTTATATAATCAAAAAGAGTTTTAAACAAAGGATGAAGCCCTTCCACTCTACTACTGTTCTGCAAATTCGATACAATCATGTTTTTCTATTTTATAGGTTATACATCTAAATACGCGGGCAAATATAGTAATATATTTATTATAATAGAGTAAATTAATAAATTATTTTATTATATAGGATATAAAACAGAATATTATTATCTTTGTAATCGTTCTATAAAGATAAGAGATATGAAACAACAACTTTTAAAAGAAATAGAATCAGGAAGCAAAAATGCTCTTATAAAAAAGAGAATCATTACACATTATATATATAATGGAAGTTCCACTATTACCGATTTATCCAAAGAACTGGATTTAAGTATACCTACCGTTACCAAATTCATTAGCGAAATGTATGAGGATGGTTATATCAATGATTACGGCAAGCTGGAAACCAGCGGTGGAAGACATCCCAATTTATATGGATTAAACCCGGAATCAGGATACTTCATCGGAGTGGATATCAAGAAATTCGCCATCAACATCGGCATAATCAATTTCAAGGGCGATATGATGGAACTAAAAATGAATATTCCATATAAATTTGAAAACACCCCGGAAGCAATGGAAGAACTATGCAGATTAATCAGTTCCTTCATAAAGAAAACGAAGCTTGATACGGAAAAAATATTAAATATAAGCATCAATATATCCGGGCGTGTCAACCCCGAGTCAGGATATAGCTTCAGCCAATTCAACTTCTCAGAGCAGCCATTGGCAGAAGTGCTGACCGAAAAAATAGGATACCCGGTTTGCATAGACAATGATACCCGTGCCATGACTTATGGAGAATATCTACAAGGTTGCGTTAAAGGGGAAAAGAATGTCATCTTCGTCAATGTAAGCTGGGGACTTGGAATCGGAATTATAATTGATGGTAAAGTATATACCGGTAAATCCGGATTCTCCGGAGAGTTCGGACATGTGAATGTATTTGATAATGAGATACTGTGTCACTGCGGAAAAAAAGGATGCCTGGAAACGGAAGCATCCGGTTCGGCACTGCATCGCATTCTGTTAGAGCGCATCAAAAACGGAGAAAGCTCCATCCTATCAAACCGTATTAATATAAAAGAGGCTCCTCTTACTCTGGACGAAATCATTGCAGCGGTGAATAAGGAAGATTTGCTCTGTATAGAGATCGTAGAAGAAATAGGGCAAAAATTAGGGAAGCAAATAGCCGGATTAATTAACATTTTCAATCCAGAGATGGTAATTATAGGAGGAACCCTATCGTTAACCGAGGATTACATTATCCAACCCATAAAAACCGCAGTGAGAAAGTATTCATTGAATCTGGTAAACAAAGATTCGGTTATCATGACCTCCAAACTAAAAGACAAAGCAGGCATTGTGGGTGCCTGCATGCTTGCACGAAGCCGGATGTTCGAGAGCTAAAGCTCCGACATCCGCTTCATAAATGCTTTCGCTCCTTCCACATCAGAAGATGCCGGTGCCCACGAGGCTACATCTTCAGGAGAAAGTGGCGCATAAGGGCCATTTTTAACTTCATAAATAACAGTACCAGATTCCAAAGGAATGACACTATGCCACGTACCGGCAGGAATCTCCAAGCCAAACTTCCCTTCAGCAGGGCAAAGCTTAACCTTCTCCGTCACATTCCCAGCTTCGTCATAAAAAAATGCCAGCAAGCTTCCACGCAAAACCACATAAGACTCAATCTTATCCGTATGACGATGCGGAGGGAGGTAAGTACCCGGTTCCAAAGCATTCAGCAGACGGTGTATAGGAGCATCCATCGTAGCATGGAAATTATAGTTCATGCGCAAACGAGGATTCTCTTTCGCCTGGGAAGTGACAGTGTCCAACAATTCTTCTGTTATCAGCTTCATCATTACTTTAGCAATTTTAGAAACTTTGAAGGAAGTTCGGCTTTATCAGCTTCTATAGCTAAACTATTACCTTCACTATCTACCAATAAAGCAGCTTTATGCGAAGAAACCAATGACGCCATTCCTTCAACATCCCCTGCTACAAATAAGCATCCGGAGAAAAGAGGAATAATCACTTCTCTGGTTTGTCCGTTCCACTTCACAAAGACTGCCTGCATCGGGCAGTATGTGGTATATCCGGCAGCATCCAAACACTGCATCAACTTATGTTCCGACTTAGGTGCTGTATGCAACGCATGCCAGCATATCGTATTATTATCCGTTATCATATCGTTTGCTTTTTCCATCCCTTTAATAAATCTTTTACAAATAATATCCAGCCTACACTACCAACACCTGCTAAGAACATAAAACCGATCAGTATCATCATCTTATTAGGCTTTGCCGGTTTCAAAGGCACTGTGGCAGGTTGAACAACGGTATATACCGGAGTAATCTCCTGCACCTTAGCCCTTGCCATCTGCAATTGCTGAGATACTTGCGTATATACCTGATATGCTAAATTCATCTCATTTTGCAGGCGTTCTTGTTCTGCACGGTAGCTTAACAAAATGATATTCTGGTTAGCATCTACAAAATTAGCATATTTTTTCTGAGCTGCTTCATAATTAGTCTTTGCCTCTCCATAAAGTTTCTCGGTAAAGGCTAAGTCATGACGGGCTTTGTTTGTTCTATAGTCTGTTATATAATTCTGCAGGCAATGCATCACAGTATCAGTCAACGAAGCAGAAATTAAAGGATCCTGCATTGTAACGGATAATGTAGTGACACCTGTCTTCTTATCCACTGATATGGAAATACGTTTACTCAAGGCATCTGCAATAGCAGCTTCTTCCCGAGTAAGCTGGAAAGGATCAAGCTTTGAATCTCCTTCTTCCGGCTTTTCCTTAAACAAGGACACCGTCCACCCTAAAGCTTTAAAAGGAGCAGATACTACTGCACTCCACCACGGAGCCCGCTGATTATCTTTCAGATAGGCATACAAAGTAGTATCTATTTTTTCTTTCTGATCCTTCACTTTCACATCGAACAGTTCGATAAGAAAAGGAGTGGAACTTACGATATCAGGATAAAGATCCGGCGACAATGCATCTTCACCGGAAGAACTTCCCAAATTGATACCTGCCATAGCAGCTAAAGCACCCATACTGCCTCCACCGGACTTACCACCACTTTCAGGAGCCAGCGTCACACTTGTCGAGTACTCTCTGGGAATACTGAATGCAACAACCAAGCCGACAAGAGCAGCAATACCGCATGCCTTAAAAACCAATTTACGACTAGCCCAAACCTTTTGGGCAAGCTCAATCAAGTCTATCTCTTGCTCCTCAGGTTGCTGAGGAATTGTATTCTGTATTTTGTCTTCACTCATAATTCCAATTACTTAAAGAGATTTACCATCGTCGCAATCATTGCAGCAATAGAAGCTGTCGTACTACCCATACCCAAAATTTCAGCAGTGCTCATTTTCCGTTTCTGCTCCTTGCTTGGAACAATTATCTCGCAACCAGGCTCAATAGCACTTGAATTTCCAGACCTCAAACGAGATACCGTACCATTCATATAAACCACATAAGCCTTACGTTTCTTTGCATTATTGGAAAATCCACCAGCTTGGTTAATGTAATAACGTAAACTTTCACCTTTCTTGTACAAGACTGTATTCGGGTACATAACGGCACCATTAATTTTCACAGTACTCACATATTCCGGCACAAATAATACATCACCCTCGCGCAACACCATATCATAGTCCGAACCCGGATTCTGCAATGCCTTTTCCAAACTGATACCCACCGAGTAAGTATCAGACAAATCCAACTGTTTGATAGAGATAGAGTCTCCGGCTCCCATTTGTGCCATACGCAAAGCATCCTCTTTGCGACGAAGTTCTTCTTCCGTCATTTTACGTATCAAACGGGCACCTCTCGCATATGCATCAGGAGTTATTCCACCAGCTTTAGCAATCAAATCACTCAAACGTTCATTCTTTTTCGACAAAGCATAGCTGCCACTAAAGAGCACTTCACCACCTACTATAACATTCTGTTGCTTATGATAAGACGGGCTCCGACGTATATAAACCTCATCAAATGGTTCAAGATGAAAATCTCCACTTCCTTCACCTACCAACAAACCATCCTTCAAATCAAAAGAAAAGTTCTGGCCTATTGTTGTACTGAACGTTGCACTCTTAGGCTCTTTTACACGACGCGCAACCTCAACCTTGACTGTAGCTGCAGCTTCCAACAAGCCACCTGCCTGCAGCACAAGGTCTTCTACCGTCATATTATCAGAGTAGAGATATGTACCAGGCTTAGCGACCTGCCCATGAATGGTAAGCGTTGCTTCTTCCTTTAAATCATGAATACTTGGGATATATAAAATATCATTTTTCTGCAAAGGAATATCAGCCACAGTTCCATTCATCAAACCTTTCACATCCACTTGAATGATTTCATGTGTCAAATCCTCATTCTCACGGTCAATGATTGCACGATTCAAGAATGCATCTCCACGTACACCCTCAGCCTGCTTTATCAACTGTTTAACTGTATTCACAGTTCCGTTCAACTGATACAGACCGGCACGGTATACAGCTCCACGAATTTCTACACGATTCTCGAAACGCTGCAAAACAGAATCCACTGTTATCATATCACCATCGTCTACACGAAATACGGAATAATCCATTTCATCCACATTATAGATCTGGTGTTCACGTCCGGTTTTACGGACGAGGCGGATCGCTTTTTTATAAGCATCACCCGTAAAGCCACCTGCATACTTCAGCAATGTACCTACCGTTTCTGTAGATTTCATTTCGTAGAACATCGGGCGTTTAACTTTACCAAGTATCTGCACCAATGACTGATATGGATCTACAAGGATGACATCACCATCTTGCAGACGCACATCTACTTGCATTTTGCCTTTCATCAATAAATCATAAACATCCAAATCGGCAACCACATTTCCATTACGTACTACCTTGATACTACGCAAACTACCAATTTTGTTTATGCCGCCTGCACTGTATAGAGCATGAAATACAGAAGCAAAAGATGAAAGGGTATATGTTCCGGGAACCAAAACCTCACCCATAACATTTACCTGAATGGAACGAATTTCTCCCAGCGTTAATTTCACCTGGGTAGAAGGAGCATCTCCGGTTACACCCGAATAGATTCTGGAAAACTCTGTTTTCAGATAGTTATTTGCTTCTTTCACAGTTTTACCGTTCAAGTAAACCGGTCCTAAGTTATTAACAAGAATACTCCCTTCCGGTGAGATTTTCTGCCGGATCGTTGTTTCGGAAGCTCCCCAAACATCGATGATAACTTCATCTCCAGGACCTAAACGATAATTCTCGGGAGTTGCAACATTGACATTAGGTTCAAAAGTCAGATTCTCATTGGTAAAAATGTTATGACCAAAGATTTGTTGAGTCGGATTTATCACCTCTTTAGGTAAGGGCTGATTATTTATTTGCAAGGAATCAAAAGGCATAACAGCCTGCTCACTACCGCTTAATTCGGTAGTGGCACGTATACCTCTGCTACCGTCCATCTGCGGACCACGCTGACGGGAGCGTGCCCCATTTTGAGTATTATCCTGCTGATTCCCCGATTTGGAGCCTTCATACTTTTTTTGTATTCTCTCAACCTGCTCCTTGGTTACTCCGCGACGCATCAATTCAGCTGTAATCTGTTTTTGGTTTTTGCCCATCTGCTGAGCGCTCTTTACATACTGAATGACTTGATCATCTGACATTTGTTGAGCCAAAGCCACTCCTGACAAAGTAAATATCAAGAAGAATAATGTTATTAATCTACGCATAAGATATTCCGATTAATCTTTAGAGTTCTTGTAATAAATATAAATCGGGCGCAAAGGTAATATATTATTTTTATAATATACATTTATTCCACTGCTAAGTTTCAGAAAAAGCATTAAAAAGTTTTCTCTTCGACAAGCCCGGTTACAGCAGAAAAATTCATCAAATCTGGTATCTTTTTTTTCATTTCATCGATCAAAGTCGCCGTTTTTTCAGTATAACTATGTGCAATCAACCGCGAAGTCATATTTTGTATCCGTTCATAATCATATACAGACGAAACTTCACGCATTATCTTTTCATGAAACGTCGGTTCCAAAGGAGTACCGCTTTCTCCTTCAAATATATATACTTCTCCAGTATCCCCCATTACCCCTGCTTCTAAAACAAGCATACAAGCTTCGGGTAAAGTCATCAAACTACGGGCTTTCTCCGGATATACATCTCCAAAACGAACGACAAGCAAGCTTGTACTTTCTTCACCCCTATCACGCAGGTACTGCCCATAAGACTGTACATATATTTCCGCCAGACGTTTACTGTACCCCATAGCATTATCAAGACATACGGCTTTATCCGTGGATATCAGCACCATACGGCATACCTTATATTTTACAGCCAGATTAGTTACGTTTACAGTTCCTAACAGATTAGCCTGAATAGCTTCCGATGCATAATCTTCCATTAATTGTGCATGCTTATAAGCAGCCGCATGGAATACAAGTTGAGGTTGGGTTTCTTTAAAAATAGCCTCCATACGAGTGCTGTTGGCAACATCGGCAACCAGCACGCGAACATCTAAATTCTTCCAATGATCAGAAAGTTCCAACTGCACATCATACAAAGGAGACTCAGCCTGATCGACCAAGATCAACTGATAAGGGTTCAAAGCAGCCAGTTGACGGACAATTCCCCGCCCTACAGCTCCGGCAGCCCCCGTTATCATAACCCTACGTCCTTCCACATGAGCAGTAATCTTCCGCATGTCAAGCTTCACCGGATCTCTCCGAAGCCAATCTTCTATCTGAATATCCTTTAACAACCCGTCGTCCATACAATCACTCAATGGAGGAAGTGTTATCACATGGATATCATGAGAAAGCAGCTTTTCCAACATGCCCGACTTTTCCAAATCCGCAACTTTACTTGGAGAAATAATGACCGCTTGCACATTCTTCTTCTTCATGCACTCAAACAACCGATCATCATTAGCATACACCCGGCACCCCATAGTATGTTTGCCCACCATATCAGGTTCGTCAGAAATAAAACCGCGCAGACGATAATGATTGCTGCGAGTGACCCGCAAGGATTTCGCAACATTTACACCCGTCCCATGAAATCCGTAAATAAAAACATTCACACAATGACGGGCATCGAAGGCTATAGCTTCATAAAGCATCTTCACTGCTATGCGCAGGCACGCCATGGAGGAAAATGTGAGAATATACGCCACAAACAGAATGCCGTTAGGCAAAGTTTCTCCCAAGCCAAAAAGAGACCAGCTAAAATTAGCCAATGCCAACACTCCATAACTCAACGTTAGGCTCAAGAAGACACGATAAATATCGACAAAGGAAGAAAAGCGGATCACTCCCACATAAGTATGAAGCAAATGAAAGAAAAAGACATTGCATGCTACGGCAAGAGTAATCATCCAAATATATAAAGATGCTTTATACGATATGGATGACAGTCCAAACTGCAGGATACACGCAATAAGCATGGAAATTATCACAATAATCACATCCACTAACAAGACAGTCCATTTGGATGCAATACGAGAAGAAAGATATTTATAATATATTTTAAAATTCATAACCAGTATCAGACTTAATATTCTGCAATGTTGAACTACAAAGATGGTTCTTTTCACTTTATTATCCAAGTTATTTCAAGGAAAAAATATCAAGTCGAATCATGGGAGCAAGTACCCGACCGAAATATTTCTAAAAAATCTGGCGATTCTTTTTGCATTTTCAAATAAAGATGTACCTTTGCACCCCGTAAACAAAAGCTTACTGCCGCTATAGCTCAGTTGGTAGAGCAACGCATTCGTAACGCGTAGGTCGCCAGTTCAAGTCTGGCTAGCGGCTCACTTTAAAGGCTGATATTCATTTACTGAATATCAGCCTTTTTTCTTCCCCAAACAGACCAAAAGCCCCCTAATGAATGATTTCAGAAAACATTGCAGCAATGATTTCAGAACTTATTGCAGCAATGATTTCAGAGAACATTGCAATGATGATACGGATTATCCAAATTCTTGCTAACTTTGCCCGACTAAATACAGCAAAGACGAAATGGAAAAGAAAAAGAAAAGAATGCTTCTCGGAGCATTGGCGGCATTGATTCTTATTGGTGCAGCTTGTGCAGGAGCGGTATATTATTATCTGTTTGCGCCCCAGTTCCATCCACAAAAAACAGCGTATATCTACATCGACCGTGACGATACGGTGGATTCTATATATAATAAGGTGAAAGTTCAGGGACATCCCAAAAGTTTTACCGGATTCCGCTGGATGGCCAAATACCGGAAATACCCCCAAAACATACATACCGGACGCTATGCCATACGTCCGGGAGAAAGCGTTTACCATGTCTTCAGCCGATTCTACCGGGGATATCAGGAACCGATAAATCTGACAATCGGCAGTGTGCGAACGCTGGACAGGCTGGCACGCAGCATAGGGAAACAGCTGATGATTGATTCCGCTGAAATAGCCCAAGTGATGAACGACTCCGCCTTTCAGCAAAAATTGGGATACAACCAGGCAACCATGCCTTGCCTTTTTATCCCCGAGACTTACCAGGTTTACTGGGATATGAGTGTAAAAGATCTTTTCGAGCGAATGCAGAAGGAACACCAGAGGTTTTGGAATCAAGAACGATTGGACAAAGCCACTGCAATCGGTCTGACGCCCGCTGAAGTATGTACCCTGGCTTCCATCGTCGAGGAAGAAACCAACAACAACCCCGAGAAGCCAATGGTAGCGGGACTCTACATCAACCGCCTTCACAGCGGTATGCCTTTGCAAGCCGACCCAACGATCAAGTTTGCCCTGCAAGATTTCGGCTTACGGAGAATCACCAACGCGCATCTTGGTATCAATTCACCTTATAACACCTATCTCAATGCCGGTCTGCCTCCCGGCCCGATACGTATCCCCTCTCCCATCGGACTGGATGCTGTGCTGAATTATACAAAGCATAATTATATTTACATGTGCGCCAAAGAAGACTTCTCGGGCACCCACAACTTTGCATCCAACTATGCCGAACACATGAGAAATGCAAGAAAATACTGGAATGCATTAAACGAAAGAAAGATTTTCAAGTAATCTGATGATAAAATAAAAGCAAAATCCTATATTTGCGTCAAATATTAAAACCATGACTAACATTAAACAATCAAATATGAGCAAGCAACTCTTACTTGGCGATGAAGCCATTGCACAAGCTGCATTAGATGCCGGCCTTTCAGGCGTGTATGCCTATCCCGGTACTCCTTCTACGGAAATAACAGAATATATTCAGATGGCACCGATTACTGCCGAACGAAACATCCACAATCGCTGGTGCTCCAACGAAAAAACTGCTATGGAAGCAGCCTTAGGCATGTCGTTTGCAGGTAAACGTGCGTTAGTGTGCATGAAGCATGTGGGCATGAATGTGGCTGCCGACTGTTTTATCAACTCTGCCATTACCGGTGTAAAAGGCGGTCTGATTGTCATTGCAGCCGACGATCCAAGTATGCACTCCTCACAGAACGAGCAGGACAGTCGTTTCTACGGCGATTTTTCATTGATTCCGATGTACGAACCGAGCAACCAGCAGGAAGCCTACGATATGGTATATAATGGTTTTGCCTTCTCCGAGCAGACAGGTGAACCCTTGTTGATGCGCATGGTTACACGCCTGGCCCACTCCCGTTCTGGCGTAGAAAGCAAAGAACAGCAACCACAAAACGGCGTTTCATTCAGTGACGATCCGCGTCAGTTCATCTTATTGCCTGGAAATGCACGCAAGCGCTACAAAGTTTTGCTGCAACGCCAAGATGAATTCATCAAAGCCTCCGAAAACTCTCCATACAACAAATATATTGACGGACCGAATAAGAAGTTGGGTATCGTAGCTTGTGGCATTGGCTACAACTATTTGATGGAGAACTATCCTGACGGTTGTGAATATCCGGTATTGAAAATCGGCCAATATCCACTTCCCAAGAAGCAATTGATGCAACTGATAGAAGCATGCGACGAAATTCTGGTACTGGAAGACGGACAACCCTTCGTTGAAAAACAACTGAAAGGATATCTTGGCATCGGAATAAAAGTAAAAGGTCGCCTGGACGGTACACTCTCGCAAGACGGTGAGTTGAACCCGGACAGCGTTGCCCGCGCCGTAGGCAAAGAAAACAAGGCCGAATTCAGCGTACCTTCTCTCGTAGAGATGCGCCCGCCTGCATTGTGCGAAGGTTGCGGCCATCGTGATATGTACACGGTACTTACGCAAGTATTGAAAGAAGAATATCCTGCTTATAAAGTATTCAGCGACATCGGTTGCTACACATTGGGAGCCAATGCCCCGTTCAATGCCATCAACTCTTGTGTAGATATGGGAGCATCCATCACAATGGCCAAAGGAGCTTCGGATGCAGGTGTACACCCGGCAGTGTCTGTAATCGGCGACTCTACATTTACCCATTCGGGCATGACCGGACTACTGGACTGCGTCAACGAAAATGCCAACGTAACCATCGTCATTTCAGATAATGAAACCACCGCCATGACCGGAGGACAAGATTCTGCCGGAACCGGACGTTTGGAAGCTATCTGCGCAGGTATCGGAGTAGCTCCGGAACATATCCGTGTCGTAATTCCTTTAAAGAAGAATTATGAAGAGATGAAGCAGGTGATACGCGAAGAAATCGAATATCGCGGTGTATCCGTCATCATCCCCCGCAGAGAATGTATCCAAACATTAGCACGTAAAAAACGAAACAAGTAAAACCATGAAAAAAGACATCATACTCTCCGGTGTGGGAGGACAAGGTATCCTCTCTATCGCCACCGTAATCGGTAAAGCAGCCCTCAAGGACGGATTATACATGAAACAGGCAGAAGTGCACGGTATGAGCCAACGAGGTGGTGACGTACAATCCAACCTGCGCATCAGTGACCAACCCATTTCGTCCGACCTTATCCCTACAGGCAAATGCGATCTCATCATTTCATTAGAGCCAATGGAAGCCCTCCGTTACCTCCCCTATCTGAGCCCCGAAGGCTGGCTGGTGACTAACGAAGCTCCCTTCATCAATATTCCGAATTATCCGGCTGAAGAGGACATAAAAGCCGAAATCAACAAGCTGCCGCACAAAATCATGCTGAATGTCAACGAAGTGGCCAAGGAAGTAGGTTCCACCCGTGTAGCCAATATCGTACTGCTGGGTGCAACTATCCCTTTCCTCGGCATCGACTATGTGAAGATACAAGATAGCATTCGCGAAATCTTCCAGCGCAAAGGAGATGATATTGTAGAAATGAACCTCAAAGCACTTGCTGCCGGCAAAGATATCGCAGAAAAATTGATGTAATAATTAATCTTTTTAATACCATGAACGACAAATACTGGGAAGAAGAAATCGAAACCATGCCCCGGGAGAAGCTGCGCGAGTTGCAGCTTCAACGGCTAAAAAAGACGGTCGGCATAGCAACTAATTCACCTTATTACAAAAAGGTATTCCAAGAACACGGAATCACAGCCGACGAGATACGGTCTGTAGAAGATATACGCAAAATACCGTTTACCACCAAAGCCGACATGCGTGCCAATTACCCTTTCGGACTGGTAGCAGGCAATATGCGTGAAGATGGTGTACGTATCCACTCTTCCAGTGGCACAACGGGAGCACCAACCGTCATTGTGCATTCCCAACACGATCTCGATTCCTGGGCAAATCTGGTAGCCCGCTGTCTCTATACAGTAGGCCTGCGCAAGACGGATGTATTTCAGAACAGTTCCGGCTATGGTATGTTTACCGGAGGATTAGGTTTTCAATACGGTGCCGAACGTCTCGGAGCATTGACTGTTCCGGCAGCAGCCGGCAACAGTAAGCGCCAGATTAAGTTCATTACGGATTTCAAGACAACCGCCCTTCATGCCATACCCAGCTATGCCATCCGCTTAGCCGAAGTATTCCAGGAAGAAGGCATCGATCCAACCAGTACCAGTCTGAAAACCCTTCTCATTGGCGCTGAGCCCCATACCGACGAACAACGCAAGAAGATTGAACGTATGCTTGGCGTCAAGGCTTACAACAGCTTTGGTATGACCGAGATGAATGGTCCCGGCGTAGCATTTGAATGTACAGAGCAAAACGGCATGCACTTTTGGGAAGACTGCTATCTCGTTGAAATCATTGATCCTGAAACCGGTGAACCCGTTCCCGAAGGTGAAATCGGCGAACTTGTATTGACCACACTCGATCGCGAGATGATGCCGCTAATACGCTACCGTACACGCGACCTCACCCGCATTCTACCAGGGCAGTGTCCTTGTGGACGTACTCACCTCCGCATAGACCGAATCAAGGGACGCAGTGATGACATGTTTATCATCAAGGGAGTAAATATCTTCCCCATGCAAGTGGAAAAGGTATTGGTGCAATTCCCGCAACTGGGCAGCAATTACCTCATTACCCTCGAGACTGTCAACAACCAGGATGAAATGATTGTAGAGGTAGAACTTAGCGATCTCTCTACAGATAACTACATTGAACTGGAGAAGATTCGTAAGGCGATAACACGCCAGCTGAAAGACGAGATTCTGGTAACTCCTAAGTTACAGTTGGTAAAGAAAGGCTCGTTACCTCAGAGCGAAGGAAAAGCCGTCAGAGTAAAAGACTTACGAGACAATAAGTAAACTTATCCGTATCGCCTCACGCAGTTACCTGCGTAAGCACACACACTTAACTGCGCGAGGCGACGGACTTACCTGTAGTAAAAGTACAGATATTTCAATAAAACAGAAAAAGGAACGGTAATTTTGATTGATTACCGTTCCTTTTTTATAGAAAGCCGCACCGATGATGTGATGAAACTCCGTATGACATGATTTGAGCGCTCGTCCTCTTTGTAATCCACCGACTCAAGAGTTACCCCGAAGGGCGTGGCCCGCCATTGAGAAGCGAAGCTTGTCTCGGTATTTCATAAAAATTGATGAGTTTCCCGATCCAATCAATGCGGCTATTTTTTCTATAACAAAGGTAATGAGTTTCTGTGAAAGAAACAAGAAAAAGTAGTAAATTGTTTCTAATTCTTTCCGGTTTTAACCTCCGTTCCTATTCCTTAAAAACAAAAGGTGCTGACTACCAAACAAGTAATCAGCACCCTGTAATTTATCAGCGAACTGCTTTTTATGCAGCTTTTGCTTTAGCAACGATTGCTTTGAAAGCTTCCGGATGGTTCATCGCTAAATCAGCCAACACCTTGCGGTTGATCTCGATACCTGCTTTGTGCAAAGCTCCCATCAACTTAGAGTAAGACATACCTTCCAAACGAGCGGCAGCATTGATACGCTGAATCCACAGTGCACGGAAGTTTCTCTTCTTATTCTTACGGTCACGGAACGCATAGGTCAAACCTTTTTCCCAAGTATTCTTGGCAACGGTCCAAACGTTCTTTCTTGCACCAAAGTAACCTCTGGTCAATTTCAAAATTTTCTTTCTTCTTGCTTTAGAAGCAACATGATTTACTGATCTTGGCATAGTTTTACTTGTTTTTGAATGTTAGCGCCGTTACTTCACGCAGCGGACTTAAGGCTAATGCATTCGGTTAATAACTTTAATTTTAGTACGCTTTTTGTTTACTTCATTGCTAAGAGTTCCTTAACCTGGCTTACATTCGTTATATCAACGGTTGTAGAGTAACACAGATTTCTCTTTTGCTTTTTAGTCTTCTTAGTCAGAATGTGACTGTGAAAAGCGTGCTTTCTTTTGATTTTACCTGTTCCGGTAAGAGTAAATCTCTTTTTAGAACCGGAGTTAGTCTTCATCTTTGGCATCTTACTTATTTTTAAATTATTTAAATTATATGGCAACGCACTATACCTATGGCGTTACTCATTTCTTTATTCTTCTTCTTGCTCTTCAGCTGCAGCAGCCTTCGATGCATTATCTGCAGGCTTCGGCGTAGCAACCTTCTTCGGTGCAGCGGTCTTTTTCGGAGAGAGCTGGATAATCATCCTCTTTCCTTCCAAAACCGGCAACTGATCTACCTTTGCATAGTCTTCCAAATCATTGGCAAAACGAAGCAGTAAAACCTCTCCCTGTTCTTTGAACAAGATGGAACGTCCTTTAAAGAACACATAGGCTTTCACCTTGTCGCCATCTTCCAAAAAGCCTTTGGCATGTTTCAACTTAAAGTTATAGTCATGGTCATCTGTCTGAGGACCGAAACGTATTTCCTTTACGTTAACTTTTACCTGTTTTGCCTTCTGCTCCTTCTGACGCTTCTTTAACTGATAAAGAAATTTAGAGTAATCGATAATACGACAAACAGGGGGTTCTGCATTTGGAGAAATCTCCACGAGATCCGCTTCGTGCTCTTCGGCAAGTCTTAATGCCTGAGCTATCGGATACACTTTGGCTTCCACTTCGTCGCCCACTATGCGGACTTCTTTGGCACGGATCTGCTCATTGATCCGGTGTTGCCCTTTTAAGCTGTCATTCTTCATTAAATAACGTTTACTTCCAGTTTGTTTCTTATTTATTACTCCCAAATTAATTATTTATGTTAAGTAAAAGCTGTCTTTAGAACATCTAATATATGCTATGCTTCTACAATTGGGCGCAAAGT
Source organism: Bacteroides sp. GD17 (assembly GCF_038448625.1). Lineage (NCBI taxonomy): Bacteria > Pseudomonadati > Bacteroidota > Bacteroidia > Bacteroidales > Bacteroidaceae > Bacteroides > Bacteroides sp. GD17. The sequence continues at coordinate 152,059 of NZ_JBCEZS010000007.1, forward strand.
TACCATTTATTTATCATATTCTGAACTTCTTCGTTCATTTTTTTAGCGAAATCTTCAAATTTCATGGTTCCTTGATCGCCTTCTCCCTGCTTACGAACAGCCACTTCCCTGTTTTCGGCTTCTTTCTCGCCTACAACCAGCATATAAGGAATGCGCTTCATCTCGTTATCGCGAATCTTACGTCCAATCTTCTCGTTACGCTCGTCCACAATGGCACGGATATCATATTTCTTCAAATACTGTTTTACTTCCTGGGCATAATCATTGAATTTCTCGCTGATAGGCAGAATAGCAACCTGATCGGGTGTCAGCCACAACGGGAACTTACCGGCTGTATGCTCAATAAGTACAGCAACAAAACGCTCCATTGAACCAAACGGCGCACGGTGAATCATTACCGGACGATGCTTCTGGTTGTCAGCACCTGTATATTCCAATTGGAAACGTTCCGGCAGGTTGTAGTCCACCTGGATAGTACCCAACTGCCAGCGACGGCCGATAGCATCTTTCACCATAAAGTCCAGCTTAGGACCGTAGAAAGCAGCTTCACCATATTCGATCTTTGCTTTCAATCCCTTTTCCTCACAAGCTTCGATAATAGCCTGTTCTGCCTTCTCCCAGTTTTCATCGCTACCGATGTACTTCTCACGGTTTACCTTGTCGCGTAGAGAAATCTGTGCTTCGAAGTTCGCAAAATTCATGGATTGGAATACAATGGAGATAATATCCATTACACGAAGGAATTCATCCTTCACCTGGTCGGGACGACAGAAGATATGTGCATCATCCTGTGTGAAACTACGTACACGAGTCAATCCGTGCAATTCACCGCTCTGCTCATAACGGCAAACCGTACCGAACTCTGCCAAACGCAAAGGCAGGTCTTTATAAGAACGGGGTGAGTTCTTGTAGATCATACAGTGGTGAGGGCAGTTCATCGGTTTCAAGAAGTACTCCTCTCCTTCTTCCGGCGTATGGATGGGCTGGAACGAATCCTTACCATATTTAGCATAGTGACCGGAAGTGATATACAGCAATTTATTGCCGATTGGCGGAGTAATGACCTCCTGATAATCGTAACGTGCCTGGATGCGACGCAAAAACTCCTGCAGGCGCAGACGCAATGCCGCACCCTTAGGCAACCACATCGGCAAACCTTTGCCTACCGTATCAGAGAACATGAACAAGTCCATTTCCTTACCAATCTTACGGTGGTCGCGTTTCTTGGCTTCTTCCAATAAAACAAGGTACTCATCCAGCATTTTCTTCTTCGGGAAGGTGATACCGTAGATACGGGTCATCATCTTGCGATCTTCTTGCCCGCGCCAATAAGCACCGGCTACAGAAGTCAGTTTGATAGCCTTGATAGGTGCAGTAGTCATCAAGTGAGGGCCACGACACAAATCGGTGAATGCACCTTGCGTATAAGTAGTGATGTGGCCATCTTCCAATTCAGAAATCAACTCACACTTGTAAGTTTCCCCACGGTCGCCGAACATCTTCAAAGCATCCGCTTTTGCAATATCTTTTCGGACAACAGCTTCCTTCTTGGCAACCAACTCAGCCATTTTCTTCTCAATGACCGGCAGGTCAGCTTCCTTTATTGTTGCCTCTCCCGGATCTACATCATAGTAGAAGCCATTTTCGATGGCAGGACCTATACCGAACTGAATGCCCGGATAAAGTTCCTGCAAAGCCTCAGCGAGCAAGTGGGCACTTGTATGCCAGAAGGCATGCTTACCTTGTTCATCCTCCCATTTGTAGAGAACAACTTCGGCGTCTTGCATGATAGGACGCCCCAAATCATAAATCTCTCCGTTCACACCACAAGCCAATACGTCTTGTGCCAAGCGTGAACTGATGCTTTCTGCAATTTGCAGTCCCGTTACCCCTTCGTTGTATTCACGAACAGAGCCGTCTGGAAATGTTATCTTTATCATAATAGTATGTATATTTCAAATTTCAGAACGCAAAAATAACTAATTCTTTTTGATATTCTATTTTTTAGCAAAAAAATGTTATTCCCGGGTGTCTGTAAATCTCTTTATAATATTGTAGGCCGATACAATACCCAACTCTCCCGCCTTACTCAAATCAGAAATACCTTGCTTGTTATTTCCCAGGAAGATATGCGTCAATCCACGGTTAAAGTACGCTTCAGCCAAATCTGGATTCAGTTCTATTGCCTTATCATAATCAGCCAAAGCCGCACGATAATCTTTCAGCATAGACAATAAGTTGCCCCGGTTATAATATCCATAAACAAAGTCAGGAGCCAGTTGGATGACATGATCCAAATCATTCCTTACGATTTCATAGTCTACCGCCGTCACTTCCGGCTTCTTGGTATCCGATGTTCCGGAGACAGCTCCCTCATTCAATGTAGCCTCGGCTTTCTTATATTCCAGCTGCTTGCAACGCACCAAGGCGCGCATAAAGTATGCCGGGAAGAAGGTATCATCCAGCAAGATACTCTGCGTGAAGTCATCGATAGAACTGGCAAAATCCTGAACCAGATAGAAGTCCAATCCACGCATAAAGCGTTTCTCTGCATTCTTGTCATCTGCCACAATATCCGATGTATGGGCATCAATCAAAGCAAAGTGGAAACGCACCTGCTCTTCCGTCAGCGGAGCTTCCATATTGGTGATGCGTAGCGGTTTCGGGAAAAGTTTCGAGTGATTCAGTTCATCGATATATTTATGATAATGTACGATGCGTTTTACATCACTCATCTTCTCATAATAAGTCAAAGCATACATCGGTTCAAGCTTGATAGTCACGTTCCGGTCTTGTACACGACCACGATAGTCACTCTTGTAGCGTTGGTCAGCTTCCGAGTCATCTGCAATCACAATCTTCCGATAATTCTCCATGTTCTTATCAGATTTCTTACGGGTCTTTCCACCGCCATTTTCACCAGAGTTCTCAGACGAATTGTCGGCTACATCCTTATTATCACTATTGGAATTTTCATTGCCATTGCCGGATGAAACGCCGTTACGCTTGTCAATCTGCATCTTCATGATCTTGAATTCATCCTGCTCGGCACCCTTGTGGTCACCAATCTTCTTACGGGCTTCGGCACGCTGATAATAACCTGCCATAAAGTTGGGATATTCATCTATTACCTTGGAATAGTCGCTGATAGCCCCCCGATAATCACCAGTCTGCGCACGTAACAAGCCACGATTGAAGGTAGCCATCATATTGTCCGGTTCAATCTTCAACACAAAGTCAAAGTCTTCTATCGCCCGGTTGTCATCACCCACCTGTGCACGCAACAAACCACGGTTGTAGTGTCCGAGGAAATTATTCGGATCGATATCCAATGCCAGGTCATAGTCACTCATGGCACCTCTCAGATTATTCTGATGGAAACGCGCCAATGCACGATTGATGTAATTACCGGCATTCTTTGCACTCAGATGAATGGACTGGTCCAAATCGGCTTCCGCTTCCTTATACTTTCCTTGCTGAAGACGTACGATGGCTCTTGCACCCCATCCATCCGGATCATAACGATCCATATCGATGGCTTTATCAAAATCGTGCAAAGCCTGTATCGTATCATTCTGCTTCAAGGAAACTTCACCACGCATCAGATAGGCACGTGTATATTTGGGAGCAATCGTGAGGAGCTTGCCCAAATCATCCTTGGCAGCCTCATAATCTTCTTTCTGGATATGGCAGAGGGATAGGTTATGCCAAAGCACAACATTTTCAGGGTCGTATTTAAGGGCAGTCTGATAGTCCTCAATCGCTCCGTCAAACTTATTTTGCCGGATACGTGCCAAACCTCTAATTTGATAGGCACCTACTACAAAGGGATTTCGTTGGATAGCGGCATCACAGTCAGCTTCAGCCCCCTGGAAATCGTCCAAATTGATTTTAGCCAATCCACGAAAGAAATAAGGTTCATACAAATAAGGCTTCGCGTTAATCACCTGATTGAAATATTGGATAGATAGCACGTAGTCCTCAAAATACAATGCGTTGCGAGCGATAGTCATCACCCGTTCTGTATTGATCTGCGCATACAACAACGTGGGCAACAGCAAAATAGCCGTCAGTATTTTTTTTACCATCTTGTTTTATAAGTACTTGTAAACGAAACAAAAGTAACGTTTTTCGTTTACTTGTCGGGATTAACGGAAGACTTTTTATATTTTTTGAGCCTTTTATACCTTATTATATGGTTTACTTATTTCTTCACTGTTTTCACCTTATAGGTACAATGCGCCTTGCCTTTCAGTAAAGCATTCAACTTTCCTTTTATCATCTGCTTGCGAAGCGGCGACAAATGATCGATGAACATCTTGCCATCCAGATGGTCGAATTCATGCTGCATCACACGAGCCAGATAGCCTTCTACGATTTCGTCATGAGCTTCCAAGTTCTCATCCAGGTATTGCACATGTATCTTGTCACCACGCTTCACGGATTCATGAATTCCCGGAAGGCTCAAACAACCTTCTTCTATAGAAACCTCTTCGCCTGCCACGTCCAAAATATGGGCATTGATATATGCCTTGCGGAAACCTTTATATTCAGGCAGGTCATCCGACAACACATCCAGGTTGATAGTAACCACGCGAATAGGAAGACCGATTTGCGGTGCGGCAAGTCCCACACCTTCGGCGTTTTCCATGGTTTCAAACATATTTTCAATCAGTTCTTTCAAGTTCGGATAATCCGGAGCAATGTCCTCCGCTACCTTTCTTAATACGGGCTGCCCGTATGTATAAATGGGTAAAATCATATTTATAATTAAAAATTAAAAGTTTAAAATTAAAGGTTCGAAAAACGTTTGTTTTCCAAATAAGTTTGCAGAATGATAGTCGCACTGATTTCGTCCACCAACGCCTTGTTCTGCCGGTCTTTCTTCTTCAACCCTGCTTCGAGCATCGTTCGATGCGCCAGAACGGAAGTAAAGCGTTCATCAACATACTCCACCGGCATATCCGGCAATTTCTTCTTCAACGAACGGACAAAAGGCTCGATATTCTTCATATTTTCCGAGGCCTCATTGTTCATCTGCTTGGGAAGGCCTACCAGAATCCGCTCTACCGGTTCCTTTGCCACATAATCAAGGATAAACGGCAGTAGCTGATGTGTAGGCACAGTGGTCAGACCGTTGGCAATCATCTGCAATGTATCGCTCACGGCTATTCCCGTACGTTTCCGACCGTAGTCAATGGCTATTATTCTACTCATAATGGGCTACAAAATTACGATTAAAATTTGAATTCCTCCCCCAATCTTAAATATATTATAACACAAAAAGGGTGTCAACACAACGCTGACACCCTTTTTCTATATAAATTTTCTTACTTCAGACGAAGTTGATAGGTTAATCCACCGCTGAAATACTGCATTTTCTGCATTTGCACTTGAATGTGAAAATGGTTAAACAGCAAGTAAGTTGCACCTAAAGCAAAGTCTTTCGAGTCATATTCAGCTATCAACCGTAGCTGGGGATGAAAAGACGGATTATAAGTGACACCCAATGCAAAGCCATTCAACTTATACTCTTTACGATCATTGTAGAGATAAGAGAGGTGAACACCTATTTCTTCTTTACCTACAATAGGCACATGCTTGCTGGCAGCAATATAGAAACGGCTATAGTATCCGTTCCCTTCGGTAGAACTGATTACTCCACCTCCGGAAGAGGTAAACGGATCGGATGTTCCTACCACTACCGCAGGCATATACTCCCAGAATTGTCCTTCCTTCAAGGCTCGCAATCTCAATGAGAAGTAACGATCCTGATTGGTAAATCCACTATATCCATAAGGTTTCAATCCCAATGCTTCCGCTTTAAAAAGCGTACAAGTATAGGCAACTTCCATCCACGGGAATATAGTAATATTCAGAAAATAATTATAAGTATGATAATACCAGGTAGGCGGCGTCAATTCTTTATTCATGAAATTTCCACCGACCATAAAGGTTTTATCAGGTTGCATTTCAGCCGAAGGGGCATGCAGCAAACCAGTTGTACCATACGTCAATTGGGCAGAAATCGAAAGAGACAAGCAACAAAGAAGAACGATAAAGAGTAGTTTAAACTTCATCATCAAATATAGGTTCAGTCACTAATGATAAAAATCAGATATATTCTATAACAGCAGATATACTAAAAAGAAGGCGTCTGAATTCCAGACGCCTTCATTATTAGAGTCTATTTTCCACTGAAGTTATATTATTCAAGAATAACTACGCGGTTCAAGAAGTTCTTACCGAACATGTTTGCAGTACCACCGAATCCAACGAGTTCGAGCTGATCTTTGTCAACACCCTGAGCGATCAAAGCATCGTAAACAGCCTGAGCACGTTTTTCAGACAACTTCTGGTTCCAAGAAGCGCTACCGGTAGCCTTATCAGCATAACCTGCAACTTTGTACTTCTTATCCGGATTAGCCTTCAGGATCTTAGCAGCCAATTCGATGTTAACCTTACCGTAGTCGTCAAGACGAGCGCTACCAATCTTGAAGAAGATAGCACGAGGACCGGCAACTTCAACTTCCTTAGTAACTTCTCTTACTTCAGGTTTCACGTTAGCCAATGCATTCTTGCAGTTAGCCAGGTCAGCCTGAGCCTGTGCCAGTTCGCTTCTGTATCTGTTGATTTCTGCGTTGATAGCATCTTCGTCAATATTAGAAGCAGCAACAAACTTCTTGCCACCGAAAGTATAAGCCAAACCTACGTTTACGCGAGCAGTAGCTTCAGCCTTGCGGCAGTCGCTTGCATCACCGAAGATAGAAGGAGTTACGCCCAAACGACCTTCCAGGTTAACAGCCCATTTTGAACTGATGTTATAAGCCAAGCCCAAACCTACAGTTGCACCGAAGCGGGCTTTCATACCATCTTCTGTATAAGAATAGGTTTCCTTGCCTGTACCAGCATTAATACTAAGATCAGTATCTACTGCCTTACTTACGTTCATTGTAGGACCACCAAATACATAGAGGTCGAATGCACGGTTAGGATTATAGCCAGCGAACAAATTAATCAGATTTACCATAGCATCCAAGTTAATTTCGCCGAATTTCTTGCAATAACGATGATAACCAGAATCCTGATCATCAAGGCTTTGAGAAATTCCACCAAATTGACCACGCACACCCCAAACCGGAGTGATATACTTACCTACGGAGATATTAAAGTTCATTGTCGGAGTATTGAGACCGTCGTTAATTACGGCCATACCCCCAACGCCTACTCCTACAAAGATATTATCCGATGCCTTATCGGTATAATATTTAGTCTTTTCTTGTGCACTAACCGTAGCACAAGCGCCTGCTAACAATAAAGAGGCTATTATTAATTTACTTTTCATCTTTTCTCTTTAGTTTTAAGATAAATAACTACAGCAAGAAATCAATTAGTCAGCGATTACAATACCGCCACCTGCGTTACCATCATCACCATGACCATGACCGTGACCATGACCTTGAGGAGCATGATTGTGACCCGGAATAGGTTGGTTATCTTTGATTTGCAAATCTGTCTTCGTATAATTTTGAGTCTTAATAGAAGCAAGAACTTCTTCTCCAGCCTTCGTATTAGCATCTGCAGTCTTAACGATCTTATATTCAGTCGTTACAACAGTATAAACTACTTTAGCTTCTGTTTGAGAATGAGCATATACTTTAACGCCCTCTTCAACGGCAGGAGTTTCCTCATAAGTATTCTTAAGCGTACTAAAGAAAGATTCAGCAAGCATACGTTCTGAAAAATCTGTAGTATTAATAACCTTTGAATCTTCCAAAACTAAATTACCAGATTTTTTCGTATACTTCACAGTTGTAGTAACCCAATAATCAGTAGGGTTAGGTACTTCTTTGTTACCATCCTTAGAAACCTCCTGAGTTGTTGCAGTTTCATTCATTTCAATCTTCGTTTCAGGAGCCTCTTTCTGAAGAATAATAGTCGGAGTCAGTGAAGCGAACTGACCAGCTTGCAATGCCGGAACAATTACTTTTACTGATGTGCTCATATCCTTATAAGTAACTCCAATAGTAACTGTTGCACCAGCAAAACTAGGGCTACCTGTAAATGTAGAAGCCGGATCATAGGTAATAGCAGCATCACCTGTTACATCTTTAGTAACGCCATTTTCTACAGCAAGTACAATCGGACTAATAGTGGCCTGTGCATTAATTGGTTCAACTTTTACATTGAACTCTTCCTTCTCACAAGAAGTGAAAGTTGTAGCCAAAGCTACTACGGCTAATGCAAATACTGCACTCATGCCGTTTAAGAATTTAATCTTCTTCATCTCAATAATTTAATTAAAAATTTAACAATTCTGACTTAATAAAATATGGGTTAAAACTATTTTGTTCCATTATATTATCGCTAGCCTCTGCCTTATACTGCTTATAATAAAGTCGTTCGTTACCTGCATTATAAACAATACCCATATTAGCAGAAGTATTCACACGCGGTATATATCCCTTCCTTTTATATTTATAGGGTGGCAAAGCCACTTGAAACCGAAAGCCACCATTAGACTTTGCGTTTTCTGCCTTCATTGCATAAAAGCCTATTGAGCAATAACGAAAATGACGAATCATTTCAAATCTGACTCCTTTTTCCTCCATCAAATACTGCTCGGCTTTCAACGTAAACTGGGTATTAAATTGCGGCCAATAAAAACTGCCTCCTAAAGACCAGGTAACAACCCATGTCGAGGGATCATAATGCAATTTAAAGCCATCCCAATATCCCGTTCCCGTATATCCAATTCGGGCCAGCAGCGAAAAACGCTCATCATTAAAAGGACGGAAAAACTCCGCATCAAAACCATATTGGTCTGCATTAAAATAACCAGCGGTCACCTTACCGAATATATTATACGGCAATCGTAAACGCTGCGATATCGTCAAGTTACCAGGATGAACCTTACCTTCATACTTCCCATACCCATCATTATAAACAGGCACCTTCAGCTGTGCAGTTACCTTCATCCCTTTCCAAAACGAAACTTCTATAGCAGGACTCAAATCAAACAAGACCTGATAAATCTGCGTAATTATCAGATTCTTGAATGCCAATTGAGGATACACCAATACATCAACCTTAAACAAAGAACTATTTTTCAACTTTATCTTTCGCGCCTCTTTCCATGCATCACCCAACTCATAACTGACATTCCAGTCGTTGCGTTCTGCCTGAAGCACGCTATCACCCTTTAAAGGATGATAATAAAGTGAGATCTGAGGTACATTATTGTTTAAAACAATTATCCGGCATGACTTTTTCTCCGGTAAACCCATCTTTTGGATGACATCCACCGCCTTGCTTATGCCGACCCCTTGTAAACGATATGCAGAATTCTGCAGAACATATACACGTTCATTGCCGTCTTCTGTCCATCCAACATTTTCAAATCCCATCTCTACTAAAGTATTTACGGTACTTTCCCCCGTTTGGCAAAATCCCTTTAAAGGAAGCAAACAGTATAAAAAGAACGCCGCGCATTGCGCTATTGTTTTAGTATTTAGGCACTTTCTTATGTTAGAGTTTTTATACCTCATCTTTTTCAATCATTTTTTGTGTTCACGCAACACAAAATATGGTGCAAAAATAGACACTTTTTTAATAATACCAAAGATTATTATATGAAAAAATGAAATAATGTAGTTTTTTCTTCAAAAACACCTGATAAACACCCAGAATGTTTATATGTAATGTCTTAACTATCCTGAACTATTAAGGAGTATTATGCGCTTTTGTAGACTATAATGTTGTTTTTTGTGTCATATAGTAGCTTTTTATCAATTCTCGCTAACTCGTTCAGCATCTCCAAAAAGAACAATTAGAAAAGCCTTTTATAAAATTAAGAATAAATATGCATTAATTCCACATATATACATTATAACAGACAACAGATACTACCAAAGAACAAATATCCTATCAGTAAATTCGTTTATTCCCTGCATCGGGAATGCATCTTCAATAGTTCCTGTTCGTATCTGACTATCCCCCTTTATGTATCTTCTCTTTACCTACTCCTTGCTTATAGTAAGGAGTAACTAAGGAGTAAGTAAGGAGTAGGTAAGGAGAAGATAAGAAGAAGGTAAGAAGAATTAATGATTAAAAATACAGAATGACATATTGTATTCCGGCTTTAACTGAAGGTTATGTAATATTAGGAATAAGTGCAACAGCCTTTTTCTTGCTCTCATCTACAAGTTTAGCGTAAACCTGTGTTGTTTGTATATTGGTATGCCCCAGCAACTTGGAAACGGTATACAAATCGACTCCTAATGTCAACATCATTGTAGCATGTGTATGACGTGCGGTATGAAAAGTGACATGCTTGGATATTCCTGCTTGTTCTGCCCATCTATATAGTATTTCATTACTTCGCCCCAATGAAATTAAGCCTGCAAACACCCTATCCGAGTTCTGAGCATTTCCCCTATGCGGTAAGTACTTTAATGCCTCAGTGCTCAATGGAAGCGATATAGCCTCTTTCGTCTTTTGTTGTATGATGTGCAGCAATGCATTTCCATTCTCCTCATAACGTATGTCTTTCCATCGTAAGGCTACAATATCGCAATGCCGCAACCCGCAAAAACAGCTAAACAAAAAGGCTTTCCTCAGCAGAGTATTATAAAAAGGAGTGTGCACTAAATCTGTCAGTTCTTTCATGCTGAGATAATCCCTCTCTGTCCGGAGGCGTTTGGGTTTATCTTCACTTTTCATTTTATCAATCGGATTACTGGTTATATATTCTTCAGAAACAGCACAATTCAAGCAATAGCGTAACGTCTTAAAATAATGGAGTTGGGTATTAACATGCAATGCTTTTTCTTTCTTACTATGTTTTTGTTTTGCTTTCTTCAAATAATCTATGAACCCTAATAAATATGCCTTATCTACTTTTCTAAGCAATATTCCATCGGGGGTATAGTTATCCAAATGGCATATAACAGCATGTATCGTACTTTTCCGTGCCAGGTTATCAGCACTTTGCTCTGCTATGTCTCTCATATAATCAGTTAATTTCACCTTAGATACTTTAGTGCGGTTAAATCCATAAGTCTGATTTTGTAATTCTACGATCTTCTGAGACTTTATTGCATTTGCTAACTTCAATGTTTCAAGGTTCTTGTTCTTGTCTATCCTGTCACGTTCGGGGATGATATACAATTTTAAGAACTCATATTTCCGTTTTCCATCCAAATATATATCCAGGTATATAGACTGGCAACCATTGGCCAGTTTCTTTGTCCTAACTTTTATAGGCTCTTTTATTTTCAATTGCTTTCTCATAATCTTATCTATCAAAAAAACACACATTTATCTGCTATTAGTCACAAAACAGTAACAAAAGTCACTCATAAAAGATTTGGTATTTCATTTTTATTCTCTACAATTTAGTCTTTTTAGATTTATTCCTCTGAATATCAGCAATTAGCGTTATATGATTAAGACGATATATAGACTAAATATAGCAACAAACCAGTAACAATCACCTATCAAAAGTGAAGGATAGAGAAGGATAATCATTTTCAATAAAAGTAGCAACATTCAATAAATTCAATTGATATTCAAGGCGTTACATATTTATTCTGATTTCCTGTTTTTTACGATGTCATTTCCGGAGAAAAAGCCATGCCGGATAATTGTACTCGATAATAATATACCCCAAATTTCTCTTTACTATCACGTTGATAATAAAGTAGATACAATATCAAAACCAAGCCATCAAGATTGGAATGTAAGTTACGATTTAGGTGAGACATGGAAAGAGGTGAAAAAAGTAAAGAGAAAGAATAGTTCTTTGTTTAAAGTAGATGTGGTGGTATATCCGGAATTATCTCTTAAGAATCTGGTAATAACACAGATATACCAAGTACTGTTCAATCTGGCTCCGGCCATTGAGGTTTCTCTATGGAAAGGCATGAGATTGACAACACAATTGGTATTGCCTGTTTACAACGATGGATATCCATTCCTATATAACAAGGTACATCCGGGTTTTATAGGCATTTCGCAAATGATACGCCTACCTTATAATATATGGGGGACATTTACCATAGGACACTTTAGCAATGAACGCTATGGCATGGATCTGAAGCTCACGCATCGCCTTATCCGCGACAACCGTTTCGGCATAGAAGCACGGATAGGATATACGGGAGTAGCATATTGGGATGGGTTTACCTGCCATTACGGTACAAAAATGAAACTAACATGGTCGTTGGGAGGCAGCTTCTACTGGCCACAATATAATATAGAAACAAGCATGAAGTGTGAACAATACTTATTGGGAGAAAAGGGAGTGCGAATCGATGTCATCCGCCACTTCCGCTATGCCTCCATCGGTTTTTTCGCAATGAAAAGTCCTGATGCCAAAGCTAACGGAGGATTTCGCTTCCAAATAGCACTTCCACCTTACAGATATAAAAGAAAAGGATATATACCCCGCGTCACCCCATCCAGGAACATGGGAATGGCATACAATGCCGGAAATGAGCAATACAGCTACAAGACTTATCGTGCATCTCCGGGAGACAACATCATGCAATCAAATAGTTTTAATCCATATTTTATTAAATCAGAATTGTTAAATTTTTAATTTTATTGAGATGAAAAAGAAAAGTTTATTTGGGTTTAGCGCTAAGTTAGCGTTAATGTTAATAGCAATCTGCGGCATGTTTGCCAGTTGCTATGAAAAAGAAGAGATCAATGTAGAAGGTCCAAGCACCGAAAAGCCGGTATACAAGATTGCAGGCGTCGTTTCGGATGCTGTTACCGGAAAGCCTCTGTCAGGAGCAACAGTCAATAACACAACTACCGGAGCAGACGGTACGTATGAGATGACTGTAGATGCCGGGATGAACGTCATTACGATCTCTAAGGCAGATTACAAAACCGTAACAAGTTCTGTATATGTAGAAACCATCGAGAATGGCAAGACTGCCGTTTATACTGTAAATGCAGCCATGTATCCGGGTTATGACGACCCGACATACAAAACTGTAAAATACAGCATCAAAGGTAGCGCAAGCGACACATCGGGTGCAGCTGTAGCCTTGAAGTCTGTAGTTATTGCAGGTCTTGACAATGTAACTGTCAGCGGCAACGCTTTTACTGTTGAGAATGTACAGCCGGGTAATTATGCAGCTGTACTGACTGCCGAAGGTTACAACAAAGCCTATGCAAACATCTATGTTGCTCCGGTTGCAGCACAAGAAGGTGAAGGCGAGCAAGTTGCCGTTACGGTTGCTACTGTACTGATGCAGAAGACTGAAGCAGAGCAACAACAAGAAGCTAAATACTATATTGGAGGTATGCTTAAAGATGAAAAAGACGCTGCTATCAACAATGCTACCATCAAAGTAACTACCAATACAGGCTTTAGCGGTACGACTACCAGCGATGCCAAAGGTATCTACAGTGTAGAAATTCCTGCCAAGTACGTATTGCCGACAACAATGGCCTATATCACTGTAAGCAAGAACGGATATATAGAACAGACAATCAGCATGTGGGTTCCTCTGAAAGAAAGCGGTGCCGTATGGCAATACACGGGTACTTTCACCATGAAGATAGATACCACTACTCCTCCCGATCCTGACCAAGAAGTAGGTGGTGACGAAACATTGGAAGTTCCTGTGGAAGACGCCAAGCCGACTCCGGTAGAAGATGCATTGAAAGACGCCAACATCAGTTCAAGTCTTGAAACTGTAGCAGAAGAATTAGGTATCGACTTGAAAGAGCTTGAAAACATACCGACAGTAGAAGTTAAATCTGATGCTGTGGTAGAATTGGTATCTACTGAAGCTGTTATCGACGAAGAAACTGGTGAAACAACCGGTGAGACAAAAGCTGTAGCAGACCAGATAACTATTCCTGCCGGAACACAGATTTACTATGTAGGTGGAAAAGCTGAAAACGTTTCTTTGAAACGCGATATCATGACAGAAAAGACTACAGCTGCCGTTCGTACTTATGAAGGTCAGCCCAGTGGTGCAGTATTCTCCAAACCACTCGAAATCAAGTTCGAGGCTCCGACTACTGTAACCGTAGAACCGGACTATGTACTCGGCGTTCTTTATCTGAACGAGAATACCAATACCTGGAAAGCAGATGCCAATAACTATGCCGAGTATGACATGAGCTCCAAAGCATTTGTGGGCAAGATTAATCACTTCTCCAAGTTCAGATTCGGTTATGTTTCTGAGGTTAAAATCGGAGCCAGTGCAGACTTGGCAGCCGAATACATTAACAAACCTTGCTTCACCGGCTCTGCATCTGCCAGCGTAACTGTAAAAGGCAATTATTTGGGTGGTACTGCTTATGAAGGCAAGACTCCGGCTGAAGCTGCTGCCGCTGCTTTACCAAGCATGAACAAGGAGACAGCCAACTATGTAGCTCTGCTGCTTACTAAGATGATCAAGGCTGACAATGCTAACATTCTGCCTAACAGCAGCTATACTAACCAAAGTGTATCTGTACAACTGACTGTTGCACCTTACAAGCAAGTCAAAGGATTCAATCTGACCAGAAAGCAACAGATGAAGACTTACACCGTTCAGGTAATCACCAAAGACAAGAAGACAATCGATGTCACGGTAACAGTGAAGAAGATTATTGCTACAACCATCGAAGCTGACTTGGAAATCGGTCATACACATGGTCATGGCAACGGTCAGGATCTGAATGCCGGTGGTGGTATCATCGACTTCGAATAAGAGGATCTTTTCTAAGTGCTCATTGAACCGGAGGCATCAGAATGTATACAACAAGAATGAAGCAACTATGCATCGCACTATTTTTTGCCTGCATACCTTCTCTGCTTCCGGCTCAATTAACGTATGGAACCACCGGCTTGCTTCATGCCCCATCGGCAGAAATGCAACGGGACAAAACGGTAATGCTGGGCGGTAACTTTTTAAATAAGGAGATAACTCCTCCTACGTGGTACTATCATACGTACAATTATTTTTTGAATGTAACCATTATGCCATGGCTGGAAGTGGCATATACGTGTACCCTTTTCAAGGCGGAAGCCTTAGGGCTGAAACCTTACGGTTATAGCGGATTCACCAATCAGGACCGTTACTTTTCATTCCGCTTGCGGGCTTTGAAAGAAGGACAGTTCTGGAAATATATGCCGGCAGTTGTTTTGGGAGCATCCGATCCATTCACCTCTTCCGGAGGCGGGAAAATCAGCTCGACCGAAGGAAACGGATATTACAACCGTTTCTATATTGCCGCCAGCAAGCATATCGCTATAGGGAAAGAGGAGATCGGCATACACCTCTCCTACCTATATAACCAAAGAAAGGAGTACAAACTAAATGGAATAGCCGCCGGCATCAGTTACAATCCGGCTTTTGCTCCCGATTTGAGGGTTATAGCCGAATATGATTCAAAAGATGTTGCACTGGGTGCCACTTACCTGCTTTTCAAACATCTGCACATGCAGGTGGAATTGCAACGGTTGAAATATTTCAGCGGAGGAATTTGTTTTCAGTTCCGATTGAAATAAAAGACAGACGCAAGAAGCAAGAGTTTATCATTAAAAACATAAAACAATGAAATATAAATTCAGTATATTATCTATTATGTTGGCAGGCTTCGCCTTGACGGCAACTGCACAGACAAAGGAGAAATACTACAGCGAGAAGTTTAAAGACAATATCTTTATCAGCGCTGGTGTAGGAGGCCAAGTTTGTGTAAACCCTGACAACAGTGATTATGGTTTGGGCCATGCCATCACACCGCTGATACATATATCAGTGGGTAAACTGTTTAACCCGGTTTGGGGTGTTCGCGGACAAGTAGCCGGAATGTGGTCTACATTGTATTCCAATTATGGAATGCCTGCCAATCAGTACAATGAAGTAAAGAACAAAAACTACTTCACACTGCGTGCCGACGGTTTGTTCAATCTCTCCAATGCAATTGGCGGTTATAACCCCAGCCGTGTGTTCACACTGTCGGTATTCGCCGGTCCCGGTTTGACTTTTGCCAAGACTTACGGTGACCAAAGCAAATTGAATGCTTTGATTAACGGTTCTGTCGGTTTAATGGGACAGTTCAATGTAAACCGTTATCTGGACATCAACATTGAAGCCAGAGGCGAAGTGTCTCCGTCTATCTTCGGGAACTACAGTTCTGCGCACACAGACGGTGCAATATCTCTAACCGCGGGTGTAGCTTACACTTTCGGTGGTAAGAAGTTTGTAACTTGCGGTCCCAAAGTTGATGAAGATGCTATCAATGCTGAAATCAACAAATACAGAAGCGAACTGGCACAAGCTCAGGCTGACTTGGCTAACTGCAAGAATGCATTGGCTAACGTGAAACCTGAAGTAAAGGAAGTGACTAAGGAAGTTGAAGTTGCCGGTCCTCGTGCCATCTTCTTCAAACTCGGCAGTGCCAAGATTGACGATTACGGCAAGGTTAACATCGAACTGGCTGCTAAAATCCTGAAGGCTAATTCGGATAAGAAGTACAAAGTTGCAGGTTATGCTGACAAAGCTACCGGTAGTGCTTCCTGGAACCAGAAGTTGTCTGAAAAACGTGCTCAGGCTGTTTATGATGCTTTGATCGCTCAGGGCGTTGATAAAGACCAACTCGAACTCGTTGGATTCGGTGGTACTGCAAATATGTTCGGTAAGAACTTCTTGAACCGCGTAGTAATCCTGGAATAATAGGTATTAGGGAAATATAAGGAAAATGCCTCGTGTATCATTTGAGCACGAGGCATTTTTTATAGGAAAAAGGTGAAAATCAATATATCAGCTTCACATTATCAATCCACAGCGAATTGCCGGGAGAACCAATATAAGCTCCCCCATGGCTGGAGGTGAATTGCAATAACAGATGAGTAGGAACATCATCTTCGGTTCCCCAAGCCACTTCTCTCACCGGAACACTCTCCCCTTTACTATTTACCGCATAACGCTCTTCAACCTGAAGACGCATCATGTGGGCCTTGTATGCAGGATCTCCGGTTATGTCACCATACATGATGGAGTAAGTCGCATTATTGTGCCAGTCGGTAGTAGCATAGTAGCGAACCACCATTGTGCCCACACGTTTGGCATAGATATTCCCTTTCTCATCTTCCCAGCGCTTCTGCAAGAATAAATTCACTTCGGGAAAGTCCTTCCCTTCCACATCCGTAATACGGCTGAATCCTGTTGCCCGAATACGCTTCTCGCGGTCGGACATCTTCACTTTATAATCAAACTGCACAGCGATGGGTTTCTTGGTAAAAGGAATTCCGGAATTCAGCATTTTCTGCGGATTCTTAGTCCCTTTAATAGGTTCGTGCACCTCACCTAGGAACATGGAACCGGCGGCCAGCACAGTAATATCTACAATTCCAAATACCTTTACGCTCTCCATACGAGTATCCATACGGGCACAGAATCCGTCTCCCCTCTTCTCGGGGAAGACGGAGGTATTGGTTTTAGTAATACCCGCTACCCGCGCCATCACATTGGATGTTGCCCATGGAGAGCCTCCCATGTTCTTATATTCCTTATTTTCCCGGATTGTTGAAGTAGGGCCGATGGCATAGACATTCTTCATTGCACCACCGATAATACCGGATTCCTTAATCTGACGGTCAATCCATTGATCCATATTTCCGAAAGGAATCATCTCTACTTCGTGCTGCTGCGCCGATACTGCTCCGCAACAGAGCATGGCAGACAGCATTCCCAACATACAAACTTTCTTTTGAATCATCAACCTTATTTCTTTTGTTCAACTAAATTTCGTACTTCCACTGCTCCAATGCAAAGTTCCAGTTATCCTGAACCAGTTGTACCGTGCGGTCATCGTACTTATATTTATTCTTTTTATAACCTTTCTTTCCGCCTACATACTTCTCGATATCAGCATGAGCTTTCTCAAAGCCGGGGATTGACAAGGCATTGTAGATATGTTCGGTCATCGCCATTGCATCCGCCTCAAAATCTTCAAACTTCACCTCTATCAGATTTCCTGCGGGAATGCTTGCCTTATCCGCCTCATACTTATGATACAACTTTGTATAGATGGAGAGGATATTCTTTTCCAGTTCTTCGTTGCTGATATCCTGCAATTTCAGAGGCTGGATAGTATTGGTAAAGAAGCTGCGGGTGCTCTCGAATACCGTATAAGGATTACGCATCAGGTAGATAAACTTCGCATTCGGGAACATCTTGACAAGCTCCTTCACACGTCCCGTATGAGGCGGGTTCTTGCTAAGGAACTGAGTGCCGTTTGTATTCCAAAGAGAAATCTTTATCAGCTTGACAAATGTTTCTTCAAATGTTTTCAATTCAGCTTCCGTTATGTCATCAAATAGCAGATACTTATCAGCATACTCCTGCTGGTACTTCGGAAGAAACCAGAAGTTGTAATACGTATAAGGCATCATATTTGCCAAGGCAAACTCTTCCTCCTGTGGAAGGTCTACAGCCAATTCCATATTATCCGTAGGCCGTTTATCCGGCATCAGCCAACTCATATTCTTCTTGAAGAACGGCTGTCCCCACATCATCAGGTGTGGAAACACAGTTTGATAAGTAGTGTTGTAGCCGAAATGCCTGTCACAGGAAAAGACATTGTGTACAAACGTCGTTCCGCTGCGCCAATGCCCCAGGATAAATACCGGATCATGCTCCAGCGGTTTATCTGCCAGTAGCTTTTCGTAGCGTCTGTCCTGCAAGGGAGCCAATGTGGAGAGCAAGCGGCAAACAGCTTTTGTCAGCCGGTATTTACCTTTATAGGCAGCATCTATCTCACGGCCTCCAGTTATGCTTTTAAAAGTTTTCCAATCAGCACCTACCAAGGTGTTTATCGGAAGTTTATTGAATTCAAGTAAACCCATTTTTAATTGATAATTGATAATTGACAATTGACAATTAGGCTGCGCGATAAGCGGTATAAGTAATCATCAATAATCAACTGCTATTTATTAATTATGACTTCAATACCTTGACGTTCCAAGTCTTTCACAGCTTTCTCCACGGCTTCGTAATGCTCGGGAGCAATGCCTAATTTCGGTAAATCCAATACGGGAAGATCCGCAGAAATATGCATATCCTTGTCTTCTACCCGATCTATAATCATACCGACCGCACTGGTATTGTTAGTTATCGGGTCAATCAGAATGAACGAGCCACAGGCTTTATTCTTCTGATACGGGTCGAAGAACAGTTCTTTAGCAGTAGTCAGTACTACACGGGCTATCTGGTTGAGCTGCATCGGCAGGGTCTCCTTCGTCAGTTTCCCGTTCTCCACGGAAAGGTGTTCCATCGTGTTGACATCCACCTTATATTTGATGCTATCAATACGCGTACGGCTCAGGTTGGTGGTCTGTTTGATGAAGAATGACTTGTTGACGTCCATCGGTTCTTCATCCATCCATACTAACATGGTTTCGAAATTACGATCCATAATGGGCAAGTTGTCCGGGTGTACCAGCATCTCCCCTCTCGACACATCAATTTCATCTTCCAAAGTCAGCGTTACGGACTGGGGCGGAAAAGCATAATCCAATTCTCCGTCGTAAGTCACAATACTCTTGATATGAGATTTCTTGCCGGAGGGCAATGCCATCACTTCATCCCCTTTACGCACAACACCGGAAGCTACTTTACCACAAAAACCGCGGAAATTAAGGTTAGGACGCAGCACATACTGTACCGGGAAACGGAAGTCTCTGAGATTATGGTCATTATCGATATGTACAGTCTCCAGAAAATCGAGCAATGAAATGCCCTTATACCAAGGGGTACGTTCCGACTTCTCCACTACATTATCGCCATCCAGAGCAGACAGAGGAATGCAGTTTATATCAGGAATATTCAAGGGTGCCACAAACTTCTTATATTCACCGACTATCTCGTTGAAACGTTCTTCCGAGAAGTCCACCAAGTCCATCTTATTCACTGCAAGCACCACATGCTTGATTCCAAGCAGTGAAACCAGGAAAGTATGCCGGCGCGTCTGCGTAATAACACCCATACGGGCATCTACCAGGATGATTGCGAGGTTCGCAGTGGAACCTCCGGTAATCATATTGCGGGTGTATTGCTCGTGTCCCGGAGTATCGGCTATAATAAATTTACGGTTGTTCGTCGAGAAGTAACGGTAGGCCACGTCAATAGTAATGCCTTGTTCACGCTCGGCTTTCAATCCATCCAGCAACAACGCATAGTCTATATGGTCGCCCGCATTACCCATACGTTTGCTGTCGCGCTCCAATGCATCCAACTGGTCTTCATACAGCTTCTTGCTGTCGAACAACAAACGCCCTATCAAAGTTGACTTCCCATCATCTACCGAACCGGCAGTCAACAGCCTCAATAAGTCCTTTTGTTCATCCTTATCCAGAAAAGCCTTTATATCTAACTTATTATCCATTTCTTTCGTTCTTTATGATTAGTTGCTTTAGAAATAACCTTCACGCTTTTTCTGCTCCATACTGGCATCTTGGTCAAAGTCGATGACACGGGTAGTACGTTCGCTCTTGGTGGTAGTCATCATCTCTTCCACAATCTTTTCGATGGTATCGGCATTACTCTCCACAGCACCGGTCAAGGGCCAGCAGCCCAATGTACGAAAACGCACCATGCGCATCTTTATCTGATCGCGGTATTGTTCCGGCAAACGATCGTCATCAGCCATAATCAGATTTCCGTCAATCTCTACACAAGGACGCTCCTTGGCGAAGTACAAAGGCACGATAGGAATATTCTCCAAGCGGATGTATTGCCAGATATCCAATTCCGTCCAATTGCTCAACGGGAACACGCGAATGCTCTCTCCCTTATGAACGCGGGCATTATAAATATCCCATAACTCCGGACGCTGGTTCTTGGGGTCCCATTGGTGGAACTTGTCACGGAAAGAAAAAATACGTTCCTTAGCACGCGATTTCTCCTCATCACGACGGGCACCTCCGAAAGCTGCATCAAACTTATATTTATCCAATGCGTGGAGCAAGGCCTGCGTCTTCATCAAGTCCGTGTGTACCTTACTACCATGCGTAAACGGGCCTACACCTGCATGGAAAGCCTCCATATTGCTCTCTACAATCAGATTCCAACCAAACTTCCGGGCATATTCGTCACGGAACTGTATCATCTCCTTGAACTTCCATTTAGAATCAATGTGCATCAAAGGAAACGGTACTTTTCCCGGGTAGAATGCTTTTTCGGCCAGGCGCACCATTACCGAAGAGTCCTTGCCAATGCTGTACAGCATCACCGGATTCTCAAACTCCGCTGCCACTTCACGGATAATATGAATGGACTCTGCTTCGAGTTCTTTCAAATGGCTCAATTTATATTCTTCTTTCATTATCAATCAAAAAGTGTAATTTAGTCTTGCTCTTTTAAGATATGTGGATATACAAGTTCAAGCAGCCTGTCTACCGATTCCTCAATACTCAAAACAGAGGTATCGAGAGAAAGGTCCGGATGCGCAGGCACTTCAAAGGGAGCGGAAATACCTGTGAAATTCTTAATTTCACCCTGGCGCGCCTTTGCATACAAGCCCTTCACGTCGCGACGCTCACACTCTTCGAGTGGAGTGCTGACATAAACTTCCAGGAAATCATCCCGCCCGATGATATCGGCTGCCATTTCGCGCATCTCATTGTTGGGACTGATAAATGCTGCGATCGTAATAACACCTGCATCGATAAAGAGTTTAGAGACCTCGGCTATACGGCGGATATTCTCTATACGGTCGGCCTCCGTAAAGCCCAAGTTATTATTGATGCCACTGCGAATGTTATCACCATCCAATATGCGGCAGAAAAAACCGCGTTTATACAACTCACGTTCCAGTGCAATGGCCAGAGTACTCTTGCCCGAACCACTGAGACCGGTAAACCATACCATTACAGCATGTTGTCCAATCAATGCCTCCCTATCTTTTCGGGAAAGCATTTTATCAAAAATAGGATATATATTCTTTTCTGTCATAATTCAATTAAAAGGGCCAGATTATAGGTATTAAAAAAATAGATATCAAGAATGTAATAATGTTCAGTGGAAGTCCGATACGTACGAAGTCGGTGAACTTATAGTTACCGATACCCTGAACGATCAAGTTCGTCTGATAGCCGATAGGAGTTGAGAAGCTGGCGGATGCAGCCATACAAATCACAACAAAGAATGGCATCGGGCTGACTCCCATCTGCGAGGAAATAGAAAGTGCCAGCGGGAAGGCAAGAGCCGCAGCTGCATTATTCGTAATCAACTCCGTAAACAGATTCGTTATGATAAACATTGCCGCCAGCAATACCTGAGGTCCATAATGATCACTCATATCAATGATAAAACGTGCCACAACATCTGCCACTCCGGAGTTTACCATCGCTTTACTGATGGCGAAGGCACAAGCTATTGTTATAAGGATATCCCAGGAAATGTATTTCGTATATTTGCGGGCAGGAAAGATCTTTGTCCAGGCCATAATAATAGTAGTAATGGAGACAAAGAAAAACATATCCAACTTGATGCCGGGAAAGGCTTCTTTGACAGCCGGAAGTTCGCCAACTGTAGCTCCCGTAATCATCATGATCAGCAAGAACAGTGCAAACCAGCGTTTTTTCTTTCCGGGCACAGGTTCGGTATCTTTTCCATTGGCCAGCAACACGAATACGGAAGATTCTCCCCAGGTCTGTACGAAAGAATCGTCTGCCATCACTACCAGCGTATCGCCCTCACGAAGATATTCATTCTCCAGATTCTGGGTAAAGCTTTGTCCGCCCCGCTTGATTTCCTTTACTTCAGCCCCATAATGACGCTCGAAATTAAAATCTCCAAGTCTCTTGTTGATACCCGGAAAACGGGCTCCAAGCACAGCCTCCACCCGATGCAGATTGCCATATTCCTCCGGCTCTTCTTCCGTATTCACAGCATCCGTACGCACATCGGGTAAAAGCTTTGAAGAAAAAGCAAACAAATAAATGATGCCCGCAATGGCAATGAATATTCCGACTTTACCCAGTTCGAACATTGTGAAACCCTCATATCCGGCTTCCAATATCATGCCATGTACCACCAGATTGGTCGATGTACCTATCAGCGTACATATACCACCAAGAATTGTCACATAAGAAAGAGGTATCAAAAATTTAGTAGCCGGAAGTTTCACCGATTCTGCCCAACGCTTAATGATAGGAGCAAAAATAACAACCACCGGAGTATTGTTCAGGAAAGCGGAAATGAAAGAAATAGTCGGCAACATGCGGACTTGTGCCCTGAAAACGGTAGTCTTTCCCTGAGGAAGCAATTTCTTTATGATTTGTCCCAATGCACCGGACTGCCGGATTCCCTCACTGACCAGGAATAACATGGCAACCGTAATCATTCCTTTATTGCTGAACCCCTCCAGCATTTCCTTAGGAGTGAGAATACCTGCGCACAAAAACAACACTACAACAGAAAACAGCACCATGCCCGGACGCATTTTATCCAGTACCAAAGCAAGTACCATGCCCAGCAATGCCAACAACACAAACAATATTTCGAATGTCATACGGATTGTTATTTGGTTTCAGTATGCTTGGTCTCCACTATAAACCAAGGATTCAGCAAGTCTTCTTTGTTATATTGCAGCGGTTCTTCCTTTCCGGCCTGGTATATTTCCATGCCGGCAGCGCGTGCAATGGCATGTCCTGCAGCTGTGTCCCATTCCATTGTAGGAGCAAAACGGGGATATACATCTGCTTTACCTTCTGCAACCAGACAGATTTTGATGGAACTTCCACTTGATATCAATTCGACTTCTGCATGACGATGTTTCATTTCTTCAATGTAGGCTTCGGTTTCGGGAGTCAGGTGCGAACGGGAAGCTACAATTACAAATTTATCGTGCGCTCCAGCCTCCGGCAACCGGGTAGCAGCAGCAATCAACTCATCCAAAGAAGATTCGCCACATGCAGCTATGTTAGAAAGTTTATAGGCTCCCACCCCTTCAGCTCCAAAATAGAGCTCTTTCTTTACCGGCAAGTAAATAACGCCCATCACAGGAATTGAATTGTGAACTAATGCTATATTTACCGTAAATTCACCATTCCGCTTGATAAACTCTTTGGTACCATCCAGAGGGTCTACTATCCACAGCGTTTCCCACGTCCGACGTTCTGAATAGGACAAGTGTTTTCCTTCCTCGCTCAACAAGGGGAAAGGCGTGTCACTCAACCATCGGCAAATCGTTTCATGGGCTTTACGGTCAGCAATAGTAAGAGGCGAATTATCTGCTTTTTTTTCTATTTGAAAATCGGATGCCGGGTCTTCATAGATAGAAAGTATTTCTTCACCAGCCCGTAGAGCAGCATCAATTGCTTTTAACATATATTGTCGTTCCATACTATAATTCCTCTTATGATAAGATGCAAAATTAAAAACTTTTCTACGTTCAAAAGTTTCCGTATCTCATTTTATAACTTCTTTTAAACGAAAGAGAGAAGTTTATAAGTACTTTTCACATCACAACCCACCGAATGCAAAAAAGGCAGTAACTTCCCAGTTACTGCCTCATTCTGAAAGGAAAGAAATCCTCCTTTCTATGAATTACCAAAAAGAATTCAATTAATGGATGCGATACAACAGCCATGCACCCTGGAAGTCCTTGCGGTTAGGGTATTTAGCTTTAAATGCATCACGTGCTGCAGCAGCCGAAGCTCTGTCGTCAAAGGTGTTCACAATCACACGATACATAGCAGCTTCTGCATTGAAGGCAATCACTGCATCGTAACCTGCGTCATCCAAGAAGTTTTTCAGGCTCTCGGCATTTGCTTTTACACCAAAGCTACCACAGACCACACTGTAAGCTTTCAGGCCGTCAACGCCGGAAACAACTGTCAGTTTCTCTTGGCGCATACCAGCAGGAGCACTTTCCACAACCTTTGCTTCTACAGGAGCAGTTACAACCGGAGCCACTTCTTCAACAGGAGCAGTAGTTTGAGGTTCTGCCAATTCTTGTTGTTTTGCCTTTTCGTATGCCTTTTTATAAGCACTTTCACTTGATTTACAAGAAGAGAATGCCAATACAATGCACACTCCCATTCCCAATACGGCTAATTTTTTCATCTTTTTTATCGTTTTTGTTAGTAAATTCTATGCCTATTCTTACCTTCTTTATCTTACTGTTTTAAAATATGGAACAAAAGTACAGCATAACGCACAATTATGCCCCTGTTTCCTTAGTTAAATATAATTAAACCCTGCCATAAAAAGAGATTTCCCCCAAAGACTTGCCGTATATTTGCTGAATATAAACAGAGCGTGAGGCTCACTTAATTGATTACATGACATTTGAAAATTTAAAGCTGATAGAGCCCATATTGAAGGCTCTTCAAGAAGAGGGGTATTCTACCCCTACTCCGATTCAGGAGAAATCTATCCCCATATTGCTTCAAGGAAAAGATTTATTAGGATGTGCTCAAACCGGAACAGGCAAAACCGCCGCTTTCTCCATTCCTATCTTACAAAAGTTATATAAAACGGATAATCGTAAAAGTATAAAAGCCCTGATACTGACACCTACCCGGGAGTTGGCCATACAGATAGGCGAATGTTTCGAAGCATACGGGAAATATACAGGATTAAGGCATGCCGTGATATTCGGCGGTGTAGGTCAAAAACCGCAAACCGATGAGCTGAAGCGCGGAGTACAGATACTGATCGCCACCCCCGGACGCCTGCAAGACTTGATCAATCAAGGATTCATCAGTCTTAAAGCGCTTGAGTTCTTTGTGCTGGACGAAGCAGACCGGATGCTGGATATGGGATTCATCCATGATATCCGGCGTATCTTGAAATTACTGCCTGCGCGGCGACAGACTCTTTTCTTCTCGGCAACAATGCCACCCGAAATAGAGACCTTGGCAAACTCGATGTTAACGAATCCGGAGAAAGTAGAAGTTACCCCGGCTTCCTCTACCGTCGATACAATTTCACAGGCAGTTTACTTCGTGGAAAAGAATGAAAAGAAAGACCTGCTGATCCATTTATTGAAAGGCCCCGCTATCGAATCCGTACTGATATTCACCAGAACGAAATACGGAGCAGACAAACTGGCACGCATCCTCAATAAATCGGGAATCGGTGCAGAAGCCATACATGGCAACAAATCGCAAAATGCCCGCCAACGTGCATTGAACGGATTCAAGAGCCACAGTTTGCGCGTACTGATTGCAACAGATATTGCAGCACGCGGTATCGACGTAGACCAACTGTCTCACGTCATCAACTACGAGTTACCCAATATTCCGGAAACGTACGTGCATCGTATCGGACGAACCGGACGCGCCGGACATGACGGCATTGCACTCTCATTCTGCGAATCGGAAGAACTGCCGTACCTGAAAGATATTCAGAAATTGATAGGAAAGACTATTCCGGTCATTAAAGACCATCCTTTTGTCACCACAGCAGGAACAAAGGCACAGGAAATAAAAGCCGAAGAAATAAAGGCAAAAGCGAAAGAGAACAAGAAATACCGCGGTAGCCGCGCAAACGGAGATTTCTGGAGAAGAAAAAAGCAAGCTGCTCAGAAATAAATTAAATGGGAATTTAGCGCAATTCTATTTATGTTTTTTCCCTTCATCTTATTACTGCAATGATTTCAGAAATCATTGCAGTAATAATTTCAGAGATCATTGTAGCAATGATTTCTGAAATCATTCAAAATGCTCCATAGCGCTTCTAAATTATCATTTTCCCTTAAACAAAGAAAAAGTATAAAAAAAGCAGACGTTCCGAACATTTTTTCAAAAAATATTGTTAGTTTTGCTACATGAACCTCTAAAAAAAGAAAGGAACAACATTATGAAAGGATTGAATGTATTAGCAGCTTTCTTGGGTGGTGCCGCAGTTGGTGCAGCCCTCGGTATTTTATTTGCTCCAGAAAAAGGAGAAGATACCCGTAACAAAATCGCGGAAATACTTCGCAAAAAAGGCATTCGCCTGAACCGGAGTGAAATGGAAGATCTGGTGGATGAAATTGCCGCAGAAATTAAAGGCGAAGTAACGGAATAAAAAAGTATTAAAACAGAACCACTATGTTTGCAGACGACAAAAGTATTGAGAATATGCAGCAGCTATTCATTGAATTCAAGAAATATCTGGAACTGCAAAAGGAATATACGAAGCTGGAAGTTACAGAAAAATTATCCAAGCTACTTTCTACACTTTTGTTAGTGTTGCTGGTTGTCATCCTCGGCGTAGTGGTTCTGTTTCATCTGTCATTCACGCTGGTTTATATACTGGCGCCACTGGTAGGTGGACTTATGATGAGTTTTGCACTCATCACCTGTTTTCATATTCTGATCATTGTCCTGCTTGTACTATTCCGCAAAAAGTTGATCATCGATCCAACGGTGAGATTCATTGCAGAACTATTCTTAGATACATCCAAATAAAAATGAATATCCATGAATAATATGCCCGATACCACTCCTGTCACCTTAGAAAGCATTGCTCAAAGAAAAGCAACACTGCTGCAACAAATTCGTGCACAGAAAGAAATCATGACCGACCTGACCCAGGAAATCTTTGCTCCCCTTGCTCCTGCCACTAATAAGGCGAATGCAATGATGAGAGCATTCAATACCGGCATGGCTGTTTTTGACGGGATAATGTTGGGAGCCAAGCTGATGAAGAAATTCAGAATGCTATTCGGAAGAAGAAAGAAGTAGGATTTAAGTAAATAAAACAGGAGGGGCAACTGTCAGACAGCTGCCCCTCCTGTTTTATTTACTCAGTCCAATCGGAGTCTCAGACATACGTTTCGAGCAATTTCACTGCACCATCAGGAACAATGGTTACTTCTTGAGTAGCAGCCGGTAGCAGGATTGTTTCTCCGGCCTGCAATGAGATTTCATTCTTCTCATCATCGATGACGCGGCATGCGCCTTCCACACAAATGAAAATAACGAATGAGTCCAATTCCGAATAGTCGCAAGTGATTTCTTCCGTCATGTCATAAATGGAAGTAGTGAAATAAGGGCTTGCCACCATTTCTACCGGTTCATTCTGCACTTGCTCGTATTCCGTACGGAAATCATCCTGCACATCTGCAAAGTTGACAGCATCAATAGCCTGGCTGGTATGCAGCTCTCTCGATTTACCATCCTTGTCTTTCCGGTTATAGTCGAAAATACGATAGGTAATATCTGACGTCTGCTGGATCTCTGCTACAAAAGCACCGGCTCCGATGCCATGCACACGACCAGCAGGAACATAGAACACATCCCCCGGTTTGATAGCACAAGTTTGCAGCACTTCGGCAAATGTACCATTGTAGACTCTTTCCTTATACTCTTTCGGAGTTATTTGCTCGGAAAAGCCGGAAATCAATTTAGCTCCCTTATCAGCGGCAATAACATACCACATTTCGTTTTTTCCAAAACTGTTGTGGCGTTTTTTTGCCAACTCATCACCCGGATGTACCTGAATAGACAAGTCCAACTTGGCATCGATGAATTTAATCAACAAAGGAAACTTACTGCCGAAACGTGCATAGTTAGCTTCGCCCACCAGGTCTTCTTTATACTTTCGGACCATCTCCGGCAGTGTAAGCCCTTTGTCAGCACCGTTGGCTACGATAGACTCACTGCCATCTACTGCCGACACTTCCCAACTCTCACCTACGTTGGTAAGGGTATCATTCAAATGTTTGAATGGAATAATCTTGTCGCCTCCCCAAAGCGTTTGCTTCAAAATAGGCTCAAATTTTAGAGGATACATTCGCTGTTTTTAATTAAAACGTTCTGTTAATGATGTGATTTTTTTAGATTACGGGGACAAACATACGAAAAATATTAATTTGTCTTCCATTTGTTAAACGCTAAACTTTCCTAAAATGTTCCCTACATTTCTTTCTAATTACTTGGGAGAACAAAAGAATTTCTTTTTATTTGCAAGAAATTTAATTAATACCATGGTTATGATGAACACTACTCCAACAGAAAGCAATCTGTCCGGTTTGGACAGAAAAGACTTTCAAAAGGATATAAATAACAAAAAGACAGATTTGTTTATCCTGAAAAACGCCCAAGGAATGGAAGTGGCAGTTACCAATTACGGATGTGCTATCCTCTCCATTATGGTACCCGACAAAAATGGAAAATACGACAATGTCATTTTAGGGCACGACAGTATCGACCACGTCATCAACAGTCCCGAACCTTTCTTGAATACGACTATCGGACGTTACGGCAACCGCATAGCAAAAGGCAAATTTACCTTATACGGCGAAGAGCACCAACTGGCAATCAACAATGGTCCTAATTCCTTGCACGGTGGTCCTACCGGTTTCCACACCCGTGTATGGGATGCCATCCAACCGGATCAGTCGACTGTAATCTTCAACTATACATCGGCCGACGGCGAAGAAGGATTCCCCGGAAATCTGGAAGTAGAAATGACCTACCGCCTGGAAGACGAAATCAATGCTCTGGTAATCGAATACCGGGCCACTACAGACAAGGCTACCGTTGTAAACCTGACCAATCACGGATTCTTCAATCTCGCCGGCATTGCCAACCCCACTCCTACCGTCCTCAATAATATCATTACTATCAACGCTGATTTTTATGTTCCAATCGACGAAGTATCTGTCCCTACCGGAGAAATTCTGAAGGTAGAAGGTACTCCGATGGACTTCCGCACTCCCCATACCATCGGAGAACGGATTGACGATAAATTCCAGCAACTGATAAACGGCGCAGGATATGACCATTGCTATGTACTGAGCAAGACAGAAAACGGAGAATTGAGCCTTGCCGCTACTTGCACGGAACCGACGAGCGGACGTACCATGGAAGTCTATACCACAGAATGTGGCGTACAACTCTACACCGGAAACTGGTTGGGAGGTTTTGCCGGTGCTCATGGAGCCACTTTCCCAGCCCGAAGTGCCGTATGCTTCGAAGCACAATGCTTCCCCGACACTCCAAACAAGCCTCACTTTCCATCTGCTGTGCTGCTGCCCGATGACGAGTACCAACAGGTGACTATTTACAAGTTTGGCGTACAAGAATGAAATAACTAATCTAATTTTATAAACTTATTAAATTCAAAAACCATGACACAACAAAAACAGAATGGTAAACTCATCGCTATTATTACGATGATCTTCCTTTTTGGTATGATTTCATTTGTTACTAATCTTGCCGCCCCTATGGGAATTGTGCTGAAGAACCAGTTTTCAGTATCCAATGCATTAGGAATGCTGGGCAACTTCGGTAACTTTATTGCATATGCAGTGATGGGAATACCAAGTGGCATTTTATTACAACGAGTTGGATATAAGAAGACAGCGCTTATCGCAGTAGCTGTCGGCTTTATCGGCGTAGGTGTTCAGTATTTGTCCGGCCATGCAAGCCCCGATATGGCTTTTGCCGTATATCTGACAGGTGCATTTATTGCCGGTTTCTCTATGTGTTTGCTCAACACCGTTGTAAATCCGATGTTGAACAAGCTCGGTGGTGAAGGAAACAAGGGTAACCAACTTATCCAGATCGGTGGTTCTTTCAACTCCGTAATGGCTACTATCACTCCGATGTTCGTAGGTATCCTTATTGCCGGTTCTATTGAGAAGGCTACTATTTCTCAGATTTTCCCGGTAATGTACACAGCAATGGCTGTATTTGCTTTTGCATTCTTCGTACTTTTGTTCGTGCCGATACCGGAACCCAACGCCACTGCTTCTACAGAACCTATCGGCAAGTTGATGTCAGGTGCTTTGAAATTCCGTCACTTCATATTGGGAGCTATCGCAATCTTCGTATATGTAGGTATCGAGGTAGGTGTACCGGGTACATTGAACTTGTTCCTGACTGACCCGATCGAAAAGGGCGGTGCCGGTATAGCTTCCACTATCTCCGGTTTCGTAGTAGGAACTTATTGGTTCCTGATGTTGATCGGCCGTCTGGCAGGTGCTTCACTGGGTGCCAAGATTTCCAGTAAAGCAATGCTTACCTTTACTTCCGCATTAGGTTTGTTACTGGTATTCCTTGCCATCTTCTCATCAACAGACTCTTTGGTAAACCTGCCCGTGCTCCAGCAGAGTGCTACCGGCGGTTTGTCCTTCGGACTTGCTGAAGTACCTATCAACGCTATGTATCTGGTACTGGTCGGTTTGTGTACCTCTATTATGTGGGGTGGTATCTTCAACCTCGCAGTAGAAGGACTGGGCAAATATCTGGCTGCTGCTTCCGGTCTGTTTATGGTATTAGTTTGCGGTGGTGGTATCCTCCCCGTTCTTCAGGGTTGGGTAGCCGACGTAGCAGGCTTTATGGAAAGCTACTGGGTTATCATCGCAGCGCTTGCATACTTGCTGTTCTACGGCCTGGTAGGTTGCAAGAATGTTAACAAAGACATCCCCGTAGAATAATAGACAGGATAAATAGGGAAAATACAGGTAATTAGATATATTCACCTTATAAAACATAAATAGCTATGGATATAGAATACGTAAGAAGCCGTTTCATCAAGCATTTTGACGGAACAACGGGAGCAGTATATGCTTCTCCGGGTCGCATCAACCTTATCGGTGAACACACTGATTATAACGGTGGTTTTGTATTCCCCGGAGCAATCGACAAAGGAATGGTTGCCGAAGTAAAGCCCAACGGCACAAACACAGTAAAAGCTTATTCCATCGACTTGAAAGACTACGTGGAATTCGGCTTGAATGAAGAAGATGCTCCCCGCGCCAGCTGGGCAAGATATATCTTCGGTGTATGCCGGGAAATGATGAAACGTGGCGTAGACGTGAAAGGTTTCAATACTGCTTTTGCGGGCGATGTACCTCTGGGTGCCGGAATGTCCTCTTCTGCAGCTTTGGAAAGCACATACGCTTATGCTTTGAACGATTTGTTCGGAGATAACAAGATTGACAAGTTTGAATTGGCGAAAGTAGGACAAGCTACCGAACATAACTACTGCGGCGTTAATTGCGGTATTATGGACCAGTTTGCTTCCGTATTCGGCAAGAAGGGCAGCCTCATCCGTTTGGATTGCCGTTCATTGGAATACCAATACTTCCCATTCGACCCGAAAGGCTATCGTCTGGTACTTGTTGATTCAGTAGTAAAACATGAATTGGCATCTTCTGCATACAACAAGCGCCGTCAAAGTTGCGAGGCTGCTGTTGCTGCTGTTCAGAAGAAGCATCCTCATGTAGAATTCCTGCGTGACTGTACAATGGCAATGCTGGAAGAAGCAAAAGCTGACATCAGTGCAGAAGACTACATGCGTGCAGAATATGTAATCGAAGAAATTCAACGCGTACTCGATGTTTGTGACGCCTTGGAAAGAGGAGATTACGAAACTGTAGGCCAAAAGATGTACGAAACGCATCACGGCATGAGCAAGTTATACGAAGTAAGCTGCGAAGAACTTGACTTCCTGAATGACCTTGCTTTTGACTGCGGCGTTACCGGTTCACGCGTTATGGGTGGTGGATTCGGCGGATGTACAATCAACCTGGTAGAAGAAGAATTGTATCAAACCTTCGTTGACAAAGCAAAAGAAGAATTCAAGAACAAATTCGGAAGAAGTCCGAAGATCTATGATGTGGTCATCAGCGATGGTGCTCGCAGATTAGAATAAGAAATCTACAAATCCTCTATAAAGGGCATTTTCCAGCAATGGGAGATGCCCTTTTCTCTTTTCAATTCCCATCCCGACAATATACATCTAAGGCCTGTTTTTTTTACATATATGTTGCATAACATATAGTAGTGTATATCATACACCGAACAAAAGTGTTACTTTTACACCCAAAGAAAGATAATCAACTCATTTACATTAAATATAAGTACCATGAAAAGACATGCACTACTCGCAGGGATTGCCGCACTGATGCTGGCTGCGTGCAATCAAAAGGCAGAAACCGAGCTTACGTTGTCCGGACTCAATCCGGCAAAATTCGAAACAACCGTAAATGATGCCGCTACACATCTTTATACTTTAAAGAATGAAGCAGGCATGGAAGTATGCATCACCAACTTCGGCGGACGTATCGTTTCCATTATGGTTCCCGATAAAGACGGGAATATGCAGGATGTTGTTCTTGGATTCGACAGCATTGCCGACTACATCAATGTTCCAAGTGATTTCGGAGCTTCCATCGGACGCTATGCCAACCGTATTAACCAAGGGAAATTTGTTTTAGACGGAGATACCATCCAATTGCCGCAGAATAACTTCGGGCATTGCTTGCATGGTGGTCCCAAAGGATGGCAATATCAGGTATACAATGCCAATCTCATTGATAATACGACTTTGGAACTGACCCGCATTTCACCGGACGGCGACGAGAACTTCCCCGGCAATGTAACGGCAAAAGTTCTCTTCAAACTGACGGACGACAATGCTATTGATATAAAGTATAGTGCAACGACAGATAAAAAGACGATTATCAACATGACCAACCACTCCTACTTCAATCTGTCCGGAGATCCTTCAAAAGCAGCAACAGACCATATCTTATATGTCAATGCAGACAACTATACTCCGGTAGACAGTACGTTTATGACCACCGGAGAAATAGTTACCGTAAAAGATACTCCGATGGATTTCACCACTCCGAAAGCAGTAGGACAAGATATTACTAACTTCGACTTCGTACAGTTGAAAAACGGAAACGGATATGACCATAACTGGGTGCTGAATACACAAGGCGATCTTAATCAGGTAGCCGCCAAACTGACGTCACCTACAAGCGGCATCACTCTGGAAGTCTACACCAACGAACCGGGCATCCAGGTATACTCCGGCAACTTCCTGGACGGCACAGTGACCGGCAAGAAAGGTATCACCTACAACCAGCGTGCTTCCGTATGCCTCGAAACACAACACTATCCGGATAGTCCTAACAAGCCCCAATGGCCGTCCGTTATACTGAAACCCGGACAAACATACAACAGCGAATGTATCTTCAAATTCTCGGTAGAGAAGTAATAGTAACCTTATAAATCAAATTAGTATCGTGGGAACATTAGATTGGTTAGTCATTGGAATATTTTTCCTGGCTTTGATTGGTATTATTGTTTGGGTTGTCAGACAGAAACAGAACAACTCCGCAGATTATTTCCTGGGTGGACGCGATGCAACCTGGCTTGCAATCGGGGCATCTATCTTTGCATCCAATATCGGTTCGGAACACTTGATCGGGCTGGCAGGTGCCGGCGCCTCCAGTGGTATGGCTATGGCCCACTGGGAAATACAAGGATGGATGATTCTTATCCTTGGCTGGGTATTCGTACCATTCTATTCACGAAGCATGGTATACACTATGCCGGAGTTTCTGGAACGCCGCTACAATCCCCAATCCCGTACCATACTGTCTGTAATCTCCTTAATCAGCTATGTGCTGACTAAAGTTGCCGTTACGGTATATGCCGGTGGATTGGTTTTCCAACAAGTATTCGGCATCAAGGAACTATGGGGAATCGATTTCTTCTGGATTGCAGCGATCGGCCTCGTTCTTCTGACGGCACTATATACCATCTTCGGAGGAATGAAATCGGTACTTTATACTTCTGTATTGCAGACTCCCATCCTGCTGTTGGGTTCATTAATCATCCTTGTGCTTGGTTTCAGAGAACTGGGCGGCTGGGACGAAATGATGAGAATATGCGGTGCTGTCACCGTAAACGACTACGGCAATACAATGACGGAACTTATACGCAGCAACAACGATCCCAACTTCCCCTGGCTGGGTGCATTGATTGGCTCGGCGATTATCGGTTTCTGGTATTGGTGTACAGACCAGTTCATCGTACAGCGTGTCCTCTCAGGAAAGAATGAAAAGGAAGCACGACGCGGTACCATCTTCGGAGCTTATCTGAAACTGCTGCCCGTATTTCTGTTCCTCATTCCGGGCATGATTGCTTTTGCCTTGCATCAGAAATACCTCGGTGCAGGCGGTGAAGGTTTCTTGCCGCTGCTGGCAAACGGCACTGCCAATGCCGATGCAGCCTTCCCCACGCTGGTGGCCAAGTTACTGCCCGCCGGAGTAAAAGGCCTCGTTGTATGCGGCATCCTGGCTGCATTGATGAGTTCGCTGGCTTCTTTGTTCAACTCGTCGGCAATGCTCTTCACGATAGACTTCTACAAGCGGTTCAAACCCCAAACCTCGGAAAAGAAATTAGTAGTTATCGGACAGACGGCAACAGTCGTTATTGTTATCCTGGGCATCCTGTGGATTCCCATCATGCGTAGCGTAGGCGATGTGCTCTATACTTACCTGCAAGACGTCCAATCTGTATTGGCACCGGGTATTGCGGCTGCATTCCTCCTGGGCATCTGTTGGAAGCGGACATCGGCACAAGGTGGTATGTGGGGATTGATTGCCGGTATGGTTATCGGATTAACCCGTTTGGGAGCAAAGGTTTACTACAGCAATGCAGGCGATGTAGCTGGCGGTGTATTCAAATACTTGTTCTACGACATGAACTGGCTGTTCTTCTGCGGATGGATGTTCCTGTTCTGCATCATTGTGGTCATTGTGGTCAGCATGTTCACTGCGGCACCAAGCGCTGCAAAGATACAAGGGTTGGTATTCGGTACGTCGACTCCTGCACAAAGGGCTGCGACGCGTGCCAGTTGGAATAAGTGGGACGTCATTCACTCGGTTATCATCCTGGCGATTACGGCTGCTTTCTATTGGTACTTCTGGTAAAGCACACAAGATACCCAACAATATAAAACAAGAGAATATATGAGTAATTATTACAGTTCAAACCCGAAATTCTACGTAGCCATCGACTGCATTATTTTCGGTTTCAACGAAGGAGAATTGAACCTATTGCTACTGAAGCGTAACTTTGAGCCGGCAATGGGCGAATGGTCACTGATGGGCGGTTTCGTGCAAGAAGACGAAAGCGCGGATGATGCGGCCAAAAGAGTTCTGAATGAGCTGACCGGACTGAGCAATGTATATATGGAGCAAGTAAGCACCTTCGGCAACATAGGACGTGATCCCGGCGAACGGGTTATTTCTATCGCCTATTATGCGTTGATCAATATCAACGAGTACGACAAGGAATTGGTGCAGCAACACAATGCCTTCTGGGTGAATATCAACGACCTGCCGGAGCTTATCTTCGACCACCCGCAGATGGTGGAACAGGCACGGAAGCTGATGCAGCAGAAAGCATCGACCGAACCTATCGGTTTCAATCTTCTGCCCAAGCTATTCACACTGTCGCAGTTGCAAAGCCTGTACGAAGCCATTTACGGCGAAGCTATCGACAAGCGGAACTTCCGCAAACGGATAGCCGAAATGGACTACATAGAGAAGACGGATAAGATAGACAAAACAGGGTCCAAGCGCGGAGCCGCCTTATATCAGTTCAACGAGAAGGCATACCGCAAGGCACCGAAGTTTAAACTCTAAACGATTATGTTAGAAGCATTAAAAGAAAAAGTATTCCATGCCAATCTTGAATTGGTGAGGCATGGACTGGTCATCTTCACTTGGGGCAATGTTTCGGCTATCGACCGCGAAACCGGTCTGGTAGCCATCAAGCCCAGCGGAGTGAGTTATGACGAAATGAAGGCAGAAGATATGGTCATCGTCGACCTTGACGGCAACGTCGTAGAAGGAAAGCTGAAACCTTCTTCGGACACACCGACCCATGTGGTGCTTTACAAAGCATTCCCCGAAATAGGCGGAGTGGTACATACGCACTCCACTTACGCTACCGCCTGGGCGCAGGCCGGATGCGACATCCCCAACATAGGAACGACGCATGCCGACTATTTCCACGACGCCATCCCCTGCACGGCAGATATGACAGAAACGGAAGTGAAAGGCGCCTACGAACTGGAAACAGGCAACGTAATCGTGAAACGCTTTGAAAGCCTGAACCCGGTACATACCCCCGGAGTGCTGGTAAAGAATCACGGACCGTTTGCCTGGGGAAAGGATGCTGCTGACGCTGTGCACAACGCAGTAGTCATGGAACAGGTTGCAAAGATGGCTTCGATAGCATACACCATCAATCCGAACCTGACAATGAATCCGCTGCTTGTAGAGAAACACTTCAGCCGCAAGCACGGTCCGAACGCTTATTATGGACAATAAAAATCAAGAATAACAAATTAAAAACTAAAGCAATATGAACGCATTTGATCAATATGAAGTATGGTTCGTAACCGGAGCACAGCTCCTGTACGGAGGTGACGCAGTGGTAGCAGTAGATGCACACAGCAATGAAATGGTAAAAGGACTGAATGATTCAGGCCGTCTGCCTGTAAAGGTAGTCTATAAGGGCACGGTGAACTCCTCCAAGGAAGTGACCGCCGCCTTCAAGGCAGCCAACAATGACGAGAAGTGTATCGGTGTCATCACCTGGATGCATACCTTCTCGCCCGCCAAGATGTGGATTCACGGCCTGCAGGAACTGAAGAAACCGTTGCTGCACTTCCACACCCAGTTCAACAAGGAGATTCCCTGGGACACGATGGACATGGACTTCATGAATCTGAACCAGTCGGCTCACGGCGACCGCGAATTCGGACACATCGTGACCCGCATGCGTAAGAACCGCAAAGTAGTAGTAGGTCACTGGCAGGATGAGAAAGCACAAGGACAGATTGCTGCCTGGATGCGCGTTGCCGCTGCTTGGGCCGACGCACAGGACATGCTCATCATCCGTTTCGGCGACCAGATGAACAACGTGGCCGTGACGGACGGTGACAAGGTATCAGCCGAACAGGTGCTGGGCTATCACGTGGACTATTGTCCAGTGAACGACCTGATGAAGTACTACAATGCCGTAGAAGACAAAGATGTGCAAGCCATGGTCGAGACTTACTTCAAGGAATACGACCACGCCCCCGAACTGGAAGACGGACGCACAGAGGCTTATCTGAAAGTCTGGAACTCCGCTAAAGCTGAAATCGCCCTGCGCCGCATCCTGAAAGATACGGGTGCCAAAGGCTTCACCACCAACTTCAACGACCTGGGCGACTTCGACCAAATCCCCGGACTGGCTTCGCAGCGCCTGATGACAGAAGGTTATGGCTTCGGCGCCGAAGGTGACTGGAAGACCGCCGCCCTCTACCGCACCACTTGGTTCATGAGCCAGGGCATGCCGAAAGGCTGTTCTTTCCTCGAAGACTACACGCTGAACTTCGACGGTGAACGGAGCGCCATCTTGCAGGCACACATGCTGGAAGTTTGTCCGCTCATTGCTGAGCAGAAGCCGAAGTTGGAAGTACACCGCCTCGCCATCGGTATCGACAGCGAAACCGCCCGTCTCGTCTTCACCAGCAAGCAGGGCGAAGGTGTAGCTGCTACCATCGTAGACCTGGGCAACCGCTTCCGCCTCATCGTGAACAAGGTGGAATGCATCAAGAGCAAGCCGCTACCGAAACTTCCCGTTGCCAGCGCCCTGTGGATTCCGATGCCCAACCTCGAAGTGGGCGCCGCTGCCTGGATTCTGGCAGGCGGTACACACCACACCAGCTTCTCCTACGACCTGACCGTGGAATATTGGGAAGACTTTGCCGAAATGGCAGGCATCGAGATGGTGGTTATCGACGAGAATACTACCATCAGCGAGTTCAAGAAAGAACTGCGCATGAACGAAGTATACTATATGTTGAACAAGGCACTCTGCTAAGATTATGAAATCAGATCCAAAATCAACCATCGAAGCAGGCCGGGCCGTTCTGGGCATAGAGCTTGGTTCGACACGAATCAAGGCCGTCCTGATTGACGAGGAAAACAAGCCCATCGCCCAAGGAAGCCATACCTGGGAAAACCAGTTAGTTGACGGGCTTTGGACGTACAGCATCGAGGCCATCTGGTACGGACTTCAGGATTGCTACGCCGACCTGCGCGCGGAGGTGAAGAACCTATATGACATCGAAGTCGAAACATTAGCCGCCATCGGCGTCAGCGCCATGATGCACGGCTACATGGCATTCGACAAGCAGGAAGAGATCCTCGTGCCCTTCCGCACCTGGCGGAACACGAATACGGCGCAGGCGGCGGCAGAGCTATCGGAACTGTTCGTCTTCAACATTCCGCTGCGATGGAGCATCTCACATCTGTACCAGGCTATTCTGGACCAGGAGGAACACGTAGGCAAGATTGATTACCTGACCACGCTTGCCGGATACATCCATTGGCAGCTGACAGGCCAGAAGGTGCTGGGCATAGGTGATGCATCGGGCATGCTCCCCATCGCCCCCGCGACCCGGAACTACTCCGCCACGATGGTGGAGAAGTTCGACCGCCTGGTGGCCCCCAAGGGTTACGGTTGGAAACTGGCAGACCTCCTTCCCCAAGTGCTCCCGGCAGGCGAAAATGCCGGATTCCTGACGCCGGAAGGTGCCCGACGCCTCGATGTATCGGGCCACTTGAAGGCCGGCATACCGCTCTGCCCACCCGAAGGAGACGCCGGTACCGGCATGGTGGCCACGAACGCCGTGAAGCAACGCACGGGAAATGTATCGGCAGGCACTTCGTCCTTCTCCATGATTGTGCTGGAGAAGGACCTGTCGCGCCCCTACGAAATGATCGACATGGTGACCACGCCGGACGGAAGCCCCGTGGCCATGGTGCATTGCAACAACTGCACGTCCGATCTCAACGCCTGGATCGGCCTCTTCAAGGAATATCAGGAACTGCTGGGCGTGCCCGTAGATATGAACGAAGTGTACGGCAAGCTCTACAACCACGCGCTGACAGGCGATGCGGATTGTGGAGGCCTCCTTTCATTCAATTACGTCTCCGGCGAACCGGTGACGGGGCTTGCTGACGGCCGTCCGCTGTTTGTGCGCTCGGCGGACGACAAGTTCACGCTGGCAAACTTCGTGCGGACGCACCTCTATGCCTCCGTCGGTGTGCTGAAGATTGGCAACGACATCCTCTTCCAGGAAGAGCGGGTGAAGGTGGACCGCATCACCGGTCACGGCGGATTGTTCAAGACCAAGGGCGTAGGCCAACGGGTGCTTGCCGCCGCGCTGAACTCGCCGATTTCGGTGATGGAGACGGCCGGCGAAGGTGGCGCCTGGGGCATCGCCTTGCTGGGTTCGTTCCTCGTGAACAACGGGAAGAAGCAACCGCTCGATGCCTTCCTCGACCAGCAAGTGTTCGGCGGAGATGCCGGGGTGGAGATATCGCCTACGGCGGAAGAGGTGGCGGGATTCAACGCATATATCCAGAGCTACAAGGCGGCACTACCCATCGAAAAGGCAGCCGTGCAATTCAAGAAGTAACTTAATTCCCCTCCTCCTGGGAGGAGGGGTGCCCAAAGGGCGGGGTGGTAGGTGAGAAAAGAAATCCTTGTTTTTATGATTAAATAGGTATATCGTTTCGCCTACCACCTCCCCCCGTTGGGGTACTCCTCCTCCCAGGAGGAGGAGAATCGAGATACTACTGAAATGTAAATAGCGTTCCTTTTGCCCCAATTTTCCCCGGCGGGGCAAATGTAACGTGCAGTT
Source organism: Bacteroides sp. GD17 (assembly GCF_038448625.1). Taxonomy (NCBI): domain Bacteria; kingdom Pseudomonadati; phylum Bacteroidota; class Bacteroidia; order Bacteroidales; family Bacteroidaceae; genus Bacteroides; species Bacteroides sp. GD17. Next base: position 192,528 of record NZ_JBCEZS010000007.1, read on the forward strand.
GGCTCCAATTTTTCCCGGCGGAGGAAATGTAACGTGCAGTTGGCCCCAATTTTTCCCGGCGGGGCAAATGTAACGTGCAGTTAGCTCCGATTTTTCCCGGCGGGGCAAATGTAACGTGCAGTTGGCTCCGATTTTTCCCGGCGGAGGAAATGTAACGTTCAGTCCCCCCCGATTTTTCCCCAATCCCCCCAATCATTAAACTTTATCTAACAATTAAAAGCGAAATACCCATGAGAAACAAACTTATCATCAGCAGTATCTTCCTGGCAGCCACACTTTCCGCATCGGCCCAGAAGAGCGCAACAATCACCCTGCATGCCGACCAAGGCACGCAAATCATCCCTAAAGAAATCTACGGCCAGTTTGCCGAACACCTGGGCACCTGCATCTACGGCGGGCTCTGGGTGGGCGAAGGCTCCGACATTCCCAATACCAACGGTTATCGCACCGACGTGCTCAATGCCCTGAAAGAGCTGAAAGTCCCCGTCCTCCGCTGGCCGGGCGGCTGCTTTGCCGACGAATACCACTGGATGGACGGCATCGGCCCGAAAGAAAACCGCCCCAAGATGGTGAACAACAACTGGGGCGGCACCATCGAAGACAACAGCTTCGGCACGCACGAATTCCTCAACCTCTGCGAAATGCTGGGCTGCGAACCCTACATCAGCGGAAACGTAGGCAGCGGCACCGTCGAGGAACTTGCCAAATGGGTGGAATATATGACCTCCGAAGGCGACTCCCCCATGGCACGCCTCCGCCGGCAGAACGGCCGCGACCATGCTTGGAAAGTGAAATACCTCGGTGTAGGCAATGAAAGCTGGGGTTGCGGCGGCTCCATGCGTCCCGAATATTATGCCGACCTCTACCGCCGCTACTCCACCTACTGCCGCAACTACGACGGCAACCGCCTCTTCAAGATAGGCAGTGGCGCCAGCGACTACGACTACAACTGGACCCGCGTCCTGATGGAGCGCGTAGGCAGCCGCATGCAAGGCCTCTCCCTCCACTACTACACCGTCAGCGGCTGGAACGGCAGCAAAGGTGCCGCCACCCAGTTCAGCACAGACGATTACTATTGGACGCTGGGCAAATGCCGCGAAATAGAAGACGTCATCCGGAAGCATTGCGCCATCATGGACGAGTACGACAAAGACAAAAACGTAGCCCTCATGCTCGACGAATGGGGAACCTGGTGGGACGAAGAACCCGGCACCACGCCCGGCCACCTCTACCAGCAGAACACCTTGCGCGATGCCTTCGTAGCCTCCCTCAGCCTCGACATCTTCCATCGATACACCGACCGCCTGAAGATGGCGAACATCGCCCAAATCGTCAACGTACTGCAATCCATGATCCTGACCAGCGGCAAGAACATGGTGCTGACGCCCACCTACTACGTCTTCAAGATGTACAACGTCCACCAGGATGCCACTTACATCCCGCTCGAACTGAACTGCGACATCGTCGACGTGCGCGACAACCGTCGTGTGCCCCTCATCAGCGCCACCGCTTCCAAGGATAAGAACGGGAAAATCCACATCTCTATGTCGAACATCGACGCCGACAGCGCCCAGGAAGTAACCATCAACCTGCCCGGCATAGACGCCAAGAAGGCTGCGGGCGAAATACTGACTGCCGCCCGCCTGACCGATCATAATTCTTTTGAGAACCCGAATACAGTGAAACCGGCTCCGTTCAAAGAGGTAAAAATTAATAAAGGTGTACTAAAGGTAAAACTTCCTGCCAAGTCTATTGTTACTATTGAGTTACAGTAGTTCTGCTAAAAACACTTCTTGTATTTTTAGCAGCCTGCGGGCGGTAGCAACGATAAAAAAGACACTCTTTCTATATTGCGAATTGCACATAAAGAGTTATCTTTGTCCCTGCAAAAATGAACCGCTTGTGCATATTTACATTCAAAACTAATTATACCAATATGAACGACAACAAACTTATGAACCGCGCAGCAGATAACATCCGTATCCTCGCTGCCTCTATGGTTGAAAAAGCCAACTCCGGACACCCCGGTGGTGCCATGGGTGGTGCCGACTTCGTAAACGTACTCTTCTCCGAGTTCCTTGTATACGACCCCGAAAACCCAGCATGGGAAGGACGCGACCGCTTCTTCCTCGACCCGGGACACATGTCACCGATGCTCTATTCACAACTCGCCCTCACCGGCAAGTTCACGCTCGATGAACTGAAGCAGTTCCGTCAATGGGAAAGCCCCACTCCGGGACATCCCGAACGCGACATCATGCGCGGCATCGAAAACACGTCCGGTCCGCTGGGACAGGGACATACCTTTGCCGTAGGTGCAGCCATTGCCGCCAAGTTCATGAAAGCCCGTTTCGAAGAAGTGATGCCACAGACCATCTACGCCTACATCTCCGACGGTGGTGTGCAGGAAGAAATCTCCCAAGGTGCAGGCCGCATCGCCGGAGCCCTCGGTCTGGACAACCTTATCATGTTCTACGATGCCAATGACATCCAGCTCTCTACCGAGACCAAAGATGTTACCATCGAAGATACTGCCAAGAAATACGAAGCCTGGGGCTGGAAAGTCATCAAGATCAACGGTAACGACCCCGATGCCATCCGCGGTGCATTGAACGAAGCCAAAGCCGAAGCAGAACGCCCGACTCTGATCATCGGCCACACCGTAATGGGCAAAGGCGCCCGCAAGGCCGACGGCAGCAGCTACGAAGCCAACTGCGCCACTCATGGTGCTCCGCTGGGCGGCGACGCTTACGTCAACACCATCAAGAACCTCGGCGGCGACCCGACTAATCCGTTCGTCATCTTCCCCGAAGTAGCCGAACTCTACGCCAAGCGTGCCGCTGAGCTGAAGAAAATCATGGCCGAAAAATATGCAGCCAAAGCCGCATGGGCAAAAGCCAATCCCGAAAAGGCTGCCAAACTGGAACTCTTCTTCTCCGGCAAAGCTCCCGAAGTGAACTGGACTGCCATTGAGCAGAAGGCAAACACTGCCACCCGTGCCGCATCGGCTACCGTACTCGGTGCCCTCGCCACTCAGGTAGAGAATATGATTGTAGCTTCCGCCGACCTCTCCAACTCCGACAAGACCGACGGTTTCCTGAAGAAAACCCACGCCTTCAAGAAGGGCGACTTCAGCGGTGCATTCTTCCAGGCAGGTGTTGCCGAGCTGACCATGGCTTGCTGCTGCATCGGTATGGCACTGCACGGCGGCGTTATTCCCGCTTGCGGAACGTTCTTCGTATTCTCCGACTATATGAAACCCGCCGTACGCATGGCTGCACTGATGGAAGTACCCGTGAAGTTCATCTGGACACACGATGCCTTCCGTGTAGGTGAGGACGGTCCTACTCACGAACCTGTAGAACAGGAAGCTCAAATCCGCCTGATGGAGAAACTGAAGAACCATAAAGGCCACAACTCCATGTTGGTACTTCGCCCGGCAGATGCCGAAGAAACGACCATCGCCTGGAAACTCGCCATGGAGAACATGTCTACTCCTACCGGTTTGATCTTCTCCCGTCAGAATATCACCAACCTGCCCGCAGGAAACGATTACTCACAAGCTGCCAAGGGTGCTTACATCGTAGCAGGTTCGGATGAGAACCCGGATGTAATCCTCGTTGCTTCAGGTTCCGAAGTATCTACGCTGGTAGCCGGTACAGAACTGTTGCGCAAAGACGGCGTGAAGGTACGTATCGTATCCGCTCCGTCCGAAGGCTTGTTCCGCAGCCAGGCTCCGGGATATCAGGAAAGCATCATACCTTGCGGCATCAAGGTATTCGGCTTGACGGCCGGTCTGCCTGTGACGCTGCAAGGCTTGGTAGGTCCCTGCGGTAAAGTGTGGGGTCTGGAGTCTTTCGGCTTCTCCGCTCCCTACACCGTACTGGACGAGAAGCTGGGCTTTACGGCTGAGAATGTTTATAAGCAAGTAAAAGCAATGTTATAAATCATTCTATCCTTTAGCACATCAGCACAATGAAAACAATAGGACTCTGTTCCGACCATGCCGGATTTGAATTGAAAGAATACGTTCGCGGTTGGCTGGAAGTAAAAGGCTGGGCATACAAGGACTTCGGTACTTACTCTACGGAGAGTTGTGACTATGCCGACTATGCCCATCCGCTGGCACTGGCCGTAGAAGCCGGAGAGTGTTATCCGGGAATCGCCATCTGCGGCAGCGGCGAAGGCATCAGCATGACGCTGAACAAGCACCAAGGCATCCGCGCCGCCCTTTGCTGGACGGCTGAGATTGCCCGTCTGGCACGCCAGCACAATGATGCCAATGTACTCGTAATGCCGGGACGCTTTATCAGCACCGAAGAAGCGGATATGATTCTGAAGGAATTCTTTGCAACCCAGTTTGAAGGCGGACGCCATCAACGAAGGATAGAGAAGATTCCGGTATCAGGCAAGTAGATTTAAAACATCCATCCAATAGGGAAATGGCAGGCTTTCATCAAGAGAGTCTGCCATTTTTATTGAAAGCCATCAATTATTACACCTTTTCAATCAAAATCTCATCTCCGGCAATCCCTCTCTTTTCGTACTTTTGCCACCGACATCTAATAACCATTTAAAAAGTATAAGAAACACATGAAGAAAGTATTCGGAATCCTTTCCTTGCTTTTATCGGCAACTTTGGCCGTGGCCAACCCGATAGACTTCGACAAGGCTTTCAAGGAGAGTGCCAAGATTGAACAGCAGATCAAGAAAACGTCCTTCCCTAAGAAAACGTATCTCATCACCGACTTCGGAGCAAAACCCGATACACCGGACAGCCCCTGCCACGAAGCCATCAATCAAGCCATAGTGACGTGCAGCCTCAACGGCGGCGGAACGGTAATCGTACCGAAAGGAACATTCTATACCGGCCCCATCACCCTGAAAAGTAACGTAAACTTTCATGTAGAAGAAGGTGCTGTGCTGAAGTTCTCCACCGACCAGAGCCTCTACTTCCCCGGTGTCATCACCCGGTGGGAAGGATTGGATTGCTACAATGCCCGCCCGCTGATTTATGCCTACGGCGAAACCAACATCGCCATCACCGGCAAAGGCACCATCGACGGACAAGGCTCCAACGAAACCTGGTGGCCCATGTGCGGCGCTCCCAAGTACGGCTGGAAAGAAGGCATGGTAGCCCAGCGAAACGGCGGGCGCGAGCGTCTGCTGATGTACGGCGAAACCTCCACTCCTATTTATAAACGTGTAATGACGCCCGAAGACGGTCTGCGTCCGCAACTCATCAACCTATACTCTTGCAACACAGTACTGATTGAAGACGTTACTTTGCTGAATTCCCCCTTCTGGGTCATCCACCCGCTGTTCTGCGAAAGCCTCACCGTACGCGGTGTACACGTCTTCAACCGTGGTCCCAACGGCGACGGCTGCGACCCCGAATCCTGCAAGAACGTACTGATAGAAGACTGTATCTTCGATACCGGCGACGACTGCATCGCCATCAAGTCGGGTCGTAATGCCGACGGGCGCAAATGGAACACCCCCAGTGAGAACATCATCGTGCGCAACTGCTTCATGAAGAACGGTCACGGCGGCGTAGTTATCGGCAGCGAAATCTCCGGCGGCTACCGCAACTTATACGTGGAGAACTGCAAGATGGACAGCCCCGACCTGGATCGCGTCATCCGCATCAAGACCAGCACCTGCCGCGGCGGAATCATAGAGAACGTATTCGTGCGCAATGTCACCGTAGGCCAATGCCGTGAAGCCGTGCTCCGCATCAACCTGCAATACGAAAACCGCGAGAAGTGCGACCGCAGCTTCCCATCCATCGTCCGCAACGTACACCTGAAGAACGTGACCTGCGAAAAGAGCAAGCTCGGCGTACTCATTATCGGCCTGGACGATGACGACCACGTATCCAACATCAGCGTAGAAGACTGCCATTTCAACAACGTTGCCAAAGACGGAAACGACATAAAAGGAGCAAAAGACGTTACGTTCAAGAATCTATATATAAACGGCAAACTTGTAAAGTAGTCCAACCATATTTTCCATATTATCAGCCCGGAGTCCTGACATTCTGATAGATCAGAAGAGGACTTCGGGCTATTTTCTTACCCCCTTTTTCTTATTTTTCACAGTGAAGATGCATATTGTCTTTAAATAAAAACTATCTTTGTAGGTCAGTAATCCCGAACTAAGAATGATATGGAACAATTAAATACCATAAAAGAGCTTATCAACCAGGGAAATGTAGAGCAAGCCATCCGGCAGCTCGACGAAATATTACAAACCGACTTCCCCGGTAAAGATGAGGCTTACTATCTTCGAGGAAATGCCTACCGGAAACAAGGCAATTGGCAGCAGGCATTGAACAATTATCAGTATGCCATCGACCTTAATCCGGAAAGCCCCGCTCAACATGCACACCGCATGGCTATGGATATCTTGAACTTCTATAATAAGGATATGTACAATCAATAAAAATAAAGGACGTAAATTATGGCAAAAATCAAAGGAGCAATCGTAGTGGACACCGAGCGTTGCAAAGGCTGCAACCTGTGTGTGGTAGCTTGTCCGCTCAATGTAATAGCCCTCACCAAAGAGGTGAACGTGAAAGGGTATAACTATGCCCACCAAATATTAGAAGATACCTGCAACGGATGTAGCTCGTGCGCTACCGTATGTCCGGACGGATGTATCTCAGTTTATAAAGTAAAAGTAGAATAAATTAGGAAGAATATGGCAGAAGAAGTTGTATTAATGAAAGGAAACGAAGCCATCGCCCATGCAGCCATCCGCTGCGGTGCCGACGGATACTTCGGATATCCTATTACTCCGCAATCGGAGGTATTGGAAACTCTTGCCGAACTGAAACCGTGGGAAACTACCGGCATGGTGGTGCTCCAGGCAGAAAGTGAAGTGGCAGCTATTAATATGGTGTACGGCGGTGCCGGAAGCGGAAAGATGGTATTGACCTCCTCGTCCAGCCCCGGTGTCAGCCTGAAGCAGGAAGGTATCTCCTACCTGGCAGGTGCCGAATTGCCTTGCTTGATTGTAAACGTAATGCGTGGCGGTCCCGGACTAGGAACTATCCAGCCGAGCCAGGCCGACTACTTCCAGACTGTAAAAGGCGGCGGTCACGGTGACTACCGACTGATTGCCCTTGCCCCGGCTTCGGTGCAAGAAATGGCGGACTTTGTAGGACTGGCATTCGAGCTTGCCTTCAAATACCGCAACCCGGCCATCATCCTTGCCGACGGTGTTATCGGACAGATGATGGAGAAAGTCGTACTCCCCGCACAGAAGCCGCGCCGCACGGACGAAGAAGTCATCGCACAATGCCCTTGGGCCACTACCGGCAGAACCAAAGGCCGCAAGCCCAACATCATCACCTCCCTGGAACTGAAACCGGAAGAAATGGAAAAGAACAACATCCGCTTCCAGGCCAAGTACAAGGAGATAGAAGAAAACGAAGTACGCTTCGAGGAAATCCATTGCGAAGATGCCGAATACCTGATTGTAGCCTTTGGGTCTATGGCACGTATCGGACAAAAAGCGATGGAGTTGGCACGCGAAGAAGGTATCAAGGTAGGTATGCTTCGCCCCATCACACTGTGGCCGTTCCCCACCAAAGCCATTGCCGAATATGCCGGCAAGGTGAAAGGTATGCTGGTTACCGAGCTGAATGCCGGACAGATGGTTGAAGACGTTCGTCTCGCCGTGAACGGTAAAGTAAATGTGGAACACTTCGGACGCCTTGGCGGCATCGTTCCCGACCCGGATGAGATTGTGACAGCATTAAAAGAAAAACTTATTGAGAAATGAATCCTGATAAAATAAGAAACGTACTGAATATTCTGTTCCTGATACTTGCCCTGGCAGCTATCATTGTATATTTTGCAGCACGGGATGACTTCAAACTGTTCATCTACGTGTGCGGTGCGGCGATATTCGTCAAGCTGATGGAATTTTTCATACGTTTCACCAATAGATAAGGAGAAGTGATTATGACAAGAGAAGATATTATCAAGCCCGAGAACCTGGTTGCCAAGAAACCGACTCTCATGAACGATAATCCCATGCATTACTGTCCGGGATGCAGCCACGGTGTGGTTCACAAACTGATAGCCGAGGTAATCGAAGAAATGGGACTGGAAGACAAAGCAGTAGGCATCTCCCCCGTGGGATGTGCCGTGTTTATCTACAACTATATAGACATCGACTGGCAGGAAGCCGCACACGGACGTGCGCCCGCCCTTGCCACCGCCATCAAGCGCCTTTGGCCGGACCGCCTGGTGTTTACTTACCAAGGCGACGGTGACCTGGCATGTATCGGTACAGCCGAGACCATCCACGCCCTGAACCGTGGCGAGAACATCACCATCATCTTCATCAACAATGCCATTTACGGTATGACCGGTGGCCAGATGGCCCCCACTACCCTCGTCGGCATGAAGACCTCAACAAGTCCTTACGGCCGCGACGTTCACTTGCACGGCTATCCGCTGAAGATGACCGAAATCGCCGCCCAACTGGAAGGTACGGCTTACGTAACCCGCCAGAGCGTGCAAACGGTTCCCGCCATCCGCAAAGCAAAGAAAGCCATCCGCAAGGCATTCGAGAACTCTATGGCAGGCAAAGGTTCCAACCTCGTAGAAATTGTTTCTACCTGCAACTCCGGTTGGAAGATGTCTCCCGAGAAATCAAACACATGGATGGAAGAGAATATGTTCCCGTTCTATCCGCTGGGTGACCTGAAAGATAAATAATCTAAAGACAGAAGAACAATGAAAGAAGAAATCATTATAGCAGGCTTCGGTGGACAAGGTGTATTGTCCATGGGAAAGATTTTGGCATACTCCGGACTGATGGAAGGCAAGGAAGTAACCTGGATGCCCGCCTACGGACCGGAACAGCGCGGCGGTACGGCAAACGTAACCGTCATTGTGAGCGACGAGAAGATATCTTCGCCCATCCTCAGCAAGTACGATGCCGCCATCATACTGAACCAACCGTCACTGGAAAAGTTCGAAAGCAAAGTGAAGCCCGGCGGCGTACTGATCTACGACGGCTACGGTATCATCAACCCACCTACGCGTAAGGACATCAAGGTATATCGCATTGATGCCATGGATGCTGCCAATGAAATGAACAACGCCAAGGCATTCAACATGATTGTACTGGGCGGACTGCTGAAGATTGCGCCGATAGTAACGCTGGAGAACGTAATCAAAGGTTTGAAGAAGACGCTTCCCGAACGTCACCACCACTTGATACCGATGAACGAAGAGGCTATCAAGCGCGGTATGGAGCTGATTAAGGAAGTCTAAAAAAACAGATCATCCGTTCGGTGCAAACAGATGATGTGTTTGCCCTCAACGGATGATGCGTTTATAGTAAACGGATGATGTATTCTGAGTGAATGCATCATCCGTTTTTTTATACCTATTGAGCTAATTTATAAGTGATGGTATATGTAATCTGATTCTTCGTTCAATCGGATTTGTAATCATAGGTGGTCGAAAATCCTGATAATCATGACCGGCGGATAACATATCCGCCGGGACGGGCAACAGAACGGGATAGGTATATTCCGATGATACAAATGAAAAACCTTCTAAATAAATCCTCAAATATTGTGGACTTATAAAGATTTGCACTACCTTTGCTTTTGTTGATTACAATCAAAGCATGGAAATTAAGTTTGATAAGGAATATTTGGAGCAACTCTACCTTGAAGGAAGAACTTCCGACAAGAAGCATCGCTTTCAACCCCAAATCGTCGCCAAATATCGTAAGACGATAGACTTGTTGGAATCAGTGTCGGGGGTAGAAGATCTTTTTAGGTATCATTCGTTACACTACGAGGTACTTATTGGCGATAGAGCAGGCATGGAATCGGTCAGAGTGAATGACCAATACCGTATAGAGTTCAAGACCACAAAAGTAGTTTCCGAGATTGTAGTCACTGTATGCAACATTATCGAATTGTCTAATCATTATAAATAAGCGAAAGATATGGCAACTGTAAGATTCGGATATACCCCCACTCATCCTGGTGAGGTGCTGAAAGATGAAATAGAATACCGCAAAATATCACAGCGGAAACTAGCGGAACAAATGGGTATCTCCTACAAGGCACTCAACGACCTGCTGAACGGGCGGCGTACGCTGACCACTCCCACCGCTATGATGTTTGAGGCAGCCTTGGATATTCCTGCCGATTCGCTAATGCGTCTGCAGCTGAAATACAATATGCAGCAAGCAAGCAACGACCGGACGCTCATTGAACGTTTGAATAAAATACGCAAGTATGCCGCATTGCTTTAAGCGGCGGATGACATTGATGAAAATGCAGAACCAAATGCATAAACGGATGATGTCTTCTGAGTGAATGCATCATCCGTTTTTTTATACCTATTGAGCTAACTTATAAGTGATGGTGTATGTAATCTGATTCTTCGAATAATAGTTTTCCTTATCATGGCGGGTCTTAATAACCTTTACCGGAAGCCCTTTTTCGTCGAACTCGTACTGATAAGTACAATACTCATTGTCGCCGTGATACTTATCATACTCCGCAGTCATATAGTTTTTGCTACGCTTGCCTATGTGACCATAGGGTTTGATATACGCTCCACCGAAAGCAAAGCAGTCCAGCCATTCGCTGTCGCAAACAAAGAAGTTCAGATCGAGATTGACATTCGGATTATTGATGTATTCCGAATTGGCATATTCCATTTCGGAACGTGTCTTCTGTTGATCCGTTCCGTAATAGTCGTTGTACGCTCTTATCAGATTGCCATCTTTCCATACAGCCATATCCACTCTGTTCTCAGGTTCGCCGGAAGACATATCCACCTGACCTTCGGCAGTCGTCAAGTAACCTTCACTGTCGTAAGTCAACGTACCTGCCGAATACCATGAACGGGAACCGGATTCAACCTCCACAATCTCATACTTAACGATATTGCCGTCCTCGCCCAAAGTAAAAGTAGCTTCATCCTGCTCATCGGTCTTATCGTCGGAGAAACTTTTCATCACAATCGTATTATCACCGTAAGTAAATGTGTTTCCGCTCATTTCTTTTTCTCCGGAGAAGTAGGTTTCATCTTCCTGCGCTTTAGTAATACGATTCTGACTGTCGTACTCGAACGTATAGGCAGTGGTACTCGTTTCTTTCGCCCCCGTAGCAGCTACCACCGTTTCATAGACCTCTTGTATGCGGCTTACCAGGTAATTTTGGTTGGCTCCCGGCACATCACCGGATTCGGTAGTACCTTCTTGCGTGACAGTTACCGTAATCTTTGTATCACCACACGTGATGGTGATAGTAGCCGTACGTTTCTGCCCCGTAAGATTGGGTTCCAAATTGATCGAAACAGTATAGCTGCCTTTGCCTCCATGATCGGGATCTAAAGTAACCCATGTTGCTGCGGCTTTTGTGGCAGTGCTCTCCGATACGGAAGTTGTCCAATCAGCCTCCGCAACAAATGAAATACCGCCTTTCTGCTGGTCGGCATACAGAGTCTGATTCAGTTCTTTCTCATTATTAACCTGTATCTTCTTCTGTTCGCCTTCACTATCGCTGCTACAGGCTGCCAATAAAGTAAACACAGCGCATAAACAAATCGATATCACTTTTTTCATAATATCCATCATTAAATCACTTTTGTCATAGTGGTTATTTACCATAATTATCCACTAAATTCTTAAACTCTGCACAACGCTCATCCTCAAACAAGTCTTCGAACTTGTAGCGAGCTTCACCGTCACCACAGAGATAGTAATAGTTACCAGCTACCGCTTCAGTAGCTACATAAGCAGAGTTTTCACAATTGGGAGTCGGTACGAACGTGAAGGAAGGAGTATTGTTACTGGAGCTTTTCTTGATGGTTACTTCCAGTTTATCGCCACCTCGCGGAGTTATCATCACAAAATGCCCCGGTGTACATTGTATTTTGTCACCATCCATCACATAAGTATAGACATCAATCCCGTATGCCCCCCGTATATCATTCATCTTAAGGAACAATCCTTTCTCGGGCATCAGATAACCGTAGTCGGGACTCATCGTAGTGAAATCGCCACAAAAGTCATTCACCGAGATGGCAGGCATAAGGTAACCACGCGGAGCATTATCTTCGGCAACACTCGTTCCCTGGCTTTCTGTACTTTCCGTACTTCCGCCATTCTTCTTCGCGCCACCGCATGCCGACAGCGCAACCACTCCGCAAAAGATTGCGGATAAAACTGCAATAGTAAACTTCTTCATCATATCAATATGTTTTAAAATGAGTAATGCCGTCAACACTTGCGGATAGGGATAATGCCCTTGGAAATAGCTGTCATTATCAGGTCTGCCACATTCTTTGCATTGAGTTTCTCCAACAGATGACGCCGGTGCGTATCTACCGTATTGGTAGAGACACAAAGTTCCGACGCTATCTCCTGGGTGTTTTTCCCTTCGGAGATACGTTTCAGCACATCCAGTTCGCGCAGGGTAAGTTCTTCGCGCCGTCCTTCATCCGAACGCCGCATCTGTGCACGCACATGCTCGGCATAGGGGCAATAGTAAGTTTCGCCGTCAAGCACGCGGCGGATAGCTTCGGCAATCTTGGTAGAATCAATGGATTTAAACAGGATGCCATCTACATTGCACTGCACCAGGTTCTTGATGAACCAGATTTCTTCGTGTACGGTATTCACTATGATACGTGCCTGCGGATCTTTCTCACGAATGCAGGAGATAACATCCAACCCTGATAAATCGGGCAATTCTATATCCAACACGAAAAGATTGAAGCGTTGGGACGTTATAAATTGCAGCGCTTCCTGCCCCGACGAAGCTGTACATACGGTCTTTATTTCCGGTAACGAACATTCTACTATCCGCTTCAGCCCTTGAAGCACCAAATCATGGTCATCTACCAACAAAATGCGTATATCTTTCTCTTTCATCAACCTATCTTTGTGTTCTAATTTTCTCTGCAAAGAAAAACTATTTATCAATATACGGCATCATCAAAAATAGTGATTTTAGTCCCGGATAGAACGGTTTTCAGTTAAATAGACAACAAAATCTCAAGTTTGAACAATTGTTCGCCGTTCTGTATATCCGTAGTAAACACTCCGCCAATTGCTTTTACCCGCTCCCGGATAGTAGTCAGGCCGATACCATTTCCCGCAGCACTGCCGTCGGAATAGCTCTTTCCGTTGTCGGTTATCTGCAGTGTCAATAACTTCTCTGTCAGGGAAAGGCTTACATATACTTCAGTTGCTCCGGAATGCTTCAGCACGTTGGACAGCAGTTCTTGCAAAATACGATAAACCTCATAAGCTACTTGCTCCGGCACTTGATGCCATTCCGCTCCCTCGTTCTCTCCACTGAAAGCCAGTTGCACGGACGAAGGTACAGCAAGTCGCTCCACATACGCCTCTATTGTCTCGGCCAACGTGGTGTATTGGAACTTAGGCGGCATCAGTTCATGAGAGATGCAACGCACGTCGGTACGCACCTGCTCCAGCAAGCCCAGCAATTCTTGCTTCGATTCATCGGTAGGCGGCATACATTGCATCTGCATACCGATGCCCAGCAGGTCATTGCATACACCGTCGTGCAAGTCTTTGGCAAGACGCGTGCGCTCACGTTCCAAACCTTCGATATAACTTCGGGCAAGTTTCAATTCTTCCTCCTTCTTGACGCGCTTGCGACGGAACATATAATAAAGAAGGAAAAGCAGGAACACGAATACAACTACAATCGTTGCAACAAGCCAGCGCATGGTTTGTGCTTTTTGCTCCAACTGGACCTGATTCAGACGAACTATCTCAAGTTCTTTCTCCTTAGTATCATACTTTACGGTCATGTCGGACAACTCCTTGGTGACGCGTTCGGAGTACAAACTGTCACATGTCCGATAAGCCATGTCATAGTAGTACATGGCATTTTCCGGTTCTTTCAGGCCACGATAATTACGCGCTATCATCAGATACAGTTTGTCGACCGGCATGTACATTCCTCTCTCACGACGCTTCAACAGTTTCATCTGTATGTCCAAGCTCTCGCGATAGCGTCCCTGCTCCATGTAAATAAGAAATTGTTCTTCAAGAAATCCCAAGACCTCTTGCGAGTCCTCCGGTAATTGCCGCACCACAGCTTCCGCTTTTTTCATATAGAAATCAACAGAATCGCGCTTGCCTAAAGCCTTAAACATCTCAAGCATCGTTGTATAACCTTTTAGGACATATAGGGGCATCTGCTGTCGGGTTCCTTCTTCCACTACCGCCCGCAGCATACCGATACCCTCGTCATGCCGTCTTTGCTGAAAGTAGATACTGCCGCAAGCATAGTTGGCATATAGTATCATATCCATATCTTTACTTTTTGCAGCCGCTTCCACTGCGCGTTTCCCATACAATATGCCTTCATCCGAACGACTTCTATTGGCATAGAGTATGGCAATGCTGCTTAATACCTGTGCCAGCTCGGAATAGTTTTCGCGACCTTCGAGCAAGTGTAATGCTTCATTATAGTAAATCAGTGCGGAATCGGGATTCTCTCTCTGACGGTAAACCACCCCGAGATTTGTGTTTGCATTAGCCCATAGTACCGTATCTTTCAGCTCGGACGCTTCGTGGCGTGCCATGGAAAAATAAGAAAAAGCTTTATCCAAGTCGCCCGAAGAGAAGTAAGCATCTCCTATATCATTTAATAGAGTGATATGCAAAGATGAAGGCTTTGTCTTCAGCGTTGCCAGTGCTTTCTCCGAATAATAAAGGGCACTGTCTGCCGAACGGCGCGTATAATACTCTCCCAAATGACAGTATGCCGCAGCAATACTGTCCCGGTCTTTCAACTTCTCAGCGCGGGCAAGTTCTTTTTGATATTCCGCCAGGTCTGCCTCCTGTGCATGCAGCAAAGTACAAGTTGTGAACAAACAGAAAAGTAGCAACAAGTTTTTCATAATAGATAATGTATTAAGGATATCGGCTTTTTATTAAAGAATAAAGAAGCTGTAAAGATATTCATTTACCTGCAAAGATAAGTAAGTAAAAGATATTAGTAACACCATCCTTAGAAGAAAATCGGTTTTTGCTGCGCGAACGCTTGTTCGCGCCGTGCGAATACATATTCAAGCCTTGTGAATATCCGTTCGCAAGCTTTGAACAGAGAATTATCACTGAAGAAAGGAACTTTTCTCCTAATGCCCTGGATCTTTTCTCTTAATGCCGGACAACTTTTCTCTATACATCCGGTATGGGGTATATACAAGCGCCTACTTACGAAAACATTTCATAACAAGGAGGACAGACACTTTTAAAAGAAGCAAAAAAGGCCGAATTCAGTAAGCGAATAATTTTTTATTGTATCTTTGCGCCTAATTATGAGACGAATTGTACTGACATATATATTTCTGTCCGTCGTCGGGATATGGGGGGCAATGGCGCAAAACACCCTGAACCCGATGAATAACCGTGACCGATTCGGCAATCAAATTGACCCGAACACCCAACCGGACAACCTGGAAGACAGCACCAACACCGAAATCCAAAGTCTTCCCCCCAAACTTTATATGTGGAAACTGAGCGAGACACTGGGCAACCGCACTATTCTGCCTGCTGATACTGTCAGCCTCAACTTCCAGAATACAAACCTGGTAGAAGGAATGTTCGGGCACTATAACTACCTGGGCAACCTGGGTTCTCCACGGCTCTCGCGGCTGTTCTTCGAACGCTCGGACGACGAACCTACCATTTTCATGACACCTTTCTCCAGCTTCTTCGTCCGCCCCGACCAGGTGATGTTTACCAACAGTAACATCCCCTACACCAACCTGACTTACTACAAGGCAGGAAACAAAGTGAACGGTGAAGAGCGGTTCAAGTCATACTTCTCCGTCAACGTCAACAAAGCGTTTGCCTTTGGCTTCAATATCGATTACCTCTATGGGCGCGGATATTACCAGAACCAATCGACCTCGCACTTCAATGCCGGACTGTTTGCCAGCTACATAGGCGAAAAGTACCAACTACAAGCCGTATACAACAACTTCTTCATGAAGATGAACGAAAACGGCGGTATTGCGGACGATCAGTACATCACCCGTCCCGAAAATATGTCGGGTGGAAAGAAGGAGTACGAGTCGACCACTATCCCCGTCAAACTGGAACAGACCTCGAACCGCAACAAGGACTTCTATGTGTACCTGACACAACGTTACCGACTAGGCTTCACCCGGAAAACGACTGAAATAAAAGAACAGGAAGGTCCTGCCAAGAAACCGTTAAACGACAGCATCCCTGCGGTGGCAGTACAAGATACCACTGTTACAGAGGAGTTTGTGCCCGTCACCAGTTTTATACATACACTCAAGGTGGAACGCTCACGGCATGAATTCCGTTCGGGCAACGAACCTAAAGGATTCTTTCCCGAAAAGTATTATCTCTACAAGGATCATAGCAATGACTCCACCACAGCCTTCAGCGTAAAGAACGTATTCGGCATAGCACTGCTGGAGGGATTCAACAAATATGCCAAAGCAGGGCTTACAGCATATATCTCCCATAAATTCAGCCGGTACGACCTGATGAATGTCGATACGCTTACGGACATGCGCCGCATCCGCTATACCGAGCAGGAAGTCTTCGTAGGTGGAGAACTTGCCAAACGCGAAGGCAAGTTGCTGCATTACAATGTGAACGGTGAAGTGGGCCTGCTCGACAAAGCTATCGGTCAGTTCCGTGTCAATGCCAACCTGGACTTGAACTTCCGTTTATGGAAAGATACGGTGAACTTCTATGCCCGCGGTTTCGTGAGCAACACGCTCCCCTCCTTCTATATGCGCCACTATCACTCCAACCACTACAGTTGGGACAATGATAATATGGACAAAGAATTCCGCACCCGCGTGGAAGGTGAATTGAACATTGCCCGCTGGGGAACGAATCTACGCGCCAATGTGGAGAATATAAAGAACTACACTTATTTCAACCCAAGTGCTATGCCCGAGCAGAACGGAGGCAACATACAGATACTGTCCGCCACGCTGGCGCAAAACTTCCGTCTTGGGATACTTCACCTGGACAATGAAGTAACCTGGCAAAAGACAAGTAATGAAGCGGTACTTCCGTTGCCACAATTCTCGCTTTACCATAACTTATATATACTGACTAAGTTGGCAAAGAAGGTGCTGACTGTTCAGTTGGGTGCCGACGTCAGATACTTCACTACCTACAATGCACCTGCCTACGCGCCCGGCATCCAGCAGTTCCACCTGCAACCAACCAACGACCAGGTGGAAATCGGTGGTTACCCCATCGTGAATGTTTATGCCAACCTGCAATTGAAGCGGACACGTATCTTTGCCATGATGTATCATGTCAATGCAGGTATGGGTAAGCCCAATTACTTCCTGGTGCCCCACTATCCTATCAATCCACGTTTGTTCAAGATTGGTATTTCGTGGAATTTCTATGATTAAATGCTTGCTGTATGACGAAAAGCAGACTCTTGAAATATGCGTTGCTGGGGATTATAGCCGTCCTTCTTGCTCATTACCTCATGAAAAAAGAAGAGAAGCCGAAAGGGCAGCCGCGTGATTATGCCGAAATAGCAGCCGAAGGCGTCATACATGCTGCAACGGAATACAACTCCATCAGTTTCTACGTAGACGGCGATACGTTGTCCGGCTTCCATTATGAGTTGATAGAGGCTTTTGCCCGCGATCATGGGTTGCAAGCTGCCATTTCGCCGGAGATGAGTTTCGACAATCGGCTGGAAGGCTTGGCTGAAGGCAGATATGATGTGATTGCTTACGGCATCCTTGCCACCAGCGAGTTGAAGGATTCTTTGCTGCTTACAACCCCGATTGTACTGAGCAAGCAGGTATTGGTGCAGCGAAAACCGGACAATGCTTCCGACTCAGCGCTGTTCATCAAAAGCCAACTGGACTTAGCCGGAAAAACGCTGCATGTAGTAAAGGGATCTCCTTCGATACTGCGCATCCGCAACCTGGGAAATGAGATTGGCGATACGATCTACGTCAAAGAGATAGAGAAGTATGGTTCGGAACAGTTGATTTCATTAGTTGCCCACGGGGATATAGACTACGCAGTATGCGACGAAAGTATTGCGCAGGCTGCGTCAGACAGTATGCCCGAAATAGATATCAATACTGCCATCAGCTTTACACAGTTCTACTCCTGGGGAGTGAGCAAACAATCTCCCGTCTTGCTGGACAGCCTCAACACGTGGCTGGAATCTTTCAAGAAAGGAAAAGAATACAAGGAAATCTATAGACGATACTATAAATGATAATTTAGGGGCGTGTGATAACAAGTGTATCTCAAACTCCTCCGCCTGAAAGGGGAGGTGCCCGCTTGCGGGCGGAGGGGTCTTACATAAATAGAAAGTAACTTAGTGCAAGTCCCTTCGGATGTGAAACCCCTCCGCCCTACGGGCACCTCCCCTTTCAGGCGGAGGAATTTGAGATACTCCGTAAATTCCCATTTATCAAAGCCCCTCAACCTCCTTCAACCACATCTCCGATGAAGCATCGCTCGGCATTCTCCAATCACCGCGCGGACTGATGGAAATACTTCCCACCTTCGGCCCGTCGGGCAGACAAGAACGCTTGAACTGCTGGTTGAAAAAGCGGCGGCAGAACGTCTGCAACCATTTCTTGATAGTCTCCTCGTCATAAGTCCCCTTGAAAGTGCGTGCCGCCAGGAAGAAGATTTTGGAAGGACGGAAACCGCAACGCAGGAAATAATAAAGGAAAAAGTCATGAAGTTCGTACGGACCAACCAGGTCTTCCGTAATCTGCCGGATATTCCCGTCTTCATCTGCCGGAATAAGTTCCGGGCTGATAGGCGTATCTACAATATCGAGCAACGTAGCACGCGAAGCATCGTCCACATTATTCTCTGCCACCCACTTGACAAGATGTTTCACCAGTGTCTTAGGAATACTGCCGTTCACACCGTACATAGACATGTGGTCACCATTATAAGTAGCCCATCCCAATGCAAGTTCCGAAAGATCACCCGTACCGATAACCATGCCCCACGTCTGATTGGCAATATCCATCAGAATCTGAGTACGCTCGCGCGCCTGCGAATTCTCATAAACAACATCGTGCACATTGATGTCATGGTCTATATCTTTGAAATGCTGAATACACGCCTCCTTGATACTGACCTCACGAACAGTCACTCCAAGAGAATTCATCAAGTCGATGGCATTGGTATGAGTACGGTCGGTCGTTCCAAAGCCCGGCATCGTTACACCGATAATGCCTTTGCGCGACCAGCCCAATTTATCGAAAGTCTTTACGCACACAAGCAGCGCCAACGTAGAGTCCAGTCCGCCGGAAATGCCGACCACTGCACTCTTGGCCTGCGTATGCACCAGGCGCTGCGCCAGGCCGGACACTTGAATGGAGAATATTTCCTCGCACCGCTCATCCAGCATAGGTCCTTGCGGTACAAACGGATGCGGCTCAAAGCTACGGGTCAGGTTCAAGTCCTTGCTATTGACATATTCCGTCGAGATGCGTACCGGAAGCTCCGACGCACAATTTGCCCGGCATGCGGCGAATGTAGTATTCACCCGGCGCTCCGTACGCAGATGTTCCACGTCTATCTCACTGATCACCACCTGTTCTTCAAAAGAGAAACGCTCACTTGCTGCCAGCAACGTACCGTTCTCATAAATCAATCCGTTACCTGCAAACACCACATCCGTAGTCGATTCGCCAAAGCCGCACGAGCTGAAAACATATCCCGCAATGCAGCGTGCCGATTGCTGACTGATGAGCGAACGTAAATAACTGTGCTTCCCGATACCTTCATTATCGGCCGAAAGATTGAACAGAATCTCCGCCCCCTGCAAGGCAAGTGCAGAACTCGGAGGAATAGGCGCCCACAAATCCTCGCATATCTCTATGCCGAACGTAGTATCTGCCGTCTCGAAAAGCAAGTTCCTTCCCATCGGAATAATCTGCCCACAAAGGCGCACACTGTTTTCAGACACCTCGCAAGCGGAAGTGAACCAACGCTTCTCATAAAACTCCTTGTAATTGGGAAGATAGGTCTTAGGAACCACACCCAGCACTTTTCCCTTCTGAATGACAACTGCCGTGTTCAGCAAAGAACCGTTCAAGGCAACGGGCATACCCAATATCGAGATGATGTCCAACTGGCGTGTATTATTCAGGATTTGTATCAATCCCATTTCCGCCTCCTCAAGCAGGAGTTGCTGGGCAAAAAGATCGCCACATGTATATCCGGTGATGCACAACTCTGGAAAGGCAATAACCTGTACACCTTTTCCGTCGGCTATAATAATCTCTTTTTCAATTTGTCCGGCATTGAACTTACAGTCCGCCACCTTGACACGGGGCACAGCCGCCGCTACTTTTACATATCCGTAATTCATAAGGATGTTACTTATTTATTCGCCACAAAAATACGGTAATTTATCTACAAACACAAAATTATCAGTTGTTTCACTTTGCCGTTCACCGAATTACTCGTAATTTAGCGCTCATTTAACGAAAACCGGTGTCTATTATCATGAGGATACATCCATCATTTAAGTGCATATCATTCTTTCTACTATTCTTGGCCACCTTTTTATCTGCCTCAGCCGGAGAGACAGATAAAGATTATATATTGCTACTCAACTCTATCAATAAAGAAGAAGCCTGGACCAAAAGTTTCAGTGATGAGTTGCACCGTCGCATCAGTAAGCAAGAGATGGTCTTAAAAGAATTTTTCTTGTCAATACCGTTGCTAAATGATGAAGAGGAAGTAAAGCAGTTGCAAGAAAAGGTTTTGCAAACATTCCCCGATCCGCCCAAAGCAGTAGTGATTATAGGCGATCCCGGTTGGATGGTCAGCGCCCCCCTCTTCTGCGGTCCGTGGAAAGACATTCCCGTTGTACTATGCTACTCACGCAAAAAAGTACCCGCCGACCTGCAAACTTTATTGTCCAAAGCCATACTGACTGAGGAAAACAGCATTCCCATCGAGGAATTCAATAAGAAATATAACATTACAGTCTTAGAACAGCCCTATTTTATATCAGAAACCCTGCACCTGATCAAACAGTTGCAGCCGGATATTACACGGATTGCCTTTATCTCAGACCACCGGTACATCAGCGTCGTCACACGTCAGATGGTCCGGCAAACCATGCAGGCAGAATTCCCGGATATGAAACTCGAACAGCTGTCATCGGACATACTAAATACCGAACAACTGCTGGACACACTGAAAACTTACGGCAAAACCGCCGGAATCATCTACTACTCCTGGTTTCAGCAATACGGAAAAAGAGAGAATTATTACCTGTCCGACCATCTGAAGAAAATACTCCCTACATTCCTCGAAGTACCGATATTCACCATAGCAGATCTGAACTTGCAGGAAAATCTGTTTGCAGGAGGACATTATATCTCCATTTCAGATTTTACAGATACCACAATGTCCGTCATCAATCGTATCCTGGATGGAGAACCGGCATCCTCCATCCCCTATCAAGACGGCGGCACACCTCATACCTATCTTAATTATGCAGACTTGAAATGGTATAATATCCCGGAGAAACTGTACCCCGACAAAGCCATCTACTACCACAAGCCCCCTACATTCTACCAGCAATACAGGGTCTACATCTGGCTGACAGGCTTTTTCATCCTGCTGTCCATCGTGTTATATTCCGTATACCACGCCCGTTCACTGAAAGTTAAAAGGGAACTTATCAAGGCCAAAGAACATGCCGAAGAAGCAGACCGGCTAAAATCAGCCTTCCTTGCCAATATGAGCCACGAGATACGTACACCACTCAATGCCATTGTCGGCTTCTCCAGCATCCTCGCCGAAACTGCCGATACACCGGAAAACCGCGAGTACATAAAAATCATCGAGAACAACAATTACCTGCTGTTGCAACTCATCAACGATATCCTCGATTTATCAAAAATAGAAGCCGGACTGCTGGAATTCTCATATAGTAATGTAGATATCAACCACTGCCTCGAAGAACTGAGAGAAGCCTTCCACCTGCGGATGCCGGAAAATGTGGAATGTATACTGGCGCCCTCCCTTGACAAGTGCCTCCTCCATACGGAGAAAAACCGGGTCATGCAGATACTTGGCAACTACATCTCCAACGCCATAAAATATACTGCGGAAGGCAGCATCACCATCGGCTACTATCCTCCCAAAGACGGAAAGCTCCGCCTCTTTATCCGCGATACCGGATGCGGTATTGCTCCCGAAAAGCACCAGCAAATCTTTGAACGCTTTGTCAAGCTGGACAGCTTCAGGCAAGGCACCGGACTGGGATTATCCATCTGCCGCATGATTGCAGAAAAGATGGGGGCAACCGTCGGCATCTGTTCCGAAGTAGGGAAAGGCTCAGAGTTCTGGCTGGAAATTCCTGTTCACCCCGCAGACAAGCTTGCCTAAGTATTTTTAAGAAACCAATAAAAAAATGATGGAAATCTTTTGGAGAATGAAAAGAAGTCTCTATCTTTGCAAGTGAATTAAAAATGTAATTATTACAAGTTTGAAAATTGAGATGATATGGATGTAGTAAAACGATTGCAAGAGCACAACATTAAGCCATCAATGCAACGCATGGCGATTATGGACTATCTGATAAAGCATCGTACGCATCCCACAGTGGATGAAATTTACACAGCATTGGCTCCCTCTATACCTACATTGTCGAAGACAACGGTATACAACACACTAAAATTGCTGAGTGAACAAGGTGCTGCACAGACACTGACCATTGATGAACGAAATACATGTTATGACGCAGATACCAGCCCGCACGGTCACTTTCTGTGCAAGAGTTGCGGAAAGATTTATGACCTGGAATGCGATGACAACGTAAAGAAAGTAGTAGACATGGATTTGGATGGACACGACGTACAAGAAGTCCACTACTATTACAAAGGAATCTGCAAACACTGTATTGAGAAAAAGAACGCGTAAAGACAAAGAATGATTAATTCAACTGATATAAAGAATAACTAATTCAACTGATTTAAAATCTGAAAGAAAATGAAGAAATTTAGATGTACTGTCTGCGGTTACGTATACGAAGGTGACGCAGCTCCCGAGAAATGTCCATTGTGTAAGGCTCCTGCCAGCAAGTTCGTTGAAGTAGAAGAAGCTAAGGCTGACGGTCCGTTGGTTTTCGCTGACGAGCATGTTATCGGCGTAGCCAAAGGTTGCGACGACGAAATGATTAAAGACCTGAACAACCACTTCATGGGCGAATGTACAGAAGTTGGTATGTACTTGGCTATGAGCCGCCAGGCCGACCGCGAAGGTTATCCCGAAGTTGCGGAAGCTTTCAAGCGTTACGCTTGGGAAGAAGCAGAACACGCTTCCAAGTTTGCCGAACTGCTGGGCGACTGTGTATGGGATACCAAAACAAACCTCGAAAAGAGAATGAACGCTGAATCCGGCGCATGCGAAGACAAGAAGCGCATTGCTACCCGTGCCAAAGCGTTGAACCTGGATGCTATCCACGATACCGTTCACGAAATGGCTAAGGACGAAGCTCGTCATGGTAAAGGTTTTGAAGGCTTGTACAATCGCTACTTCAAAAAATAATCCGGTAATTATAGTAATGTAAGAAAAGGGACTGCTATCTTTAGCAAGTCCCTTTTTTATTGGAAACTTTTTTGTGTTTGCAATGTCACGTTTGCGCCACTCGTTCGTCATAACAATGTAAATGGAACTCAAACAATTCAAAATAACCGTTCTTCCTCTCCGCGCCAAGCTGCTGAACTATGCGCGGAAGCTGACCGACGATCCGGAAGATGCCGAAGATGCTGTCCAGGAAGTATTGCTCAAGCTATGGAACAAAAGGCTTGAACTGGAGCAATACCGCAGTATCGAAGCCTTTGCCACGACGTTGACGCACAACCTCTGCATAGACATGTGGCGGAGCAAGCACAGCAGCAACCTGCCCCTGGACAACGTACAGGCAGCAGCACCTACCGGAACACCGGAACGATTGTTGGAGATAAAAGATGAAATGCACCTGATGCACGAAATCATCGACTCGCTGCCCCCTCTTCAGCGCACCATCATGCGGATGAAAGATATCGAGGAATACGAGACGGATGAAATCGCCGAAATAACCGGCTGCGGAGCAGAAGCCATACGCAGCAACCTGTCGAGAGCGAGAAAGAAAGTGAGGGACATTTACCTGCAAACCATTCAAGAAAAGAAAAGGAGAAATGAGTCATGAAGATAGACGAACTGTTGAACAAATATTTCGAAGGAGAAACCTCCTGCGAAGAAGAGCGGGAGCTGCGCCGTTTCTTTACAGAAAAGGAAGTGCCGGAACATCTGCAAGTATACCGTCCGCTGTTTGCCTACATAGACCGGGAAGCAAAAGCCGGACAAGAGGAGGAACAGGCATCCGTGCCGACTTTGAAGAAGCCTGCCCTCCTGCACCGTGCGCTCTATACCCTCAGCGGTATTGCAGCCGGATTGCTTCTGCTCCTTGCAATAGCCAGAATCTTCCCGCTCTCCGCCACTCCCGAAAATTATGTAATCATTGACGGGAAACGCTATACGGACGAGAAACTGGTAGAAGCCAAAGCGATGGAAGCCTTGCAGAACGCCAGCTTCACCGATGAAGATTTAAGTAACTTACTGTTTCAACATTAATATAAACCAGGTTATGAAAACATCTATACTTATCCGCCTGCGAGGTTTCTTCCTCCTCTCCCTGCTGATTTGCCTGCCAGTCTTTGCCCAAGCACAAGATGGCCTGCAGATAGCCTCCTTATTCAACAAGTACGGCGAACAGAAGGACGTAACCCGGGTGGAACTGAACGGCAGCATCCTGAAGTCGTACCGCATGACTACCTACAAAAGCCTTGTGTTCAAGAACGTAACGCCCTATCGCCAGGAGATACAGCAAGCCCTCGCCCACGACAAGCAGGACAATGTAAAGAAAGCCCAGGAAGTAATGGAAAGCGGCGTTCTGCGGAGTGCCTATTACCAACTGCAAGGGGTAAAGCGCGACGGGAAGGAACTCAACCGCTACATCCTCTTCAAGACCGGCAAGGACTCGATGGGCACCCTGATTTATATCGAAGGCATGCTCAGCGAAAAAGAAATGATGGATATGCTTTATAAACCGCAATAACATTAAAAACAATATACAATATGAAAACCAAAGTTATGATCCTGGCTTGCCTGTTCGCAGTACCGGCCGGCCACTTATCCGCTCAGCAACAGACTGACCCCGAACAAAAAACAACTGTGAAAACACAAGGAGACTCCATCATCATCCGCAAGGGAAAAGGAGACATGCGCATCAAAGTGTATGAAGAGCAGTTGGAAGAAGGTGAAAAGAAAGAAGTGCAAATCTTTGAAGGGGTGTATCTTGAAAAGGTAGATGCAGACAAACGTACTTTCCTGGATGCACTGCCGTTCATCCCGCAGAAAAAAAGGTATAATTCGTACGATCCGCACTGCTCGGGAGTATTCATCGGCTTCAGCCGGATGTCAGACAATTTCCTGTCATTCGGTGCAAGCAAAGAGGCAAACCTCGATCTGTCAAAATCCTGGGAGTTCGGCTTCAATCTATTGTCCGTCTATCACAACTTCAAGAAGAATCCGCACTGGGGAGTCAACTTAGGCGTCAGCTGGGGATACCGTTCATTCAACATCGACGGCAACTATGCCTTGCTGAAAGGAGATGGAGAAAGCTTCTTCACCGCAGGCGACGAAACCACCAGCTACAGCAAAAGCCGGCTGCGCCACTTCTTCTTCCGCGTCCCCGTACTGCTGGAGTGGCAGCAGAAGGCAGGCCGCAGCAAAGTATTCTTCAATGCCGGTCCGGAGTTTGAGATACGTCATGGAGTAAAATCCTTCTCACGCATCAACGGAGGCAAAAAACAGACGGTAGGCAAAGGCATGTATGTACATCCCGTAGGTGTAAACCTGCTGGCACAAGCCGGTTACGGTGACATCGGCATCTACTTGCGCTATTCTACTTACGGACTGTTCCAGAAAAACAAAGGCCCGGAAGTAACACCCTACTCTTTCGGTGTAGCGTGGTATTGGTAATCCTCTCCCCTTCCCTCCCGAATATAATAATCCCCGAAATGCACTCCAGCATTCCGGGGATTCCTTTTATACCCGAAGGTATTGGCAATGAAAGGTTATTTGCAATGAAAACTGTTCTTTTTAGAAACGTACACCTAAGGTAAGGAGTACCTGGCTGCGGGTATTAGTAATACTTGTTGCAGGTGAAGTTACCGGTCCGTCTATATCATTATAGAATGGATAGAAATCCGACTTATACATATTATACTTATATGCCAAGTCTGCATACAACAAAGAGCCACGATAACCAATACCTAACGTAAAGGTATTCATTGACTTGTTATTAGCAAAATCCGTATCCGTGTTTATAGAGTTAGAAGGTAACGCTTTGATAGCATTCTCTTTGTATGCCGCCGAACTGTAGTTATAACCTGCACGAAGAGCAAAAGCCGGTATAGGTTTATATTCAACTCCTAAACGAAGAGTACTTACACCTTTCATACAAAGGTCGGCTTCGCCCGTTTCCCATGCCATTTCATCACCGCCCGGATACTTGAACTTCATACTGGAATAATCTTCATATTCGTATTCAGCTCCCAATGCCAGGTAATTGCCAACCGTATATCCTAAACTGGCATTAAAAAGCCACGGAGTCTGTAACTCAAAATCACGATCCATGTCTCTGCCTCCCAAAGCAGCATAGGTATCTACTGTTGTACGAGTCAACGTTTCTTCCCCATTTTCATTCGGCAGATACATATCTGAATTCAATAATGCTCCCGTAGTGTAGGTCAATTTATAAAAAGTAGGAGTATGCACAGCCAAACCTATACGAAATGGAGAATCTTCAATCGGGCGGAATATAGCACCGAACTTGATGTCAAATCCCGAACCATGTATACGATTAAAGCTCTCCAGGGAATAACCTTCCTCATAGTTCTTTCCATCCTCCCAAGTATAATTGAAAGCCTCGTCGTAAAGAGAATACTTATTATAATCCACATCGTATGCACCGAAGGTTACACCAAAATAGAAGCGATCGTTAACATTGAAAGAAATATTGAAGTCGTACTGGTCAATACCTCCACGCTCACGCGACAAGAAGTAGGAATCTGCTTCTGAAGGTATGTAGGGACTATAAACATTACTAGTCTCGGTTTCATCTACATAAAAAAGACCACCTTGAAAACCCATGGCACCCAGCCATCCTGCATAAAGATTATTATAAATGTCATCACTGGCATAGTTTAAGTATTTGCCGCCACCCGGGGAATCATACTGAGGACGATGATAATATTCATAAGCCGCGTCCGTAGCCTGCTGCGCCATGCTCCGTACCTGAGAAACATATTGTCCGTCAATACTTCCCATCAGACCTTGCATCGTCATATTTTTATAAAACGACTTAGACTTATGATAGTTGAAACCAAAATTGACATAACGCAAAGGAGTATGATTGCCAATCTTGGTAGAAATTACAAAGCCGGCATTATCAAAATTCCAACGGTTCTTATTCTCTTCGAATTTATTACCCAAGTATTTACTTTCAGTACCTGTAGTTGAGTAGCCGAAGGTAATCATTGCATCGTTGCTGCGATAAACACCAATACCGGCAGGGTTTGTTCCGATAGTGGAGATATCACCACCCAGTGCACCCATTGCCCCGCCCATTCCTACGAAACGGGCTGTACCATTCAAATCTTTCTGTGCAATATTCGTTGCATCATATACCGTTTGCGCCCCTGCGCTTACAGTCGTAAGCACAGCAAGGGCTATCATTGTTATTTTCTTCATAATTCTTCAGTTTTGTTAGATTAAGACATTACTTGCATTATCTTCTTCTGGAACCACCGCCACCACCACTGGAGCGAGTTGCACTACCGCCACCGCCAGAGGAACGGGAACTGCCACCGGAAGAGTAACTGGAAGAAGAACGGCTGCTACCACTGGACGAACGGGCAGGAGCAGAATAAGAACGAGTACTACTGCTACGATTATTACCGTTAGAATAGCTGCGTGTCGGTGCAGTGCTTGAACCTCTATTATAAGTAGATGATGTTCTGCTACCTGCTCTACTACCCGAAGTACCTACAGAAGAACGCGTACTTGAAGAGCGACTGCTACGAACTCCTTCTACATTACTATTGTAAGAACTGCTACGCGTACTGCTCGGACGGGTATAAGTAGAAGAGCGACGGGTAGAAGTAGAAGTTGCATTCGAACGATTCACACCTGAACGAGTAGCAGAAGAACCTGAACGGACAGTCGATGAAGATCTTGTACCTACTACGCGGCGAGTGGCAGTTCCACTGCTGCTACGACGTACCTGACCAGAAGTTGAAGTCGCACTGCTACGGCGTACCGTCTGTCCACCATTTGAAACAGAAGAGCGACGGGTGGTAGAAGCATTTGAAACTCTACGGTTTCCCGCAGTAGAATAGCTCGGGCCATAGGAACGTCTGGTTGTATAGGCATTTCCCCAATGTCCGCCGCCTCCCCAGTGTCCGCCGCCGGGATACCAGCCGCCACCGGGATAATAGTGATGATGGTGTCCCCACCAGCCACCGCCGTAGAAGCCGCCCCAGCCAAAGCTGAAGCCCCAACTCGGACTATACCAGCTGTTCCAGCCATAACCGTAGTAAGGATAGCCTCCCCAACCCCATCCGTAGGAGTTGTAACGCCAATCCCACCATAAGCGGTTGGTGAACGTCGGGAAAGCATAAGCATACAAACCGTCGGTATATACGTTCCAATCCCATGAATTCAAGCCATATACCACATCCCAATACATTGGGCTGCTGATGCTGATGGCATATCGCGGATTACGGAAACGGATGATACGGGTAGCATACTCATAATCGTCTTGCGAACCATCGAAGCCGCCTACCCATTCGCCATCCAGATCGGGCTGGCTCTTTTCTTCAATGTACAAAGTGTCATTGTCCATCACAAAATTATTGTCACGGGCATCGTAACGGCGGTTATATTCGTCCACATCACGGGTATTTCCTTTGCGGTCTTTCACCACAACGGTGGTATTTCCCGGAGATGTATAGACTGTGGTCGGTACGTTCGACTTTACCACGACCTCTTGCACCGGAGCAGTAACTTTTCTCTCCTGCTTCACTTCTTCCTTCTTTTCTTCTTTCTTCTTGGAAGGAATGTAGTAAAGGTCGTCATCTACACTTTGTGCCGCCAATGTCCATGGAAGGCACAAGGCAAAAAGCGATAAAAAAACAATCTTTTTCATATTCGTTGGGTTTATAGATTACGTTTATATATTTCTTCACGTCACAAAGATAACGCCGGAATTCATTCCATTCAGCAGATTTTCCCCAAAGGTTTTTAGGGAATTCCCTAAAATCGGATTAGCTCTTTATATCGTTCTTGTGCTCGCCAAATATAAGAATTATCTCCTCTAAATAACGCATTGTGCTGCACCTTTCATCTTTATTCCTTATCTTTGCTTCGATTAATTAACAGTAGCAATGAAATATTTAGAATTTACATTCTGCACCACTCCGTGCACAGAAATAGTGAACGACGTACTTTCCGCAGTATTGGGTGAAGTAGGTTTTGAAAGCTTTGTTGAACAGGCCGACGGAATCACCGCCTACATACAAAAGGACTCTTACAACGAAACAGCCTTGAAAGAAGCGCTTGCCGATTTCCCGCTACCCGACGCACAGATAGCTTACAGCTATACGGAAGCTGAAGACAAAGATTGGAACGAGGAATGGGAGAAGAATTTCTTCCAGCCTATCGTCATCGGTGAGCGTTGTGTGATTCACAGCACATTCCACAACAACGTCCCCCAAGCTGAGTATGACATCGTAATCAATCCCCAGATGGCATTCGGCACGGGGCATCATGAAACAACCAGCCTCATCATCGGTGAACTGCTGGACAGCGACCTGCAAGGCAAATCCCTGCTCGACATGGGTTGTGGAACTTCCATCCTTGCCATCCTGGCATGCATGCGCGGTGCAGCTCCCTGCACAGCCATCGACATAGACGAATGGTGCGTGCGCAACTCCCTCGAAAACATCAAACTGAACAACGTAGACAGCATTGACGTATTCCAGGGCGACGCTTCTTCGCTGGAAGGCAAAGGCCCGTTCGACGTAGTGATTGCCAACATCAACCGCAATATCCTGCTAAATGACATGAAGCAATATGTACGCTGCATGCACCCCGGTTCAGAACTCTATATGAGCGGTTTTTATGTGGACAACATCCCCGTTATCCGGGCAGAAGCGGAACGCAACGGACTGCACTTCGTTCATTATCAGGAAAAGAATCGATGGGCAGCAATAAAAGTGATAAAATAGTAGAGTGATAAGGTGATAGGGTGATAGGGTGATAGAGTGATAATCCCCTATCACCTTATCACTTTATCACCTTTTTATTCGTCCCTCAGCGCCTCCACCGGTGAGATCCTGCTGATGCTACGTGCCGGAATATACACTCCGAACCACGTCACTGCCAGCATCACCACATAAACAATCAATGAAACGATGCAGAAATGTGCAAGGAAATGATTAGTCAGATAAAGGCTGTCATTTCCCGGCACCCTATCGTTCAATACATAAAAGCCTTCATAATAAACCCACTGGAAGTATAAGAAACAGCCCACAACCACAGCCACCGTCGTCATCACAAAAGCTTCACTTAACAGCATCCGGCAGATGCCTCCCGGCGAAGCACCATAGGACAACCGAATACCGATTTCCTCCCGGCGCGTACGCGTATGAAGCCAGAAAGTTCCGCTCACCGCCAGCAGCAAATTAATCATAAAGAAGTAGGCCAAAACGTACTTCATCCGTATCTCGTTCGTCACCCCTTCCCGCAAATCACTATCCCTCTGCACTTGATGAAAAGGAGACAGTTTACTGAATACCAGCGATCCGGAGGAAAGATTCTCGTCCACCCACGGCATAAACTCCTCTATAAAACGCCCTTCCGGCACTCCTGCCCTGGTACGGAAAAAAATACGCATACTCCGGTTGTATGCCCATTCCGGCATCTGACTCTCGTCGCCCAAAGAAATCATCCGCACCAAGTAAGGTTGCATGCTGTTCCTCATCTTGATGGGCTGCATCACTCCCACAACAGGAATTTCCGTACTGTCATAAACGCTGTACACACTCTGCCCCGTCAGGTCGGCGCCACCGGACAGCAGCATCGCTGCATCTTCTGTCAATATCACACTGCCTTTCGGCACTTCCAGGTTCTCGAGCGTCTCCCAACTCCCATCCTTCGCCGAACGGAAGCGCCAGGTGCGGAAAAAGCCGGAATGAGTAAAGAAAGGGATATACGTCATACGCACCCTTACCGAGTCCCTGAATACTTCGTTCATATTATTTCCCGGCGAACTGGGATAAGCCCCCGAAACAATACAAGTGGCCGATTCAATGTCCTTATAGTTGCGCAATCCCCTCATGATTCGTTCATAGTCTTGCGCAGGGTCAGAAATAGTATCCATCTTGTTGCGTGTCAGTTCCAGGCGATACAAACCATCCGGCTCATAACCGTCCGGAATGGACTGATTGTAATTCAGTACAAACAAGGGGTCGATGACAGCCCAACTTACAATGGCTATTACCGTCAGTTCCAACATAATCCAGAGATTATGCCGATGGTTGTTCCACAGAAACTTTATGATTTGTTGCAGCATAGTTCGTTATTTTTGTTTGTTGAGCGAATAAACAATATCTTTCTTCAATGCAATGCAGGCCGGTATCAATGCCGAAACCATGTTCAGCACAATGCAGACCACAAACGCAATCAGAAACAGGGTAGGATTGAACAACATATCTGTCGTTATGCTCATCTGCACGCTGTCGGGCAGCGGACTCATTCCCCCATCCAGCATAGTCAGCAGCCAGTCCTTGGCAAACACCACCATACCGTAGGAAATTACCAGCCCTATGATGCCGCCAAGACACGTCAGTAAAAGATTTTCCCAAACAATCTGTGAGAAGAGGCGCCCTCCGGTAGCTCCGAATGCCTTGCGCACTCCCATTTCGGGCAACCGCCGTTCCATGCGCGAAGAGATCATCCCCGACAGATTGAGCGCCGGCACCAGTAGCAGCATCAACAGCCACAATCCCATCTTCCGGGCTACCATAAAGAAATCCAAGTCTTCCATATCATTGGCATAGAACAACGTTTTCCAATAAAGATAAGGCTGATCGTGCATCACCAGCTGATAGTCCTCGTGCGGCAAAGCATTGAACTTGCGCACATACTCGTCCACCTGCGACTTTACTCTGTCTTCATCCGTCACCGAAGGCAGTAAAATAGCTACCTGGAACGGTCCGATAACTCCCCATTGGTCATTCTCCTCCACATACCCCGGAAGGCATGTATAAGGAAGCCAGACTTGTGCATAACTCAGTTTCATGGCATAACTCGGAGACTTCACCACACCGCAAACGCGATAATCCGTATAATTCAGTTTCACATACTCCCCCACTACCTCCGTCTTTCCGAAAACACGACGGGCCACGTCTTCCGAAATAACTGCCGTGCGGATGCCGCTTTGGAAATCGGCTTCCGTGAAGGGGTGTCCCTGAATAAAAGAGAAATCGAACACATTCCAGAAGCCCGTATCAGTCAGTTTCACCAGTGCAGAAAGGGGACGCTTCACACCCTTTACTTTAACAAACCAGCTTTCCGCATCGTTCACAGCAGTTACGGCCTCTACTCCATCCAAAGAATAAAAGCACTCCTTGACAAAAATGCCGGAATACTTCCAAGTATTATTCCAACTCGTATCTTTAATATTCTGCATGTGTACCGAAGGTGCGATGAGCATACGGTTACGATGAGTTTCGGGATAAATATCCCCTACCTTTATATAATAGAGTACAGCCAGCACCATGACCATAGAGATAGCCAACCCGGTACCGACAATGTAGAAACTGCTGAACAACAGATTCTGTTTCAGCATCATGAAAGATTGCCGTAAGTATTTTCCTATCATACAGATTATGTATTAACTGTAAAATAGAAAACAAAAAACACGCCAAAATGATAACGAGCAGATTATCAAGAGAAGACGAAGAAGAGGCATTGTCCGATAATGAACACCTGTCCGCTATCGGGCACTATAAAAAGGGAATTTCCTCGCACGCTCTCTTTAGTAAAAGCACAAGCATTCCTTTTAGTAAAAGCACAGGCATTCCTTCACTTACACCTTTGCATTTGTCTTCTTTTGCACAAAGGTTTCATAACACCTAACGGCCGTGAGCAAGCATGTTAACGGCCGTAAAGCGATTACCTAACGGCCATTAACATGTCTGCTCACGGCCGTTAGGCATCGGTATCTCTAAGACTTTTGCAGACGAAGTACGTACTCCGCACCTATTCAGCACAAGGCACAGATGTATTGTACAACCGTACTAAACACATTAAGCTATGGTAAATTTAACGTGAGTTCGATATAAGATGATTGACTCATATTGATGATAGAAATGAATGAAATGATAAACATGAGTATCTCAAACTCTCCCGCCTGAAAGGGGGAGTACCCCGTAGGGGGGAGGGGGTTTCACATAAGCAGAGAGTAACTTTGCAATACATAAGTCCCTGCGGATGTAAAACCCCTCCGCCCTACGGGCACCTCCCCTTTCAGGCGGAGGAGTTTGAGATACTCTTGCTTATAACCTGTCAGATATGAGTCAATCATCTTATATCGAACTCACGTTAAATTTAAACTCAGTGACGAAACATTACTTCTTAAGAGTGTGGAAGCAAATTTTGCTTCCACCTTTTTCAGTTGCTTCCACAGCATCGCAAATGCCGATGAATAAAGGGATGCGGGAAGTGGGTGGTAGTGTGGAAGCAAAGTATGTAAAAAGTAAAAGAAGACTTGATTTGTATCGTCTACTTTCTATTCTGCAAAGTCAGTGCCCGCAATTCTTCCAGCGTTCCGTTGAAAACATTCAAGTCGACTTCTTCTTTAATACCGGGCACAACACCCACATCGGTGTGCTGCCAGAAGTGCCACTTGCCTTCGTAGCGCACGGAGTCCACATAGTAGTGGGCTATCCAGTAAGGATAGGCATTGAAAATAGAGTCGCTGAGATAGCGCATCTTGAATTTATAGGAAGTATAAAGAATCGGTTTCACTCCATAGTGAGCCTCTACCCGGTCGAGCCAGGTCTTGACGGCAAGTTTCAGTTCCTGGGGAGATTTCTTGCCGGTAGTCTCTACATCAAGCACCGGGGGCAGGTCGCCTTCGGAAAGTTGCACGGTGCGGATAAAAAAGTCGGCTTGCTTGTGTGCATCCGTTTTGGGCAGAAAGTAATGATAAGCACCACGGATGAAACCATGTTTGCGTGCCTGGTCGAAATTCTGTGTAAAGGTATCGTCACCATGATCACCGCCCTCGGTGGCCTTCATGAAGATAAAGTGTAAGGGGAAGCGAGCTTCTTTGTTGCGTATCAACTGCTCCCAGTCGATGCGGCCCTGGTAGTGGGATATATCTATGCCATGCACTTCGTAATCGCAAGGCATGCAGACGCCATACCCCTTCTCACCGGGACAAGGCTTCCAGCGATAGGCATAAGGACGGATGCAGAACCAATAGAACCCGGCAGAAAACACCAATACGATACAAGCCGACAAAAGATAACGCAACCATGCGGGCATGGTGCGAGGCTGCGGCTTCTTCTTCTTTCCCCGCGGAGAAGAAGAAGGGCGGCGGGTGGCAGTAGTTTTGCGGCGGGTGGCAGTATTGGTTTTAGCTGGCATATCGGTATATTAAAGAAAGAACACAAATTACGCAAATTACACAAATCAAAGATAGGGAGAGTTTGCGTAATTCGTGTAATTTGTGTTCTTTATATCAAGACAGGTAACAGAATTTATTTACCTTGTTCCAATTGCAACGTCTTGGTAGGCTCGTCACAAACTTCCGTCGGACCGAAGTACTGGATAGGACCCG
The DNA here is from genome assembly GCF_038448625.1 of Bacteroides sp. GD17. Taxonomy (NCBI): domain Bacteria; kingdom Pseudomonadati; phylum Bacteroidota; class Bacteroidia; order Bacteroidales; family Bacteroidaceae; genus Bacteroides; species Bacteroides sp. GD17. The sequence continues at coordinate 227,539 of NZ_JBCEZS010000007.1, forward strand.
GATAAACATAGTCTGTTTCCATCGCCCAACGGTCGCGCTGAGCAGCGAATGCCTTGAAGGGAGCACCGTCCAACTTAACCAGCGCCTTCTGGATAACCGGTTTCATTTCGCCGTGACGACGTTCCATGTTCATCATCATGGTGATGGGCACACCGCCTGCAATCCATTCATCGGCAGGAGCGGTAGTATTGCGTACGGAAGACATATAACCGGTCTTTCCGTTAGCAATCAGTGCCGAAGCCGCATAACCCAGAGAGTAGCAGTAGTCAGCATCGAAGTTTGACGGAGCAGCGCAACGTCCTTCGTAACCGAAGAAGTGGTGCTGTGCAGCAAACTTGCCTACAAACTTACCTTCTTCTTTCCACTGAGCCAACTTCGTACCAACCATTTCGGACAACAGTTTCTCAGTTTCAATCAGAGATACCTGTACGTTTCCGTGCGGGTCACGGTCCAGTGACAACTGACGTGCAACACCTTCGGGAAGGCTGGCATAGATAGCAGCATTTTCCGGAGAGAGCTTACGGATGATATAATCGCGTTGATGAGACTTCTTGATTTGAGAGAATTCTTCTGCATTGGCAGCAAGGAAGTCGTTCAGTTCGGCAATCAGACGTTTCATAGCCGGAATGAACTCAACCAGACCTTCGGGGATAAGAACCGTACCGAAGTTGTTGCCCTGAGCGGCACGTTCGGCTACTACCTTGGCGATGCTGGTTACGATATCGTCCAGAGACATATCTTTAGCCTCTACCTCTTCGGAGATGATACAGATGTTGGGCTGTACCTGCAATGCGCATTCCAAAGCGATGTGAGAAGCAGAACGACCCATCAGCTTGATGAAGTGCCAGTACTTGCGGGCTGAGTTACAGTCGCGCTGGATGTTACCGATTACTTCTGAGTAAGTCTTACAAGCAGTATCGAAACCGAAAGAAGTTTCAATCATATCGTTCTTCAAATCACCGTCGATAGTCTTAGGGCAACCGATTACCTGTACACCGCACTTCTTGGCAGCATAGTATTCGGCCAGTACACAAGCGTTGGTGTTGGAGTCATCACCACCGATAATTACCAGTGCCTTGATGCCGAGTTCTTTCAGGATTTCAAGACCTTTCTCGAACTGTTCTTCCTTTTCCAGTTTGGTACGTCCCGAACCGATGATATCGAAACCACCCGTGTTGCGGTATTCGTCGATGATGTCGGCAGTCAGTTCCATATAGTTATGGTCTACCAAGCCACCGGGGCCCAGGATGAAACCGTACAACTTGCTGTCTTTGTTCAGTTTCTTGATACCGTCGAAGATACCCGAAATCACATTGTGACCACCGGGAGCCTGACCACCGGAAAGGATAACGCCCACGTTCATTGCGGGGAAGTCAACAGCCTCGTCGGTAGCTTCAAACTTAATCAAAGGCATTCCGTACGTATTGGGGAACAGCTTCTTGATTTCTTCCTGGTCGGCTACAGACTGGGTAGCAGCACCTTCGGCAGCTTTAACAGTTCCTTTCAGCGCTTTCGGAAGTTTGGGCTGATAAGCAGCCCTTGCAATTTGTAATGCACTTTTAGTCATTTCTTTTAATTATTTAAAGGTGTTAGTAAAGTTCAGCTTAAAACGTCGCAAATTTCGCGTTTTTTCGTAATATATGCAAGGAATGTACTTTTTCTTTTGGGTGACCCAAAGAAAAGTACAGCAATTATTCTTTTTTAGTGCAAAATCATGAAATAAAATATGGTTCTTCAATTTATTGTGTTACCTTTGCCCCCAGAGTTTGAGAATTGAATCATTATCGTATAGTTCTTCTTTTAATAGAATAGTATTATTAAGCGGGTCTCTTCTGTAATTATCCTCCTCACTCCAAATTTATTATTTATTTAAATTACAATTTCAAATGAACATTTACATTTCAGGTTTAAACTTCAACACAACTGATGCTGATTTAAACGATTTATTTTCAGAGTATGGAGAAGTATCTTCAGCCAGAGTAATTACAGACAGAGAAAGCGGAAGATCCAGAGGATTTGCATTCGTAGAAATGTCTGACGATACAGCTGCTCAAAAAGCTATTGACGAACTGAACGGTGCTGAATATGACCAGAAGGTTATCACAGTAAACGTTGCACGTCCCAGAGAAGAAAGACCTAGAGGTGGTGGAAACCGCGACAGAAGAGGCGGCTACAACTCCAGAAGATATTAATATTCTTACGTTACAAAATAGGAGGTTAAGCACCTCCTATTTTTTTATAAACTAATTTAATAATATAGACTACATGGCTAAATCCATCACCGCAGACAAGCGTGAAAACGAAAAGAAAAGACTCGCCAAGCGAGCCGAGAAACAGAAAAAGAAAGAAGAAAAAAAGCTATCCAGCAAGAGCACCTTCGACGATATGATAGCTTACGTCGATGAAAACGGAATGCTCACCTCTACTCCCCCCGATGAGAACATCAAAAAAGAAGAGATAAAGTTAGAAGAAATCATTATCTCAACCCCCAAGAAAGAAGACGAAGAACCTGTTATCCAGAGAGGTCGGATCGAGTTCTTCAACACATCCAAAGGCTTCGGATTCATTAAAAGTCTTTCAGGAGTCGAAAAATACTTTTTCCACATCAATAATGTGCTTACCGATATTACAGAAGGCAATATCGTGACATTCGATTTGGAGCGTGGCCCCAAAGGGATGAATGCGGTAAATGTTGCTAAAGAAAAGGCTCCTGTAGAAAAGCCTTCCACAAAGGTAGAAAAGGAGACTGAGACAAATATATAAAAAAAAGAGGGCATGCCCTCTTTTCTTCGTAATGCAATCATCGTGAAAACTTAAAGATACAATGACTGTTGTATTTCTCACCCGGCCGTAACACTACCGAAGGCCAATCCGGCTTATTGGGCGAATCGGGATAATGTTGCGTTTCAAGACACACGGAAGCACGCTGGTTGTAGGTAATACCTTTCTTTCCGGTCTGAGTTCCATCCAGGAAGTTGCCCGAGTAGACCTGAATACCCGGTTCGTCGGTGTATACATCCAGTGTAATGCCCGTCTTCGGAGATTGGAGCGTAGCGGCTTTGCGAGAGATGTCACCCTTGGCATTCAGCACCCAGTTATGGTCGTAACCCTGACCATTCTTCAACTGCACAAAATCATAATCCGAGATGCGCAATCCTACCGGAGTAGGTGTACGGAAATCCATCGGAGTACCTTCTACAGGTGCAATCTCGCCGGTAGTCATAAAGGTACTGTCCACCGGAGTGTAATAATCGGCATCAACCGTCAGCAGATGATCGGCATTGCTGGCAGCGTCTCCGTCGAGGTTGAAATAAGAATGGTTGGTCATGTTGACGACAGTCGGACGGTCTGTCTCCGCTTCGTAGCGGATGTCGATGGCATTGTCATCGGTCAGTTCCATAAAGACCCTGCAAGTGATGTTTCCCGGAAAACCTTCCTCACCATCCTTAGCCAGGTAAGTGAGTTCCAACTTCTGCGGACTTGTTTGCAAAGCATCATACACCTGATACTGGAAGCCTTTGGGGCCTCCGTGCAGGCAGTGCCCGTAATTGTTGTGCGGCAACTGATATTCCACACCGTCGAGCGTAAACCGTCCCTGATTGATACGGTTAGCATAGCGGCCGATGCTGGCGCCGAAGTCCGACGGCTGGCTGATATAGTCCTGTATGGAGTCGAAGCCAAGCACTACATCGCGCATGTTCCCATCCTTGTCGGGAACCATCACAGATACGATACGTCCGCCGAAGTTGGTAACACATACTTCCATATTATTCTTGTTGCGGAGTACGTACAAGTCGGTTTTCTTTCCATTCACTTCAGTCTGGAAATTACTCTTCAGCAGACCGGACTCGGTAACCTCCACCTTCGTTCCGGCGCAAGCGGCTACCAAAAGGGCACCGAGTGCCCACATTACTACTTTCTTCATCGTATATCAAATTTTATCAGATACTTATTTGTTCACCTCCCTTGAGAATGAATACGGGAAATCCGTTTCACGTGTGCCTCTCTGCTTGTTGGGCCGAGACGACATTTTCATCATCACCTTTGCCCCGCCGGTCAGTTCCTCATGAGTCAGATAATTGCGGGATGTTGGTTTACCATTGACGGTCATCGAACTGATATAGCGATTCGTTCCGTCATTGTCCGGTGCGCTGATAGTGACCGTCTTTCCATTCTCAAGGTGAAGCTTCATCTGTTTGAAATAGGGAGTACCCAGCACATACTGGTCGGTTCCCGGACAAACCGGATAGAAGCCCATCGCCGAGAACACATACCATGCCGAGGTCTGACCGTTGTCTTCATCGCCACAATAACCGTCCGGTGCGGGTGTATAGAGTTTATCCATCACCTCGCGTATCCAGTACTGAGCTTTCCAAGGCTCGCCGGAGTAGTTGTACAGGTAGAGCATGTGCTGAATGGGCTGATTGCCATGTGCATACTGCCCCATATTCATAATCTGCATTTCGCGGATTTCGTGGATTACACCACCGTAATAACTGTCGTCGAATACCGGCGGCAGGATAAATACGGAATCCATCATCTGGTTGAACCCGTCCTTTCCTCCCATCAGGTCTATCAGTCCCTGCGGATCGTGGAAGACAGACCACGTATAGTGCCAGCTGTTTCCTTCGGTAAAGGCGTCTCCCCACTTCAAGGGATTGAAGGGCGACTGGAATTGTCCGTCGGCATTTTTGCCACGCATCAGTTTGTGCTCCTTGTCGTAGAGGTTCTTGTAGTTCATGGCACGCTTGGCATAAACGGCAATCTCCGCTTCCGGCTTGTGCAGCGCCTTACCCAACCGGTAGATGCACCAGTCATCGTAAGCATACTCCAACGTGCGGGCAGCATTCTCATTGATGCCGACGTTGTAGGGCACATACCCCAGCTTATTATAGTACTCATATCCCAGTCTTCCGGTAGAAGAGACCTGCGGATGAACGGCATTCGCTCCGTGCTGAACCGCCTCCCAAAGGGTTTCGATGTCATATCCTTTCAGCCCTTTCAGATAAGCGTCGGCTACGATGGAAGCGGAATTATTGCCCACCATGCAGCCTCTGTGTCCGGGGCTTGCCCATTCCGGCAGAAATCCGCTTTCTTTATATGCATTGACCAGTCCTTCCTGCATCTTCTCGTTCATAGAAGGATACATCAGATTCAGGAACGGGAACAGGCAACGGAAAGTATCCCAAAAACCGGTATCGGTGAACATATAACCCGGCAACACCTGCCCGTTATAAGGGCTGTAGTGTATCGGTGCGCCTTGGGCATCCAGTTCATAGAAGCTGCGGGGAAACAGAACCGAGCGGTACAGGCACGAATAGAACGTGCGCAGATGATCCCAATTGTCATCCTCCACCTCGATGCGTCCCAACACTTTGTTCCATTCCTGGCGGCCTTTGGCGGCTACCGTTTCCAAGTCATCCTTTTTCAGTTCTTTCAGGTTCTGTTCCGCCTGCTCGGGGCTGATGAAAGAAGAAGCTACGCGTACGTTCACCGTCTCCCCTTTCTTGGTGGAGAATCCGATGATGCCGCCTGCATGCTTGTCATTGGCTTCCAACTCTCCCGGACGGATATTGCCGTTGCTGACTGCCGCCGTAAAAGTAAACGGCTTGTCGAATACCAGTACGAAGTAATTCTTGAAGTTCTCGGGTACGCCGCCGTTATTCTTGGTGGTATAACCGACGATCTTGTTTTCTTCGGGAATCACTTTCAGGTACGAACCGCCGTCCAGTGCGTCCACCACTACATAAGAGTCTTTGCTCTCGGGGAAGGTGAAGCGGAAGATGGCAGCACGGCTGGTCGGTGCAAACTCGGTGGTGATGTCATGATCGGCCAAGTATACCTTATAATAATAGGGTTTGGCTATCTCCGCCTTGTGCGAAAACCAACTGGCACGCTGGTCTTCATCGAATACCATCTTGCCGCTGACGGGCATAATGGCAAATTGTCCGTAGTCATTGATCCACGGACTGGGCTGGTGTGTCTGTTTGAAGCCTCTTATCTTGTCGGCATCGTACGTATAGGCCCAGCCGTCTCCCATTTTTCCGGTTTGCGGCACCCAGAAGTTCATTCCCCAGGGCAGGGCGATGGCGGGATATGTGTTTCCCGTAGACAGGGCATGCTTGGACTGTGTGCCGACCAGCGGACTGACATAGTCCACCGGTTCGGTTACAGTTTTAGCCAAAGCACTGAACGAAACACCCAGCACACCTATCAATAATAGTGCTATCTTTTTCATTTATTCAGTTTCCCTTCAAGCATTTTGATATAGTATCCGCCTACTACGGAACGGGCTTGGAAGCCGCGCTGCGTGGGGCTGTCGGTGAATACCCAGTCGGACATCGGTACGCGGGTAGTGGTTTCGTTCATGAACAGGTAGACCGGGTCGATGAACTTCTCGAAAGTAGCCTTGTCCGGAGCCAGGGTGGCTGTCCACATAATCCAGTCGGTCTTGGTATACGTTTCGCGATTGTCCAGCGGCAGACCATATTTGTTCTGCTTACCGAGGTAGTAGAGGATCTCTTTCTGTGCAACAGTTTCGGGGAATATACCCAGGTTCATCAACTTGTCCCATACCAGGTTGTACTTCTGACTCCAGGTTCCGGGTTTGTCGAAGGTCAGGCGGTAATGATCGCCGTCATCGGCCATCTTCACCCATTCGGCAGCCATTTCTTTGGCTTTCTGCGTATATTTCTCGGCTACCTCTTTCTTGCCCAGCATATCGGCCAGATAACCATACGAAGCAACACCGAGGATGGCTTTGATAGACAGGTTGGTGTTGTGTGCAAAGTGTCCGGCAAAGTCGTCCGTACACAATTGGTTCTCCGGATCGAGCCCATACTCTGCCAAGTAGTCGGTCCAGGTAGTCAGTACGTCCCAATGCTTCTGTGCATAGTCGGCATTCTTCTCCATGGCGGCAATGGCAGCAGTCAGTATAAGCATGTTACCGGACTCTTCGAGCGGCATGTCGCCACCATAGGTCTGACCGTTTGCCATCGGATAAGTACCTACATCGTGGGCGGCAAAGGGCTTGTTCCACTTTCCGCTTTCGCTGTAATAGAAGATGTGGTTCATCAGGGCTTTGGCCAGTTCGGGATTATAGAGCAGGAATATGGGGGCAGAAGGGTAAGTGATGTCCACCGTACCGATAGAACCGTTGCTGAAGTTTTCTTTCGAGAAGAACAGCAAGTCTTTGTTCGGAGCCTCTACCAGTTTGTGGGCAGCAATGATTTGTCTGTAAGCCAGTGCACAGAGTTCGGCATATTTGCGTCCACCGGCTTCGGTAGCATCTTTCATCAGTTTGGCATCGAAGGCGGCAGACTTGTTCATCAGGCTCTTATATTCCTTCTCGGCTTTCTGGAACTGCGACAGAATAGTTTCGCTGCCGTTGCGGTTCCAGTAGGGACGCAGGTTTTCGCCAAAGTATTGGATGGAGTAGATATCATCGTACCCCAGCAGCAAGTGGCCTTCGGCCTTTTGGGTTTCGCCCAGCGTGTATACCAGCGCCAGTTTGTCATGTCCTTCGGTTGCCGATGTAGCCAGCGCTCCGTCGATGAAGCTCTTTCTCATGGCCTTTCCGTCGCCGGTGGCGCAGGTGCTGTTTGCCTTGTCGGCTGCCATATAGAAGTAACCCCAGTCAATGCGTACGTCGTCGCCTTTCTTGCCCAAGATTTCCTGGTTGCGGCTTCCGGTTTTCAGATAAGCCATGTCGCCTTCAGTAAAGGTTTCGGCCACTGCTTCCTGGTAAGGCTGGTCGAGCGCCCATTGCGGAGCGGCTTCAAAGTAGAACTCTACCTGGTGCTTCTTACCGTCGTTGGCTACTACTTCGTACGTCAGGTAGTTCACGGGACGGGACATCAGGTCCAGATTATCCATGAAGAGCGGGGCGGTGAATGTCAAGTTCAAGTCTACCGGACCGCAAGTGAATGCGTACTTCGTCTGCATGGCTTGCACGTCTACCGATTTCTGCACGGCAGTCTGGGGGAAGTATTGGGTATTATCCTGCTCTACCAGCAGACCGAAGTCTATCAAGCCATTGCCCACGCGGTTGTAGCAAGATGCTGCAATCAGGTTCTGGCCCTGCTTCAGGGTGGCTACGGCTTCGTCGGACAGCTTGGTGCGTACGTGTTTCTTTGCCGCGTTTCCGGTATCGGCCACTTTCACACCGTTCACGTAGATCACGGCATCATCATCGTGCGAATATTCCAGGTATACGTTCTTGCCTTGCAGGTCGTCCTGTATATCGACGTTGCGACGTACCCAGATGCATTCTTCGCCCCACTGCGTACGTGCGGTGCCTTCATTTTCCATCGTTCCGAAGGCTCCTTCGCCCTCCTTCCAGGCGGCATCGTTGAAGCCGGCATTCTGCCAGCCGTCTGCGGGTTTCTTGGTGGTATACTTGCCGCGCCACTGTCCTTGTTCGGAGGTCTTTACAATCGGAGTTAGCTCCAGTTCTTCTGTTCCCATAAAGCGATAGATTTCACCATCTACCTTGACCACGCCAATCAGCGGAAAGTCCTTGCCGGTCCAGTGTTTCACAGATCCGTCGTACAAATTGTCGGTGAAGGCCCATGCGCTGGTGTATGGGTCGATGGTTACCAGCGGGTAGGCCGGTGCGCGCAGCTCACTTTTTTCGCTGGCGATGTTTTCAGGTGCTCCACAGCTGCTCAATACAGCCGTTGCGCCCAGAAGCAGAGTGGATAATCTTAGTTTCATAATCTCAAAGGTTACATTTTTTATATTTACAGTTAATAATTTCATGGGGAACGGAACTCCCGCGACGCCGTCGTTGCTAACATCTATTAGTAATAGAGCTCTTTTGGCGCTGTCACATTAACAGCCGTTAGCAATAGAGCTCTTTTGGCGCCACCGCGTTAACATTCGTTAACAATATAGCTCCCGTGGAGGCTTCCGTCGTCAAGGAAGGGTCCCCGAGAGCTCCCGTGGAGGCTTCCGTCGTCAAGGAAGGGTCCGCTGGAGCTCCCGTGGAGGTGTCCGTCGTCAAAGAAGGGTCCGCTGGAGCTCCCGTGGAGGTGTCCGGGCATCATTTCGTAGTTGCGGCGCAAGATTCCGGCTTCGCGACCACCTGCATCAGCGCCGGGCATCCGCTTGCATCATAGCTCTCCATTACTCCGTCGGGACAGGGCACGGCGGCATTCTTAAACGTCAGGTTACGCTTCTTGTCGCGGTGCTGCCAGGCAGTATCGATGTTACGACGCAGCCACTCCAGATACTGGGGCTGGTTGCCGTCTTCTATCAGACGTATGATGTATTGTGCAAAGATGGCTGCGTAAATCCCCTGCTCTATTCCGTTCTTGAAAGGCAGAAGGCCGTCGGCATCGCACATTTCGCGGCGCACATGGTCGGCAGCCAGGATGGCTTCTTTCAGATAAGACTCTTCGCCCGTTGCTTTATAAAGCATCACGGCGGAACCGATAAAGGTAGCCTGATTGTAAAGTTGTGTCGTCCAGTCAATGTCCATGCTGTTCTGCCGTTGGAAGTGATAGTGCATATTGTCCGCCACGCGTCCGTTCTTCTTGTCGAAGAAGACGCCGAGCGACCAGGCATAGATTTCTTTTGCCTTTTCCAGATAATCCGGGTCGTGAGTGATGTTATAAAGCGTCATGGCGCCTACTACCGTGGGGTAATTGATGCAGGACATCTTGCCGTCGTGCTTGAAGTTCCACCACATTCCTCCCCGTTCCTTGTCGTACGATTCTTTCCAGACATGATAGAAGCCGGAAGAGGCATGAGCGAGGTATTTCGGTTCGCCGGTAATCTCGTAGGCACGTGCCAGCGAGATAATCCACCACATCATATCGTCGTAGATGAACCATTCTATCTTATTATCCCAGTTGTATTTATCGTACTGTTCGTATCCGCCCTGGTAAATGTCTTCCATCAGCCGACGATATTCGGGGGACTTGGTACGCTTGTATGCGTTCATCACCATATCCCAATAAATGGCCTGCACCCATATAGCGGCACGCCCTTTCCCGTCCGAGGAGATGGCATACAGTTTCATTTCCGGGTTATAAAAGGCTGCGTTGAAGGCATCGAGGGCGGCAGTAGCCTCCTCCTTTGCTATGAACGGGGCATCTGCTTTTAGTGACGGAGTGCTTCCTGCCACGCTGGGCCATCCCTTCTGCCAGTCCACACGATCCATCATCAGAACTCTGCCTTCGGGATTGGCAACGCTCACGGCATGATAGAACATCCAGTCGGCACCCGCATCATCGGTCACAATCTCGGAGTTGTGTCCCGGTCCTACGAATGCTTCATTCTTCCCGATCAGGATTTCGTGATGATTCTCCATCATCGGCTTTCCCTTCTTGTCCACATAGGGGCCGAACAGGTTCTTCGATCTGCCGACAACCGTCGTATAAGTGCTGTTCAGTCCTTCGCAGCAGCGGCCGATGGAAGCGAACAGATAGTAATACCCGTCGCGTTTATGTATGTATGTACCCTCGTAAGCATCACCGGCTACCTGCACCGGACGGCTGTCTTTCTTCAACGCCAACCCGTCATCGGTCAGTTCGGCGCCATATATCCCGTGGAAACTTCCCCAGAACAAATACTTCTTGCCGCCGTCTTCTATGTAGAATGGGTCGATACAATTCTGAATACCTATTTCATTACTCCGGAACAATTTCCCTTTATCCGTGAAAGGTCCTTCCGGTTTATCGGCTTCGGCCACACCGATGCCACAAGTCCATTCCCCACCCCAAACGGACATTGAATAATACATGATATATTTGTTACCTATTTTATTTATATCGGGAGCCCACAAATTTCCTTTGGGCTCAAAGGTGGGACGGGTTTCTTTCGTAAAAGCAGTGCCGACCATCGTCCAGTTCACTAAATCCCGGGAGCGATGAATCGGAAGATTTCTTATATTCTCTGTTGCATAGAGGTAGTAATAGCCATCATCCGCCTTGATAACGGTAGGGTCCGGCAGGCTGTAGTTGACGACTGGGTTGGAGTATTGCTGCGCATTAGCAGAAATGCAAAAAAGAAGAGCTATGGATAATAACAACTTGTTCATGGTAGTATAGTTTAAGAATATCATCAAAAGAAGAAAGGGCATCGGAAAAGCCGACACCCTTTCCCTATTTAAAACAGATGTTATTTATTTCAAACGGAATACCTTAGAGTAGATACCCTGGTCTGATCCTTGCGGCCACAGGCAGATACGACCGAACAAAGTTCCCCTCTTCAGAGCTGTTTGGAACATTTTGTTGTCAGTGTAATCTCTGGAAGCAAAAGTATAGACTTTACCGGTTTCATTAAATTCACTCAAGTTATCGGTTTCGTCATAACGGTCTACGTTATGCTCTGCATCACTGAGGAACTGAGTGGTTCCCAACAAAATAAATACGCGGTCAATATTTGTACCTGCTATTTTGTTTACAGTGAACGAGGCATCGACTTTATTACCGTTCAGAGTCATCTGAGCATTTTCCACCAGATAATAAGGCATAACTTCTACATCCTGCGTAGCATGTCCCTTCAGATTTATTTCTATCGTATCACGTCCGGCAGACGACCAAGGACCATTACCGGATCTTGTAATCAACTGATATTGTCCATCAAAAATGCAGATAGAGAACTCTCCATTCTGATTAACAAATACTTCCACGGGGTCGTGTTTCTCATAACCACGCTGGTATAAATCTAACTTTACGGCGTCATTGCCACGTAGCTGCAAAGCCTCTCCCTGATAAACCACACGGCCTTTTATAAAGGATGTAGGTGCATCATAGTTATCTTTTGTACAACTTGCCAACGCCAAAGCCGACAAAACTGTCATTAAAAATATTTTAGATATTGTTTTCATATTCATTATCTTCTTTAGATTATTGGAATGGATTCTTCACTAACTTCGGATTATTGTTCAGCCAACCATTGTCTAATGTAGAATAATATTGAACATCGGTACACTTCAACGGTCTACGGTACAAATCCAAAACTTGCATGTCTTTTTCTATAAATGCCCATTTACCATCATTGGCATCGCCCGGAGCTACCACCAAATAGGGCCACAAGCCTCTACGCTGTGAAGTTTTGTTTCTTTCATCACCCGTCCAAAGTTTATCTGCTTCTACCCAGCGCTTCAAATCCCACCAGCGATGACCTTCGAAAGCAAATTCCACCTGGAACTCATGCATAATCTTTTCATGATCGATAGACGTCAAAGGCTGAATACCGGCACGGCTACGGACAGCATTGATATACTTCAAAGCATCTACATCTACATCATTACGGCTTAACTCCCAAGAGGCTTCTGCTGCAATCAGATATGCTTCTGAAATACGGAAGTAAACATTCCACATTTCTGAGCCACGACCAATAGTACCAGCAGACGGAGTTGCATCCAGATACTTACGAATATAGAAACCTGTACGGTTTATTTCGCGTTCATTACCATCGCCCGAGGGACCATCATTAGCTGTAATCAACTTACCATTTGCATCATAAGTGCTCCGGCGACCAATCTGTTCTACCCAAGAATTTCCATTCTTATTCAATTGACCAGCCTGCATCTCTATCGGCTTGCCATCAAATACAGAACCCGGATAAAGAATCGTTGCAGTCAAACGAGGGTCACGTTCCAAGAACAGTTCAGTAGGATTGTTATAGAAAACAGGATTTTCAAGACTGCCTACATTGAAAGGAACAGCCGTTCCGCGTTGTTCTTCCGTAGCATTAATTGGTTCATAAGCCTCTACCAAGTTTAGCAGAGCTGAAATACGGCTGCTACCGTTATCCTGTGCAATACTCTTGGGCAACAGATTCTTTGTATATTGATGAGTCTGTCCCGGATAGATGTAATCGCGTGTCCAGATAACCTCAGTATTACCGTTCTTTTCACAAACAGCGTTATAGAAGTTATCAGCCAATGCCTCAACGGTACTATTATTAGTTGTCATCAACTTATAAGGAGAGGGAGTTCCATCGGCAGCTCCTTCAATCACCTCTTTGGCAGCTTTCAATGCTATCTCATAATACTCTTTTGCTTTGGATGCCGGAATACCGACTTCTCCACCGGCAGTTCTTAAACCGGGATGCTGTGCTTCAGTATTATAAGTGGCAAGTGAACCGGCAGTAATTGCAGCACGGGCTTCCAACATTTTAGCAACCCAGTAATTAGCACGGGCAGCATGTTCATTTGTCTGTTTAGACATCAACTCAGCAGCTTCGCGGCATTCCTTGATGATGTAATCATACATATCTGCCTCTGTCGAACGAGGTATCTGGATAGTGGTTATATCCATCCCCGGCGTATAGCCAAAGACTTCGTCTCCAACGATCGGCATTCCACCTAATCCACGTGACATACAGAAGTAAGTCCACGCACGGATATAACGTACCTCTCCGATATAGGCATTACGAGTTGCCTCATCAATCTCAGTACTTTCCTTAACGCCTACTAAGAATTGGTTCAAATTCCGAATCAGAGTATAGTCAAACGGACGCCACAAATTACGATCAATGGTTTCGTCACTTTTTGTATCAAAAGTTATAGCCTCATCCAGTACAGCCAAATCATCATGAGCATCAATACGCTGTCCCCAGGTAATACGCCCGTAAAAGTTTGCCAATACAGACTTCACAAGATTAGGATCACCATAAACGACATCCTGAGTCAAAATAGTATCTGGTTTAGTATCCAGAAAGCCACTACAACTGCTCAACGCCAGCATACCTGCCGTACAAGCAACTAAGATATATTTTCTTTTCATCATTCTACTAAAATTTAAGATTAACACCAATGTTTATTACGCGCGAAGTCGGATAATCCAAACCATTAGATGCGGCGGTCTCAGGGTCAATAATAGGAACTTTACTGATGGTGAGCAGGTTGGTACCAGACACATAAAAACGTAAGTTGTTAATACCTACTCTATTCACCAATACCTTCGGCAAAGTATATCCCAATTCGAAGTTACGCAATTTGATGTAAGTCACATTATGCAACCAGAATGTACTCTTCTCATAAGCACTTGTTTCAGCATTATCCAAACGGATAAGAGGATATTTACCGGGAATCAGTTCGCTCTCGGCATTCCATATATCTGCCAGATGCCATGCATCCTTAAATACTTCGGAAGGACTATTACCATCATTCTGGAACGGACGTGCCGTTTCATACTGTTGATGCCATGAAGTCATACCTGAACCAGTCCAGTCCATAGCAATATCGAAACCTTTCCATGCGGCCGACAAATTGATACCGAAGTTCAAAGTCGGAGTACCGTCACCACGATAACCGATAGGACGTTCGTCCATACTATTAATAACACCATCACCATTCACATCTTCATAAATGATATCACCGGGTACAACCGTTCTATTACCTTTTTTATCTATATCCACCGGATAAGTAGCAATCTGTTCCCAATCGGTGAAACGACCGATAGCCTTGTAACCCCAGTTGACATAGCCGACACGATGCCAGATACTGTTACGATATACATTCCAAGAGTTACTGAAACGAGTGTCGTACTGTTCCCAATCATAGAAACGAGAGAAAGTAATGTTACCACCTACACTATAGTGGAAATCATTAATATTATCAGACCAGATGGCAGACGCATCAAAACCTTTATGCATATCCGATTTCAAATTCTCCTTCGGCAAGCTAAAGCCGGCTTCAGAAGGAATCAACACATCATAGCGTGATTCTGAGATACCTGTACGCAAACGACGGAAATAGTCAAACTGTACATTCAAACGATTATTAAAGAATCCCATATCCACACCTATATCCAATGTCTTCGCCTTCATCCATGACAAAGTCTCATTGGGTAATCCGCGCGTTCCTGAACCAATCACCCATTTACCGTCAATAACAGCACCGCCATCAGCATAAGTATAGCCCGGCAAATAATCAAATGCACTATAATCAGCTACATTGTCATCTCCCATTACACCATAAGAACCGCGAACCTTCAAATTAGAGAAGATATCAGCAAAGCTGCTTTCCTTCCAGAAGTCTTCTTCTGAAACTCTCCATCCCAAAGAGAAAGAAGGGAAGAACCCCCAACGGTGTCCCGGTCTGAACTTCCACGAACCATCCCAACGTCCGATAAACTCAACCAAATACCTATCGTTGTATGCATAGTTAAGACGACCTAACCAACCCATACGGGCTTCCTTATTGTTACCGGTATCATTGTAAGTATCCATTTCCGGGAAACGAATCAAGTCCATATTATCAGCGACAGGAATAGAATGTACCTCTTGTTTAGGACGTTTGCGCTGACTTGCTTCAAAAGAAGCCACTGCATTGACATAATGCTTACCAAACTTACGGTCAAAATTCAACTGGAAGTTGGAGAACTGATCTTCCACCTCCTCACGGATACGCTGACGATAAGGGTTTCCCATATTAACGATAGTTGTATATTCATCAGTGGCTTCGTTATAATCGTATAACTTATACGGATATTCGTGAACATCTTTCTTCCAATAAGCAAAATAATAGCCGACCATACCCTTAGCTTTCAAACCTTTCAATAACTCATATTCAGCCGTAGCCTGCATCTGGATTACATGCCATACATCAGACAGATAACCGGCAGTCTCCTTATTGAAAATAGCAAAGTTAGTATTGTCATCCGTTGACGGTTTTGAAGGATAATCAGGATTACCATTGGCATACGGTCCTACAGTAGGCCAGTTCTTCATTGTGGCAAAACGCGGCAACCAATAATCATCGTCACCCGGAATACCCGGATTCTTCTTCGTTTCTATACGACCATTGACGGTAGCACCAATCTTAAAGCGCTCGTTAACGTTCATATCCATGTTCATCTGAATATTGGTACGGTTAAAACCTTCATAATTACGTATTGTAGCATCCTGTCCCACATGAGAAACAGAAGTATAATAATTGGCTTTATCAGAACCGCCGGAGAAACTGGCATTAACATAATACTGGGGAGCCGTATTCCAAATGTAGTCCGCCCAATCAAAACCTTGATAGTTTTTCTCTGTACCTGCCATCCACTTATCATATTCCGATCTGTTGTATCTACGGTCGGTATCACTCTTACCAGCCCAGGTTTCGGCTGCTACATAAGCAGTGACGTAATCTTTAGCTTTAGACGGCTTGATAAAACGTGAATTGTCCTGCCAGCCATAATAAGCATTTATTGCAACTGTATTACGTTCGTTACGATGTCCTTTTTTAGTAGTAACAACGACTGCACCATTAGCTGCACGCATACCATAAATTGCTGCAGAAGCATCCTTAAGTACTGAAATCGATTCAATGTCATTATAATTAATCTGGTTGAACTGTCCGCCATCGGAAACAACACCATCAATTACATATATCGGATCTCCCATGTTACGGATTTGCAAGGCTGCAGCCACACCAGGACGTCCGTCCGTCTGACGGGTATTGATACCGGCAATCTTACCAATCAACGCGCCTGCCGAAGTAGTAGAATTAGAGCGCTCAATGTCTGTTGATTTAATAGCAGTAATTGCACCCGTTAATGACGCTTTCTTCTGAGACATACCGAAACCGGTAATAACAACCTCATCCAGCACTTTAGCATCTTCCTTCAAGGTAACGTTAATCGTGTTGGACGCTCCAACAGTCACCTTTTGGGTCTGATAACCGATGAAAGAGATTTCGATAGTGGCATTTCCGTTGACTGCCAACGTAAATGCACCGTCGATGTCGGTAATGGTACCGGTGGTACTTCCTACCATTTTCACATTAGCACCAATCACCGGCTCACCATTAACATCGACAACCACACCTTTCACGGTACGTTGCTGTTGAACCGAATTTACTGTCAATACAGTCTCCGTAGCAGGATTGCCCGCACTGGCGAAACTGTACGTACTTGGCAAGAGCGAGAAAGCAACCATACACGGTATGCTCCACATTTTGCTACGACTTGTGAGCCAAAACAATTGTTCCTTTTTACACATAGTACATAAATTTAATTATAGGTTTATTCAAAAGAGTCTAAAGTATAAAAGCATCGTACATCATCAATCGCTGCTTTATAATAAGGTAGGCAGGGGGATGCGTTCCATAGTATTTGCTTCATAAATTAGAGACAGTGCAAAGGAAGGTTATTCTTTATTAACCGTGTGAAAGAATCTGTTCAATAAACAAAAGAAACTATTCTTTCCATTCATTAAATATCGGCCACAGATAGTCCAGGGGCAACTCTGAACAGATTCTTTTGTTTATTGAACAGATTCTTTCATACTCTTACCCGTGAATTGATGACCTTTGTAACATACAATCTTATTTATTAACAAATAAAACAGCTGCACATGAAATTACACATTGCCATGCTGCTATCTGCCGCAATGCTGTCCGGAGGAGCCACATACGCCCAGGACACCGTACCGGATAAACCGAAAGCGAAAGCCTATATGGTGGCAGATGCACATCTCGACACCCAGTGGAACTGGGACATTCAAACCACCATCAAGGAGTACGTATGGAACACCATCAGCCAGAATCTTTTCTTGCTGAAGAAGTACCCCAACTATGTATTCAACTTTGAGGGCGGAGTAAAGTACGCCTGGATGAAGGAGTATTATCCCGACCAGTACGAGGAAATGAAAGAGTTCATCAAGAAGGGACGCTGGCACATTTCCGGCAGTAGCTGGGATGCCACCGACGCACTGGTGCCTTCCACCGAGTCGTTCATCCGCAACATTATGCTGGGACAGCAATACTACCGCAAGGAATTCGGCGTGGAAAGCACGGACATCTTCCTGCCGGACTGCTTCGGATTCGGCTGGACGCTCCCCACGGTTGCCGCCCATTGCGGACTGATAGGGTTCTCCTCGCAGAAGCTGGACTGGCGTATCAACCCCTTCTACGGCAAAAGCAAGCACCCCTTCACCATCGGACTGTGGAAAGGAGTCGACGGTTCGACCATCATGCTGGCACACGGCTACGACTATGGCAAGCGTTGGAATGACACAGACCTGTCCGAAAGCAAAGAGCTGGAAAACCTTGCAGGGCGCACGCCGCTCAACACCGTTTACCGTTATTATGGTACGGGAGACATAGGCGGCTCACCCACCATCGGCTCCGTACGCTCGGTAGAGAAGGGATTGAAAGGTAACGGCCCGGTAGAGATTATCAGCGCCACCAGCGACCAGTTGTTCAAAGACTACCTTCCTTATAACAGCCATCCCGAGCTGCCCGTCTTCGACGGCGAGTTGCTGATGGATGTCCACGGAACAGGCTGCTACACCTCGGAAGCCGCCATGAAGCTCTACAACCGCCAGAACGAAAACCTGGGCGATGCCGCCGAACGGGCTGCCGTAGCCGCCGAATGGATGAACCGCGCCGCTTACCCCGGCCATACGCTCAACGAAGCCTGGAAGCGCTTCATCTTCCATCAGTTCCACGACGACCTGACGGGTACCAGCATTCCGCGCGCCTACGAGTTCTCCTGGAACGATGAACTGATTTCCCTGAAGCAATTCTCCGGCGTACTCACCGCCTCGGTGGACGGAGTGGGCCGGGCGCTGGACACACGCGTAAGCGGCATCCCCGTCGTACTATATAACGCACTGGGATTCCCCGTTTCGGACATTGCCGAAGTAGAAATAGAATTGCCGAAAGCTCCGAAAAGCGTCACCGCCTACGATGCCAACGGCAAGAAGGCAGCCGCACAAATCGCAGGCTACCAAGACGGAAAGGCCCGGATACTGATAGACGCCACCGTTCCGGCAACGGGATATGCCGTTTATGATATCCGCACTTCCGGAAGCGCCGCAGAGCAGGCACCCGTCAGTGCCCGTACCCTGGAGAACTCCCTCTACAAGCTGACTTTGGACGAGAACGGCGACATCACTTCCCTGACGGACAAGCAGGCAGGCAAGGAACTGGTGAAAGCAGGCAAAGCCATCCGCCTGGCTCTCTTCACCAAGAACGAGTCCTTCAACTGGCCCGCGTGGGAGATAATGAAAGAGACCACCGACCGCGAACCGGTGTCCATCACCGACGACGTGAAAGTAACGCTGGTAGAGAACGGCGACCTGCGCAAGACACTGTGCGTGGAGAAGCGTTACGGTGAATCC
Source organism: Bacteroides sp. GD17 (assembly GCF_038448625.1). Classification (NCBI taxonomy): domain Bacteria; kingdom Pseudomonadati; phylum Bacteroidota; class Bacteroidia; order Bacteroidales; family Bacteroidaceae; genus Bacteroides; species Bacteroides sp. GD17. The sequence continues at coordinate 246,613 of NZ_JBCEZS010000007.1, forward strand.
GTCTTCCGCCAATACATCCGCCTCTACGAAGGCAGCCGCGCAGAGCGCATCGACCTCTACAGCGAAGTGGACTGGCAATCGACCAACACCCTGCTGAAAGCCGAGTTCCCGCTAAGCATTGCCAACGAGAAGGCCACTTACGACCTGGGCATAGGCAGCGTGCAACGCCCCAACAACACCCTGACCGCCTACGAAGTATATGCACAGCAGTGGGCCGACCTGACCGACCGCGACGGCAGCTACGGCGTATCCGTGATGAACGACAGCAAGTACGGCTGGGACAAGCCCAACGACAACACCCTGCGCCTCACCCTGATACACACACCCGCCACGCGCAACAACTATACGTACCAGAACCGTCAGGACTTCGGCTTCCACACCTTCACCTACAGCCTGGTGCCCCACCGGGGAGCGCTGGACAAACCCGCCACCGTGGAGAAAGCCGAGATGCTGAACCAGCGCCTGAAAGCCTTCCGCACCGCCAAGCACCGCGGCACAGCCGGACGCAGCTTCTCATTTGCCTCATCGAGCAACCGCAACGTGCTGATTAAAGCACTGAAGAAGGCGGAAGAATCGGATGAGTACGTAGTACGCGTCTACGAAACCCAAGGCGAGAAGGCACAAAACGCCACGATCACCTTTGCCGGAAACATCCTCGCCGCCGCCGAAGCAAACGGTACGGAAAAGACCATCGGCAACGCCCGCTTCGACGGCAACCAGCTGAAAGTGAGCATCGCCCCCTACTCCGTCAAGACCTTCAAAGTACGCCTCGCGCCGTCCGGCTATGCTACCGATGAGCTAAAGCAGACCGTGCTGCCTCTTCGCTTCGACCGCAAGTGCGCCTCATACAACGCGTTCCGCGGCGAGGGCGACTTTGAATCGGGTTATTCCTTTGCCGCCGAGCTGCTGCCCGACGAGCTGACCACCGATCGCGTACTCTTCCGCCTGGGCGAGAAAGAGGTAGCCAACGGAATGACTTGCAAGGGCGATACCCTGCAACTGCCCGCCGGATACAACCGCCTCTACTTCCTCGCCGCCTCTACCGAAGGCGACAATACCGCCGAGTTCCGCGCAGGCAAGCAGACGGCTACGTTCGTGGTTCCGTCCTACACCGGCTTCATCGGCCAATGGGGACATAAGGGACATACGGAAGGTTATCTGAAGGAAGCCGAAATAGCATACGTAGGTACGCACCGCCACGCAGCGGATGGTGACCAGGCTCATGAATTCACTTATATGTTCAAGTTCGGCATGGACATTCCGAAGGGAGCTACTTCCGTCATCCTGCCCCGCAACGAGAAAGTGGTACTGTTTGCCGCCACGCTGACGCAGGAAGACGAGCCTGCCGCCACGCCTGCCTCTACTCTGTTCCGCACTGCCAACCGTAGCAACGTCGCTTCCGCTGCCGGTAGCCAAGCCATTACAGGCGAGAATCTGCTGAAGGGCGCCCGCATCACAGGCTACTCCGGCTTCACCAATGACAAGGAAAAGCCCGAATTCATGATAGACGGCGACACGAACACCAAATGGTGCGACATTTCGCAAACTCCCAACTACGTGGACTTTGACCTGGGAGAAGCGAAGAATCTCAAAGGCTGGAAGATGGTAAATGCCGGACAGGAAGACCATTCGTATATCACCAACGCCTGTTTCCTGCAAGGAAAAGCCAACGCCAACGATGAGTGGACAACCCTCGACCTGATAGACGGCAATCATGCCAACGTCATCGCCCGTCCGCTGAATACCGAAGCACCCGTGCGCTACCTACGCCTGCTCGTAACCCGCCCCACACAGAGTGTAGGCGGAAGGGATACCCGTATCTACGAGCTGGAAGTATATTAATCGCACTTGCTCATAAAACCGAGTTTCAATTGGTTCACAATATGGGAACGAGGGCGTGTCAGAGTTTTGACATGTCCTCGTTTCTTTGTTTGCAAAGTACCAAACTGACACTTTGTATTTCAGACGCCTTCTCCCTGTCCTGTTTCCCTACCGATGCCGGGCAAAGCAGAAATATCCCATTCTCGCGCATTAGCCCGGAAGCCGAATAAAACATATTCTCCCGAATTACGTTCACTCCGACACTAATTTCTATCATTTAGTATCCTAACGCACATTCAGTCTTATTTTCTCTCTCAATCCGACACTTCCGTTCCATCTTTCGATGCTCTCAAACCAGCTCTCCCATCCTCTTCTTTTCCCCTCTTTTTCCCCTGAAACCGGTGTATCTATACTTCCCCCGTAAGAAACATATAGTCTTTTCACCCGAAACATATAGTCTGTTCACTCGAAACATATAGTCTGTTCACCCGAAACATATAGTCTGTTCACCTGAAACATATAGTCTGTTCACCCAAAACATACTTTCTGCCGCAGCATTTCGTATATTCCCCGCATAATATACAATATTCCTGCATATCTATTCTGCTGTTTATGCAACGATTCTCTGCTTCTCCCCTCATAGCGACACACCTGTGATAGCAAAAAGGCGTAATTGCTGTCCTTTTGCACACGAAACTATCCTTTTATATATCTTACATCTTCTTGCACATAAAAGAAAAAGGATGTGCCCTTAGATTGGCACATCCTTTCATTCACTATATGCCGCCTGCGCGACACATCTTTCTTACTAACATCGTTATCCTGCAACAACGATTTACCCAAAAACTTACCTTTCGTCGATACCTATTATCTATTCAAAGAATTACAAATCTGCGTATTGATAGCTTTTACCTTTTCTTCATTTACCTTGATCACCTTGCGGTCGTAGGTCATCAGTCCGTTCACTTCCATCTCCACATCCGTGGTCTGGGTGTAGACGGCAGCCGAGAAACCACGCGGGATGAGGCGGTAGAGTTGGTTGGCATAGTCCACATACTCCTTGGTCACTTCTTCGGGAGTGTTGAACTTCACATATCCCCAGTTATGGTTAGGCTCCCACAGATGGCCTTCGAGCGCCATGCCTATACCGCCATATTCGCCCAGCACTGTGGCACGGCCTGCATCGTAGAAGTCGAGCGAAGGATTGGGATAGTGGTGCAAATCCAGGATGTCGCCGCAAGGGAAGTGATTGCCACCGCTGGCAGGGTTCACCAGGCGACTCGGATCGTGCTTCTTGGTCCATGCCACAATTTCTTCGGTCTTGAACTGTCCCCAACGTTCGTTGAAGGGAATCCATACGCCGATGCACGGATAGTTGTACAGGCAGTCCATAATCTCTTTCCACTCCTTGCGGTAGTGATATTCCGATTCCTCCGAACGGTTCAGTTCGCTACCGGTGAAGTAGTTGTACATCTGCCATTCCGGTTCGCGGTCGCCGCTCGGCATGTCCTGCCAAACGATCATGCCTATCTGGTCGCAATGGGTGTACCAGCGTGCCGGTTCCACCTTGACGTGCTTGCGAATCATGTTGAAGCCGAAGTCTTTGGTCTTCTTGATATCATACACCAGCGCCTCGTCCGTGGGAGCGGTGTAGAGTCCGTCGGGCCACCAACCCTGGTCCAGAGGACCGAACTGGAAGATGTCCCGGTTGTTCAGTTGTAGGCGCACGATGCCGTCGGCGTCGCGACGGGTGGAGTACTTGCGCATGGCGGTATAGCTGTCTATCTTGTCGGTCACCCGACCGTTCTCCTTCAGTACTACCTCCATCGTGTAGAGGAAGGGAGAAGCCGGGCTCCACAACTTGGCATTGGCAGGCATACGGACGTCGATAGTTTGTCCGTTCAGTCCCTTGCCGGTAGCTACGAGTTGTTTGCCGTCGAATACTTTCACTTCTACTACGCCTTGGGGGCAGCAGGTGCTGGTAGCTACGTCTACCGTCAGCCGGTTGTGGTCGATGTCGGGCGTGGTGCGGAGGCTGGTGATATGATTATCGGCCACCGGTTCCATCCATACGGTTTGCCAGATGCCGGAGACGGCGGTGTACCAGATGCCCTCGGGACGGTTCACTTGCTTGCCGCGCGGCTGAGGACCGCGGTCGGTGGGGTCCCATACCTTTACTACCAGTTGGTTATCGCCTTTGGCGGCAAGGGCAGCCGTGATGTCGAGCGAGAAAGGGGTATATCCGCCGGTGTGCTCGCCTACCTTAACGTCGTTCACCCATACATCCGCTTTCCAGTCCACTGCACCGAAGTTCAGCATCACCCGCTTGCCGCGCCAGGCAGCAGGTACGGAGAAGGTACGCTGGTACCAGAGTTCCTTGTTCGGTCCGCACGTCTTGCCTACTCCCGAAAGGCTCGATTCTACGGCAAACGGAACCAATATCTGACCTTCGTAGGCAGAGGGCGCTGCGCCTCTCTCGGTGATGGCATAGTTCCACAAGCCATTCAGATTTTTCCACTCGCCGCGCTCCATCACAGGACGCGGATACTCGGGAAGTACATTCTCGGGGTTCACCTGTTCAGCCCACGAGGTTTTGATTTTGTCGCCCGCCGGATGCCACTGTGCTTGTGCCGAGACGCCCAGTGCGGCGGCTAAAACTGTAACTAAAATACTCTTCTTCATTGTATAAACTTTATATTAAACTGTTTGTTAAAGGCGTATAATCTCCCTGACAGGCGGATTTCCACTTGTCTATCTAAAAAACATTTCCTAATAAACTGACCTATTTCACCGGCGTTCCCGATGGTTTGGGCAATGGGACATCCAGCGCGACCGGCGTTCCCAAGTCCGGCATTCCTTCCGCATCCCAGCCTATCTTCTGCAATCGTATCGAGCGGGTTTCGGGGCTACCGGTATCGCCGTTCGTCACCTTCCGGGCATGGTAGAGCATGTACCACTCCGTGCCGTCGGGTGAGGGAATGAACGAAATCCCTCCCGGACCGTAGACTTCATTCTCGGGCACCTGCCGGAATACCGGAGTGGGATGTTTGGTCCATGATGACGGGTCCAGCAAGTCACTGTCGGCATCGGCTGTCAGCATTCCCAGGCAGTAATAAGGCGTCCACGAGCCACTGGCTGCATAATATATGATTATCTTCTTATTATCTTTGGAGTGGAAATACTGCGGACCTTCGTTCACATAGATGGGATAGGCCGTGCGGCTGCCGTCGGGGTTCACCCATTGACGTTCCCATTCATATTCCGGTTTCGAAATCATCACACGCGGGGTATCCAGCGTCCAGGGATTCTTCATCCGGGCAATGTAGATGCATTGGGTTTCGGCATTGCTGCGGCGCTTGGGCCAGCCCGACCATAGCAGGTAGTGCTCTCCGCGATGTTCGAAGGTGGTGGCTTGTATGCCCCAGTTCCATTCGGGGTTGGTCATGATGCTGCCTTTCAGCTTAAATTCTCCCTGCATCGGGTCGGGAGAAGTGTTCTCCAGTACATACAGTTGATGATTGTCCGTGTTGCCGTCGTCGGCAGCATAGTATATATACCACTTATTATCTATACGGTGTATCTCGGGTGCCCACAGATGGGAGGCCATGGAAGGGTCCTCCGGTTTCCACACTACTTTGCAGGTGGCATGCTCCATGTCGGTGATGTCGGACGTGGCCCAAAGCATGATCTTGTCTTCCGTGCCATGCGTATAATAGTAGGTGCCGTCGTGGAAAACAGCACTGGGATCGGTCCCTTCTGAAAACAGAGGATTCACATAAGTACCCGGCTCAGCCCCTGCATCTTCTTTCTTGCTGCTTTTGTTTCCGCAAGAGAAGCAGAGGAATAAAGTAATCAATAACAGGCATGTTCTCATAGTTCGATGTTTTAAGATGCTACAAAGAAAGAACTTTTTTATCAGACATAAGAGCAATATTGATTCAAGAAACAAAAGAATCTGCTCTTTTTTATGTTCAGGGCGGCTCAGGACGGGTATTAAGGGGAGAATTGGTTAGCAATTGCTATTTATTGAATGGTATGTGTTACGCTTCTCTTTCTGAAATTCGCCAACTTTGTGACGGATGTAAATGACAATTTAGCGTCGTGTGATAACAAGTGTATCTCAAACTCCTCCGCCTGAAAGGGGAGGTGCCCGCTTGCGGGCGGAGGGGTCTTACATAAATAGAAAGTAACTTTGTGCAAGTCCCTTCGGATGTGAAACCCCTCCGCCCTACGGGCACCTCCCCTTTCAGGCGGAGGAATTTGGGATACTCCGTAAATTCTCATTTACTCCCCATTTCGAAATGAACTATATTTAATAACCATCGTAAAAACACTTCAAAAGATGAAAAACTTGAAAGTAAGACTTGCCGGCGTTCTGCTTACTACCGGACTACTGGCAGCTTCCTGTACCACCGACCCTCTGTCGTCGGAAGTAACCATCGTCAATCGCCCCGATTGTTCACAAACCAACATCAGTTATGTAGGAAACCGCCAACCGCTGAAGCCGATGAACTTCCTGAAACTCCCGGTTGGAAGCATCCGCCCCGAAGGATGGCTGAAGAAATACCTGGAACTGCAAAAGAACGGACTGACCGGACACTTGAACGAAATCAGCGCCTGGCTTGCCAAAGACAACAACGCCTGGCTCACTACCGGCGGCGACCACGGCTGGGAAGAAGTGCCCTACTGGCTGAAAGGTTACGGCAACCTGGCCTATATACTGAACGATCCCCAAATGATAGCCGAAGCCAAAGTATGGATTGAAGGCGCCTTCGCCAGCCAGCAGCCCGACGGGTACTTCGGCCCCGTGAACGAACGGAACGGAAAGCGCGAACTCTGGGCGCAGATGATTATGCTGTGGTGCCTGCAATCTTATTACGAGCACTCCAACGACCCGCGCGTCCTCAGCCTGATGACCAACTACTTTAAATGGCAACTGACCGTGCCCGACGAACAATTCCTGGAAGACTACTGGGAGAACAGCCGCGGCGGCGACAACCTGCTGAGCGTATACTGGCTCTACAACCGCACCGGCGACGACTTCCTGCTGGAGCTTGCCAAGAAGATACACCGTAACACAGCAGACTGGACACGCCCTTCCTGGCTGCCCAACTGGCACAACGTAAATATAGCCCAATGTTTCCGCGAACCCGCCACCTACTACATGCTGACCGGAGACTCCGCTATGCTGAACGCCACCTATAACGTACAGCACCTGATTCGCCGTACCTTCGGCCAAGTGCCCGGCGGTATGTTCGGAGCCGACGAGAACGCCCGCATGGGATTCATCGACCCGCGCCAGGGTGTGGAGACTTGCGGAATGGTAGAACAGATGGCTTCGGACGAACTGCTGCTCTGCATGACCGGCGACCCGTCGTGGGCCGAGAATTGCGAGGACGTAGCATTCAACACTTATCCCGCTGCCGTGATGCCGGACTTCAAAGCATTGCGTTACATCACTTCGCCCAACCAGACCATCAGTGATGCAAAGAACCATCATCCGGGTATCGACAACCGCGGTCCCTTCCTGGCAATGAACCCCTTCAGCAGCCGTTGCTGCCAGCACAACCATGCACAGGGATGGCCCTACTATGCCGAGCATCTGATACTCGCCACTCCCGACAACGGAGTAGCCGCCGCCCTCTACGCCGCCTGCAATGCAACGGTGAAGGTAGGAACCGAAGGTAATGAAATCACCCTGCACGAAGAGACGAACTATCCGTTCGAGGAAAGCATCCGCTTCACCGTGAATACACCGGCGGCAACCACTTTCCCCTTCTATCTGAGAATACCGTCGTGGACGGAGAATGCCACAATCCTTATCAATGGAAAAGAAGTAGCCTCCAATCCCGAAGCCAGCAAGTATGCCTGCATCCGTCGCGAATGGAAGGACAACGACCAGGTTGAAATCCGTCTGCCCATGCAGCTGTCCATACGCACCTGGCAGGTGAACAAGAACAGTGTAAGCGTGGATTACGGCCCGCTCACCCTATCGCTGAAGATAGACGAAGACTACGTGCAGAAGGACAGCAAGGAGACTGCCATCGGCGACTCCCAATGGCAGGAAGGTGCCGACGCAAGCCAGTGGCCGACGTATGAAATCTATGCCAAGTCGCCCTGGAACTATGCCCTGGTGCTGGACAAGAACCAACCGCTGAAGAACTTCCAGGTGGTGCACAAGGCATGGCCTGCCGATAACTTCCCCTTCACCGTGGAAAGCGCACCAATTGAGGTAAAAGCTATCGGACGGAAGATACCTTCATGGACTATCGACCAGTACGGTCTGTGCAGCGAGCTCCCCGAAGCCGATGCACCGAAAGGCGAGAAAGAAGAAATCACACTGATACCGATGGGAGCAGCGAGACTGAGGGTATCGGCTTTCCCCAATACAAGAGAATAAATACCTTAAAACGACAATAGCATCATAAGAAGCAACATTAAATAACCCTATAACAAGATGAGAAAGTTTTTCATAACCTCCACCCTACTCCTGATACCCCTTTTCCTCTCGGCCCAGCTGGGAGGGAAGCTGTATCAGCAGCGGGCGGATTCACTGCTACAACGCATCCTTTCACTCTACGAAGTGAAGAAGTACGGGTTGCTGATGGAGACCTATCCGCGCAACCCCAAACAACAAATCACTTATACGGCCGACACGGGGAACGAAGTCACCCAGCAGGAAGTTTCTTTCCTTTGGCCCTACTCGGCGATGGTGTCGGGATGCGTCTCACTCTACAAGACATCGGGCGAGAAGAAGTACAAGAAGCTGATGGACCGGCAAATCAAGCCCGGACTGGACCGCTACTGGGACAGTACCCGCCTGCCTGAGTGCTACCAGTCCTACCCCGCTTTTGCCGGGAAGAACGACCGCTACTACGACGACAACGACTGGGTTGCCATCGACTTTTGCGACTACTACGTGGCCACCCGCAACCAGGAGTACCTCCGTAAGGCCATAGCCCTGCACGATTACATCTACTCCGGCTGGTCCGACGAGCTGGGAGGCGGCATCTACTGGTGCGAGCAGAAGAAGACGTCGAAGAACACCTGCTCCAACGCGCCCGCTACCGTGCTTTGCATGAAGCTCTACAACATTACGAAAGACCGGAAGTATCTGGAGCAGGCCAAAGAGACTTACCGCTGGACGCGCGACAATCTGCGCGACCCGTCGGACTTCGTCTACTGGGACAACGTGAACCTGAAAGGAAAGATAGGCTATGCCAAATACACGTACAACAGCGGGCAGATGATTCAGGCCGGCGTACTGCTCTACCAAGCCACCGGCGACAAACAGTACCTGACAGACGCCCAGCAGACGGCGCGCGGAGCCCATCAGCATTTCCTGAAGCCGCAGCCCACCGTCCGGGGGGAGATGTTGTTCTACCCCTCCAGCCCGTGGTTCAACGTCATCCTGTTCCGCGGCTTGAAAGCCCTCTACCAGGTGGACAAGGACGATACGTACGTGAAGGCGATGATTGCCAATGCCGATTATGCCTGGAGATATACGCGCGATGAAAACGGGCTGCTGAACAACGACTGGTCCGGCAATCGCAAAGACCGATTCAAGAGCCTGTTGGAGAACTCTTGCATGATAGAACTGTATTCGGAGATCAGCGAACTGTAAACGCTTCGCTCTCTCCCAAAAAGCGAGCCTCCGGGCCGACACTTTTCTTCCAGATTTTCTCGGAGGAAGGAAAAGTGCCGGTTCGGAGGCTTCTATTTTTGCCGGGGAGGAGAAGAGGCGTTCGGTTGACCCCTATTTTTCCCGGGGGAGCCTTTGTAACGTGCAGTTGGCTCCAATTTTCTCCGGCGGGGCAAATGTAACGTGCAGTTGACCCCAATTTTTCCCGGCGGAGCAAATGTAACGTGCGGTTGGCTCCAATTTTGCGCGGCGGGGGTAATGTAACGTGCGGTTGGCCCCGATTTTCCCCGGCGGGGGTAATGTAACGTGCGGTTGGCTCCGATTTTCCTCGGCGGAGGTAATGTAACGTGCGGTTAGCCCCGATTTTCCTCGGCGGAGGTAATGTAACGTGAGTTCGATATAAGATGATTGACTCATATCCGTACAGGTTATGAGCAAGAGTATCTCAAACTCCTCCGCCTGAAAGGGGAGGTGCCCGTAGGGCGGAGGGGTTTTACATCCGCAGGGGGCTTATGTATTGCAAAGTTACTCTCTGCTTATGTAGGACCCCCTCCCCCCTACGGGGTACTCCCCCTTTCAGGCGGGAGAGTTTGAGATACTCATGTTTATCATTTCATTCATTTCTATCATCAATATGAGTCAATCATCTTATATCGAACTCACGTTAATGTAACGAACCGCCCCATCAGGATGCCGGAGGATAATCCTTAGGCAGCACCCCAAACTGCGCCTTAAAGCATTTGGCAAAATACGACGAAGAGTTAAAGCCCACCTGCTCGCAAACTTCTATAATCCGCATTCCACTCTTCAGCAATTCGGCAGCCTTGTTCAGACGTATCGTCTTCAGGTAGTCATTAGGCGCCATACCGGACAGCGCCTTTATCTTCCGATAGAAATTGGAACGGCTCATGTTCAATGCCTCAGCCAGTGTATCTACCGAAAAGTTCTCATCCGAAAGCTGCTCGCCTATTGCTGCCTGCACCTTGGCAATGAAATCGCAGTCCCGCTGAGAAAGCGTAAACTCGGTTGCCAGCGTCCCGGGCGCAGTGCCGGACAGAGTAGTCATCATCTTATGGAATGCCTGGCGCAACTTCAGCAGATTCTCAATCTGCTTGTGCAGCTGGCGGATGGAGAAAGGCTTCTCTACAAACGCATCCGCCCCGCAATCGAATCCTTCCGCTTTCGCCTCAAGCGTCGTCTTGGCCGTCAACAGAATCACCGGAATGTGCGAGTAGTCGATGTCCGACTTCACCCGTTCCGTCAGCTCCATGCCATCCATCTCGGGCATCATCACGTCACTGACGATTACATCGACCACCTCTTTGGCCAGCACCTCCAATGCCTGACGCCCATTGTGCGCCTTGAGCACCTTGAACCAGGCACTGAGCGACTCCCGGGTCAGGTTCAGCAGCTCCACATTATCCTCTACCAGCAGCACGGTGAACTTCCGGGCCGAATATTCCGTCGTTTCCAAGGCTGCATCTTCAGTCTCCGGCACATTTACCAGCTCCGGAAGTTGTGAGGCTTCTTCGGTGCTCTTCTCCCCCACCGGCAACGACAATACAAAAGAAGAACCGCCATACGAACTATCGGCCACCGTCAGTGTGCCGTGATGCAGTTCGGCCAGCGACCTGGAGAAAGCGAGTCCTATCCCGGTTCCCTCCACTCCGGGCTTGGCATCTCTCACCTGATAAAACGCCTCGAAAATCCTTTGCTTTTCAGCATCCGGCACACCCGGTCCATCGTCTTCCACCAATATCTTAAAACCATCTTCCACCGCAACCAGACGGACATCAATGCGGGTGCGGGCATACTTCACTGCATTGCCTATCAGGTTGACGATAATCTTGCACACATTCTCCGAGTCCACCTGCGCATACACTTCCTTTTTAGGAATATCGAGCGTTATCAACAATTTATTCAGCTCGGCCGAACCGGAGAATTGCTCATACACCACCTTCACCAATTCACTGACGTTACATCGCTTCAGATTCAGCCGGATTCCTCCGCTTTCCATCTTCTGGAAGTCGAGCAGCTGGTTAGTGATGCCCAGCAGATAGTTCACATTGCGGTCAATCACCAAGAGGTACCTGGCATCGCGTTCCCCTCTTCTCTCCTCAAGCAGCTTTTCGAGCGGCAGGCGAATCAAGCTCAACGGCGTACGGATCTCGTGCACCAGGTTGACGAAGAAGCTGATCTTCGACTTATACACCTCTTCCTCTTTCGTTATCTGATACTCCTTCATGCGCCGTTTGTACTTCATCTTGACGAATTTATTCCAACGCCAAGCTATGTAGCAAGCCACTCCCAACAGACACAAGACGTACAAACAATAAGCCCAAACAGAAAGCCACCAGGGAGGTGTAATCACAATCAGCAACGAAGCATTCTCCTCATTCCACAAATGGTCATTGTTAGAGCCGCGCACTTCGAACTCATACTTTCCCGGAGAAAGATTCGTGTACGAAGCGATATTGAGATTCGGGCTCGTAACCCAGTCCTTATCTACTCCCTTCAGCCGATAGCTATACTTGTTCTTCAATGGGTCTTCGTAGCTGAGGGCCACAAAGTTGATTGAAAAACTATTGTACTCGTAGGGCAAGGTGATGGTCTTCGCCCGATAAAGAGGCTCTTCCAAATGCAGTTTCTCCTTCATGGCACGCTCGTCAGCAAGGTATGGCAAGCGGATGTCTGTGATGTAAACCGGAGGGATATACTGATTGTCCGTAAACTGCTCGGGAACGAATGCATTAAAACCGTTGATACCTCCAAAGTAAAGCTTGCCGTCGGCTGTTTTCAAGGAAGACTGTGCCGTAAACTGATTTCCCTGCAAGCCATCGTCCACCGTAAACCGGCGGAAATGCTGCTTCGTAACCGGATTGATCGTAACCAGCCCGGTATTGCCGGAGATCCAGAAATCACCCGTTTTATCTTCTTCTATGGAGTAAATGACCCGGTTGGGCAGGAGCGTACTGGTGGGATCGAAGTCCACAAAGGTTTCGGTATCGGCATTGAACGAGCAAAGCCCGCCTCCATTCGTTCCGAACCACATAGTACCTTTCCTGTCTTCGAACAGAGTGATTATCGAATTATTAGTAATGGTGGTAGAGTCGGAACTTTCGTGCAGATAGTGTTTCCAGTGGTCGTCGTGCATGCTATAACGGAATACCCCGCTGCTGGAAGTAGCAATCCACAGATTCTCATACAGATCTTCCGTTATATCGACAACAGATATCATGGAGCCTATAGTAGTAATCGTCGAGAAATCATCCTCTTTTGCATTATACTGGCACAAGCCCCAACTGGTTCCGACAAAGATATTACCGCTCCGGTCTTTGTACAATGCCAACACATCGTCACTGCAAATAGTATTGGGAATATCTTTCTGGTGATTGTACGACTTCAGTTTCCCCGTCTTAATATCCAATACCTTCAGCCCTTCGCTATAAGTACCCATCCACAGCCGGTCATCATCCAGCAACAAAGAACGTATATCATACTTCAGATTGACATGCCCTCCTATCTCGTAACGGGACAGTTGCTGGGTAGCAGTATTGAAAAAGCATAAGCCATTGCGGGTGCCCACCCAAATGTTCCCATCCCTGTTTTCGCAGAAAGGCCCGATGACTTTACCCGCATATACCATTCCCTCATGGTAAACCGGAGGATAATAGTCGAAGCGCTTCGTTTGCTTCGCCTGATAGTTGACACCTCCCAGATTGGTTAATATCCAAATGCCCCCTTCCACATCGCGCATCATTGCGTTAATGGATTGGTCGCTAAGACTCCGCGGGTCACTGGGATTATCAATGCGGACAAAAGTCTTGGCAACAATATTAAAAAGGTAGAGCCCGTTGTCCGTACCCAACAACAATTCGGTATCCGAATAACTTAGAAGGCTGTTGATAGCACCGAAATTGAATGCAGACGCATTGTAGTAATCCAACTTCCCGGAGTTCTCATTCAGGCAATACAGCAAGTTACTCCCTGCCCCGAACCATATATTACCAGCTATCGGCAGCAGGCAGTGAATGCGATAATTATCCGGATTGTTGCCGGCTGCCATCAATGGGTACGAACGTATAAAATTCCCCTCTTTGTCAAAACAAAGCAGCCCCTCCTGCAAGGAAGAGGAATAGATGTTTGAACCACTCTCACAGACATCCCACATAAAAGAGGCTTGCAGGCTATTCTGGTGTAACGAGTCTTTCTCCTGATCGTAGACAAACAGGCCCTGTCCCAATGTCGCAATCCAAACCAATCCATTCCCGGACTTTATAATCTTTTTGACCTCACTGCTGATGAAAACCCCATAAGGAGTCTTCTTATCGAAATGGGAGAAGCGGTCGTGCTTCCGGTCATAGATATAAAGTCCGGAGTTGGTTCCTACCCAAATATCCTGGTTCTCGTCTTCGAAGAGTGCCTGTACAAAGTTGTTCCCAAGCGAAAACTTATCATTCAATACATTCCGGTATATCTTGCTGTTCAAACCGTTAAAGCAATTCAAACCATCGTTCGTACCCAGCCATACAAAGCCATGACTATCCTGCAACGCACACCATACAGTGTTGTGCGACAGTCCGTCTTCTACCTGATATTTCTTAAAAGTAAAATTGGGGAATGCAAATAATGGTAACAGCCAGAAAGCCAACAGGAGACTCAGCAGTGCAGTTCTTTTCATGTTCTTCAATCATTTAAGTGTAGATATTCTCCCTAACCGAGTTATTGTATATCTTCTATTTATTCTCGTCTCTCACAAATAGCCCATTATCATCTCAGAAGCAGTTCTCTATCTTTAAAGATGATTGGACAAAATTAATGAGTTTTTCTAAATAATCATAGTATTAAGCGAGAAATATAGATACTTAAGATTGAAGAATATAAAAAGGAGCCCTCTCCTTATTCCACAGCATCCGTTGCTGTCTGCCAGCCGCCTCCCAAAGCTTTATACACATTTACCATTGCAATGAGTTCATCGCGGATAGCATTGCTTACGCCTATCTGCGCGTCAAAGTAGCCACGTTGCGCATCGAGCACATCCATGTAGTTGATGACACCATTGATATATTGCAGTTGCGCCAAGTCTACGTAGCCTTTGGCAGAGCGTTCGAGCTTGGCGCGAAGCTGGTAGACCTCCTTTATCTTATTGAAATCGACAATTGCATTTTTGGCTTCCTTGAATGCATTCAGTACTGTCTTTTCATAATTGTGCACTTCAGCTTCGAAAGAAGCTTTCTGGGCTTTCAGTGCGGCACGGTTCTTTCCCCAACCGAAAAGCGGAGTCAGCACTGCACCGTTCAGCAGTGAATAAGGCGATTGCAGGAAGTTGGAAAGTACATCGCTTTCCAACCCGAATTGTCCGGTAAGGGCGAGGCGGGGAAACATATTGGTATAGGCCACTTTCACTTTTGCATGTTCTGCCCTCAACTGCTGTTCCGCTGCACGAATATCGGGGCGGCGCTCCAGTAAATCGGAAGGCAACCCGACCGGCAAAGATTCCGGCACATCCAGTTCTTGCAAGAAGTTGACACGGCGGATGCGGGTAGGAAATTCACCGGCAAGGAAAGCAATGTCATTCTCCTTTAAAGAGATGCGACGTTCCAAGTCCGGTACAAGCGTCGCAGTACGTGCCAGCTCTACTTGTGCCTGTTGGTAGGAGGTTTCCGAAGTAAGTCCACCCTCAAAACGAATACGCGCCAGACGGACACCTTCTTCGCGGGCCTTCTGTGTCTGGCGGACAATCTCCAGTTCCGTATCGAGGGCTACCAATTCGTAATAGGCTTGCGCCACCTCGGCAACAATCGTCATACGCAAAGCGCGCTGGGCCTCTACCGTTTTCAAATAATCGGCCACGGCAGCCACTTGCTTCCATCGCAGGTTTCCCCAAAGATCTATTTCCCAGGAAAGAAGTGCTTTGGCTTCATAAGTATTGCCCACATCACGGCTATGTCCGCCATAATTCTCAACTTCCCGTTCGGCATCCACCTTTCCGGTGAGTTGAGGCAAGAGATTGGCAACACTGATACGCTTCTGTGCCGCCATCTCCTTGACACGTGCCGCAGCAATAAGCATATCCTTGTTATATTCAAGCGTACGTGCTATCAGACTGCGCAAGGTGCTGTCCGTATAAACCACCTGCCACTGTTCATCGGCAATGCTCATACTGTCTTGTTGCTGTGCCAAGCTATCCGGCAATGACATTTCCGGACGGACATAGCTTTTTCCTATCTTGCAGGATGTAAAAACAAACATGCTCAATAACAAGAGGATATATATATTTCTTTTTTTCATGATGTTGTTCTTTAAATTCAGTCTTTCTTAATCTTATGCTGCACTTTTGCCTTTGTCTTATAAACCATGACAAAGAAGAATGGCACGAGCACGATACCGAACACAATGGCAAATATCATTCCGAAGAAGACACCCGTACCGATGGCCTGACGACTTGCCGAACCCGGTCCGCTTGCCAATACCATAGGAAGCATGCCCAATACAAAGGCAAGAGAAGTCATCAGGATAGGCCGGAAACGAAGCTGGGCTGCATGAATGGCTGATTGTACCAAATCTCCGCCTTTATCGACTTGCACCTTGGCAAACTCGACAATAAGGATGGCATTCTTTGCTGCCAGTCCCATCAGCATCACCAAGCCTATCTGGAAATAAATATCATTTTCCAATCCGCATATCGCCACACCCAAGTATGCCCCTAAAGCAGCAACCGGCAACGACAATAACACGGCGATAGGCACCGTCCAACTTTCATACTGGGCAGCCAGGAAGAGGAATACGAAAAGGAAAACCAATGTCAGCACCAATCCTGTCTGTCCGCCGGCCTTTTTCTCCTGATATGAAAGGCCACTCCATTCCAGTCCGATATTATCCGGCAAGTGGTCTCGCGCAATCTGTTCCATAACCTCCATGGCCTGACCGGAACTATAGCCTTGAGCGGCAGAACCACGAATGACGGCAGTGGTAAACATATTGAAGCGCTTAATACTGCCCGGCCCTGTGGTATAAGATGCATTTCCCAACGAAGTCAGCGGGATCATCGCTCCGTCTTTCGCCTTCACGAAGAACAGGTTGATATTATCCTTGTGCTCACGATAAGGAGCTTCCGCCTGAATATACACCTTATATATACGGTTGAACATATTGAAATCGTTTACATAGACAGAACCGGTATAAGCCTTCATCGTAGAAAACACATCAGCCAAAGGTACTCCCAGCATCTTCACTTTATCACGGTCTACATCGAAATAAAGCTGGGGGATTTCGGATTGCAAAGAGGATGAAAGTCCCGTCAGTTCTTTATTTCTCTGGGCATAGTACATCAGCGTGTCTGCTGCCTGCACCAGGTCATCGAATGTAGCCTCTCCACGTGCTTCGAGCTGCAATTCAAAACCACCCGAAGTACCCAGCCCCGGAATGACCGGTGGTGTGGAAAGATAGACTTTACACTCAGGATATTCTTTTAAATCCTTCTCCACATTCTCCATTATTTTATCAATGGAAATGCTTTTGCGATCCTCCCACGGTTTAAGAATAACCGTCAATTCACTACGGGCCTGACTGCTTCCTACACGCGGACTGCTCCCCGTTACGTTCTGTACATAAGCCACAAACGGATTCTTCTCCAGGTATTTCACAGCACGGTCGGTCACTACGCGGGTACGCTCCAACGTAGCGCCTTCGGGCAATTCCAACTCTATCTTGAAATATCCCTGGTCTTCTGTAGGCAAAAAGCTGGTAGGCACCAGACGGTGTATAATAAAAATGGCAACCAGTACCAACCCGAACGCACTCATCAAGCGACGGGGATTCTTGATGACACGGCTGATGACACCTATATATTTATGATTGCCCAGATTCAACCATTGATTTATCTTACGAAAAACGATGTTCTTCTTCTTACCGCTATCAGGTCTTAAGATAAGCGAACACATGACGGGACTAAGCGTCAACGCTACTACCGTGGAAAGTAATACGGACACTGCAATGGTAATGGTAAACTGACGATACAGTTGTCCGGTAATTCCACTCAGGAAGCTTACCGGTACAAACACGGCACAGAGTACCAACGAAGTAGCTATCAAAGCACTTGCCAATCCGTTCATCGCCTTCTTGGTTGCTTCGTAAGGGCTGAGCTTTTCAGTCTCCATAAGATGCTCCACATTTTCCACCACTACGATGGCATCGTCTACCACAATACCGATGGCAAGAATCAATCCGAGCAAAGTCAGCATGTTCAGCGAGAAACCGAAAATAAGCATGAAACCAAAGGTACCAACCAGGGAAATAGGCACCGCAACAATCGGTATCACCGTTGCACGCCAACTTTGCAAGGAAAGAAATACTACCAGCACAACCAGAATCAGTGCTTCGAACAAAGTCTTATACACTTCGTGGATAGACTCGGAAATATACGTAGTCATATCGAAAGGGATCTCATAACTCATTCCCTCCGGGAAATTAGCACTAATCTCTTTCATAGCTTCCTTCACATTCTTGGCCACTTCCATCGCATTTGCTCCGGGCAGCATGTAAATGCCGAGAACAGCAGCATTCTCACCATTGATACCACTCTCCGTACTATACGAAGAAGCTTCAAGAGAAACACGCGCCACATCGCGCAAGCGAATGATGGACCCGTTAGAATTGGCACGGACCACGATGTCTTCGAACTGTTTCACAGAACTCAGACGTCCTTGGGTTGTGATAGGAATCGTTATATCAAGTCCTTTCACCGGCTGCTGTCCCAAAACGCCGGCAGCAGATTCACGGTTCTGGTCTTTCAGGGCATTCTGCAAGTCCTGCACGGTCAACCCGAAGTTAGCCAACTTATCGGGAAGTGCCCATATCTGCATGGCGTAGTAGCGGCTACCGATGTTGGAAACACGTCCCACACCGGGAATACGACGCAACAGGTCGAGTACGTTGATAGTAGCAAAGTTACTCAGATAGATTTCGTCGAACTTAGGATCGCTGGAAGTCAGACAGAGCGTCATCAACTGGCTGGGAGCCTGCTTTTCTACGGAAATACCGTTCTGAATAACTTCGGCAGGCAGACGGCTTTCTGCCAGCTTCACACGATTCTGTATTTCTACGGCAGCCAGATCGGGGTCGGCTGATACATCGAAGGTAACCGTTGCCGAAAAGCCTCCGGAGTTGGAACTGTTGGACTCCATGTAAATCATCCCCGGAGTACCGTTTATTTCCTGTTCAATAGGGGTTGCCACCGCTTGCGAAACCGTCAGCGCACTTGCTCCCGGATAGGAAGCGCTGATTTTCACCACGGGCGGCGTTATCTGTGGATATTGGTCCACCGGCAGCATCGTCAGGCCAATGATACCGATAATTACAATCACAATCGATATCACCGCCGAGAATACCGGGCGGTCTATAAAGAAACTTACTTTCATAACATCATTACTTTGAAGGGTTGTTCTCCTTTGATTTCTGTTCTTCGTCTTCTTTAGGAACAGCAGCCTGCGCACGTACTTTTATACCCGGAGTAAGCTTATGGAAACCTTCCGTCACCACCTGTTCACCGGCAGCCAAGCCGCGCTCAACCACCCAATTATTGCCAAATTCAGGTCCTAGTTCGATGAAGCGCTTCTCAACCGTAGAGTCCCGGCGCATCACAAAGATGTAAGCACCACCTTTTTCAATAGTGACTGCCTTTTGAGGAACAGCAATCGCATCTTCGCGCACATCCAGCAACAACTTCACTTTCGTAAACTGCCCCGGAAGCAGCACGCTGTTAGGATTCGGCATTTCTGCACGTACGGAGAAAGTTCCGGTCTGCGGGTCAACCTGCGGTTCTGCAAAGTCTACATAACCCTTATAAGGATAAACAGCATTGTCAGCCAAAGTAATCGTGATATTCGGCTGCCAGGAACGTGTAGAATCCTGGCGACCAATATCGATATTCCGTTCCTTACTTTTCAAGTAATCCAACGCCGTCATATTGAAGTCCACCAATACGGTGTCACTCTTCACCACTGTTGCCAATAATGACTTTCCACCCGGTCCTACCAAAGTACCCAAGTCTACATTTCTTTCACTGATATGTCCTGACAGCGGAGAGCGGACAAGTGTATATCCCAGCTCCAGTTCCGCCTGATCCAAATCGGCCTGGCTCATAGCGACCGAAGCCTCTGCCGTTTCGTACGCAGCCTGGGCATTGTCCAAATCCAACTGACTGGCAGCATTTTGTGCATACAACGGGCGGATACGTTCCAGATCGCGCTTCGCTTTCAACGCCTGCGCCTCATCTTTCTTCAATTGTGCGCGGGCTTTATCAGCCTTAGCCCGGTATTGATCCTGATTGATAACAAAAAGGACTTGATTCTTCGTCACATACTTTCCTTCTGCAAAAAGCATATTCTCCAGATATCCTTCTACACGCGCACGTACTTCTACAAATTGCTGCGCCCGGATACGGCCTACATATTCGCCATATATCTCCACATCGCCTTTCTCCGCAGGCTCCACTATTACGGTAGGAGCTTCGGGTTGGACTTTCTTTGGCCAAGTCAGAATAAAATAGCCTACCAACAATACAACCAGACAGGCTGCTATTATCAGTATCCTCTTCTTGCTTAGCTTCATTTCTTTTTTAGATAAAACCAGTTTCATGCTTGTTCGTTTATTAAATTTAACCCTGTTTCTATTTGTAAATAACAAATCAGATGCCAAACATGTTGATACTGCAACCACTTTTTACATAACATACTATATATCAAGCAACAGTAATAGAGGTCAATCCTAATATTATCCCCGATAATCCTAACTATCCTGTAGAATGCATCCACAAATTGTAGAATAATTCCACACTCCCTCACTCATTAAAAACACATAAAAACGTCCTTTTCTTCCATAGTAACAATAAAAAACAGTATCTTTACCGGATATAATTCACAGTATTCATTTAAAATGTAAAGATTATGGCAAGTAGAAAGAATTTAAAGAAGAATATCAACTATATTGCAGGCGAACTTTTCACAGAATGCCTTGTCCACAGTATGTATGTCCCCGGAACCGATAAAGAGAAAGCAGATGAGCTGATGGCAGAGATTCTGAAGATGCAAGATGAGTTTGTAAGCCGCATCAGTCATACCGAGCCGGGAAATGTAAAAGGTTTCTACAAGAAATTCCTTTCTGATTTCAACGCAAAAGTAGGCGAAATTATTGAAGCAATGGGCAAATTGAAATAAAATGAAGAAAGCCCTTTATAGTTTCATTTATTATCGCCTTTTAGGCTGGAAAACAAATGTGACGGTGGAAAACTATGATAAGTGCATAGTTTGTGCAGCACCCCACACTTCTAATTGGGATTTATTTATCGGCAAATTGTATTATGGAGCCATTGGACGCAAAACCAGCTTCATGATGAAGAAGGAATGGTTCTTCTTTCCGTTGGGACTGATATTCAAGGCAGTTGGCGGTATTCCCGTAAATCGGGGACGCAAATCATCCTTAGTGGACCAGATGGCCGAAAAATTTGCAAGCAGCAAGCACTTCCATCTCGCCATCACTCCGGAGGGAACCCGCAAGGCTAATCCTAATTGGAAAAAAGGTTTCTATTACATAGCACTCAAGGCGCAAGTGCCTATTGTGCTCGTCGGGATCGATTATCCCTCAAAAACTATTTCATGCACTAAAGCCATTATGCCCAGTGGAGATATGGCCAAAGATATGCATGAAATAAAGCTTTATTACAAGAACTTCAGAGGAAAGAATCCCAAAAACTTTGATTTAGGAGAAGTTTAATAAGAAAGTTATGCGCATAAGTATTCTGCAAACAGACATCGTTTGGGAAAACAAACAAGAAAATCTCCGTCGCCTCCGCGAAAAGTTAGAAACTCTTCGCGGGACAACGGAGATTGTTGTTTTACCGGAAACATTTTCCACCGGTTTTAGTATGGACACGGAACATCTGGCCGAACCGGTGACGGGAGAAACTATAACAACGCTACGCCGATGGGCTGAAGAGTTTCAGTTCGCCATTACCGGCAGTTACATTGCTTGCAAAACATCATCCTCACCCGATGAGCAGCCATCTTACTACAACCGTGCTTTCTTTCTCACCCCCGAAGGTAATACTTATTATTACGACAAGCGCCATCTTTTTCGCATGGGCAGTGAAACGGAACATTTCACCTCCGGCAACAAACGCCCTATCATATCCTATCGCGGCTGGAATATCCTTCTGCTCGTCTGTTACGACCTCCGTTTCCCGGTATGGAGCCGCAATGTAGACAATGAATACGATCTTCTTATCTATGTTGCCAACTGGCCTGTTCCCCGTCGCAGAGTATGGGACATCTTATTGCCCGCCCGCGCATTGGAGAATATAAGCTACGTTTGCGGAGTAAACCGTGTTGGTACGGATAATCATAAACTTCCACATAGTGGAGGCAGCGTTATCTATTCTCCCAAAGGCGAACTCCTGGCCAGTGTACCCGATAATGAAGAAGGCGTTGCTACAGCCACACTCAATCTCACTGCACTCAAAGAGTTCAGGCAGAAATTCCCCGCATGGAAAGATGCGGACCGCTTCTTTATCTCTTCAGATAATAGTTTACAGTAGTGACTACGCGTACACTCTTTATATAAGGAGTATTAGCGTCACGATCGGAAATAGAGAACTGTCCCTGCGAGGCATTCCGTATTTTCCCCAAGCTACTATCTGAATCTTTGGCAAACTTCTCGGCTGCGGCGCGTGCATTCTTAGTGGCCTCTTCAATCATTTGCGGCTTGATGTCATTCAGACCGGTAAACTCGTATGATACATTATACTTATAATCACCACCGGTGATGGCGATGCCTTGTTTCAAGAGTTCAGCCTGCTCGGACATCAGTTTCCGCACCTTATCTACATTTTTAGAAGTGACCGTGATAACGGAAGTTGCATTGTATCGATAAGGTATATCGCGGTTTCCGTAACGCTCGGCCTGCATATCAATTACTTCCGGAGGAGCAATATCTATTTCGTCCTTTGCAATACCATTCTTTTCAAGGAACGTCACGATAGCTTTATTCTTCTGCTCCATATTTACATAAAGAAGAGCAGGATCATTGCCGATATCTTTATATACCAATGGCCAGATCACCTTATCAGCAGGCACTTCCATCTCTGCCAGGCCTTTTACACTCACAATACGATCCTTGTCTTTAAAGTCGTTGATACCATTTTTTATCATCACGCCCAGCATGATGATACCAATAGAAATAATGATTGCCTCAATTCTCCAGTTCTTCATACGCATGCTTTTTTTAAGTAAGTAGTTTAAAGATGGAACAAAGATAAGGAATAAAATGTTTTGAAGAACAAATATCAGCCTTATTCATCAATGGCATGACCTACTCCCGTTTCATAACCACCAAGAGTGGCACGAAGCACGGATATCATATCTTGTCGGAACGACTCAGGAGAAAGTACGGCCAGTTTGTCGCGATGCCACAGCAATTCTTGCTTCAAATCATAAGTAGGACGCACAAAAATCTCAAAGTCCGTATAATCTTCGGTATGCGCAACCTCCACTTGTGAGGAATGGAGAGGTACATCTTTTATGTAAGCATCTTGCGGCCAAAAGGCACGGAAACGGATCGTTATCGGTTCAAACTGTCGGATGATGCCGAAACAGTGTTCAAAGTAAGTCTCCGGTTTCAGTGTTTTCCGCAGTTTCGGAGAGATTTTTATCTTTTTGCCTTCCAACGTTTCCACTTGCTTCATACGTTCCAATGCACACGTCATAGGATGACCTTTTCCCTTGACTTCTCCTATGAGATACCAGCGTTGTTTGAAAAGACGTACAAAGGCAGGAATCAGTTCTATACTTTTCTCTTCCTGATAGTGGGATTTATATACAAAGCGGAGCGGATACTCTTTGTCAATAGCATCCATCACTTCCTGCAGCAAACCGGCAGCAGGAGGAGCCGGTTCTATCATAACTTC
Organism: Bacteroides sp. GD17; assembly: GCF_038448625.1. NCBI lineage: Bacteria > Pseudomonadati > Bacteroidota > Bacteroidia > Bacteroidales > Bacteroidaceae > Bacteroides > Bacteroides sp. GD17. The sequence goes on from NZ_JBCEZS010000007.1 coordinate 270,036, forward strand.
TTCATGCTGATTTACCCGCTCTGCCAGACATGATATCCGGAAAGCACTCAACAGCCATTCTTGCAAATCGCGGTTTTTAAAACTCTCCGGTCGTATCACTCTATACAAATTAGTGCTCTTGTCGCAATCAATGTCTACATACATCAGCGATTCTGCCAAACGGCGATAACGTCCGAAACTACGTACTGCCAATGGCTCTCCATCTTCATTGGCTGATGCATTCATCCACTTCTTCTGAATTTCCGGTAAGGTCAGTGGTTGGGAACTAAGTGTATCAATCAACCATAGACAAAATTTATACTTAAAAATCATAGCTCATCCTCCTTTCCAAACAGGAAGTCACAGATTGAATGACTCAGCATACGGCTTCCTTTTATAATTAATTTCAAAAATACAATAATATAAACCAATAATATGACCACTGTGTACCATTGCAATTCAAACGGGCTCGGTGCGCCCGGATCGATAATGGCAATCAAGAAAAAGGCTATAGTAAGCATTAACGTAGATAAGCCGCTTAACGCAAACAAGAATATTACGGTAGTAAGACACCCTCTCATCATTTCCTCCTTTCTACTTGATTATAAAATAGATAAACTTACCCAATATCCAGGAAGCAAACAACAGAGCAATCAGCCCGATGATTGCGCATATCATTATTGCCAGGAAGTTAGTGATGTGCCAGGAATCACGCATTTCCCCCGCTACGATCAAAAGCAACATAATGGCGAATGGCGAGGGGAGCAAACATAGAATAATGGAGCTCCATTCTGCAACGCTCTTTTTACTTATCATGCCTGCCTCCTTTCGCTTTACTCTCTGTCGCTCTCTTTTTATCTTCTTCAGCCAGCTCTTCCTTGGCTTCATTTACCCCTTCCCAAAACGATTTGGAAAGCAGCAACCACCCTAGGATATAGCCTATTACAGCAAATATCCATATTTTCCACTCGAAGGCTGCAGCAAAAGCTGCACCTACCACAGCACCAATGCCTCCATTAATGAGGCTTTTAATCAAACCTTTCAGAATTTCCATAAATGTTCCTTTAGTTAATGTTTCAATCATTTATGGAGGCAAAGGTAGAGGGAGGTTCGGCCAACGGCGGGCAGAACGTATTTTTCTTTTCTAACTAAATAATACTTTTACAATCTATAGTTCCCGTAGCATTTTTGAGACATACCCATCATGTCTGAACCACTTATGAGCCCAGTTTGGCACCATAAATATGTAACCCGAAATATCTTCATGAGGCGCACAATCCAACTGATTACCAATGGCAAGCGCAGCTTCCTTATCAGACATTCCACAACTATGGGCTACTTCTTGCCGAAGCAGAGCATAAGTTATTTCTCGAATCATCCCTGCCGATACTTGCTTTTTTCTCACAGCTTCGACCGTCATCGCATTACTTAATAAGATTTGCCTCAGTTCTGCAACAGATGGTACTTTTACAATTGGCCCTACCCTTAATCCCCAAAAGCAATATTCACCTTCTACTTTAAACATTCTGAATCCTTCTACCGCATTGCGAGAATTACATTCTGTTGCATACTGTTTCAACTGAAGATTCTTTATATTATGCATTAATTCCGGAATAATAGGCTGATGCCGCAATTGTCCATAGGTATATCTTTCACCGTTAATACCACCACTGCCCGAGGGTAAGTCGGAGTCACTGACAATGCAAGCCTCAATACGGAGGCTTGCTGCAGGAAGAGGATAATCTGAATTACAATATAAAAAATCAGGAACCATAGTCATTCTTATATTTATTCTACAATTTCAATAAAATCTACATATTCAGCATCCAATTCTAAAAGAGCCTTTTTAATATTCTCATTCTTACTCATACTATTCGAAATTTCCATTTTCATACGATCCACTTCCTCTAATTTATCTTTATAATTTGTAATTACACTAAGATTAAAATTCTTCTCTATTTCACATCTTATTGATTTGATTTTAGAGCGTAAATCAGCGTTTAACTGGTTCTTGGCAGCCGCAATTTCTTTCGTTCTCTTTTCTTCCTTATTCTTAGCATATAAATCTAAACCTATAGAAGCAAGTGTTGTAACAACAGGAATACCAAACTTTGCCACTTTACCCAAGGTACTAGCTGTCTTCACTGCTTCCCAAGGTTTAAATTTATGTCCAAAGAATTTCCCGACATTATATATCATAGTGTGTGCTTGGCTACCTGCAGCCTGTGAAATACCTCCATTCAAACTATTTACTCCAGACATTTGAGCTAATTTCGCTCCCCCTTCGGACAAATAATTTAAGAAAGTCTTTTGTTTTTCCAGATTTTTTCTTTCCTCTAAAGATATAGAAGGAGAATTTATTCTTGCATCCAAATTCTTCTCAAACAGTAATAAAGACTCCCTGCTCCCAAAATTCTCCATCTCAGACATTAGATCTGAATAATTTTGGTTTACCATTTCTTCAATATCCGTCAATAGTTCAGTGGTTCTATCTTCAATTTGACGAGAAAGTCCATTTACTTCATTTTCCAGCTCAGTTTCTGAAATCTCACCGATTTTAGATGATACATTCATCGAGTCAGATATACTATCTGATTCAAACTGATTTAGCTTCAACGCTAAAGAGCGTTCCATGTCCCTCATGCTTTTTCTTATGCGTGAGGAAAAATGCTCTGCTTGAATCTTCAAATTAGGGTCAACCTGAGAAACGGCAATATCGGCAACATGTCCTTTCAAAATTCGAACAGGAGTATCAAACTGTTTTTTTATCAGTCCTTTATCGGCAACAAATGAGTTTAGAGTAGATATAAAAGAATTAAAATTACTTAGCTGAATAAAATCATCATCTTCTTCTGTACATCCCTCAATATAATCAGCAGCATCAATAAAAACTACTTCAAAATTAAATTCATAACCACGCTCTTTAAATATAGAATGAATAGAATTTAAGTAATTTTGCCTCAGAGTATCGAAATCTCCAGCTTCCATTGACATCTTGTTGATTGCTATCAACATTTTATCATTCAACTTCTGCGTATATGCTAAATCTATAAAATTCTCAAAGATTACATCATCAAAAAGTTGACTGGTCAATACATAAACAATCAAATCACACTCTTTTAAAGCATCTTTTGTTCTTTGGTCATGTTGCTCCACCTTTCCAGCCAGGATTCCCGGGGTGTCCATTAAAACAATGTTATTCCATTTATATTCCGAAACAACATCTGTTGCGACATTGGCATCAATTTTAATATCTCTATTTCCCGTCAAAGCCGAAATTATAGTAGACTTCCCAGAACTATATTGTCCGACAAAAGCAATTTTCAATTCCACGCGTTCTCTTAACTCAGATAATTCTTTGTTTAGCGCTTCCTTGATATTCTCATTACCCGTACGATCCAAAAGATCATATGTCTTTTTTACCAACTCTTGCAACTTCTTGCTTAATTCTGCTATTTTCAAATTTGTAGTTTCCATATTTTTATATAAAGGTTATTTGTAATTGAGTTAATTCATTAGCTCTTGCATTCTCATCGGCATCAACAGCGTAAGGACATTGTACAGTCATCATTGATTTTTCATAAACACGCTTTGCTGAAATCTGCTGCATAATAAGGTCAATGCCGACATCTTTTATACTGCTTCTATTTTGTTTGCCTAACTGTTGCAATAATCGATAAGCAAAGATAGCACCAAATATCTTTTCGTATTTCTCCGATTCTGTAACAATGGATTTCAACGCACCTAGTATATAGCTTGTATTATCTAATAAAATAGAGAAGCTGTTACTCAGTTTACTTTCGATATTATCAATGTTTTTATTAAGCTCCCCAAGCACATCTTCAAGCATCTTATTTTCATTAGCATCAAGCTCTTTACCTAAAGCTTCAGACAATTTATCCTTCGCTTTTTTTATTTTAGTATCTTTGGAAGTAAACATACCAACCAATAATGCACCTAGTGCAGCAACAACTACTCCTGCAGCAATTCCCCAGCCAACCGGGTTCCAAAAATTCGTTAAAGCAAATAAAGCTGCCCCACCCCAAATACCTGCAGCACATGTCAGTAGAGAGCTTACTATTCTAGCTCCAAATTTCCAATCTGTTATTCCCTCACCGGATAAAGAACTGTTTATATCTTTTTGATTTATTTGGAAAGCCAAATCACTAAAACACTCCTCAATCCGATTCTGTACATTCTTAACAAATTCTCCGACAGACGTTTGTATATTCAGATCTAAAGTTTTATATACACGTTTATTATCTTCATCCTCTTTCCACAGCTTTTCAAGATCTGATTTCCTATCATAATATTTATCAGCAAATACCCGAGCGTTATTTCTCAGTTCTTTATGAGCATTAATAATATGCCCCTTTATTTCGTTCGCAACTTTCACCCGTTCTTTCCCAATAAATCCTTTTAATTCATTCTTTTTCTTTTCAAGCGCTTGAGAATAGACACTGATTTCATCATGTTTGCCACTCAGAGTTTCTCTAATCTGAGAAATCTGATAGCCACACCCGTCAACTATATTCTGCGTTTTCTTAAGACTGCCAGTTCTGTATACCGACTGCTTAATCTTATAAATAAACTCTTTGATATTAGAACCCTCCATTAAAGCTTGCTTATCCTCAATTGAAAATTCGCTATCTGAAAAATATAACTTCGCAGCCAACAATTGTAATGGAATAATTTCTATAAAGTTAAAATCATAGTTATCACCTATACACTCTCGAATCCTATCAAAATGTCCCTGAATGTTTTTATCCCCCTGATCAGTTTTCCATTTTAAAGGTTCTTTCAAGAAACGTTTCAAGCGAATGGGATGCTCCAGATTTTCTTTAATATTCAATATTATAAATAACGGTTTACTCCTTTCTTTTAGTTGTTTCAAAAAATCAAATTCAGTTTCCTGAATAGAGTCATTTGTAACAACATAGCAAATTAAATCGGCCTCATCAATGATAGTTTTGGCTGTTTCAGTATCACTCTTCCCACCAGGTGCACCAATACCCGGAGTATCAACAATTCGGATATTTTCCCAATACCAACTTCTATTATATCGAGTAGTCCTCAACCTACCAACCCCAATATCATCCTCCTCTTCATGAGTAACGACTTTATGCAAAGTACTTTTCCCTGCCTTTGTCCGCCCCATAAATGCAATCGTGAAATAATTGATGGTACGCTTCTTCTTATTAAGAACCTCCAAATTTCCAGCTAATGAATCTATCAAATTCTGCTTAATAGAATCACTCAACTGCTCTACAACTTTAATGAACTCGGTCACCTCTTTATCTTTCCGCTTCGCTTTCTCTATTTCATCAATATTCTTTTGCAATTCCGAGAAATAGTTACTTAATAAAGAGTTATATCGAATCATATAATCTTCTGCAAGCGACAAATCTTCTTGAGAGCTTTTTGCTATAGACTCAACTTTCTTCACAAAACGAGTCCCTGAAAGTAATTCATATTCCTCGCCATCATCTTTATCCTCTTTCAGTTCATATATCAATGCCTTGAAGGCAGCTTTCAAAGAATCAGTCCACGAAAATTCCTTTTCACTTGTTTCCCAAATTTCATCTTGGATTCTACTTTGAACCTCATTTTCTATCAGCACTAACAGAGACTGGGATATATTTAGTTTTGCAGCAATACTATTGATAAAATTCTTTTCCCTCTGATCATAAAAGCCATCAGCATACGCAACAGCAAACAATTCTTTAAAAAGAGTTCTAACATTATTTTCTGTTACATTTTGCATCTGAAGTAGCAACCTATCGATAGGAATCTTAGTTTCATCATCAGCAAAAATTTTAGCCTGTTCATCAGTCAAAGTAGCAGAAGGGTTATGCCTGCCATTGAGAACCTGCAATTCCTTATCATTAATCTCACCATCAGCAACTATAAGATAAGAAGAAACCAAATAAGATAACTCATCAACAGTCATTCTATCCAATAATATTAAGAACCAACAATATTATAACCAACGCCATCACTGTAACAGTCAAAATACGATTTGTGATACTTCCTTTTTTAATTACCTCTATCTGTTCTGACAGTCCCTGAACTTGCTGTTGGGCATTCCGTTCTTTTTCTTCCATCTTTTCTTGTAAAGCTGCAAAGTCTTCATGATGGCTATCTTTCAACTTTATTAACATAGAGACAACTTCAGCAAAATTTACTTCTTGCTTCTTCAAAGCATCTAGCATCTGAGTCTGACTAGTTAACACAGAATCAATATTAGTTGAACTCTTCTCTACCGAAGCTACAACCCTTAAATTAGAATCAGTCAATTCTGATATTTTATCTTTAAGAAGCGTCAACTGCCCTTCAACTTCATGTTGAATAATAGCAATTCTCTCTACATAGCTATTTAAAGTATTTGCTAAAGATATATCTTTTGCTTTTGAAAAATCATAGTATTCTTTGAGTTTCTGACTTAATAACTCAGCATTGCTTTTATGAGCTTCAGCAATATCATTCAAATGTTTTACTTTTTCCAATTCAGCAATCAAATCATTGAAAGCTAACTCTATTTCATGTGTATCGAACTTTTCCATATTTTTATTTGATTTTGTCCACCTTTAAATATCCAGAATTCAGACATCCCATCTTTTTCAAATCTACTCCAAAAGTAGCTTTAAAAATATTATTCAATTGTTCTGCAGCTTGCAGATTAGTAACCGGATGCGAAAGCATCGTAGCCATTTCAACACTCATACCCGGTTCAATTACCATATTAGCAGAACGGGCGTGTATTTTCACAGTAATTCGATAAAGTGCCATAATTTCAATTATATAAATTCATTCAATATATCTCTTTGATATCACAAAAAAGCGTGAACCACACTTCCACTTATCCCTTGAAAGTCAGGCTCTGGTAAACCTTTTGTCAAAGAAATAAGCAAGCAGATTCACGCCCATCAGGGTATGAACGGTGCTTGGACTTATTTACTCTTGACAATTAACGATGTTTACCAGACTTCGACTTTCAGAGTAACACGTCCACGACGTTCAATAATATTTTAAGACCTTTCGATCACGTTTTATTTACGTTCTCTCAGTTCTGTTGCTGCAAAACTAAGAAACTTTCCTTGAAAAACGTTATGAAATGAATAAAATATCGAAAACTGCTTGCTTTTCTTTATTTAAATGTTTTCCGCAATACGTTATTTTGCGTACAAAGTAAAGGAGACATTCAGCCAATGGCTGGCAGAAAACACAAAAGTTTATGATAGAGTTATCATCCCGCTCACATACAGTTTCAACATATTTTTCATTTCTTCCGCCAAATCATTTCGCAACCACACAGGCTCCAGCACCTCGACCTTGGAACCGTGCGAAAGCACCTCCTGATAAAAGTCATCGGTGGGGCGCAACAGATATTCAAAAACAGAATACTCTTCTGTAGTTTCTGTCTCTTTTTGCGAATGATGCAACGGCAACGCACGAATATACATCACTTGTCTGCCATATACCTTGAGGCAAACACGTTCCACGTCCGTCTCTTCATCCACGATAATTCCGAAACTGGCGGCAAAATAAACCTGCGGATCAAAGCCCTCGGGATAAAGAAATTTCTCCTCACTTATATCCAAATTCAAGATGCGATCCAGAGCATAAATCCGTATCTGGTCGTATTGCCGATTATGAGCTACCACATACCAACGCTGGCGGAAAACCTTTACGCAATAAGGCTCTATCTTAAATGTGGCGGATTCGTTTCGATAAAAGCTCTGATACGTCACTTCAAGCACTTTGCTGTCGCGCATTGCCTCGATGATCGAAACCAGATACTGCCTGCCTGAAGGTATCTCTTCAAACAGAATGCGCTGCTTCAACTTGTGGCTTTCCCTGATAAGATTATTGACGGTAAAAGTGCTGACGAGCCAGTTACGCACTCCACCACGCTTCATGTCATCTGCATTTTCTATATAATAACAGTAACCGTTACGTCTGTCACACTCAATGTTGATGTCGAACATACTCTCTATCGCCGCTCTGTCGTTGTGGAAAGTACGGAGAGGTATTTCCTTCCCTCCACTGATTTCCGTACGCAACCAGCGTTCGTTGATTTCTTCAAAAGTAATTCTCCCGACGCGGTAGATGGTATCTACCAGCCAGATGTATCGCCTAAACATGTCTTGTATACTCATCTCATAAAAATTTGGCTAAAAGTAAAGAAAATCTTTCTATCATCCCTCAATTCTCACATCAAAAACGATGTGAGTCCGACAGATTCTTTCAATGCACTGAATTCACACCAAATGCCCATTTAGCGATAACAACGTTGCTAATCCCTAAGAACAATCTTCTAAAGCAGGATTTATAAGATACGAAAATGGTCTTTTCAAATCGAAACACCTAGGTTATCTTTTCGTTTAACCCTGGTTTACTTTTCGATTGACCATGGTTAAACGAAAAGTAAACCATGGTCAAACGAATTAAAAATGGCAAGTTGTATATCACTCCATCCCGATACTCCCAATAACCTAATGCGTACCTCAACATTCCACAACACTTATGCAAAGTTATGGCATATCGTTCTCTTAGCTTTGCCCCAAAGAATACAATGTATACATCAAAATATGAAAAAATAAAGCCCATGAATATGAAACCAACTCGTTTGCTTGGTATTTCAGCAAAAAATTGTTTATTTTGCAGAAAGCTACAAGTGCACAGGCAACGGCCGACACTGGCTGATGACATATTGCGAAACCGACTGACGGATTATTGGACCTGGTTAAATCTGGAAAATTTATACAAAGGAGTCTATAATAATTGGTCAAAGTATGTTCCGTATCCCTGCATAAGGGACATGGGCTTTACTTTTTCCTATTTAGACTCCAGGTTTTCCAGAACCTAACCAGATGAATAAGAAAACAGTGAGTGCATGTTCCTTTTTTCTTATTCCTCCCCTACCTTCGCCTTTCGGCCAAATGACCATTATGAACTTGACCGATATAAGAGTAATAGCTAATTTTGAATAATTAAACAAACAGTATCATGAAATATGTCCGTTTTCTTCCCTGGGTGGGAGAGCAATACCAAAAGGGAATTTCCCTTACAGATACAAGCTATTCCCATGCTATCCGAATCATGATTTTGGGTGAAAGCCACTACTGTGCCCATCCGGCAGATGCCGTTCCCGAACTGACCATCAGCATCATTCAAGACTTCATTGATCCCCAAAGTGAACATGAACCTTACAAGAATACTTATACTAAGTTCGAACGAGCTCTGGCAGGCAAACCACTCTCGGAGACAGAACGCATTCATTTATGGAATAGCCTTCTCTTCTACAACTATGTACAGGTTCCCATCAGCAGTGCTCGCCAAGCCCCTACAGCGGAAGAGTTTGCGGTATCCGAAGGTGCCTTCTTCGAGATATTGGAGGCATATCGTCCGAATTGTATGATTGCTTGGGGACAACGACTTTATAACAATCTGCCCAATCGCGGGCATCAACTGCCTGACTTGATACTTGCCAACGGTGATTCTTTCGAGACGTGGGAGTATCAACTGTCCGGAGGACATACAGTCGGTGTGCTTCCTGTCACCCATCCATCCGCTGCCTTTACACCCGAATATTGGCATGAGGTGATTCAAGCATTTATGAGGAGGGAAATTCTATGAAAACGGCAGCAATCATCGTAGCATATATATTATGTATAAACATCGTTCAACCTAATAATCATACGGATATGGAAAAGAAAAATTTCTATTGCGAATACTGTGGGCACAAGTTTCCCACAGTGCAGTCATTGACAAGCGGCACTTGCCCCCGCCATCCAGATGGCTCCAACAAAGGTCGTCACAAGCTGTACGAAGGCAGCGAAAAGAGTAAATATACCTGTAAGTATTGTGGACATGAGTTTTCGTCCATCATGCAGATGGTAGGAGGCACATGTCCGAGACATCCGAAAGGGAGCAATAAGGGAGGGCATGCGCCAGCACTGTAGAATGCCAAAAGAGTGTAACAAATTATAAACTAAAATCATATGATTATGAATAAAATAAGATATGAAAGTTATCAGAATAATTATTCTGATTCTAAATTATGGGACAAGATTGCGAAAGTAGCCAAAAAAGCTGGTTTAAAAGTTATTTATGTAGTATTGTTATTATATTATGTGTCACAAGACCCTACTGTTTCTAAGGCAGATAAGGCTAAAATATTCGGTGCTTTAGGGTATTTTATCTTGCCGATTGATTTAATTCCTGATGCAATCCCGGTAGCTGGGTATTCGGATGATTTAGCAGCTCTCATTTGGGCATTACACGCCGTTTGGGCAAATGTTACTCCAGAAATGCAGGTAAGAGCCAAGCATAAACTCCATGAGTGGTTTGGCTCTTTTAATGAACAAGAATTAAATAATTTGTGGTAAATTAAGGAATAAAGAAGCCACTTCTTTCTGATATATAGTTTTGCCAAAGGAGGAATGTGTAGAAAGGAACACATTCCTCCTATTGATTACCTTCCAGGTTCGAATTGTGCCCAATTCTAATGCCCCTTTTTTATACCCACAAGTAAGGATAATAATCAATGAAAAGTTGCATCCCCTCCCTGATGCGTTCCTTTTTATAGTTGCGAGAAGCTTCGAAATCGGCAATGATTGAAGCCTTGTCTTCCTCATTGTTACTATCATCGCATTCAGGAAAGGCGAACTCGATTTGCTGATATTCCTCGAAGGCATATATCATCTTTCTGATTATATTAAGCCATTCGTTATATCCTTTTTCTATACCATATTGATAAGCTAATACACCTGGACATGCGCCCGGTCCTTGAGTCGCTTTAAGAAACGCCCTCAGGTGGTCGGCTATGATTTTAGCTAGTGTTATATCGGTAGACCATACATTTCCCACGCCTATATCGGCATAGTCTTCGCTACTTTTTTCTTTCCGTCTTTTTTCCTGCCAGCCTGTCTTTTTGTTTAATTTTGATTTCATACCATTAAAGTTGTTCGTTATCATTCTCTTTATCATACAGAGTTCTGCTACACAAGCCTCATTTCACGTTACAACCTGAAAAAATTCACACGAGTGGTACATAACCCTATGACGCTTACGTTCACGCAATATGGTAACTGCAAAAGTGATCAGGAACTAAAACACCCAAACCGGAATGCCCTTTTCTTTAGCCAGTTCTATTATCAGTCCCGTCTCATCGGATTCGCTGTCCCCAAAGACAACGAGGTGCGTTGCGATAGTCAGCATATCCCTGTTTCGAAGCATGACGGCCATCTGTGAATATTCTTTTCTATTGACGGGGAAAAGAACCTTTGTCATTTCATGCTCGTCAGCATAGCGCATGGCAAGCATTTCCGTTCCTTTCTCCGTCCCAGAAATGATTTTTATAGAGTGTTCCTCAAAAATATCCGAACACCAAAACAGTTCGTTGAGCTTTTCAGACATATAGTCATAATCTTCAAAATTGCATCCACCTGTTATGATTACTTTGTAAGCATTGAGATAACTATCTATATATAATTGAGTCATAAACTCGACTATGTCTTTATCTTCTTTCAAAGTAGACTGATTTATTCGTGCCTTTCTATTTTTCATTTTATATCGAAATGAATGAGTCCTATTCTGCTGCCTTAAAGTTGAATACCGGCTTGATGACATTCACCACTGTAACAGTATCCTGAATATTTCGGAGGATTTCATCCTTCGGCTTGTATACCATAGGGGATTCGTCTTTGGTATCCTCTACAACGGTTTCGCTATAGATGCCCTCCATAGACAGCTTGAAATCTTCCATATCTATCTCTTTGAATGCCCGGCTGCGACTCATCACTCGTCCCGCTCCATGAGGAGCAGAATAGTTCCAGTCTTCATTACCTTTACCAATGCAGATTAATGAACCATCGCGCATATTGAGAGGGATGATGCACCGCTCACCCATCCGTGCGGAAATGGCTCCTTTGCGGATGATATTATCATCGCCTATGTAGTTGTGGACACTTTCGAATGATTCGCCCCGATTCTCTACATAGCCTTGTCCGGTGAGGAAGTCCATCAGCAAATCGGCTATCAAGCGGCGGTTGATTCGTGCCCATTGCTGGCAAAGCCGCATATCATGCAGATAGTCTTCACGAAACTCATTTTCTAAATAAGAAAGTTCCGGAAGAATGGAAGGTTTACGCATTTTAAAGGAGTTGTGTAAGTTGCGGATTACTTCTTGCAACTCATCTTTCCGCCCTGCCTGCTTGTACTCCATTATAATCCGATTCTGCTGCTCTATCATCTCATCCCATCCGGACTGGCACTTCACAGCCAATTTCTGATAGACTTGCGCCACCTGCTTACCCAAGTTACGACTACCGGTATGCACTACGAGATAGTACAGACCGTTGTCATCCTTATCCAACTCTATAAAATGATTTCCACCGCCCAATGTACCAATAGCTTTATTGAGCCGCTTGGTTTCCTTCAACTCACGATAGCACCGCAACTGCATGATAATACGCTTGGCCTCGCTGTACCGCTCCATGTATTGCTGAGGTAGCGGAACTGTTTTTCCGTCTCGAATATTTCTACCTGAAGGAATCAGATGCAGTATCTGTTCATTCAAGGTATGAAAGTCAATCTGCCCGGTACATAAAAACGGTTGTACCAAGATACCACAACCTATATCCACTCCCACGATATTGGGTATGACTTTACCTCCTAAATCTCCGGTAAACCCAATGACACATCCGGCCCCGGCATGAACATCCGGCATAATCCGAATTTTGCAATCACTAAAAATTCCTATGGACATCAATTGTCTTATCTGCTCAATGGCTTCATTTTCTACATTGTCTGTGAAAATTTTCACATCATAATTTCCGATTGTTCTCATAATGCTATTTATTGGTATTTTTTGCAAAGTTACCTTTGCCTTATGCCATATCTTTGCACAAGTTAGAAGTTCATAGCAAATTCAAAACAGTAGAAACCCTGTTACTTAAACATTAAACATCCATTTTTAGAGTATTTAATGAAAATACCTAAAAAGAAGGAGTGCATGTTCCCTAAAAAGTATCTATTTTTGTCCTCTGAAACAACGTCAAAAGACAACATGATTAATTTAATAACTCTAACCCCTAAATCCTATGTTGACCCAACTTATCAACGCGCGCATCCTGACTCCACAAGGATGGCTTAAAGACGGCTCTGTACTTATCAGAGACGGAAAGATTCTTGAAGTGACCAATTGTGACCTCGCCGTAATCGGTGCACAATTAATAGACGTAAAAGGCATGTACGTACTGCCCGGAGGCGTAGAAATCCACGCCCATGGCGGTGGTGGACGCGACTTTATGGAATGCACCGAAGATGCTTTCCGCGCAGCCGTCAAAACCCACATGAAGTACGGAACCACCAGCATTTTCCCCACCCTTTCCTCGTCCACAGTCCCGATGATAGAACAAGCCGCAGAGACTTGCACCAAACTGATGGCAGAGAAGGACAGCCCGATTCTCGGTCTGCACCTGGAAGGACACTACCTGAATATGGCGATGGCAGGCGGACAACTTCCGGAAAACATCAAGAATCCCGACCCTAACGAGTATATTCCTATTGTAGAGAACCTGTCCTGCATCAAGCGCTGGGACGCTGCCCCCGAACTGCCGGGAGCCATGCAGTTCGGCAAGTATATCACCGCCAAAGGCATCCTGGCATCAGTAGCCCATACGCAGGCCGAGTTCGAAGACATCCGTACGGCCTATGAAGCCGGATATACCCATGCCACCCACTTCTACAATGCTATGCCCGGTTTCCATAAACGCCGTGAATACAAATACGAAGGCACGGTAGAGAGCATCTACTTACTGGATGATATGACTGTCGAAGTAGTAGCCGATGGTATTCACGTACCTCCTACCATCCTGCGACTGGTTTATAAAATAAAAGGTGTGGAACGCACCTGCCTGATAACAGACGCCTTGGCATGTGCCGCAAGCGACAGTCAGGAAGCCTTCGACCCGCGCGTCATCATTGAAGACGGAGTCTGCAAACTCGCCGACCACTCCGCCCTTGCCGGCAGCGTTGCAACGATGGACCGCCTGATACGCACCGTAGTACAGAAAGCCGATATTCCGCTGGCAGATGCCGTGCGCATGGCTTCCGAAACTCCGGCACGGATCATGGGCGTATACGACCGCAAAGGCTCTCTTCAAAAAGGAAAAGATGCCGACATCATCGTGATGGACGAGAAACTGAATATAAGAGCCGTATGGGCAATGGGCAAACTTGTACCGGAAACTTATACCATCTCTTAAATTATCTTCAACAAGTATACGAATGAACATTGTTTTTCGTATATTTGTTGTTCAATAGAACAGCGAAATGCTTTAATCATTTATTAATACCAAAATTTTATGAAAACCAATCTAAGCTCTCAAATCACTCTCAACAGAGTCTCCCCCAGGTACTACCGACCTGAGAATGCATTTGAACGGTCGGTATTGACCCGACTGGAAAAAATTCCGACAGATATCTATGAATCCGCCGAAGAAGGCGCCAACCAGGTTGCGCTTGACATCGCACAGTTAATCCGTGACAAACAGAAAGCCGGACGTTTCTGTGTATTGGCACTGGCAGGCGGTAATTCTCCCCGCAACGTATATTCCGCCCTCATCCGCATGCACAAGGAAGAAGGACTGAGTTTCCGTAACGTAATCGTATTCAACCTCTACGAATACTATCCGTTGGCTCCGGATGCCATCAACAGCAACCTCAACGCCTTGAAGGAAATGTTGCTCGACCATGTAGATATCGATAAGCAAAATATCTTCAGCCCGGACAGCACCATCGCCAAAGATACCATCTTCGAATACTGCCGTCTGTACGAGCAACGCATCGAGAGTTTCGGAGGATTGGATGCTGCCCTGATCGGCATCGGACGTGTAGGTAACATCGGTTTCAACGAACCGGGTTCGCGCCTGAACTCTACCACCCGCTTGATTTTGCTGGATAACGATTCGCGCAACGAAGCGTCCAAGATGTTCGGCAGCATCGAAAGCACGCCTATCAGCTCTATCACGATGGGTGTTTCCACCATCCTCTCCGCCAAGAAAGTATATCTGATGGCATGGGGTGAAGAAAAATCCAAAATGGTGAAAGAATGTGTGGAAGGCGCAGTTACCGATACCATCCCGGCATCTTACCTGCAAACCCATAACAATGCGCACGTCGCCATCGACCTGTCCGCCGCCGCCAACCTGACGCGTATCCAACGCCCCTGGCTGGTAACGTCTTGCGAATGGAACGACAAACTGATCCGCAGCGCCATCGTCTGGTTATGCCAACTGACCGGCAAGCCGATTCTGAAACTGACCAACAAAGACTATAACGAAAACGGCTTAAGCGAATTGCTGGCACTGTTCGGTTCTGCTTACAACGTGAATATCAAGATATTCAATGACCTGCAGCACACCATCACCGGTTGGCCGGGTGGCAAGCCGAATGCAGACGATACCTATCGTCCCGAACGCGCCAAACCGTATCCGAAACGCATCGTAGTCTTCTCTCCGCATCCCGATGATGATGTTATCTCCATGGGTGGCACTATCCGCCGCCTGGTAGAGCAGAAGCATGACGTGCACGTGGCTTACGAAACTTCCGGCAATATTGCCGTAGGCGATGAAGAAGTAACCCGCTTCATGCATTTCATCAACGGATTCAACCAGCTCTTCAACAACAGCGAAGACCAGGTTATCAGCGACAAGTATGCCGAAATCCGCAAGTTCCTGAAAGAAAAGAAAGACGGTGATATGGATACGCGCGACATCCTGACCATCAAAGGCCTGATTCGCCGTGGTGAAGCACGTACCGCTTGTACTTATAACAACATCCCGCTGGATCATGTACACTTCCTCGACCTGCCATTCTACGAAACAGGCAGAATTCAGAAGAATCCTATCAGCGAAGCAGATGTTGAGATTGTACGCAACCTGCTGCGCGAAGTGAAGCCTCACCAAATCTTCGTTGCCGGTGACCTGGCCGACCCGCACGGCACACACCGCGTTTGTACGGATGCCGTATTTGCCGCCGTCGATCTGGAGAAAGAAGAAGATGCCAAATGGCTGAAAGACTGCCGCATCTGGATGTACCGTGGTGCGTGGGCAGAATGGGAAATCGAAAATATCGAGATGGCTGTGCCTATCAGTCCGGAAGAATTGCGTGCCAAACGTAATTCTATCCTGAAACACCAGTCGCAGATGGAAAGCGCACCGTTCCTGGGCAATGACGAACGTCTGTTCTGGCAACGGAGTGAAGACCGCAACCGCGGTACGGCTGCACTGTATGATAGTCTCGGTCTTGCATCTTACGAAGCAATGGAGGCGTTTGTAGAATACGTTCCACTGTAATATCGGGTTAAAACTTTTAGAAGGCTGTGTCAAATTCATTTTGATGCAGCCTTTTTTTGTGTAAGATATATGGTAGAGATTCTTTCATAAATACAAATTATAGAGTAAATTTACAGCAGAAATATTTCATAACCACTATACCAAAAGAAAAACCACATGAATCGAAAGAAATTCTATCTATTGGCAGCGGTCTTATATTGTAGTACCGCTGTATTCGGACAACGCACTTTGGCAGAGCAACGTGCGCAAATCTTATTAGGGAAGCTCACCCTGGAAGAGAAAGTAGCCTTGATGCAAAACAGTTCACCCGCCATCCCGCGACTGGGCATTAAAGCCTACGACTGGTGGAGCGAAGCATTGCACGGCGTAGCCCGTGCAGGCATAGCCACCGTTTTTCCACAAGCCATTGGCATGGGTGCATCGTTCGACGACGATTTGCTTTACCAGACATTCACAGCCGTATCGGATGAAGCTCGAGCCAAGTCTGCAGAGTTTGCCAAGAATGGCGGTCTGAAGATCTATCAAGGATTGACCTTCTGGACTCCGAACGTAAACATCTTCCGCGACCCGCGCTGGGGACGCGGACAAGAAACCTACGGTGAAGACCCGTATCTGACGAGCCGCATGGGAGTATCCGTTGTCAGAGGTTTGCAAGGGCCCGAAGATGCCGAATACGACAAACTCCACGCATGTGCCAAGCACTTTGCCGTGCACTCCGGTCCGGAATGGAACCGCCACAGTTTCGATGCCAAAGATATCGACCCGCGTGATTTGTGGGAAACCTACCTGCCGGCATTCAAGGACCTTGTGCAAAAAGGAAATGTAAGAGAAGTGATGTGTGCTTACAACCGCTTCGAAGGAGACCCCTGCTGTGGAAGCAACCGCCTGCTGATGCAGATATTGCGTGATGAGTGGGGATATAAAGGTCTGGTAGTTTCCGACTGTTGGGCAATCTCCGATTTCTATCGTCCCAATGCCCACCAGACTCATCCCGATGCCGCGCATGCATCTGCCAGTGCCGTATTGAATGGAACCGACCTTGAATGCGGACCGGAATTCGGACATCTGACGGAAGCCGTAAAAGAAGGTTTGATCGATGAAGCACGTATCGACGCATCGTTGCTACGCCTGCTCACTGCCAGATACCAACTCGGCGAAATGGATAGCAGCAATGCCTGGCCTATCCCCTATTCAGTAGTAAACAGTAAGCCTCATCAGGATCTGGCATTGCGCATGGCACGAGAATCCATCGTTCTTTTGCAGAATAAAGATAATATTCTCCCGCTGGACAAGAAGTTGACAGTAGCCGTAATGGGACCCAATGCCAACGATTCAGTAATGCAATGGGGTAATTATAATGGTTTCCCCGCCCACACCGTCACTTTATTGGAAGGTATTCGCGCCAAATTACCGGACGGCCAGGTGATTTACGAACCGGGCTGCGAGCATACCGGTGGCGATGCATCTTTAAATCTGCAAGCAGCTGTCGATAAAGTGAAAGATGCCGATGTAGTCATCTTTGCCGGAGGAATCTCCCCCGCACTGGAAGGTGAAGAAATGCCCGTTACGGTTCCCGGATTCAAGGGAGGCGACCGCACAGACATCGAATTGCCCGA
The DNA here is from genome assembly GCF_038448625.1 of Bacteroides sp. GD17. Classification (NCBI taxonomy): domain Bacteria; kingdom Pseudomonadati; phylum Bacteroidota; class Bacteroidia; order Bacteroidales; family Bacteroidaceae; genus Bacteroides; species Bacteroides sp. GD17. The sequence continues at coordinate 287,995 of NZ_JBCEZS010000007.1, forward strand.
AATTCAACGTTCACTGGTGAAAGCACTGGTAGACGCAGGCAAGAAGGTGATATTCGTCAACTATTCGGGCTCTGCCGTAGCACTCACACCCGAAAGCGAGAGATGTGAAGCCATTCTTCAGGCATGGTATCCGGGACAGGCCGGCGGAACAGCCGTGGCCGATGTCCTCTTCGGAGACTACAATCCTGCAGGCCGCCTGCCGATTACATTCTATAAGAATACCGCTCAGCTGCCCGACTTTGAAGATTACTCCATGAAGGGAAGAACGTATCGCTATTTCAAGGATGCACCATTATTCCCCTTCGGTTATGGCTTGAGCTACACTACCTTTGCTTACGGCGATGCACATATCTATCGTGCCGACAATGCCAAGAATGATATGTTGCTTTACATCCCCGTAACAAATACAGGGAAGCGTGAAGGTGAAGAAGTGGTGCAGGTTTATTTGCGCAAGCCCGGAGATACGGATGCACCACAACGTACGTTGCGCGGATTCAAGCGTGTGAAGCTGAATGCCGGTCAGCAGCAGGAGGTTTGCATCAGCTTGACGGATGAAAGTTTCGAATGGTTTGATACGAATACAAATACCATGCACCCCGTAGCAGGAAACTACGAATTGTTGTATGGTGGAAGTTCACGTTTGGAAGATTTAAAGGTATTGCCGGTAGAAATTAAATAGTCTAATAGGTCTGATACGCGGACGGCGCGTCGTCCGCGTATCTTATTCTATCTTTTATTTATAAGTCTCCGCCAACTCTTCATACCACTTCTTCAGCACAAAGAACGCTTTCTTTTTCTGTCCCTTGTCCGAAACCAATCCTTTACGATTAAAATCATCCTGTATTTCGGGCACGTGGCGGCGTGGAGAGCGGAAATCTTTCAATATCCACGGCGTTGTACCTGCCAGTCCGGGAATGCGTTTCAGCATATTGACGTGACGGATATACAAGTCTTCCTGATACTCTTCCGTGAAACGTTCGTTCTTGGCGCCATGGCGTCCGTACAAAGCACCACCACCAAGCTCACTGATGAATACCGGTTTCTGCGCACTGAACGTCCAGTTCACCCTGTCGCATTTCTCCGAATCACCGTCATACCATCCCACATATTCATTGAAACTGATAATATCCAGCAAATCACCCAACGGATCATCCACTGTCATAACACCCGGCTGCACCTCTTCCTTTTCCATTGCTGCACCTATCAGACGTACATTATCCAAACTTCTTGCCTTGTTTGCCAAGTTAGTAAGGAACGCCAACCGCGCATCACTGTGGGGAGTTTCGTTCGCAATAGACCAGATGATAATATTGCAACGGTTCTTGTCGCGTGCAATCATATCGCACAACTGTTGTTCCGCATTCTTGTAAGTATCCTTATTTTCCCAATGGATAGTCCAGTAAACCGGAATCTCGGACCATACCAGGAATCCCATACGCTCGGCTTCGCGAACCATCTCTTCATTATGCGGGTAGTGCGCCAGACGCACAAAGTTACATCCCAGTTCCTTTACCCAACTCAGCAGCGTGTGAGCATGATCCCTTGAATAGGCACGTCCACTATAATAAGGTGTCTCCTCATGAATGCTGATACCCCTGCAGAAGATTTCCTTGTCATTCAGCAATATCTTGGTACCTTCCGTGCGGATGGTACGGAAACCGATTTCATCCGATACTTTGTCCGTCTCGGAAGAAAGGTTCACGGCATACAGTTTCGGATTCTCAGGCGTCCAAAGCACAGGTTTCGTCTTTACCTGGAAAGAGGCATAACCATTGGCATCGGTAGTTACTTCCTTCTTTATTTTCAATTCGGGAATATCCAGTACTACCTTTTGTTCCTTGGCAGAGCCATCCAGCTGCACCCATCCTTCAATCATATTCTTGTCATTCTTCTGCAACTGTACATAATAGTCGCGTATATAAGTAGAAGGCATTTCAACCAAAGTAACAGGACGGGTGATACCACCGAAGTTCCACCAATCGGCATTGACCGTAGGCACAGCTTCCGGACGGCGTTTGTTATCCACTTTCACCACCAGGCTGTTCGTACCATCCTTCAACAGATTGGTAATCTCATAATTAAAAGGAGTGAATCCGCCTACGTGTTGTCCCAGGCGCTTGCCGTTCAACCATACGATGGCTTCATAATTGGCTGCACCGAAGTTCACAAACAGACGTTTGCCCGGTTGCAGCGAGTATTCAAAATGCTTCCGATACCATACCGTCCCTTCGTAATAGTACAGTTGCGGACGTTGCGTGTTCCAGTCACCGGGAACAAACAACAGCTTGTCCGTTTCAAAATCATACTCCTGAAGCTGGGTCTTGTCCGAATAGGTTTTGTCTTGGGCATAACCGCCGTCATAAGGTTTCAGACGATAATCATAGTACCCGTTTTCAAAAGGATCTACGATTGTTTTCCACTGTCCGTCAAGGGATGTAGTCTGGCGGGCACCGACATTCATAATCAGAGGAGCCTGCTGCGCAAAAGCTAAAACCGGCATCAAGGCCAAGAGAAAGGCCAAAGAGTTTTTTAAGAGTGTTCTCATAGGTTTTATGTATTTATAATGTAGTTTGCAAAAATATAAAAAAGAAAGTAACTCAATCGCCATCGAAGCCATCTTTTATGTACTTTTGCACACCCAAGAAACAGATATGAGAAAAATAATTCTTATCAGCATATTGCTTTTACACGGAATACTGCTTTCCGCCCAGGATATCGAAAAGAATGTAGAAGAACGCCTCCGGACCTTCTTCAGAGAATATAGTACCAATACCGTCAATATCGGGACCTGCAAACTGGACAGTTTCCGCATTGATTTCCGGAAGAAAAAGCTGCTTATCTATGCCGACGAACGGTTTGCTTACCAACCCATGCGACCGGAAACCGTCGATGCCATCTACCGGCGTTTGGGACAAATCCTCCCCGGTCCGGTGAACTACTTCGATATCACCTTATATACTTATGGGCGCAGCATCGACGACCTCATCCCCAACCTCTACCGGAAAGGGAAAAAAGACAAGGCGCGGCTGTTCGGTAATCTGGAATATAAAGGCGCTCCCTGGGTTACCCGTACTTCCCGTCCTTATGACATCACCCGCGGGCTGGAAGGCCGGCACATCGCCCTGTGGCAAAGTCACGGAAATTATTACATCAACGACATGAACAAGTGGGCATGGCAACGCCCGCGACTGTTCTGTACCACCGAAGACCAGTTCACTCAATCTTTCATCCTTCCCTACCTCATCCCTATGCTTGAAAATGCGGGAGCCAACGTATTCACCCCGCGCGAACGCGACACACAGAAGCAGGAAGTAATCGTAGACAACGACGGCACTTTGAGCGGACAAGGCAGCCAAGGCTCCCTCTATCTGGATGTCAAAAGCCGGAAAGCCCGCTGGGAACAGGCCAATCTGCCCGGATTCGCCCAACGAAAACGTATCTATCAGGAAGGAGAAAATCCTTTCCTCAGCGGTACGGCACGCTTCGCCAAAACCGAAAAGAAAAAAGACAAAGCCTTTGCCGAATGGGTGCCCGACATTCCGGAGACGGGAGAATATGCCGTATACGTCTCCTACCAGACCTTGCCCAACAGTGTGAGCGATGCCAAGTACCTCGTATTCCACAACGGCGGTGTCACCGAGTTTACGGTAAACCAGCAAATCGGTGGCGGCACCTGGGTCTATCTCGGCACTTTCACCTTCGATAAAGGTAGAAATGATTACGGCATGGTGGTTCTGAGCAATGAAAGCCGGGAGAAAGGTGTAGTCTGCGCCGATGCCGTCCGCTTTGGTGGCGGCATGGGGAATATCGCACGTGGCGGACAAACCAGTGGACTGCCCCGATACCTGGAAGGTGCACGCTATTCCGCCCAATGGGCAGGCATGCCCTATCCCGTATATTCTGGTCGAGAAGGAACGAACGACATGGCGGACGACATCAACGTACGTTCGCGTATGGTGAATCATCTGGCAGGAAAATCTCTTTTCAACCCCGCAGAAGAAGGGCTGGGCGTGCCTTTCGAAATGAGCATGGCATTACACAGTGATGCCGGCTTCAGCCGGGAAGACGAAATCATAGGAACCCTCGGCGTCTATACCACCGATTTCAACAACGGGCGCCTGAATGCCGGCACAGACCGTTACGCCTCACGCGACCTCTCGGACATCCTGCTGACTCAATTGCAACATGATATCCGTTCCACCTTCAACACCGACTGGACGCGCCGCAGCATGTGGGACCGCAACTACAGCGAAACACGCCTGCCTGCAGTTCCTTCCACCATCGTAGAACTTCTGTCGCACCAGAACTTTGCAGACATGCGCCTGGGACACGATCCAAACTTCAAGTTCACCGTCGGACGTGCACTTTACAAAGCCATCCTGCAATACATCTGTAGCCAGCACGACAAAGATTACATCGTGCAGCCCCTTCCCGTCAGCCATTTCGCCATCCGCTTCGGCAAGAAGAAGAATACCCTCGAACTCTCCTGGAAAGGCGAAGACGACCCGTTGGAACCCACTGCCAAACCACGCGAATACATTGTTTATACCCGCATCGGACGCGGCGGATTTGATAACGGCGTACGCGTAAGCACCCCGTCTTATACTGCAAAAATAGAACCGGGCATCGTCTATTCCTTCAAAGTGACCGCCGTCAACCGCGGGGGCGAAAGCTTCCCCTCCGAAACGCTCTCGGCCTACAAATCCAAACGCGAACAGGAACGTGTACTCATCGTCAACGGTTTCGACCGTATCAGCGGACCGGCCGTGATCGATACTCCCACCCAAGCCGGCTTCGACATCGCCCAAGACCCGGGTGTCCCCTACCTCTACGACATCTCCCTTTGCGGTGCCCAGCAGAACTTCAACCGCAAGGATGCAGGAAAAGGGTTGGGAAGCAGCGGTAGCGAATACGAAGGTATGAAAATCATAGGAAACACTTTCGACTATCCTTTCATACACGGCAAAGCAATACAAGCCGCCGGCACTTACAGTTTTGTGTCATGCAGCGACGAGGCAGTAGAAAGTGGCATAATCTCTTTGGAAGACTATGCGATAGTAGACTATATCCTCGGACTGGAAAAAGAAGATGCATCCGGCAACCCGTCGCGAAGCATCTATTACAAGACTTTCTCCTCGCCGATACAGCGCGCACTGACTTCCTATTGCCGTTCAGGAGGAAAGCTGCTGGTCAGCGGCGCCTACGTAGGCAGTGATATGAACAGCCGGCAGGGCGACCGGGAATTCATTCAGAACATATTGAAGTACCGCTACGGCAACTCCCTGCAAACAGCAGAAAATAATATCGCCGTTCAAGGCCTGGGACGTACATTCACCCTCCCCCGCCTTCCCAACGAGCAAGCCTATCCGGTCACCGCCCCCGATTGCATCCTGCCCATGTCTCCCGCTTTCCCGGTGATGACCTATGCCAATGGCAATCAGTCCGCCGCCGTGGCTTATCAGGGTAACGACTACCGCACCTTCGTCATGGGTTTCCCTTTCGAAAGCATCAGGGAAGAAGCGGACAGAACTGCAATTATGGCATCCGTGCTTCAATTTCTAAGTGAAAGGAAGAGGTAATCATAAAATAAATCTTATCTTTGCTCCTAAAGTAACCCGAATATTAATCCTCAAAATAAAAAGAACATGTACACTATACAAGCCAACCCCAGCGGAACCCGCAGTTTAGAAATTTCAGAAGATAACCTTGCCACCATTGAGAAATACGGACTCTTCCGTCACCTCATCGACAGCAACGGTATCGTAGACGAAGATGTACTCGAAAAATTAAAGCTGAACATCCGCTCCCTCATCGCCGCGCAAGAGGAAGATAGCAAAGACCTGCTCGACCTCTGTATCGACGTTATTTATCACAACAACATGAAAGCGTTCGGATTGCAGCAACTTATCAAGCTCTATCTGCAATGGCTTTCCAAACAAGAAACCGTAGAAGAGGAAGAATAAATGAAAACCATCGACACGTGCGGACCCAAGCACTACAGTCCTCTTATCCCTGCCGTGAAAGCCATGTGCGAAGCGCGGCCGGGTGAGAAGCTGGAAATCATCATGGACGATGCTGCTGCTTTCAATGACCTGAAAGAGTACCTCGCCGAACAGCAAATCGGCTTCCGTGAGATTTACGACGGAGAGCAAATGACGTTGCAGTTTACTATATAACTTTTATTCCGTATCTTTGCGGCATGAAAGAATATCGACTGACTGATTGGTTACCCACCACCAAAAAAGAAGTAGAACTCCGTGGATGGGATGAATTGGATGTAATCCTATTCAGCGGTGATGCTTACGTGGATCACCCGTCTTTCGGGGCTGCCGTCATCGGCCGCATCCTCGAAGCAGAAGGATTACGCGTAGCCATCATCCCCCAACCAAACTGGCGCGACGATTTGCGCGATTTCAAAAAGCTGGGACGCCCCCGCATGTTCTTCGGCATCAGTGCCGGATGCATGGATTCGATGGTAAACAAATATACAGCCAACAAGCGCCTGCGCAGTGACGATGCCTATACCCCGGATGCCCGTCCGGACATGCGTCCCGAATATCCTTCCATCGTATATACCCAAATACTGAAGAAACTATATCCCGATGTCCCGGTCGTGCTGGGAGGCATCGAGGCAAGCATGCGCCGGCTGACTCATTACGACTACTGGCAAGACCGCGTGCGCCCAAGCATCCTTATAGACAGTGGCGCCGATTCACTGATATATGGCATGGGCGAAAAGCCGATTGTGGAACTTGCCGAGAGACTGAAAAGCAAGCTGGCACAAACCGTCGGAAACAATTCCGTCGGCAGAGAAGACTTCAGGCGACTGATTTCCGATATTCCTCAAATGGTTTATCTCGATAAAGAGGTTGCTCCGCAAGAAGGGGATATCACCCTCTTTTCCCACGAAGAATGCCTGAAAGACAAAAAGAAACAGGCGGGCAACTTCCGCCATATCGAAGAAGAAAGCAATAAGTATGCAGCTTCGCGCATCCTGCAAGTAACGGGCAGGCAAACGGTAGTCGTCAACCCTCCCTACCCTCCGCTGACCGAAGCCGAGCTTGATTACTCTTTTGATCTGCCCTACACCCGTCTTCCCCATCCCAAATATAAGGGGAAACGCATCCCGGCATACGACATGATCAAGTTCTCCGTTAACATCCACCGGGGATGTTTCGGCGGATGCGCTTTCTGCACCATCTCGGCACATCAGGGGAAGTTCATCGTGAGTCGCAGCAAGAAAAGTATTCTGAAAGAAGTGGAAGCAGTCACCCAGCTGCCCGATTTCAAAGGATATCTGAGCGACCTGGGAGGTCCGTCGGCCAATATGTATCGGATGAAAGGGCGGGACGAAACACTTTGCAAACGATGCAAGCGCCCGTCGTGCATCCATCCCAAAGTATGCCCCAACCTGAACACGGACCATCGTCCATTATTGGATATCTATCATGCAGTAGACTCCCTGCCCGGCATCAAGAAATCCTTTATCGGCAGTGGCGTGCGCTACGACTTGCTGCTTCATCAAAGCAAAGACCCGGCTACCAACAAAAGCACTGCCGAATATACCCGCGAACTCATTGCCCGCCACGTCAGCGGCCGCCTGAAAGTGGCGCCGGAGCACACTTCGGACCGGGTGTTGAACATCATGCGCAAGCCTTCGTTCAGCCAGTTTGGAGAATTCAAGCAGATATTCGACCGCATCAACCGTGAAGAAGGGCTGCGGCAACAACTCATACCTTACTTTATATCCAGCCATCCCGGATGCAAGGAAGAGGATATGGCCGAACTTGCCGTCATCACCAAACGCATGGACTTCCAGTTGGAGCAGGTGCAGGACTTCACCCCCACTCCGATGACAGTAGCCACCGAAGCATGGTACACGGGATTTCATCCTTATACGTTGGAACCGGTGTTCAGTGCCAAGACGCAAAAAGAAAAACTGGCACAACGCCAGTTCTTCTTCTGGTACAAACCCGAAGAGCGCAAGAACATCATCAACGAATTGCGCCGGATAGGTCGGCCGGACTTGATAGATAAGCTATACGGAAAACGGTAAGGCACCGATCATTTGAGAGGAAACGATACCGGCGCCGCAAAATTGTAGCATCGCACGGGTTGCTTTGCTTTATTGGTGGCCGGATCAATATCCGCTTCCCTAACCAGACGAATAGCTTCCTGGTCCAGTTCGTCATGCCCGCTACTCCTGAGGATTTTCAAATTCCAGGGTGTTCCATCTTTCTCTATGACGGCACCCACTAATGTTGTTACTTCGTTATTAGGGTCCCAATCTTTAAATCGGTTATTGGTCCGGTAATACTCCTTCCAATCCTTGATATAAGGGGTATTGAAAACAACCGTATCTGTCTGTTCTTCTTCCTGCGAAGCAGTCATTGCCATATCAGGCTTTTCCTGCTTCTGCACGTCAGGCAGTTGCCGCATACTTTCCAATCCGGACAAATCGGCATTCTTCTTAATCTTCCCGACAAAGAGATAGTTATTATCATTCTCATTGATATTACCCTTCAATGTTTCCAGCATGCTCCGTTGTTTCTCATTGAGTAACTCCGGACGGGAAAGAGCTGTTTCTATATTTTCCAGCAGCATTCCCGGCTCTATGGTATAAGCAAAGTACCCGCGTCTGAAGTAGAAAAAAGCATACTCCACCGGAGCATTTCCTATCAAGTCATTCTGTATGCGTACATAGGCTCCCTTCCGAGTTTGCTTATCAAGCACCACCGAAGCGCGTTGAGATACGTAAGACCCATATTCACTATTTGTATATCCGGTAGGGATATCTATCAGATAATGTTCAGGCAGTTCTACATAGTCATGCTGTATTTTCTCTTCCGGCTGCTGCAGAGTCAGTACCGGAGCAAGGCGGTTCTCTTCGGGCAGGAAATGGTAGAGCGAATCGGCCGTTGCCTGCCAATGGAAAATACAGAAATCAAATATCCCGTTACCGCTGTTCTGGTAACTCGATACTTCATTGCTATAGTCGGGCGTAATAGCATAAGGAGAAGCTTCTACCCGATGCAGGATATTGCCTTCAAAGTCTTGCTGCCACACTACGGAAGCCCCCTTGATATCGGCAAAAGGAAGCAGCCCCACCGTCAGACGTTGTTTTTGAGTGTCGATAGAGAAGACACCTTTCGGCACCAATGTGGGTAATGGGATAGACGAAAGATACTCCCCTTTCAAATTATAGACAAGCATGGATTTTGCATTCCATGGCATCAGGTAGATGCGGTCGTTGGGTTCATCTATATAACTGTCGTAAACGGCCCAATACTCACCCGGTCCTTGCCCGTTCGCTCCTATCTGGCAGAGGAAACGTCCTTTGCGGTCGAACAGTCTGTAAGGATCGTCCATTCCGCCTCCCATACCTACATAATTATCGTAAGCAGTTACAGATTGTCCTTTGGTCAGTGCCTCCTTCCGATTGTCGAGCGGCACGATTTGAAAATCATCCAATAATCGGCTGAGTGGCAAGTCAAGAGTGTCTCTTACCTTATCCAGCTGCACCACCATTACCTTGTCATTGCCTACTTGCTGAAGAGTAGCTATTTCGGGACAGTCGTTCAGCGATTTTCCATCAGAGGTTTTACTTCCGGTACAAGCTCCAAGAAGCAGGGAAAGAAGAAGAGGAACAAAATGTTGTGTTTTCATAAGCAGGTGCGTTTAAGTGATTTTAGTCTGTACAAATTTACATAAATTCTACGAGACTTTCGTAAGATTAATCAAGGAAATATTCTCCATTAAAGGAAATATAACAAATCACATAAAGCAGACTTTCAATCCTTCATCAAACATTCATTTGGGTAAAACGCAGATTGACAACACGCAACTCATGGTTATTATGCCAATAATATATTCTACATTTAGGGTGCGATAAAACCGAACGGTATATTTTTCTACTTCCTTCTTTCTCTAAACGACCAATATCGGGCATCCCTGATACTGTATTAATAGTCTTTTGAATATTCTCAGAAAAACTCTTCACAAATTGCCCACCTTTATTTACTTGATACCATAAAGCCTCATCATAAAAAGCACGTATAGCTGTTTTGCTCCAAGTTACTCGTAGTCTTTCCATATAGAGAACATTTTTTCTACTTCCTCATCAGATGCTACCCCACTCGCCTCTGCATTTTCCATCTCTCTTTCCCACTCTTCATCAGTGAAGTCACAAAGTGGAAAGGGCTCATCCACCAGAAAGTTACGAGCTTCCAAACTTGCTACATAATCTTCATCAAAATGAGCTTTGGCAAAAGCTTTAGCTCGCAAATAGCGTTCTTCAAAAACACTTTCATCTGAAGATAATGCCAATAAACGGCTAATCTGTGACAACTTATCCGGATCCTCTTCACTTTCTATCCTCCGCTGAATATGTCGCTGCAGGGCTCTAACCATAGAGGGGGTATAATAAACGGATGCAGGTTCTTTAGCTTTCATATTTTCTTTTAATTGAATATACAAATATAAGAAAGAGAAAAAGGAAAAGCAAAATAAAACCTTCTTTTCATATCAAGATAGCCGAAAAAAGAAAAATCACCTCTACAACTACACTCAAACAACAGAGGATTTTAATTGAAAAATCTTGCTTATTTATCCTTTCATAATCGAAATAATAGCAACTGATTCTACAAAAGAATTAGTAACGTCTCTATATAAGAGACAGCACAAAGCACTGACAAAAGTATTAATTAGTGCAGACATTAGCAAATATAAGCAAGGAAAAATTTAATAAAATTGTTTGCAACAAGAATTCAATATTTTAAAGATCAACATTTTACATTCATATAAAATAATTAGAAGTACTAATTATTTAAATATATAGTCAATCCCTATTTTTTATAAACTTGCTTCAATAACCGATGAAAAAACATTAAAGGCGTCTCATTAAGCAAAAAATAATCATCTGTAATAAACTGATTTATTGGCGGTTATACACGTTGTGCTGTCTCTTATATAGAGACAGTACAAAATTAAAAAGGGGATATTAGAGTAAACAAACGATTAACTAATTGAAATACACTGCATTGCAGCGTCTTCAAGGTCCCAAAGGTATGCCCTAACGCAAGCATAACACAATAAAATTCAGAATAAAAGAATGTATAACACGACGGAAAAAGAAGGTGAAGAAACTACCGTTTGGTATGCCATGTATGCTTACAAAAAGGAACTACATGCACAGAAGGAGTTGAAGAAAGAAAATATTGAAAGTTTCATTCCCATGTGCTATACCATCAAAGAACATCACGGAAGAAAAGAGCGGGTACTTGTCCCTGCCANGGAGTTGAAGAAAGAAAATATTGAAAGTTTCATTCCCATGTGCTATACCATCAAAGAACATCACGGAAGAAAAGAGCGGGTACTTGTCCCTGCCATTTCCAACCTGGTCTTTGTCCGTACCACCAAATCGGCTTTGACTGAATTCAAAACAAGAAATCCTTATCTGCAATATATCACGCAAAAAGCGGATGCGGGAAGAAAAATCATTATCGTACCCGGCAGTCAGATGCAGGATTTCATAAAAGTGGCACAGAAATACGAGGAAGATCTCACATACTATAAGCCGGAAGAAGTCTGCCTGGAAAAAGGCAGAAAAGTACGTGTACACGGAGGAGCATTCGATGGCGTGGAAGGGGTACTTCTGAAAGTAAAGGGCAAACGAAGTAAACGGATCGTCATCAAGATACCGGGCATCGTAGCCGTCGCAACCGCCTACATAGAACCCGAATTCATAGAAATCATAGAAAGATAATAATCTGCAGGGAATGCAATTACTAATCTTCGCACGGCATGATTACTAATCTTTGCACGGCATGATTACTAATCTTCAAGCTTCATCGTATAAGCAAGCAAAAGAGCAGATGTTATAATATTTTCCTTGAAGTTTAAAGCATTGAATACTCATCGCCGGTAGGCGAAAGTTCTTCGTTAGAAGAATCCCC